>CAZRKI010000047.1:0-17551 GCA_964600765.1 uncultured Marmoricola sp.
ACTCCATGAGTTGTTGCAAGCTGGGGTTACGCACATCTTTGATGCCAGGATCGAGTGGTCGGATGAGCCCTTCGTGAGGTCCCTGGCTCCGGCGATCAGTTATCGCCATCAGGGCATGGACGACGTGGGGCAACGGGTGCCGGCCTCCTACTTCGAGCAGGCGGTCGAGTATGTCCAATCAGCGGCCCAGGCGGGCGGGGTGGTCCTGGCGCACTGCCATATGGGCATCAATCGGGGGCCGAGTGTGGGATTTGCCGCGCTACTGGCCCAGGGGGTTGATCCGATCCAGGCCCTGGACCAGATCCGCGCGGCCCGCTCCATTGCCTGGGTGGCCTATGCCGAGGATGCGCTGCGCTGGTACCACCAGTCCCGGCGTACGCCGCGTCAACTTGCCACTGACCTGGCCCGGGTGGCCCGCTGGCGCGAGGCAAACAAGCTCGACCTGGCGCAGGTGATCCGTCAGAAGCGTCGCTGAGCTCAGTCGGACCAGCGGGGTTCCCGCTTCTCGGCGAAGGCGATCGGCCCCTCGATGGCATCCGGGTGGGCGAAGACCTCCATGGTCCGTGTGTTGTTGAGCTCCCAGGCCGATCCGGTGCCCCAGTTCGGATCCCAATCGGAGTTGGCCCCGGAGGCCTCGTGCAGCAATCTCTTGGTCATCCGGACTGCGGTGGGGGCGTTGTTCGCAATCTCAGCGGCCAGAGCCCGGGCACTGTCCATGAGCTCCTCCGGTGCGACCACGCGGTTCACCAGGCCCCAGTCCAGTGCGGTTTGGGGGCTCAGCTCCGCTCCGGTGAGCGCCAGTTCCAGGGCTCGTTTCATCGGGATCTGACGCTGGATCCGGATCAGGCCACCAGCGGCAGCGATCAGACCGCGCTTGACCTCGGGCAACCCGAATCGGGCCGCGCTGGAGGCCACGATCAGGTCGCAGGCGAGGGCCAACTCGGTCCCACCACCCATCGCGAAGCCGTTCACCGCAGCGATCACCGGCTTGTTGATCCAGTGTTCGGCATAGCCCCCGAAACCCCACTGGGGGTTGCCGCGCACGCTGATGTCCTCTCCCCGGGAAATCGCTTTCAGATCAGCGCCAGCGCAAAACGCTTTTCCGGTCCCGGTCACGATCAGCACCCGCACCTGCGGATCCTGGTCGGCCCGTTCCAGGGCCTCGCCCAGGGCGGTGGCCAGGTCGGCATTGACCGCATTCATCGCCTCGGGTCGGTTCAGGGTGATCAGGGCGATGTGGTCGGCGACGTCGTACAACACGGGTTCACTCATCTGCCCATCCTGAGGGATCAAGGTCCCCGGGGCCAGCATCGTGACTCAGGAATCCAACAACGCCAGTAGCCAACCCGGACTCATGGTGCGGGCACCGACGTACTCGACCTGGGCCTGAAGCGCTCGATCTGCAGTGATCACCACGACTTGCTCGCTGGTGCCCACCGCCTGTTTGGTCTGCGCCAGGATCTCCGAGTCACCATCGCGAGCAGCGTGCACGGTGTGCAGGTGCCCATCCACACCCCTGGGGATGCCCGCCTTTGCCTTCCCCTCCAGGACCAGGACGATCCGGTCGTAGGAGGTGTCTGCCACCAGCAGGCGATGGTGCAGCTTCGCGGCCGCACCGGCGCGGTCGTGCCACCACCCATTCGGGGTGGCGCCGACCACGTTGGCGCCATCCACGATCAGGACACTCATGGATCAGCTGCAGCGGGCTGCGGCGCGTCCGGCATTGCGTCCTGAGAAAACACACCCACCCAGGAAGGTCCCCTCCAGGGCGTTGTAGCCGTGGACTCCGCCACCGCCGAAACCGGCTACCTCGCCGGCGGCGTACAGACCCTTGATCGGGACCCCGTTCCGGTCCAGGCATTGGGAGTCCAGGTTGGTCTCCAGACCACCCAGGGTCTTGCGGGAGAGGATGTTGAGCCGGATCCCGATCAGTGGCCCGCCCTCGGGGTCCAGAATCCTCCCGGGCTTGGCCACCCGGATGATCTTCTCCGAGGTCAGCGAGCGGGCGTTTTTGATCGCCATCCGTTGGGCGTCCTTGCTGGCCTTGTTGTCGTGCTGGGCGTCATAGGCCTCGACCTGGGTGCGGATCTGCTCCGGGTCCAGGTGCCCACCCCGACCGATCTCATTCATCCGGGAGACCAGGGTGTCCAGGTCGTCGGCGCTCACCCAGTCCGAGCCGTTGTCCACGAAGGCCTGGACCGCGGCCAGCGGTCCCTTGTTCAACCGGGCCTTGGCGAAAACCACCTTGTCCTTGTCGGTGATCTCGGGATTCTGCTCCGATCCGGACAGGATGAACTCCTTGCTGATGATCGAGGTGTTGGTGATGAACCAGCTGTAGTCATAGCCGGTCTGTCCGATCGTGCGTAGGGTGCCCAGGGAATCAAAGCCGGGGAAGTTGGGGGCGGGAAGCCGATTGCCCTCGGCATCGAACCAGAGCGAGGAAGGGCCGGGAATGATCCGGATGCCGTGGTTCTCCCAGATCGAGTCCCAGTTGTGCAGGCCCTCTGTGTAATGCCACATCCGATCCTCATTGATCACACTGGCTCCGGCCTTCTTGCTGATTGCGATCATCCGGCCGTCAACATGGGCGGGGACTCCGGCCACCATGTGCTTGGGTGGGTTGCCCAGCCGATCAATTGGCCAGTTGGCCCGAATCAGGTCGAAGTTGTGGCCGATGCCACCAGAAGTCACGATCACATTGGTGGCCCGTAGCTCGAACTCCCCGGCCTTGTCCCGATTGCTGGGTTTGCCGCGTTCGGCCGAATCGGGTTTCAGGATGGTTCCCTTCACCCCAACCACGGCGCTCTTCTCGGTGATCACCTCATCCACCCGGTGCCGGTGCTGGAAGGTCACCTGCCCGGTGCGTTCGGCAGCCTCGACCGGTTCCAGGAAGACCCGGACGATTTCCGGGCCGGTACCCCAGGTCAGGTGGAACCGGGGTACTGAGTTGCCATGTCCATGGGCCTGGCCATCGCCACGCTCGGCCCAGCCGGCGAAGGGGAGTACGCGTAATCCCAGGTTGCGCAGGTACTCATACTTTTCCCCAGCGGCAAACCTGATGTAGGCCTTGGCCCATTCACGCGGCCAATGGTCCTCCTCCCGGTCGAACTGGGCACTGCCCATCCAGTCCGACAGTGCCAGCTCCTCAGAATCCTTGACCCCCCAGCGACGCTGCTCGGGGGAGTTGACGAAGAACAGGCCACCGAGTGACCAGAAGGCCTGGCCACCGCGGTTCTTCTCGTTCTCCTGATCGAGTACGACGACTCGCTTGCCGGCCTGCACCAACTCATAGGTGGCGACCAGTCCGGCCAGTCCGGCTCCAACCACGATGGCGTCTGGCGTTGAGGTGTCCTTGGGTCCCATAAGGATGAATCGTACGTATGCGAGAATCAGAACTTGTTCTAGTCCCACCGTGAAAGGTGTCCCATGGCCAAGCCGGTAGTTGAGGGCTGGTTCACCCAGGGTGACCAGCCGGCCCTGATCGCCTCCAAGTGCACCACCTGCGGATCCCCGTTCTTCCCCAGGACCCAGGGTTTCTGTCGCAATCCATCCTGTGATGGGGAGGAGTTCGTCGACACCGAGCTCTCCCGTTTCGGGAAGGTGTGGTCCTACACCGACGCGCAGTACCAGCCACCCGAGCCCTATATCCCGGCCAGTGACCCCTATGTGCCCTTCGCGCTGGCAGCAGTGGAGCTGCCCGAGGGGCTCGTCGTACTCGGCCAGGTTGCCGATGGCTTCGGAGTGAACGACATCAGGGTGGGCGATGAGATGGAACTCGTCGTGGAGACCCTCTACACCGATGAAGAAGGCGAGTACACCACCTGGCGCTGGAAGCCAGTCGCTGGCAAGTCAGGAGAGCAGGCATGACCAACACCGCTGTAGCCATCGCCGGGGTCGGTATGCACCCCTGGGGCAAGTGGGGCAAGAACTTCGTCACCTACGGCGTCCACGCCGCGCGCGCTGCGCTGGCTGACGCCGGGGTTCCCTGGACCGATGTCGACTACATCGTCGGCGGGGAGACCGTGCGCAATGGTTACGGCGGCTATGTTGCCGGCTCCACCTTCGCCTCCGCGCTGGGTTGGAACGGCGCCCGGGTGGCCACGTCGTACGCCGCCTGCGCCACCGGCGCCCAGGCCCTGGACACCGCTCGTTCGCGGATCCTGGCCGGGCTGTGTGATGTCGCCCTTGTGGTCGGTGCTGACACCACCCCCAAGGGATTCCTCAAGCCCAACGCCGGTGAGCGCTGGGATGACCCGGACTGGTTCCGGTTCAGGGTGATGGGGATGACCAACCCGGGATACTTCGCACTTTATGCGCGACGTCGGATGGATCTGTACGGCGCCACCCAGGAGGACTTTGCCCAGGTAAAGGTCAAGAACGCCCGCCACGGCCTGGAGAACCCCTACGCCCGCTATCGCGGAGAGGTCACCGTCGACAAGGTGCTCTCCAGCCCGATCGTGTCTGACCCGCTGCACCTGTTGGACATCTGCGCCACCTCTGATGGCGCCGCTGCGGTGGTTCTGGTTTCCCAGGCCTACGCCGAGCGCAAGGGCCTGGCCCCCGGTGTGCAGATCCGGGCGATCTCCACGGTGACCCCCACCTTCCCCAACACGGTCCTGGACATGCCCCAGATCTCCACCGATCCGGCCGTGGCCGTCCAACCCGGGGAACTCACCTTCAAGGAGTCCATCGGTGCGGCTGCCTATGAGGAAGCCGGGATTTCCCCCAGCGATGTGGACGTGGCTGAGGTCTATGACCTTTCCACCGCTCTGGAACTGGACTGGATCGAGGATCTGCAGTTGTGCGCCCGGGGTGAGGCTGAATCCCTGCTGCGTGCCGGTGACACCTCAATCGGCGGTCGGATCCCGGTCAACCCCTCCGGCGGTCTGGCCTGTTTCGGTGAGGCTGTGCCGGCCCAGGCGCTGGCCCAGGTCTGTGAGCTCACCTGGCAGTTGCGCGGTCAGGCCACTGGCCGCCAGGTCGAGGACGCCCGGGTCGGGATCACTGCAAATCAGGGCCTGTTCGGGCACGGATCCTCGGTGATCCTGGCCCGCTGAGCGAAACCGCTCAAGCGTACGTTTGGACGATTCAAACGTACGCTTGAGTAATGGGTGCCCGAAGCGCTTCTGATGTCCGCAAGAACTTTGCGGAAGCGGTCACAAGCGCGCAGGTGGAGCCCGTGGTGATTGAACGCCGGGGTCGTCGCGAGGCAGTGCTGATCGCTCCCGAGTTCTTTGACGAACTCCTCCAGGCTGCAGATGAGTTGGCCGATATTGCTGCTTTCGACCGGGCCATGCAGGAGGAGGGGGAGAATATCCCCTGGGAACAGGTCAAGGCTGATCTGGACTGGGCATGAGCTATCGGGTGGAGGTGCGCCCGGCTGCACTTCGGGCACTCCGCGGCGTACACCCACGCGAACGCAAAGGGAATCCAGGGAGCCATTGCGCTACCTGCCCAGAACCCAGGACCTCCTGGTGCCTCCAGAATGCGGGGACGGGATGCAGATCGGATCCGCGTGGGTGACTACCGAATCATCACCTCAGGGCAGGAGTTCCTCGATGGGTTTGTCGGAGAAGGCGTGTGCTGGTGCGGCCAGTAGGGCCAGTGCAGCCAGGAGGGCAGCTCCTGAGCACACCGCCCACACGGTCAGATAGCCCGAGAGGGGAGCGACTTTCTCGCCGGTTGCAGCCAACGACCCGGTTGCGGTGAGCGCGATCGCGAAGATCGCAGAGGCGAAGGCCCCGCCCACGGTCTTGGTGCCATTGGTCAGGCCGGTGGCGATGCCGGTGCGCTCGGGGGGAGCTGCCGCGGCTGCGGCGGCCGGTAGGGCGGCGACCAGGGCGCCTGAGCCCAACCCGGCGATGCCCATATTGAGCAGCGCCTGCCAGACGTGCTCGTGCATCGGCAACCACATGGCGTACCCGACTCCAACCATCAGGCAGGCGATCACCAGGGTACGCCGCACCCCACCGAAGAGCCGGGTGGTCAGCGGCAGCGTGAACGCACCCACCGCGAGCGAGACGACGTACAGACCGATCAGAGTGGACATGAACGACGGCTCGGCGCCCAGGCCATAACCCCGGGCCTCGGGGTCAGCCTGCACGAAGGTGGACAACGGGATCTGCCCGCCCAGGACCGGTACGCCGAACAGGAACGCAGTCAGCTGCACCGGCCACTGTTTGGCGCTGCGCAGCAACCGGATGTCCAGGATGGGTTCGGTCTGACTGAGTTGATGTCGCACAAAGGGATACAACCCGAGCAAACCGATCACGATCAGACCCCAGCCCCGGATGCTGCCCACTCCGTCCAGACGCAGGAAAACCAGGCCGGCCATCACCAGACACAGCACCGCGGTGATCAGGCCCAGTCCGGGCCAATCGATGCCGCCGCTGGATTCGCCAGGTGCCTGCTCGATGCCGAAGATGATCAGGAACAGCACACAGGTGACCACGATCGCCGGGATCGCCAGAATCAGGTTCATCCCCAGGTGCCCGACCAGCATCCCGCTGGCCAGGGCGCCAATGATCACGGCCAACTCCAGGGCGCCCACCAGGACGGCGGCACCACGGCGGGTGAGCAACTCCTGACGTCCGGAGTCACGGGTCCGGCGGTGGATGATCGCGATCTCCATCGGCAACCACACGACGTACGCACCCTGGAGTGCCCAGGCGATCAGGAAGGTCCAGAAGCCCGGGGCGAAGGCCAGGCCCCACGAACCCAGCGCGGTCACAGCGGTCGACCAGACCAGCACCTGCTTGTGGCCGACCAGGTCACCCTGCCGGGACAGCAATGGGATGCAGAGAGCCGAGAAGATCAGCTGGGCGGCCTCGAACCAGTTGACATCGCCCTCGTGGATGCTCAGGTGGGTGGCGATCTGTGGATAGATCGGGGTGTAGTAGCCCTGCAGGATGCCGCTGGCGAACTCGACCGCGACCAGGAAGCCGACGATTGCGACCAGACCCGGCACCGGCCGGATGGTCGACTGGGCCGAACTCATGCGCCCACCCGGGCCAGGAACCGGTGGTACCACTCGACTCCATTCACGAAGTCAGTCACGCCGATCCGCTCGTCGTAGGAATGGATCGCCTCGCGTTGCGGCTTTGACATCCGGAACGGGGTGAAGCGATAGACCCGCTCGCAGATGCTGGTGAAGAAGCGACTATCGGTGGCACCCATCAACACATACGGCGTGTGGATGGCCTCGGGGAAGACTTCCTCGATGGTGCTGGTGATCAGGTCGAAGCCGGGGTCGTTGGTGTATGGCGAGACCGGGCTGGGTTCGCTACCGGAAACCAACTCCAACTGAACCTTCTTGTCACGGATCACCCGGCGCAGGTGGTCGAGTACCTGACTGATGGTTTCACCCACCATGATCCGGATGTTCAGTCCGGCGGTGGCTTTGGAGGCGATCACATTGTTGGCCGGGGATCCCTGCAGGGTGGTCGTTGTGATCGTGGTCCGGACCATGGCGGCGCTTTCTGGTCCCGCGGCAACCAGGGCTCGATCAATGACCGGGGTCAACCGGCTGGCATTGGCCATCAGGGGCCGCAGTAGGGCGTTGGTGTGGGCCGAGAGACGCTCAACCATCTCCAGCGTGGGTCCGGGAACCCGCGCAGCCATCGGATGTTTCTCGATCCGGACGATGGCCCGGGCCAGCCGTGAGGTGGGACCCCATTTGCTGGGCATGGAGGCGTGCCCACCACGATCCTCCACGGTCAGTTCCACATGGGCGGTGCCCTTCTCGCTGACCCCAATCACGCCCAGTGGCCGGTCAACCCCGGGGAAGGCGTCGTGGGCAATCGCTCCGCCCTCGTCGATCACCAGCCAGGGGCGGACGCCACGTCGTTCGAACTCAGCAACAGCTGCTACGGCATCTGAGCCAAGTACCTCCTCATCCCCTCCGAAGGAGAGCCAGATGTCCTGGGCGGGTACGAAGCCCCGCTCCAGGTGGAGTTCGACAGCCTCGCAGATCGCGATCAGGGATCCCTTGTCATCCAGGGTGCCGCGACCCCAGATCTCGCCATCGGCAATCTCACCGGAGAACCCGGGATGCTGCCACTCACCCTCCACCGGTACGACGTCCTGGTGCGCCATCAACACCACCGGTCGATCGGCGGACCGACCCGCCCAGTGGAAGAGCAGACCATGGGTGCCTACCTGGGTCAGTTCGAGGTGCTCATGGAGCAGCGGGAAGTCCTGGCGCAGCTGGGCATGAAGGTCGGCGAAGGCCTGTGGGTCGTAGTGGTCCGGATGTGCCGATGTGGGGATCCGGATGGCAGCCTGGAGTTTGGCGACGCTGCGCTGTTGCTCAACCATGGCATCGACCCTAGGCCCAATCGGCCCGGGTTGGGGCCTGCTCGGGCAAGATTGTGGCGTGAACACACCAGACCCGTGGTCGCTGACCACCCCATTGCTGGTGGTGGCTGCCGCTACTGCTGAGACCACCCATGTCCCAACCCACCTGCCGGTCCTGGTGACCGGGATCGGCAAGACCGCGGCCGCAATCGCAGTGACCACCCAGCTGGCGCAGTGGCGCACCCAGGGGCGGGACCTGGCCGAGTTGTTGCTGGTGAACATCGGCTCCGCCGGGGCTCTGCACGACCACTATGAGGGCCTGCATGAGGTGGGCGTCGTACGCAATCACGACATGAACGCCGAGATCATCCGGGGGATGGGCTATGACCCGGAGGAGGAGATCGAGGTGGGCGAGGGAGTACACCTGGCCAGTGGGGACACCTTCGTGGCGGATCCGCAGACCCGGACCCGGTTGGCGCAGTGGGCCGACCTGGTTGACATGGAGGGTTACGCCCTGGCGCTGACCGCGCGCCGGTTCGGGTGCCAGTTGCGGATGGTCAAGCATGTCTCCGACCAGGCTGATGAGGGTGCCCTGGACTGGCCGACGCTGGTGGAGCGCAGCGCCGTGGCCCTGGGTGGTTGGCTCGCGGAGAATTACCCGGGTCGGGTGCTGTAGTGGTCGCTATGGCAGCCATTCCAGCACCCAACCGCAGACCGGATAACCTTGATGACCGTGCTTCCCGACCAAAGTGATGTGCAGGCTGCGGCTGTTCGTATCGCCGATGGCATCCGCACAACTCCGCTCACCCCCAGCGCCCGGCTCTCCGCGGCCACGGGTGCACAGGTACTCCTGAAGCGCGATGACCTGCAGCCGGTGCGCTCGTACAAGATCCGCGGCGCACTCAACCTGATCAGTCAGCTCAACGAGGAGCAGCGAGCTGCCGGCGTGGTTGCAGCGAGCGCCGGTAACCACGCCCAGGGTGTGGCGCTGGCCTGTGCCGGACTGGGTGTGCAGGCCAGGATCCACCTGCCCTCAAACACCCCACGCCAGAAGCGGGATCGGGTGCTGGCTCTTGGGCGCGGTCACGTGACTCTCGTGGTGGGTGGCGAGACCTACGACGCCGCCGCTGCGGCAGCCGCTGAGGAAGCCGAACGTACCGGTGCCACGCTGGTGCCGGCCTTCGATGATCCCCGGGTGATCGCTGGGCAGGGCACCCTGATGCTTGAGGTGCTGGAGCAACTTGGCGAGTTGCCCGATGTGATCGTCGTACCGGTTGGTGGCGGTGGGCTGCTGGCCGGCAGCATCGTGGCTCTCGGTGAGCAACTCGCCAACACCAGACTGATCGGGGTGGAGCCTGCTGGAGCGGCTGCCCTGGCGGCCGCGTTGGATGCCGGGCGGCCCGTCGTACTGCCTGAGATCGACACCTTTGCGGATGGGGCAGCAGTGCGGAAGACCGGAGACATCACTTTCTCGGTCATCAAGGACGCGCCCTGTGAGGTGATCAGCGTCAGGGAGGGCGCGATCTGCGTGGAGATGCTGGCGCTCTACCAGGACGACGGCATCATCACTGAGCCGGCTGGTGCCCTGGCGACTGCCGCTCTGCCCGGCCTGGATATCCAACCCGGCCAGACCGTGGTGTGCGTGCTGTCCGGCGGCAACAACGACGTCAGCCGCTATGCCGAGATCGTGGAGCGTGCCCTGATCCATGAGGGTCGCAAGCACTACTTCCTGGTGGAGTTCCCCCAGGAGCCGGGCGCACTGCGGCGCTTCCTCAACGACATCCTCGGTCCCGATGACGACATCTCGTTGTTCGAATACGTCAAGCGCTCCAACCGTGAGTACGGCCCAGCGCTGGTCGGCATCGAGCTTGGCTCGGCCGATGACTTCTCCCCGCTGCTGCAGCGGATGGAGGCATCACCCTTGCGGATCGAACGGGTGCCACCGGACAGCCCGATGTTCAGGTTCCTGCTGTGAAGCCATTTCTGATGCTCGGCATCCGCACCGATGAGGTGGCCGCGGTCGATGAGTTGGACGCCGTACGACGTGCGGCTGGGCTGGGTGAGTCGGACCTGGTCTGGCATCGCCTCGACCAGGACCCGCTGCCGGAGGTCAACCTGGCCGATTGGTCCGGGATCATCCTCGGCGGTGGCCAGTACAACTTCAGCGACGCCCAAAAGGATGCAGCTCAGATCCGGGCGGAAAAGGATCTCTACCGGCTGCTCGATCAGGTGGTTGCGGTGGACTTCCCCTTTCTGGGGGCCTGTTATGGCGTCGGTGTGGTCGGCAGTCACCAGGGCGGACTGGTTGACCGCACCTATGGGGAGCCGGTCGGGCGCACGATGATCGAACTGACTGAGACCGGTCGAACCGACCCGATCTTCGGACAGCTTCCAGACAGTTTCGATGCTTTTCTCGGGCACAAGGAAGCACTGGCGCAGTTGCCGGCATCGGCAGTCCTGCTGGCGTCATCGGCAACCTGCCCAATCCAGGCCTTCCGGGTGGGGCAGAACGTCTACGTCACCCAGTTCCACCCCGAACTGGACAGCGAGGGACTGTGCCTGCGGGTCGAGGTCTACCAGGACCATGGCTACTTCGACCCGAGTGAGATGGCTGAACTCCAGGCCCTGGCCCGCGAGCGCGAGGTGGAACACCCCAAGCAGATCCTCCGCGCCTTCGCCCAGCGGTACGCCACCCCCGCCTGACCCCCTGAGATCGCCGAGGCGGCAGTAGTTAACACGCTGCAGCCGGTTAACTACTGCCGCCTCGGTGGGGTGGATGGCGGTAGAGGGGTAGTTTTGATCAGGTGACGAATCAGCCACCTGCAATCAACACCCTTGGCCAACTGCGTGCGAGCGGGCACGTCCAGAAAACCCTGCGCGCGGAGCTTCGCGACAACCTGCTGGCGAAGCTCCGCGCCGGGGAGGATCCCTGGCCCGGCCTGCACGGCTTTGAGTCCACCGTGATCCCGCAACTGGAGCGGGCCATCATCGCCGGGCACGACGTCGTACTGCTCGGAGAGCGCGGTCAGGGCAAGACCCGGCTGCTACGCACCCTGGTTGGCCTGCTGGATGAGTGGACCCCGGTGATTGCTGATGCCGAGCTGGGCGAGCACCCCTATGAACCAATCACGCACGCCTCCCAGCGCCGGGCCGCGGAGTTGGGCGATGAGCTCCCGGTTGCCTGGCGGCATCGCGAGGAGAGGTACGCCGAGAAGCTGGCCACCCCGGACACCTCGGTCGCCGACCTGATCGGTGACGTGGACCCGATGAAGGTGGCCGAGGGCCGTTCCCTGGGTGATCCCGAGACGATCCACTTCGGGCTGATCCCGCGCAGCCACCGCGGCATCGTGGCGATCAACGAGCTCCCCGACCTGGCCGAGCGGATCCAGGTGGCGATGCTCAATGTGATGGAGGAGCGGGACATCCAGATCCGGGGATATGTGCTGCGGCTGCCACTGGACGTTTTCGTGGTGGCCAGTGCCAACCCCGAGGACTACACCAATCGTGGTCGGATCATCACGCCGCTGAAGGACCGCTTCGGTGCTGAGATCCGCACCCACTATCCGGTGGCGCTGGCCGATGAGATGGCCGTGATCAAGCAGGAAGCCCACTTCAGCGCCGAGGTGCCTGAGCACATCATCGAGATCCTGGCCCGGTTCACCCGCCAGTTGCGGGAGTCCTCAGCGGTGGATCAGCGCAGCGGGGTCTCGGCCCGGTTCTCGATCGCCGGGGTCGAGACCATCGCCGCCGCAGCCCTGCACCGGGCCACCGTCCAGGGCGAGGATGAGGCAGTCGCCCGGGTGGTTGACGTGGAAACCGCGGTCGATGTCCTCGGCGGCAAGGTTGAGTTCGAGACCGGCGAGGAGGGCCGTGAGGCCGAGATCCTGGAGCACCTGTTGCGCAAAGCGACCGCAGAGACGGTCCGGGCCCGGCTGGCCGGGATCGACATGGGCCTGCTCGTGGCTGCCATCGAGCGCGGGGCCAGCGTGAGTACCGGCGAGCAGGTCACCGCCCGCGACTTCCTGTCCGGCCTGCCAGCCCTCAGCGAATCCCCGGTGTACGACGAGATCTGCGAGCGTCTGGGAGCCAACAGCGATGGGGAGCGGGCCAGCGCGATCGAGCTTGCCCTGGAGGGCCTGTTCCTGGCCCGCAAGGTCGACAAGAATGCAGTCGATGGAGAAGTCGTGTATGGCTGACCTGTCCCGCCCGGAACGCCATGGCGCCAGGTACGGGCGCTACACCGGCGGACCTGACCCACTGGCCCCGCCGGTGGACCTGGCCGAGGCCCTGGATGCCATCGGCGAGGATGTCATGGCCGGGTACAGCCCCGAGCACGCGATGCGGGAGTTCCTGCGTCGGGGCGGGACCGACCAGCGTGGCCTGGAGGATCTGGCCCGCCAGATCGCCAACAAGCGCAATGAACTGCTCAAGCGGCACAACCTGGACGGCACCATGACTGAGGTGCGGGAACTCCTGGACCGGGCGGTGCTGGAGGAGCGCAAGCAGTTGGCCCGCGATGTCGATCTTGATGACACCGAGCGCACCTTCCGGGAAATGCAAATCAACAACCTGCCGACCAGTACGGCGGCCGCGGTGGCCGAGCTGGCGTCGTACGACTGGAAGAGCAGCCAGGCGCGGGCTGACTACGAGAAGATCCAGGACCTGTTGGGGCGTGAGCTGCTCGACCAGCGCTTCCAGGGGATGAAGCAGGCCCTGGAGAACGCCACCGATGAGGACCGGGCCGAGATCAACCAGATGCTCAGCGACCTCAATGACCTGCTGGAGAAGCGACGTCGTGGCGAGGACACCGACCAGGACTTCGCCGACTTCATGAACAAGCACGGTGAGTTTTTCCCCGAGCAACCCAAGAACATCGATGAACTGATGGATGCCCTGGCCCGGCGGGCGGCGGCAGCCCAGCGGCTGCGCAACTCAATGACCGCTGAGCAGCGCGCTGAATTGGATGCCCTGGCCGCACAGGCCTTCGGCAGTCCGGAGTTGATGCAATCCCTTTCCCGACTGGATGAGAATCTCCAACAGTTACGGCCGGGTGAGGACTGGTACTCCGGGGCGCAGTTCGAGGGGGATGAGGGGCTCGGTCTGGGTGATGGCACCGGTGCGCTGCAGGACCTTGCTGAACTTGATGAGCTCGCTGATCAGCTCAGCCAGTCCTACAACGGGGCCCGGCTGGAGGACATCGATCTGGACAAGCTCGCCCGGCAGTTGGGGGATGAGGCCGCGGTGGACGCGCGTACCCTGCAGGAGTTGGAACGGGCGCTGCGCGATTCCGGCTACCTGAACCGGGGTTCAGACGGCAACCTGAAACTCTCCCCCAAAGCGATGCGCCAACTCGGCAGGGCGCTGCTCAAGGGCGTGGCCAACAAGATGTCCGGCCGCCAGGGTCAGCGCGACCTGCGGGCTGCCGGCGCTGCCGGCGATCTCAGTGGGGCCTCCCGGCCATGGGAGTTCGGGGACACCGAGCCCTGGGATGTCACCCGAACGATCACCAACGCGGTGGTGCGTACGGCGGGTCAGCGCGAGGCTGGCGCAGCGATCCGGATCACCATGGATGACATCGAGGTGGCCGAGACGGAGGCTCGTACCCAGGCGGCGGTGGCCCTGTTGGTGGACACGTCGTTCTCGATGGCGATGGCTGGACGCTGGGTGCCGATGAAACGTACGGCGCTGGCGCTGCACCAGTTGATCAGCTCCCGGTTCCGGGGCGATCACCTGCAATTGATCGGATTCGGTCGGGCGGCACAGGTGATGAATATCGAGGAACTCACCGGTCTGGATGCGCAGTACGACAAGGGCACAAACCTGCACCATGCGCTGTTGTTGGCCAACCGGCATTTTCGCAAGTACCCGAATGCCCAACCGGTGCTGCTGATCGTCACCGACGGGGAACCAACCAGCCACCTGGCCAACAGCGGTGAAGTGCTCTTCTCCTACCCGCCGCATCCGCTGACCCTGGCCCACACGGTGCGCGAACTGGACAACTCGCGACGGCTCGGAGCCCAGACCACCTTCTTCCGGCTGGGCGATGATCCGGGGTTGGCGCGGTTCATCGAGCAACTGGCGGCTCGGGTCGAGGGCACGGTGGTGGCGCCGGAGCTGGACGACCTGGGCGCGGCCGTGGTGGGCAGTTATCTGGGCGGGCGCAGCAGCCACCGGGGTTCGCCGTTTGGACACATGAGCGATCTGTACGGCGGACGCGGGTTCTGGTACGGCGGGTAGTACGCGGGCGTCGTACCGTCCGGGGTGGTGCTGCAGGGCGTCGTACCTGGGGTTGGGGCTTCGAGGGGGACGAACCGGGCTGACGTTCAATGGGAAACTGTCACGTTCAACGGGTTGCAACCCATTGAACGTGACAGTTTCCCACGGGCCCGTGGGAATCAGTCCCCCAGCGCAGCCTCAATATCACCAGCGATCTCGCTGGGCTTGGTGGCGGAGCCGTAACGCTTGAGAACCCGGCCGTCGCGGCCGACGAGGAACTTGATGAAGTTCCACTTGATGGCGCTGCCCAGGCGGCCGGATTTCTCAGCGCGCAGCCACTTGTACAGTGGATGGGCACCGGAGCCATTGACCTCGATCCGGGCAAACATCGGGAAAGTGACGTCGTACTTGCGGGTGCAGAACTCATTGATCTCCTCGTTGGAGCCCGGGTCCTGGTTGGCGAACTGATTGCACGGAAACCCCAGGACCACGAACCCTCGGTCAGCGTAGGTCTGCTGCAACTTCTCCAGACCCACGAATTGTGGGGTGAAGCCGCACTTGGAAGCGGTGTTGACCACCAGGGCCACCTGTCCGGAGTAGTCGGCCAGGGATTGCTCGGAGCCATCGATCCGGGTGGCAGTGAAATCTGTGATTACGGTCATGAGGGCGATGTTCTCAGATGCACAACTGCGATACTTCGGTGGTTATGTCTTTACAGATGTTGGTCCCTGAGACCGAGGTGGATCTGCTGCGCCGCAGACGGCTGCGCCAGATGCAGGCAGCTGCCACCGGCTTGCTGGTCTTCGCCGCGGTGGTGTTCTTCGCTACCCGACACCTGGACGGCTGGTGGGGCTATGTCAACGCCGGAGCGGAGGCCAGCATGGTCGGCGCGATGGCCGACTGGTTTGCCGTTACTGCCCTGTTCCGTCATCCACTCGGTCTCCCGATCCCGCACACAGCTCTGATCCCCAGGCGCAAGGATGACTTCGGGGAGAGCCTGGAGACCTTCTTCGCGGAGAACTTCCTCCAGGAGCAGGTGATCCGGGACCGGCTTGCGGTGGCCAATGTGACCGGCCGGGTGGGTGCCTGGGTCTGCGAACCCGCCAATGCCCGACGGGTGGTCAATGAGGCTGCTGCAGTGGCCGTGATTGGTCTGGGCAAACTGAAGGACGACGACGTCGCCGACGTGGTTCGCGAGGTGATCATCCCCAGATTCCTCGATGAACCAGTTGCCCCATTGACGGGCCGGTTCCTGGCCGAGGTGGTGGCCGATGGGGCTCACCACTCCCTGGTGGACCTGGCCCTTGAGGAGGCCAGCCGCTGGCTGCGTCGTAATGAGGAAACCTTCACCAGCGTGCTCAGCGAGCGGGCCCCCTGGTGGGCCCCACCACGGGTCAATGAAGTTGTTACCCAAAGGGTGTACGTCGAGGCGATCCGCTGGGTGGAGGACATCCGGAGCAATCCCCAGCACCAGGCCAGGCAGGCACTGGACAGCTTGCTGGCTCAGTTGGCCGAGGACTTGTTGGAGGACCCCGAGACCGCCCAGCGGGCCGAACGACTCAAGGAGCGGATCCTGACCCATCCGGAGGTGGTCAACACCGGGCTTTCGCTCTGGGCAGCGCTCAAGCATGCACTTCTGGCGACCCTGGAGGACGAAGCCAGCCCGGTCCGGGCCCGGGCCGAGGCCGAGTTGATGGCTTTTGGGAGTCGCGTGGTCGAGGACGCTGAGCTACGGGGCCGGATCGAGGAGTGGTTGGCCGACCTGGCGGTCTGGGGGATCGAGCGGTACGGCGATGAGTTGACCACGGTGATCACCCACACGATCAAGCAATGGGATGGCCGCGAGGCCGCCCGCAAGATCGAACTGCACGTGGGTCGGGACCTGCAGTACATCCGGATCAATGGAACCATTGTGGGTGGCCTGGTCGGGGTGACCATCCACGCGATAGTGCAGTTGGTGGGTTGATGGAGGAGATTGTGATCCGTGATGAGTCGATCAGACTGGGTCAGTTCCTCAAACTGGCCAACCTGATCGACTCCGGTTCAGATGCCAAGGAATTGTTGTTGCAGGGTCTGGTCCAGGTCAATGGTGAGGTGGAGACCAGACGAGGCCGCCAACTACGCGCTGGCGACCTCGTCGAGTTGGGTGGTGTGGTGGTCAGGGTCAGTGGATCCTGATCAGGTCCACCACGAAGATCAGGGTTTCACCCGGCTTGATCACCCCACCAGCGCCGCGATCGCCGTACCCGAGGTGGGGTGGGATCACCAGCTTGCGCCGGCCACCAATTTTCATCCCCTGCACGCCGGTGTCCCAGCCGCTGATCACCTGGCCCACGCCGAGGCGAAATTGCAGCGGGGTGCCGCGGTTGTAGGAGGCGTCGAACTCCTCGCCGGTGGAGTGCGCGACACCGACATAGTGCACCGACACGGTGTCCCCGGCCTTGGCCTCGGCTCCTTCGCCCTCGGTTAGGTCAGTGATCTCCAGATCACTTGGTGGGGGACCGTCGGGGAAATCGATCTCTGGTTTCTCTGGTTGGTTTGGGCTCATGGCCCAAAGCCTCGCACATCGACTGCTGCTGGGTCAGGTCTGGTGTACGTAGGAGTCCAGTTGATCGCGTTCAAACTCCACCTGATCGATATGGCTCTTGACCACATCGCCGATGCTGATCAGGCCAATCAGTTGGCCGTCATCAAGTACCGGGATGTGCCGCACCCGATGCTGGGTCATCAGGGCCCGGATCTCATCCAGTGCATCATCTGACCCGCAGGTGTGAACCTCGGTGGTCATGATCGCGCTCACCGGTGCGGTCAGGATCTGGTCGATCGTGGCCAGTTTTCGGACCACATCGCGTTCACTGACGATCCCCACGATCGACTTCTGCTCATCAGCGACCACCGCAGCACCGATATTGTGATCGGCAAGCAGGGTGATCAACTCCCGGATTGATGCGTCGGGGCTGATTGAGACAACTTCCTGGTGGGCGGCCTTGGCGCCCATCACCTCGTGAATCCTCATCATCACTCCTGACCTGGTGGTGGC
>CAZRKI010000048.1:0-17181 GCA_964600765.1 uncultured Marmoricola sp.
CCTGGCCATCGGCCGGGCTTTTTGTTTTTGTTGCGCCAGTAGGTCTTGGTTGGGTCGATGTAGCCGACGCTTTGGTGGTGCATGTGGCCGGCTCGCCTGAGTGAGACTTTGCCCCAGGTGTCTACGTGGTCAAGTCAGATTCTGTAGTGGCTGGTATCCCGTCTGTACATGTTCAGGTCCGGGCTAGTACGGGTACTGTTCTGTAACCTGTCGAATAGCGCTGACTCAAGCGCGGCCCACGCGGGTGGCATTTCAACGGCAGCGACCACCTCAACAAGACCGTTGCTGAACTGCGGCATGACCATCCATCTCAAGACCGACGACCAGGATGCCAGGATGCCCTCCGAACCTTCGGCGATGGACTGGTGAGCGGTGCAAGCCAGTTGGCGAAAGGCTCCACAACTCGCTCAGGCAGCATCTGTTGATCCGGAAATCTAGCGTCTACGCTAGTATTGTGGAAATCATTTGTTAACAACTAGGAATTACGCAATGGCACTCATCAGCGTCCCCGAAGCGGCTGCGCGCCTCGGCGTCGTTGCGCAGCGCGTACGACAGCGGATCCAGGAGGGCTCGTTGCCCGCCGAGCGTGTGGGTGGGCAATGGGTCATCGACGAGAAGGACTTGGCTCGGATCTCTGACTTCAACGCTCCGGGTCGCCCACTGTCCGAGCGCTCCGCATGGGCCCTGGTCGCCGCCGTCGAGGACAACCCTGTCCTCTTGCATTCACTCTCGGCCCCCGACAGATCCCGGGCGCGAGCCCGCCTCCGAAGGCTGGCCGCCACACACCTCGACGACCCCCACGAAAGCCTCCGCCTCTTGTCGGTATTCATGCGCAACCGGGCGGCACGACGCTGCTGTCTGATCGCCCAGCGCGATCTCAAGGATCTGCGCAACGACCAGCGCCTCCGACTCTCCGGCCTTTCCCACCCCGAGTCGGGCCTCGCGTCAGGTGACGTCGTTGAGGGATACCTGTCTGTCGATGACCTCGACGACGTCATACAGGACTACCTGCTGCGCGACGTGGACCGCGACCGTGCCAACGTCTTCCTTCACGTCGTCTCGTCCGCCATCGACCAGAGCTTGCCGCTCCTCGGCCACGCCTGGGACAGCATGCTGCTGGCAGCCGACCTCTCTGAGCACGAAGGACCACGCGAACGACATCGAGCCATGGAGCTGCTCGACGATCTGGCGCAGCAGGATCCGGTCCAGTCTCCCCAGATGGGTCAGGCCCGGAGTGAAGGGCGGAAGAAGTGAGCGACCCGGTCGTGCTCCCTGCCATGACTGAGGCGCAAGCTGCCTCCTGGCACACGTTGATGGATCTGTACGCGATGGTCCCCGAGCACTGGACGCTCATCGGTGGACAACTCGTGCACCTGCACTGCGCTGAACGCGGCTCCTACTCCGCCCGCCCCACCACCGATGCTGACGCTGTCGTGAACATCCGCGCCGACCAACAGATTCTCACCCGCCTCACCGCGGCCCTCGCCGAACTCGACTTCACGCCCGAAACCAGCGGCGATGGCCACCAGCATCGGTGGCTCAACGGTCTCGCCCGGGTGGACGTCCTCATCCCCGAAGGAATCGGTGAGCGAGCCGCGAAGTTGCACGGCGTCGGAGGAGCACCGACCGCCTCATCCCCGGGTACGACCCAGGCTCTCAGGCGCACGGAAGCGGTCGAGGTCATCGTCGAAGGCCGTCGCGGCACCATCCTTCGGCCCAACCTCGTTGGCGCCCTCGTCGGCAAGGCCGCCGCCTGAGTCAACCTCGGCGGTGGCTGGGCGGCATCTCGTCACTGTGTCGACTTCGTCATCCTGGCTTCACTGATCGCCGCCCGGGATCTGCGCGACTCACCGCTGGACCGGAAGGATCGCCAGCGCCTGAGCAGGATGATCCCGCTGTGCCGCAAGGACGGGCCTGCCATGCTCATCGAGGAAGCTAATGAGCACTTAGACCGGCTCCAGAGCGCGATCGTCCGGTGACGTATGGGCCTCGAAGTCGCCGTAGTTTCTTGGAATCGGCCACTCTCACTCGGCAACCTGCTGGACCTTCCTCGACATCGTCGGCAACGACGTCGCACTCACTGCCGCCGGCCGAAGCCATTCGTGATGGTGACGCGCGTGATGCGATGGCAGCCGCACGTGCGTTCATCAACGCCGGGTAACCCGTTTCCGCCCGAACGGTGCGGTGCGTGTTGTCGCCAAAGACCACTTCCCAGGCAACCGTCAGGCCAACGGTCCTGACCTGATTCTCAGACTCGGACAGGCGTCAGACCACCTCGATGAGGGGGCGGACCTTGGGAGTCCCGGAGGCACGCTCGGCGGCAAGATCGTAGGCGGACTGGAGCGCCAGCCAGGTGCGTGCAGTACTTGCTCCGGCCTCCTCCAGGCGGATCGCGAGAGTCGGGCTGATCCGGGCGTGGCCGTGCAGGACTCGGCTAAGCGCCACCCTCGACACCCCCAGCCGAGACGCAGCCTCACTGACACCCAGATTCAGTTCAGCCAGCACATCCTCGCGCAGGATCTCGCCGGGGTGTACGGGGGTCTTCATCGCCATCTTCATTGCCTCCTGCTCAGTGATAGTCCTGGTAGTCGATGAGTTCCACGTCCGTGCCCACGAATCTGAAAGTCAACCGCCAGTTCCCACTCACCCAGATCGACGAGTACCCTGCCAAATCGCCCTTCAGTGGGTGGGTCCGAAATCCGGGAAGTGAGAGATCCTCCACTGATTGCGCGACGTCCAGCACCGACAGGATCCGGAGTAGTTTCGGCACGTGAGAGGCCTGCACTCCCTTCTTCGTGCCATCGCGGTAGAGCCTCTCAAGCCCCTTGTGCCGGAAGCTGAAAACCTTGCGATCTATCGTATCGCGTATCGATACACGATACAAGTGCCAAGAGGCTGCGATGCCGTGCCTTCCACGAACTTCCGCCACGAACCGTCCCGGGAAAACGGCGATATACACAGGGCTCAGCGCAGATCATCCCTCTGCCACCAACCCACCCAGCCACTCCAGGTAGCTGGCCCCGATCTTCTCCGCCAACGCCCGGTCGCGCTCTAGATTGGCGTGCTGATAGATCGCCATCGCGGTTTGGGAGGCGTGCCCGGCGCGCATCTGCAACTCCGCTGCCGTTGCTCCATGCTGGCCGGCAATGGTCAGGGCCGTGTGCCGTAGGTGGTGGATGGTCAGGTCCGGCCGGCCCGCCGCCTCCCGGGCCGGACGATAGTGCTTCATCAGAAAGCGAACACTCATGTGATCGGTGCGCTCCCCCGGAAACAACAACCCCCTGGGCCCGGGAGCCGCATGACTGACCAGGTGCTCCTCAAGGAGCGGAATGAAGGGTGGGGGCAAATGCACCGTACGCACTCCGCTCCTGGTCTTGGGCCGGCTGATCACCCGCCCACAATCAGGACAGGCCCCCTGAGCAGTTGGGTTGGGATCCTTGTCGATCTTGCGACGTACCTGGATCTGCCCGGCCCCCACGACACAGTCGAACCGGCGCAACTCAAGCAACTCCCCCTGCCGCAGCCCCACGAATGCTGCGATCACGATGAACAACCGCAATCGCTCCGGCATTTCCTCGGCGATCGTGGCCAGCTCCGCATAACTGGCCGGCACCGCGGTACGACGTACCGGCGCGTTACTGGCTCCCCGGATCGGTGGGGGTGCTCGCTCAAGCAACTCCTCCTCCACCGCCGCCTGCAGGATCGAGCGCAGCAACCGGTACGCCGCCGCGTTGCTCGCCTCCAACTCCGGGTCCAAACCAGCCCGCCACGCCTTTATCCGGGTCAGGGTGATCTCCCCCAACGGTTGCTCCGCAAAGGCAGGCAACAATCTGGTCGCCAACAACGACTCATAGTTGCGCACCGTCTTGGGACGCAGCACCCGATCGGTCAGGTAGCTCGCGGCGTACTCACCAAAGGTGAGCGCCGCACGAGCATGTCCAGGTGTTGCGGAATCCGCCCCGCTGTCCGAACTCATCCACTGATGGTGACACCCGGACCGGCTCCCTGACAGGGCCTGTGGAAATGTATTCTTTCGTCGCCAGCACCGCTCAGTCACCGGTACGCTCACCCGGCAGCCGGATCACCCAATTGCTTCCAGGACTCTTCAACCGGATTCGACAATGCCCCAGATCCGCAAATCCCCCGCAACTCCCGAGCTCGATCATCCTAAACCTCGCATACTTGCCACCTGGGCTGACCGACTTGAAGTGATCCTGCCCCTGATCGGGTATGCCCTGGTCTCCCTGATTGGCGCATCAACCTCCTCGATCGGGATCGCAGTACTTCGCGGCGCCCACCCCAAGGGGTTGATGTTCGGTACCCCACTACCAATCCGCAGTGATGAGTACCTGACTGCAGCTCCCATTGAATTGAGTGTTCTGGCCCACGGGAAATCCACCGCATCACTCCTGTCACACGGACCCGATCTGATCTATCAGACCTCTTCTGGAGGAGTGTTCGAGTCGATCCTGTTCCTTGAGGGGAACCTCCTCCGGCTCGGACCATTCCTCCCCGACGCCATGCTGTTCGCCGCGTTCCGGGCGTTCCCAATCCTGCTGTTGCTGCTGTTCCTGCCACCCCTCCTGCGTCAGTTCGGGGCCAACAGGTCGATGTCCTGGCTCGGGGTGGTGCTCACCCTGCTGGCCCCGGCCTCGCTGTGGTGGTCGTTCATGCCAATCCGCGTGCTGGCCTTTGCGGTGACCGGTAGCTACCTGTTGATTCTGGCGAGGGACAGATTCGAACGCCGCTCCTGGTGGTTGTTCATTCTGTACGCCGTGATTGCTGGTGGAGCGATCGCCCGGCTTGGCACCTATTACGTCCCCTGGGGCCTGACCATTGGGATCCCACTGGTGGCCGCAACCGCTGCATTCCTGCTGGCCACCGGTCCGAGGTGGCGAGCCGGATTCGCCACTCTGGCCATGGGTGCCTGCTCATCGATCTTCTTGTTCGGGGCCACGATGCTGGAGAATCTCGGCGATCTGCGCTCAGAACTGGCCACGGTTTACCCCGGGTTGAGGCGATCGACTGGTGAAGCCATGTCACCGGGGCAGATCTTCTCCGCACCGGGATTGCCGTGGACCACTTGGCTCCATGATCCAGACCCAGCCGTGACCAATCGGAGTGAGATCGCCACGGCGTATTCCTTCATCCTGGTCTGGGTGCTGCTGATCTGGCTGTTTCGCCGTTCCACGCTGCCCAGGGAACAGAAATGGGTCACCGGTGTGCTCGCCGGGTTCGCGGTGCTGTGGACCAGTTGGATCATGCTCGATTGGGGCAGCGTGGGAGCCAGGATCCCCTTCCTGGCAGTTGTGATGCCGGTTCGATCGGCAGAGACAATCGGCTATCTGGCCGCGATCCTGCTCTGCCTGGTGCTCAGCCAACTTGAGCAGGCCAGGCGCTGGCAAGTGGCGGCCGTTGCTGCCCTGGGCTGTTTCCTGATCACCGCTTATGGCGTCAGTGACCTGCAGAGGTACTTCACTGACCTGACTGCGCCGCAAATATGGCTCAGCGCCGTGGTTACCGCCATTGCCGTGTTGGTGATCACTCGCTGGCCGGATCACTGGGCACCAACCACCGCGCTGGCGGTTGTCCTGGGACTGCTCGCGGCCACGGTCAACCCGGTCATCCTCGGCCTGGGTGACCTGCGGGATTCAAAGGGGGCCCGCGAGGTGCAGAGGATGTCAAAGGTGGCCCGGGCGGAGTCCGGGTGGCTGGTATCCAATGACCCGAACACCAATTCCTTGATGGTCGCCAATGGGGCCCCGACACTCACTGGCTTCCAGGTGACCGGGCCGGTAGCCAAGAATTGGGAACTCCTTGATCCAACCAGACGGAATGAGGAGTACTGGAATCGCGGAGCCAGTTACATCCGGATGGACTTCACCGAGGACCCGGCAGATCCGACGTTCAGCAATCCGTCCCGGGATGTGATCCAGGTAGTCGCTGACCCTTGTGAGGTGACCCGGAGGATTCGGCTCAGTTTCGTGCTCAGCAACAGGCCGCTCTCAAATCATTGTCTGATACCCAAATCCACGTTCAAATGGGGTGGCACCCGGATCCACACCTACCGGGTTCAGACCCCCTGAGGTCTGGACCCAGATAACCAACGGATTGGTCCTGGGGCTCCACGAACAGTTCTTTTGAAAAGTGCCGGTTGGGTCATCCGCCCAGTTGCGCCTGCAACTCCAGCACCCGCGGGAAGAGCACGTTGTTCTCCTTGTGGATGTGCTCGTGCAGGTCCAGTTCCATCTCCTCCAGGCCCTTCAACATCATCTGGTACGACGCGCAGGCGTCGGCGGGCACTGCAAAGTCGCTGGTCAGGGTGCGGATCTCCTTGAGCAGTTCGCCCACAGCCTCGTGCTCGGCCCGCAGCTCATCGATCTGACCACTCAGTGACTCCCCCGCGGCCTGGGTCTTCTCCATCCGGGTGATCGCGGGGAAGACCACCCGCTCCTCGGTGGTCATGTGCGGATCCAGCGCGGTCACCGCCTTCGTGTACGCCGCAGCAACCCCGGCAAGCTCGGGGTGCCGGTCGCCGTGCACGCCGTACACCTTGTCGACCAGGGCCTTCAGTCGTGGCATCTCGGCCCACATGTAGGCGTGATGGGTGTCGACGATGTCGTGTGCCAGGGCAGCATTCTCCGCCGGTAGGGCGACCGTTGACTCGGGCGCATCGGGGAGGTCCAGGGCCGCAGCGACATCCCCCAGATCGAGGTCGGTTTCGGCGACTGCGTCGGTGAGTGAGCGGTGACCATTGCAGCAGTAATCCAGGCCGAATGTCTCCAACACCCGACTGCGGCGGGGGTCTTCAATGATCAGGTCACCAAGGCTTGTATTCACATCGACACTCACCTTTGCAGGCTACGATCGGCCAGCATCAGGGTCAATGTGAGAGTCGCTACCATTGCACCCATGTCAGAGTCCGCCGGATCGCGCCGCGCCAGTCGCCGCAAGCGGACCATTTTCAACTCCCGTCGCAAACGGTCCAAGGCGATGCGCCGCCTCACCATGGTGCTCAATATCGCCTCGGTACTGGTGATCCTCGCCGGCATCTGGTTGCTCTTCGACGCCTTCCGGGCCCGGCGCGAACTCCTGGCCTTCTACAACCACGGCCAACAGATCCCGGCCCTGATCGCGAAGGGCGATTCGGGCGGCGCTGCTACTGCCGCCGACGCCGCCGCGAAGAGCGCTGAATCTGCCCATCGGCATACCTCCGGGCCACTCTGGGCGGTGGCAGCGCGAATGCCGATCGTGGGCGATGACATCCGCGCCGTACGCCTGGTTGCTGCTTCTGCGGACTCACTTGGGGATCAGGTCCTGCCCACCGCGATCAAGGCCGCCAGGACCGTTGATCCCAAGAAGCTGGCCCCCCGCAATGGTCGGGTCAACGTGACCCCATTGGCCCAGTTGGCACCTGAGTTGGAGAAGGCAAGCACTGAGGCCCAGCAGATCGGCGCCAAGGTGCAGGCCATCGACCCGCGTGGATTGTTGCCGATGCTGCGGGGGCCAGTGGTGGCCGCCCAGGGTGGCTTCACCAAGATCACCGGGTCTGCCCAGGGTGCCTTCGTCACCGCCAAGGTGCTGCCCTGGCTCTTCGACAAGGGCACCCATCGGCTCCTGGTTTCCTTCGAGACCAACGCCGAGATCCGTTCCCTGGGTGGCATGCCCGGCTCCTTCGGGGTGCTCACCATCGCCAACGGGAAACTCGACTTCGTTGCCCAGACCGAGGAACAACCCTTCGGGCCGCACACCGACAAGCCCTTCGGGAAGATCACAGCAGAGCAGAAGAACATCTTCTCGATCAAACCGGTGACCTACCCCCAGGACACCAACATGCTGCCCGACGTACCCCAGTCCAGCGCCAACCTGGCTGGAGCCTGGGCGCGCAAACAGCCCCCGGTCGACGGCGTACTCAGCGTGGACACGGTGGCGATGAGTTATCTGATGAAGGGGCTGCGCCCGGTTTCCTCACACGGGCTCACCGTCAATGCGAGCAATGCAACCTCGGTGCTGCTCAATGAGGTGTACCTGAAGATCGCCGACACCAATGAACAGGACAAGGTCTTCACCGACGTCGCCGGGCAGGCGATGAAGCAGATCACCCACGACCTGAGCAGCCCGGCAGCCTTCGCCAGTGGACTGTTGCAGGGCCTGGATGAATCCCGGATCCGGTTGTGGGTCAAGGACCCTCAGATGCAGGCGTTGTTGACCACCACCCGCATCGGCGGCGATATTTCAGCCCGCCAACCCAAGGCACCGCAGTACAGCCTCTTCCTCAACAACGCGACCGCCTCGAAGTTGGAGTACTACCTCGAGTATTCCGCCACCACCACGCCGGTGGCCTGTGACCGCAAGGGGCAGCAACAGGTCAATCTCACCGCGGAGTTCAAGTCGACCGTGCCCAAGGACGTCAGCAAACTGACCCCCAGCATCGTCGGCCCACACGAGCACCTGCCACCGGGGGTCATCTCAACCACCCTGACCGTGATGTCACCGCCCGGCGGGAATATCGGCCGGATGTTCATCAACGGCCGCGAGACCGGGGCCTACCAGACCAACCTCGGCACCCAGCGCGTGCTGATGACCAATATCAAGCTCAAGCCCGGCGAGACCCTCACCTTCAACTTCGAGATGTACGGCGCCCCCGGCCAGATCAACGACTCCACCGTGCGGATCACCCCCGGCATCCACTCCAGCGGGGTCGGGGTACTGCGTCCGACCGGCTGCTACTGATCCATGGGCACCAAGCACAACTTGTTGGCATGATGAACTCATGCGCACCCCCGCCGCCGGCATGCTCCTGGTCGCCAGCCCCGAGATGACGGATCCCAACTTCGCCGGCACCGTGGTGTTGCTGCTGGAGGTGAACCCCGATGGTGCCCTGGGGGTGGTGCTCAATCGACCCACGCCGATCCGGGTCGGACATGCGTTGGAGGGTTGGGAGGAGAAGGTCACCGAGCCCCAGACCCTCTTTGCCGGTGGGCCCTGTGAGCCAAATGCTGCCCTGGCGATCGGCCAGGCCGCTGACCCACAGATCCCACCAATCGGCTTTGCCCCGGTCACCGACAGCCTGGGCATGATCGAGTTGGACACGCCACCGGAGTTGATCGGCACCGGTCTGGCCAATCTGCGCATTTTCGCCGGGTACGCCGGGTGGGGCTCGGGTCAGCTGGAGGCCGAACTGGAAGAACTGGCCTGGTACCTGTTGCCCGGTTTCAGTACCGATGTCTTCCTGGCTGATTCATCCCACCTGCGCCGCGACGTACTCGCCCGACAGCCCGGCACCCAGGCCTGGCATGCGACCCGGCCGATGGATCCCTCCCAGAACTGAACCGCAGTGCCTCAGTAGACCAGCGGCGCCAGATAGGTCCGGGCGAACTCCCGGGCGACCCGCTCATCGTTCATGTCCAGGTGACCATTGGGGCTGATCATGTAGGTGTAGGCCAACCGCAACATCAACTCGGTGACCGTGATCAACTCACCCTCCGGCATCGTGGCACCGGCACGGCGCAGGGTGCGGACGGCCTGCTCTGTCGAACGCAACAACAGCGCGTTGTGGGAGCGCTCCGCATCGGCCCGGGTGATGGTCTCCGGTTCGGCCTCGAAGAGCTTGGCCAGTAGTGGGATCTCCCGGGTCAGCGCCAAGCCCCTGGTGAAACACGCCACCACCGCCTCGCGCGGCGGCAGCCCGGAGGCAACCTCATCGAGCTTGATGAAGAAGTCCAGCAGTTGCCTCGACAGTACGGCGTCCAGCAATTGGTCCTTGGTCTGGTAGGCCCGGTACAGGGTGCTCTTGGAGATCCCGGCCGCCCGGGCGACATCCTCCAGGTTGGCCCGGCGGGCGCCGTAGGTTTCGAAGACCTGCTGCGCTGCATCCAGGATCGCGGCGCTCATCCCAGCCTCTTCAGGGTGACTGGCAGCCGATCCCTGGGGAAGGGCAGTGCCACCAGATCCAGCGGCCAGGTGTAGTCAGCCGGCACCGACCACTCGTAGGTACGCAGCAACTCCTGGAAAATCGCGCGCACCTGGGTGCGGGCGAAGTGCATCCCGATGCACTTGTGGACGCCACCACCAAAGCCCTCGAAGGCCATCCGGTGCACCTTGTCCTCTGCCCGCTCCTCGGTGAACCGATCGGGGTCGAAGTCCTCGGCGTTCTTCCAGACCCGCGAGTCGTGGTGGTTGTAGTACGGCGACACGGTCACGAAGGAGCCCTTGCGAATCCGGTAGCCGTTGATGGTGGTGTCACGCAACGCCATCCGGGGGATCGAGGGCACCGGTGAGCACAGCCGGATCGATTCATACATCACCCGGGTCAGCACATCGAGTTTCTGGTTGGTGTCGTAGTCGTTGTCGTTGTTGATGGCTTCCTCGCGGGCGCGCTCTTGCCACTCGGGGTACTTGGCCAGATAGTAGGCCATCGCGGTCATGGTGATGGTGCTGGTGTCGTGGGCTGCCATCAGGGTAAAGATCATGTGGTTGACGATGTCCTCGTCGCTGAACTGATGACCGTCCTCACTCTGGGCCTGGCACAACTGGGCGAACAGGTCATCCCCTCCAGTACGCCGCTTCTCCGGCAGGTGGGTGTAGAAGAACTCCTCCAACTCCTTGCGAGCAGCCAGCCCTCTGGCCCATGGGGTGAAGGGCACATTGGCCCGGATCACCGAGGTGCCGGCCCGGACCGCATTGATGAAGGCCTTGTTGATCCGGTCCTGCTCTGCCTGGGGTAGGTCGATGCCCACGAAGATCTCCAGGGCAAGATCCAGGGTGAGCTTCTTGAACAGCTCATTCATCCGGGGGTCGGGTACCTGATCCCAATGAGCCATCCCACGTTTGAGATGCGGCAGCATCAACTCGTGGTAGCGACGCAGCGCCTGATTGGCGAAAGCGGCCTGCAGGATCCGCCGGTGGCGCAGGTGCTCCTCGAAGTCCAGCAGCAACAGGCCACGTCGGAAGAAGGGGCCGATGAAATGGCCCCAGGCCGGGCCAGCGGCGAACTCCCGGTCCCGGTTGATCAGCACCTGCTCGGCGGCGTCAAGGCCGTAGCAGGGGTACATCTCCACCCCGAAGACCTTCATCCGGATGACCTCGCCGTATCTGTCCCGCATCAGGTCATTGCGCACGATCGGTTGGGTGCGCATCCGGATCAGCTCGGCCAACCCGAAGCGGGGGCCAGTGGGGGTCAGTCCGCTCTTCTCGACTGTTGCGGTCATGAGCACTCCCAAAATGAGACTATGAATCAAAGTCGTTCAAAAGTATCATCGGCGCATGACTTTGTCACCGGACACCATCAGCACCGCCAATGCCGACGTACCCGAGGGTGGCCTGCCCCTGGGTCCGGATTCGCTGACCTGGGAGTTCTTCGCCGATGGCCGGATGCTCTTCCTGGGTCCGCGGGCGCCAGTGCTGCAGAACATGCTGCCCTCGCTCGGCCAGGGCGTGGAGGAGCATTCGGTGTGGTTTGCCGAAACCCTGGCCCGGCTCAAGCGCAGCATCCCACCGATCTTCAACACCGTGTACGGGGCCGACGGTCATGGCAGCGGGCGGACGGTGCGTGACTTCCACAAGCACATCAAGGGCAGGATGGCCGATGGCACGCCGTACAGTGCGCTGAATCCGATGACCTACTACTGGGCGCACGCCACCTTCGTGGAGCACATGATGGTCGCCGCCGACACCTTCATCCGGCCGCTCACGCGGGAGGACAAGGAGCAGATCATCAAGGAGTCGATCACCTGGTTCGAGCGGTACGGCGTCTCCTCGCGCGGCACCCCGACCAACCTTGATGAGTTCGAGGCCTACTGGGAGGAGGCGCTGGAGGAGAAGTTGGTATCGCATCGCACAGCAAAGTACGGCGTGGGTTATGCCACCAAGGGGTGGCCGCGGCCCAAGCAGATCCCCGCTCCGGTGTGGACCGTGGTGGCCTGGCCGATCAACACCTACAGCGCCTTCATCACGATCGGCGGTCTACCACCGCGGGCCCGAGTACTGCTGGACTTGCCCTGGAGTGAGGGCCAGGAGAAGCGTTATCAGTTGTTCGCGCGTGGGGTCAGGGCGCTGGATCCGCTCTATCGACGCCTGCCGGGCAAGCTCCGGATGCATCCGATCGCACTGAAGGCCTATGCGCGTGAGGGCCGCCGCGCATGAACACCCCCGACCTCACCGGCAGGGTGGTGGCGATCACCGGTGGCGCCCAGGGCATCGGCGAAGCCACTGCCCGGGCCTTCGCTGCGGCCGGTGCCCGGGTCGCGGTTGGTGACCTTGATGGCGAACTCGCTGGCGCGAGCGCGGTGGCGTACGACGGGCTGGGGCTGCCCCTGGATGTCAGTTGCCTGGACCCGGACGCGCCGAACTCCTTCGCCAGCTTCTTCTCCACTGTGGAGGCTGAGCTGGGTCGTATCGATGTGCTGGTCAACAATGCCGGGATCATGGTGATTGGTCGGATGCTTGAGACCCCGATCAGTTCGCAGTTGCGCCAACTCGACGTCAACCTGCGCGGGGTGATCCTGGGTTGTCACGAGGCGGCATCCCGACTCAGTGACGGCGGCACCATCATCAACATCGCCTCCCTGGCCGGGCGGATTCCGACGCCGGGATCAGCGGTGTACTCCGCCACCAAGGCCGGTGTCCTCGCGTTGAGCGAGGCGCTGGATGTCGAGCTGGCACCCCGGATCCGAGTCGGCGCGGTGATGCCTGCCTTCACTTCGACCCGTCTGATCGAGGGGACCACTCCCCCCAAGCTCTCCCCCCCGATCGCGCCCGAACAGGTGGCCGAAGCAGTCGTGGCAATGGCGAGCAAGTACAAGCCCGTGGCCACGGTTCCCGCCTCGCTGGCAGTCTCCTCGGTGCAATGGAGTCTGATGCCCCAGCGCCTGCGCCGCTGGATGGGTGCCAAGACCGGCATGAACACCATGTTCACCGAGTACGACCACGACTCCCGGGGTTCGTACCAGAGCGAGTTGTGAGGCTGGGGGGGTCGGTTTCCCATGGGCCCGTGGGAAATTGTCACGTTCAATGGGGTACAACCCGTTGAACGTGACAGTTTTCCGTTGAACGTCAAGCCCAGGTACGCCGCAACTTGCGGCCACGCTCAAGCGTTTCGCGCAGCCGGTCCGCCGTACGCCTGGGGTGAGCCAGGTCGTCGTACACCATCCGGAAGAACAAGTAACCCGTCGCCTCCCGGATGCGATCCTCACGCTGCTTCTCCCTGAAGACTGCATCACTCGGGCCTTCACCGGGGCGGAGCAGCCTTGAATACTTGACCCGCCCATCGAACTCGCCAGCAACACCGTGTTCGGGCCAGAGGAAGTCGAGTATCCCCAGAAGGTTGCCCTGGTCATCTCGGATTTCGACCTGCAATTGAGGTGCCGGAATGTGTTGGGACCAAAACAGATATCGACTTCGAGACTCGCCAACCGATTCTGAGCCGGGCCGGATCAACCTGATTGCGATCTGAAGATGCGTGTGTCCAGCTCGATACCGGAAGGCATCGAAGAGCTTGTGGAGATGATCCAGCGAGACCTCCGGATGGCGCAGAGCTGAGTCGAGAACGACGAGGCTGCTCTCCACGTTCAAAGTGGCGGCCAACTCCATTGCGCTCTGCGCTGGGGGACAGACCAGGCTGCCCCTCCACTCTCTCAAATCAGTAAGTGGTGGTGGTGCCTGGTGATAGGTGATGCCAGATTCAGTTCGCCCACTGCCCGACCCCAGCAGGTGCACGTGAACATTGCGAAGATCGACGTTGTACAGATCAAAGCCATGGATCAGGGCTGCCGTTTGGTTGCAGAACGCCACTCGAGTGCCGTGCGTTGCCGCGATCGCCTCAGCCCTGGCCAGATGTCGGCCTACTTCGTCCAGATTGGTCCAGGTGGCAGTGGGCAGGTATGCCCCGTGTCGGATCCTGGTGACCAATCCAGAGTTCCGGGCTCGAGCCAGTTGCTTGTCATTGTAGAGAGACGCGATGGCCTCTCGGCGCAAGAAGATGCCGCTGGATCGCAGAGTAAAGAGGTCTTCCATGGCGTCGTACTCTGCACCGAACGGACAGGTCACGAAAGAGGTACTGGATTTCTGTGGAAAAGCGTCGCCTGTGGATGGCTTGCGGGCAAGACCCTCAACGGAAAACTGCCACGTTCAATGGGGTACAACCCGTTGAACGTGGCAGATTCCCACGGGCCCGTGGGAAACCGGACTTCAAAACTCAGCGATCCTCAGCCCAGGTCACCTCAACCCCACCGAGCAGGGTCGCGGCCAGGTTGTAGAGGAAGGCACCCAGGGTGGACAGGGCTGTCAGCAGTACGACGTTCAGCACCGCCGCGAGCATGGTGAAGCCGACCACCCGGGAGGTGCCGAAGTAGGTGGTGATGTCGAAGGTCTGGCCCTCGCCACCGATGACGTCCTGCAGCATCGCGTTGATGGAGTCGAAGACGCCGGCTTGACCGAGCACAAACCAGATGATCGCGACTGCGACGATCTGGATGATCCCCAGCGCAATGGACAGCACGAACGAAGTCTTCATCACCGACCAGGGTTCGATCTGGACCAGACGGAGCCGAGCAATCCGTTGCCGCTTGGGTACGACGTCGCCAGACGTCGCGGGCTGGGTCGAACCAGGGCCAGCTGATTTCCCAGTTGCTGTACTCGTGGACTTGGCCGCTACTGGCGCAGATTGCGCGACGGGCCGAGCAGGAGCGGTAGGTCGGGCTGGGTCGGTGGGCCGACTGGGCGCAGGCGTCGCTGACTTGGTCGGACTTGATTGTTTCCCAACGTCCTTTGCAGCAGGCGCTGACTTGGCCTCGGCTCCGGTAGCCGCCGCCTGCTTGGCAGCTGACTTCGCCACGCCGCTGGCAGCACTCTGAGGGCCCGCAGCCTGCTTGGCAGCTGACTTCGCCACGCCGCTAGCAGCACCCTGAGGGCCCGCCGCTTGCTTGGCAGCTGACTTCGCCACGCCGCTGGCAGCACTCTGAGGGCCCGCCGCTTGCTTGGCAGCTGACTTCGCCGCGCTGCTGGCAGCGCTTTGGGGTGCCGCGGACTTCTTGGCAGCCGCGGCGCCGGAGTCTGATTTCGAGGTCGACCCACCAGCCGTCGACCCACCAGCAGCTGTCGCCGCCCCAGGTGTCCCCGGGCCAGATTTCCCGGCCGGAGTACCGGCCTTCCCAACCGGGGTGGCTGGCACCGGTTGGGTCGGCTTGCGGCTGGTGCCATTCGGCTCAGTTCCGCTATTGGGTGGGGTACCCGCGGCGGGCCCCTTCAGGTCCCGCGGGGGTACCAGCGGCTTGGGCGGTGATTTCTTCGACTTGGCCATCTCTACTCCTGTGCACCCTCGGTGTCAGGCTCGATTGTCTCACCCGCAACCTCGGCCGAATCCGCGTGTGATTCGTCAGCGCCGGGCTCAGTCTCCGCGGCGTCCTCATCCTCTTCATCATCACGCTCGACGCTGCGGGCCACCACCGCGACCGAATCACCCTTCTTGGGCGTCACGAACTTCACGCCCATGGTGGAGCGGCCGGTCACCCGGAAGTCGGCATTGATCGGGCTGCGCACCACCTGCCCATTTGAGGTGATCGAAAGGATCTCGTCTCCCTCAACCACGATGAAGGCGCCCACCAGACCGCCACGGTCCTCATTGGCCAGGGCCATCGCGCGTACGCCGAGCCCACCGCGCGACTGGGTCCGGTACTCGCTGATCCGGCTGCGCTTGGCGAAACCACCATCGGTGATGGTGAAGACGAACTGCTCCTCATCGGAGGCAAGCTCCTCGGCTCCGGCCCGAATCACCGACATCGACAACATGGAGTCCCCATCCCGGAACTTCATCCCGGTCACCCCAGAGGTGGCCCGACCCATCGGCCTCAGTTGCGAGTCATCCGCAGTGAACCGGATCGCCTGCCCCTTACGGGACACCAGCAGGATGTCATCCTCGGCATCCACCAGCTCGGCGCCAATCAGTTCATCATCGGGATCACGGAAGTTGATCGCGATCACCCCGGACTGCCGCGGTGAGTTGTACTCCGCCAATCGGGTCTTCTTCACCAGGCCACTGCGGGTGGCCAGCACCAGGTACGGCGCCTGCTCGTAGTCGCGGATCGCCAACACCTGGGCGATCTGCTCGTCGGGTTGGAAGCTCAACAACCCGGCCACGTGACCACCCTTGGCATCGCGGGACGCCTCGGGCAGGTTGTAGGCCTTGGTCCGGTAAACCCGACCGGCAGTGGTGAAGAACAACAGCCAGTGATGGTTGCTGGTCGCGATGAAGTGCTCGACGACATCATCACCACGCAGGCTGGCACCACGGACCCCCTTGCCACCCCGCTTCTGGGTGCGGTACTCCGAGGCGAGGGTCCGCTTGGCATAGCCACCACGGGTGATCGAGACGACCAGGTCCTTGTCCGGGATCAGGTCCTCCATGGACAGGTCACCATCGGCCGGGATGATCTGGCTGCGCCGCGGCACTCCGTGCTTGGCGACAATCTCGGCGAGTTCCTCGGAGATGATCGAACGTTGCCGGGTTTCGCTGGCCAGGATGTCCTTGAGGTCAGCGATAATCTCTTCCAGTTCGGCAAGGCGATCCATGATCTTCTGGCGCTCCAGAGCTGCCAGCCGACGCAACTGCATCTCCAGGATGGCATTGGCCTGGATCTCGTCGATGTCGAGCAGATCCATCAACCCGGTGCGGGCCTGGTCCACATCCGGGCTGCGCCGGATCAGCGCGATGACCTCGTCGAGCATGTCCAGGGCCTTGACCAGGCCCCGGTAGATGTGCGCCTCTTCCTCACGCTTGCGCAACCGGTACCGGGTGCGGCGCTGGATGACCTCGACCTGGTGGGTGATCCAGTGGCTGACGAACTGGTCGATGGTCAGCGTCCGGGGTACGCCGTCGACCAGGGCCAGCATGTTGGCCGAGAAGTTGGTCTGCAGCTCGGTGTGCTTGAACAGATTGTTCAGTACGACGCGCGCCACCGCATCGCGCTTGAGGATCACCACGAGGCGTTGACCGGTGCGGGTGGAGGAATCATCACGCACATCGGCGATGCCCTGCACCTTGCCTGAGTCGGCCAACTCGGCGATCTTCAGCGCCAGGTTGTCGGGGTTGACCATGTAGGGCAACTCCGAGATGACCAGCATGACCCGGCCCTTGGCGTCCTCGTCGATGTCGACGACGGCACGTTGGGTAATCGAGCCGCGACC
>CAZRKI010000049.1:0-7588 GCA_964600765.1 uncultured Marmoricola sp.
CTCGCCGTGGCGTCGGCGCCATTGACACCAGCCGCAGCGGTGACAGAGCTGTCGACGACCTCAACATCGGAGTTGTTGATTGCGCGGATGCCGTAGGCGCTGGATCCAGCACCGGTTGCAGTACCGGAGTTGATGGTGGAGTCCTTGACCTTGACATTCGATCCGTCAACCACGACACCAGCCGGGTTGTTGCCCGTACCAGCAGTGGAGCTGACGTTGTCGAGGGTCACCAGGGCAGACGAACCGGTCACGACCACGCCATTGGAGGCCACACCTGCGGCTCCACCAGCATTGATGGTGACATTGGCGACCTTCGCAGGTGAGGTTAGGCCGTTGGCCCGAACACCGTAGTAGGAGCCAGCATCCAGCTTGCCATTGACCACGGTGGCGGTTCCGTTGCCGTTGAACGTGGCGTTGTAGCCACCGCGAACGGTGAGCCCATCAGCCAGATCGAAAGCATCGTAGTTGCCACCAGCGACCAGGATCTTGGTCTTGCCGGTATCTCCCGCGCGGGTCACAGCCTTGCTGATCGACGCACAGGGGTTGGCGACCGTTCCACAACCAGCAGTGTCGGAACCACTGGAGATGTTGACCATCACGTTCTCAGCGAGGGTGCCATCGACACCATCACAGTTCTGGTCAACACCATCCAGGGCATCAGCAGCACCAGGGTAGATATTGGCATTGCCGTCATTGCAGTCAGCCGGCGGCGAAACCCCATCAGCATCGTCGTCGATGTGGACGGTGACTGTCTGAGTGGCGGTTGCGGTCGCACCGGAATCGTCGGTAACCGTCAGGGTGACGGTGTACGGCGTGGCATTGGCTGCGAACGTATGGGTCGCGTTCTTGCCAGTGCCATTGGTGCCGTCACCGAAGTCCCAGGCGTACGACGCGATGGTGCCATCAGCATCAGCCGAAGCAGACGCATCCAGGGTCACCAGCAGCGGACGCGGGCCCGAAGCCGGGGTAGCCGAGAACGCAGCCGTTGGGGCCACATTGGCATTTACCTCAATCACGACCTGCTTGGTGTCAAATGCACCAGCAGTGTCAGTCACCTTCAGCGTTGCCGTGTAGGTGCCCGCTGCAGCGTAGGTGTGGTTGGGGTTGGCCTGAGTGGAGGTCCCACCGTCACCGAAGTTCCACTCATAGCTAAGGGTCTGACCCTCAGGATCTGAGCTTCCTGCGGAGGAGAAGGCCACTGGGAGTGGCGCCTTGCCCACGGTTGGTGTGGCCGCAACAGCAGCCGTTGGCGCCTGGTTGGGGGCAACCTCGATGCCAGTGACGGTCGCGGTAGCGGTACCACCAGCGTTGTCGGTAACCGTCAGGGTCGCGGTGTAGCTACCAGCCAGCGTGTAGGTGTGGCTGGGGTTTGCCTGGGTGGAGGATCCACCATCACCGAACTGCCAGTTGTAGGACACGATGGTGCCGTCGCTGTCACTGGATCCCGCCGAGGAGAAGGTAACCGCATGCGGGGCCACACCCGTCTTGGGCGAGGTCGCGGCAGCAGCTGCCGTCGGTGGCACGTTTGGCTGTGCACTGACCTCGATGGTGATCGTGGCGGTGCCAGTTTCACCATCATCATCGGTGACTGTCAGGGAGACAACCTTCGTCCCCTGGGTACCGAAGGTGTAGGTCGGGTTCTGGGCACTGGAGGTGTTGCCACCACCGAAGTCCCACAGATAGCTGGCGATCGAGCCATCAGCATCAGAGGAAGAGCTGCCATCGAAGTTGACGGTGAGTGGTGCCTGCCCGGCAGTCACGTTGGCGTTGGGAACCGCAACCGGCGCCTGGTTGGCATTGGCTGTGATGGTTACCGTCTTGGTGTCGGTCAGACCAGCAGGATCGGTCACCTTGAGCGTGGCGGTGTAGATACCGACAGCGTTGTAAACGTGGTTCGGGTTGGCTGACGTTGAAGCGTCACCGTCACCGAAGGTCCACTCGTAAGTGAGCGCTCCACCCTCAGGATCACTTGATCCAGTGGAGGAGAACGCGACGCTCAACGGCGCCTTGCCCGAGCTGGGAGTTGCGTTGGCCGCGGCAGTCGGTGGCTGGTTGGCCGAGACATTGATGGTCACCGAGTCCGAACCGGTTGCTCCGCCATTGTCAGTCACCGTCAGCAATGCCACATAGTTGCCAGCTGCTGCATAGGTGTGGCTGGGATTTGCCGAGGTGGAGCTGTTGCCATCACCGAAGTCCCAGTGGTACGACGCGATGGTGCCATCGGAATCAGCCGAACCAGCTGACGAGAAGTCCACGGCCAGGGGCGCGGTGCCATTCTTGGGAGTGGCATCTGCTTCCGCAGTCGGAGGCAGGTTGCTTGAGGAGGTAGCGGTGATCTGCTTGGTGATCGATCCGGTCAGGCCGGAGTTGTCGGTCACAGTCAGCTTCGCGGTGTAGACACCGGCGCTACCGTAGTTATGGGTGGCAGTCGCCCCGGTAGCAGTGCTCCCGTCGCCAAAATCCCACGCATAAGAGGTAATCGATCCATCCGGATCATTGGAGCCAGCTGAGTTGAAGCTGACCGTCAAGGGGGCAATACCGGTGTCAGGCGTTGCTGACATCACGGCCACCGGAGGCGTGCCGCCCGGTGTTGTGGAACAGCCAGCCGCGACAAGACCCACCGTCGCGATCAGGCTGGCGGCTATCCGCCGCGCTCGAACCTTCATCTGTTAATTCCCTTCGTGAACGAGGCCCCGACCTACCCGGAGTCCGTCTTGAAATGAGGAGTAGCTCTATTTGTTTCCCGGACCTACAGCGTCAAACGAGACGCCTAGGGGAACTGGTCCGAAGTCTGTGAAAGCGGTCGACCGGTGGTACACACCACCGGCCGACCGATGCTTTCAGTTATCAGGGAGTGGCAGTGCCGTTGTCCCAGTAGCGGAGCACCTGGCCAGCCTGACCATTCGCGCCATTGGCACCAGCCAAACCGTTGGTGGCTGCACCACCTGTACCGCCATTGCGGTTGGTGCCGAAGGTGCCGGTTCCAGCTCCACCAGCTCCGACAGCGCCCTTGACGCCACCGGCTCCACCGGATCCGCCTGCGCCGCCGTTGCCAGCTGCTGCAGGGAGATTGGTGACCACACTGGTGGTGGTGAGCGATCCGTCACCGTTGTGCAGGACTGCGATCGAGGGACCGCCAGCACCGCCGCCAGCACCTGAGCCGCCGCCGCCGCCAGCGCCGGCACCGCCGCCGCCACCGCCACCAGCTTCACAGCACTGCTTGTCGCCGCCGGCGCCGCCGTTGCCGCCGGTGCCACCGTCGCCGCCGTTGGAGCCCTTGCCGCCATTGCCGCCAGAAGCAACAGTCACGGTCACGTTGGTGAGCGAAGCGGTCGAGTCAATGGCGTAGACACCGAAGGAACCGCCACCTGCAGCTCCGCCGTCAGTGGCTGCCAGGCCGCTGGCACCGCCAGCGCCACCAGCGCCGCCGCCACCACCGAAGGCACTGGCTGACGCGCCGCCGCCACCGCCACCGCCGCCACCGCCTTCACCGCCGTTGTAGCCATTTCCGCCCTTGCCGCCAACCCAGAGATCGCCAGCGCTGGCGAAGTTGTTGGCACCCGCCGCTCCAGCAGCGCCACCGGCACCGCCAGCACCACCAGCGCCGCCACCGGCACTAGTGCCACAGCCGAGAGTCGAGCCACAACCACCGCTACCGCCAGCAGCACCGATACCCTGGCTACCAGCGATTCCTGGATCGCCGGCCTGACTGAAGTAACCGTTGCCGCCGTTACCACCATTGGTGGTGGTGGTGAACCACGGGTTGCAGGAGGAACCACCGACTGAGCCCAACAGGGTTCCGGTAACCAGGTTGCCATTCATGCCATTACCGCCACTACATGCAGCAGGTGGTGTTGCGGGGGTGGATGCGCTTGAATCGCTGGCGTTGTTGCCAGCCGCAGCGGTGATCGTGCCACCGTTAACCGTGACATTGGAGCCGTTCAGGGCCCGGACGCCGTACGCGCTCGAACCAGCACCAAGTGCCGTACCTGAACTAATCGTGGAGGAAAGGATCTCTACCTTGGAGTTGTTGTTTGCCAACACACCGGTCGGGTTGAGGCCCTGACCAGCGGTTGCGGTCACATTGTCCAGGACCACCTTGGCGCTGGCGTTCTTGACGATCACGCCACTCGCGGCCTTTCCAGCACTGCCCTCAGCGTTGATCTTCAGGTCAACCAACTTGGTGACCGAGGTGATGCTGCTGGCGCGAACCCCGTAGTTGGTGTTGGTCGCGCCGTCATAGGTACCGTGCACGCGGGTACCAGCAGCAATCCGACCATTGAAGGTGTCGTTGTATCCACCGCGCAGGGTGATGCCATTGCTGATATCGAAGGCGTCGTAATCGCCAGCGGAAACCAGAACAATCGACCTGCCGGAAGCGGCAGCAGTGGCCACTCCATTGGCGATGGTGGCACAGGGCTTGACTGCGTTGCCACAGGCTCCGATGTCACTACCGGAAGCCGCATCGACCAACACCTGGGCGGCCGCAATGCCGTCGACACCGTCACAGTTGGTGTCCTCACCGTTGGCGTCCAGCGGATCCGGGTTGGCAGCACAGCCTGATCCCGGATCAAGCACGTTGATCGACACATTCGCCGATCCGGTCATGCCGGAGTTGTCGGTCACCACCAAAGTAGCGGTGTAAACGTTCGGGGTGGTGTAGGTGTGGGTGGCACCGGGGCCAGAGGCCAGCGGTGAACCATCGCCGAAGTTCCAGGAGTAACTGGAGATGGTGCCATCGGGGTCATTGGATCCAACCGATCCGAAATCCACCGTCAATGGCGCGGTACCCGTGGTGGGTACTGCCGTGATTGCCGCCACTGGGGCCTGGGGCTCAGGACCGCCGGGGGTGGTTGAACACCCCGCGGCGACGAGGCCCACTACGGCCACCAGGCTCGCGGCAAAGCGACGCGAACGTGAGTTCATGGAGAAGTATCCCTTCATTAATTTCCCTTTTGGGAATGGCCATAGCCCACCCAACCTGGACTATGGATCGCCCGAACGTAAACGGCGTCACACCAGGGGGTCAAGGCAACTGCACGATGCCGACCTCGGGGGGCTAGTCCAGTTGTGAGCGGCCCCACACTCCACGAAAATTTGGGGCGATCAGTTCCGTAAACAACTGCTGCGACAATCGTTATCCGGATTTGGTTTCGCGCTACTGGGAGTCAGAGCGACTCGTTTGCGCAGTTCACAGCGTATTTGTAGGCCCCGTGGGACTCGAACCCACAACCCGCGGATTAAAAGTCCGCTGCTCTGCCAATTGAGCTAGAGGCCCTCGCCCAGGAAATTTCACTCACTGAGCGATCCGCCCAAGGTTATCCGACCCTGATTTGGTCCCTGAAATTCGCCTCTGGATTTGACACCGGGTTAGTTACAACGTATGCGCATCTGTCACATCGTCACACACGGTATGATTTGGTTGTGGCTGACATCTATTCCGAAGTGAACCTGACTGAAGAGCAACTCGCTGAGGAACGCGAGGTATACGGCGGTCTTGCGGACGCGGTGCGCTCGATCAATGAAGCCAGCCTGCGCACCACGGTGGATCCCGTGCGAGTTGCCCAGGCAAGAGCCAAGCTTGCAGAAGCTGACGCCTTGTTGCGTTCGGAGATGATCCCGGATTCATTCGGGGTGCAATTGAATAGCGACGGGAGTGTGCGCGCCTATGGCAATGCTGTGGTCGGTATGCGCAACCCGATCGCCGTACCCCTTCACACAGAACGCAGCGATGATGGACGGGCCTGGTCTCGTTTCCATCTGAATGCGGTCTATGAGGGTCCACCCACGCTGGTGCACGGCGGAGTGAGCGCTCTGATCATGGACCAGATCATGGGCGAAGCCGCCGCCGCCGGTGGTCGGCCCGGCATGACCGCATACCTGACCACTCATTACCGCAAGCCGACCCCGCTTGGTGACCTGGAGGCCAGCGCCTGGATCGACTCCACGGATGGCATCAAGACCTTCGTGAAAGGTCAGCTGGGACCCGTCGGTGGGGAACCCACCATCGAGACCGAGGGCTTGTTCATCATGCCGAAATGGGCACGCGAGGTGATCAGCCCATCCCGATTCGAGTGACTGCGGGCTAGGAGGCCTGCGGTTTGTCCTCACCCTCAAGCAGTGAGGCCGGCCCGCTCTTGAGCCTGTTGATCGCCTCCCGGGCAAATATCTGCTGCATGGTCACCGCCCGCTCTGAGCGATCATTTCCAATGAAGGTGACCGTCCACCGGATCAGGGCTGTCACCTGGTTCTTGAAGCCGGTCATGTAAACCAGGTGGACCACGAGCCACATCAACCAGGCTAATAATCCGGTCAGCCGCATCCGGCCCACCATGGCTACCGCGTTGAATCTGGAGATGGTGGCCATGGAGCCCTTGTCGAAGTACTCAAAGGGCTGTTGCGGGTCCTTGCCCTTCAATCTGCCCTTGATTTCTCTGGCTGCATACTTGGCTCCCTGGATAGCAACCTGGGCTACTCCGGGCAGGTTGTTCAGGTCGATCATGTCGCCAACGACAAAGACCTCGGGATGTCCAGGGAGAGTCAGATCCGGGTTGACCGCAATCCGCCCCGCTCGATCCAGCTCAGCACCGGTCTGTTCAGCAAGGGTCTTGGTCAGCGGAGAGGCCTGCACACCGGCAGCCCAAACCTTGGTCACCGCTTCGACATATTCAGTCTCAGCGGTATCGGTGTGCCGAAGGGTGAGACCACGTTCATCCACATCGGTCACCAAGGTGTTGAGCATGACCTCGACACCGAGCTTTTCCAGTGCCTGTTGGGTTTTCTGCCCCAGCTTGGGGCCAAACGGGGGCAGGACCTGGTCGGCACCATCGACCAGGATCACCCTGGAGGTGCGGGTGTCAATGGCCCGGAAGTTGCTGGGCAGGGTCTTGTGGGCCAGCTCTGCGATCTGGCCGGCCATCTCGACGCCGGTGGGCCCAGCTCCAACCACCACGAAAGTCATCAGGTAGTCAACCGGCTCACCCTTGTCGGCGAGAAGCTCGGCGTACTCATAGGCACCGAAGATGCGGGCACGCAACTCAAGGGCATCATCAATGCTCTTCATGCCCGGGGCGAACTTGGCGAACTCATCGTGACCGAAATAGGACTGCCCAGCGCCGGCGGCGACGATCAGGGAGTCATATGGGGTGGTGGTACGCCGACCCAGCACATGGTGGGAAACGGTGCGATTGGCCAGGTCGATGTCGTCCACCTCACCGAGGAGCACCTGCGCGTTTTTCTGCTTGGCCAAGACCTCGCGAGTGGGTGGGGCGATCTCGCCTTCGGACAGGATCCCGGTAGTGACCTGGTAGAGAAGAGGCTGAAAGAGATGGTGGGAGGTTTTGGCCACCATCGTCACGTCCACATCTGCCCGCTTCAAGGTCTTGGTGGCAAAGAGCCCACCAAATCCCGAACCGATCACCACCACACGGTGGCGCTGACTTGACTCGTCGTTCACATCTTGATTTTCCCAAACCTTTGCCCCTGGCCGAAATTGATCAGGGGTGATCTCAGGCACGCCTGCACCCACCTCCCCCGCCGAGGCGGCAGTAAATAACACTCGCTGAGGCAGCAGCACACTCGCCGAGGC
>CAZRKI010000049.1:7688-16787 GCA_964600765.1 uncultured Marmoricola sp.
GCAGTAATTAACACAGGCTGAGGCGGCAGGACACTCGCCTGTGGAGATGAAGGATGATGACCCCATGGAGTCAGACAGCAGCAGGCTCAACCTGGGCGTGGGCCTCCTCCTGGCCTCAATGGGCGGTGCGTTGGGCGGCGTACTGCGCTGGGCCATCACCGCCAATCTGGAGGCCACTCTTCTGGTCACCATGGCCATCAACGTGATCGGAGCGATCGCCCTAGCCGCCCTGCCGCACCTGCGCGTCGTACAGCGGAGGCAGTGGCTGCCAACCCTTTTGGGTTCAGGATTCCTGGGCGGATTCACGACAATGTCAGGTGCCGCTTTGCTGAACCCCTCACATCGCATGCTCTCCATGACCATCTTCGGCTTGACTGCAGTACTGGCACTTGTGCTGACCAGATTCGTAGGTCGCTGGGTTGCGCCCACACAGGCGATTTCCTTTGAGGAATTGGGTGGTATCGAATGACCGCCGAGGAACTGGGCCGGTTTGGTTCCTTTGTTTCACCAAGTGGCTTGTGGCTTGCTGTCTGCTCACGTGTTAATTACTGCCGCCTCAGCGTGGGTATCACTGCTACCCCGCATGTTAATTACTGCCGCCTCGGCGATGGGGAAGGCTGTAGGTCTGCGTGTTAATTACTGCCGCCTCGGCGATGGGGATGGGGATGAATGTCGCTCTGATTGCCCTTGGGGCGGGTATTGGTTCGGGGCTGCGATACCTGGCCGGACGCACCCTGGACCGACCCTCAATGCACTGGGGCACACTCCTGGTCAACATGACTGGGTCGTTCATTCTGGGCATGATCGCCTTCACCGCTGACTCGGCCACGCTGATCCTTCTCGGGGCAGGCTTTTGTGGCGGATTGACCACCTACAGTTCCTTCGCCGTACAAGCAGCGGGGCACGAGCATCGAGTCAACTGGGCCTACATCGCACTCACTTTGACGTTGTGCCCGGCGGCTTCAGCTGTTGGTATCTGGTTTACCAGCTGACCTGCTCATTCAGGGGGCTCCTCCCCCAGCGCCAGAGTCAGATCGAGGATCCACTGGGGATCCTCCAACCGCTCGCCGTAACTCTCGCGCAACTGGCCCATTCGGTAGCGCACTGTCTGTGGGTGCACGAACAGTGCCTTCGCCATATCCTCCCGGCGCCCCTGGAAGAGCAACCAGGCCCGTAGGGTCTCCACCAACTTTCCTCGGGTGGATTCGGTGTGCTTTTCCAATGGTTGCAGCACTTTCGCCCGTAGATCCACCAGGGACGTGCGGTCTGACCCAAGGATCAGCCTGGCCAGATGTTGCTCGCTGTCCGGCCCAAGGCCAAGGGCCAGCACCCGTTCCGCGCGTTCGAATGAAGAGGCTGCCTCCTGCCAGGGCCGGGCCGGACCAACGACCACCGACCAGTTGCGCAATTGCCGCAACAACTGCACGCGGCGGCGGTCATGGGCATCGGGCACCAACAACACCACCTGGCCCTCCACCAACTCGGTGCGCGCCCGGAGTACGTCATCCCGCAACTCGGTCAGGACCGAACGGGCCTGCGCCTCTGGCACCAGTACGACGGTAAAGGTCACCGGAGGCGACCACCCGGCAGCGGTCGCCTGCTCTACCAGCGAAGGAGTCAGGGTTCCGGACAGCAGGTCATCGGCCAAACCCTGCAACAAACGCTCACGGGACTGACCCGAACGCGCGATCTCATCAGCATGACCTGAGACGCTGGCCGCGGAGAGTTGATCGATGTAGTCGAAGACCAGGGAAGCGAAATTTGCGACCGCCGCAGCATCAGCACCGGCCTGCACGGTCTCCGCCGACAGTCGCTCCCAGGACACCCGGGCCCCGATCCGGTAGGCCGACAACAACGCCTCAGCGCTACGGCCGCTGCGCGCCTCACCACGGCCCAGGTCGTAGGCACCCGAGAGGGCAGCGGCCCTGGGGGCAGCGGAATCACCAGTGCTGGTGGAGGCGACAGTGATAAAACCGGTCAGGGCCACCTGCACGGCATCGCGGATGATCTGCCCCATCGGACCGGACAAAGCATCGGCGTAGTAGGGCACCTCTTCGATGATCGCCTCAACCACGTCATCAGATACAAACGGCATCCGATCATTGAGCCGTTTGATCGACTTCTGGTTCAGCCCCAACGAGCTACGCGCTGCCAAGTTTTGTCTCCTGCGAACAAAGATTGCTGAGATATTCACCTATTGTCGCCATGATTTTAGCCCCAATCAACACTCAAAATGGAGAGCGTGCTCAAAGAAGGACTAGCTCGCGTCGCGGAAGCCCTGGCCACCCCACTGGTGCCGGCTGACTACCTCGACATGTTCGACCCGCTTCGCAAGGGCGCGGACCTACGCGGACGTATTGAGGAAGTAACCATGGAGACCGCCGATGCGGCCACCTTCGTGATTCGTGCCGGCGCCGATTGGGCCGGTCATATCCCCGGCCAGTACGTCCGGATCGGCGTTGATGTCGATGGAGTGCGCAACTGGCGCCCCTACTCCCTGACCCATGGGCCACGCGAGGACAACCGGATCAGCGTCACCGTCAAGGCAGTGCCAGATGGCGTCGTGAGCAGTTTCCTGGTCCGCGAGTGCAAGCCCGGAACCCTGGTCCATCTCGAACAGGCCGCTGGAGATTTCACCCTCCCTGTCGAAGGCGGCCGGTTCACCTTCATCACGGCTGGCTCCGGCATCACCCCAGTGATTGGCATCCTGCGCAACCTCTTCCCGGTCACGGATGAGGGAGTGCTCCATGTCGATCGCGCCAAGGACTTCGACATCGTGGTAGTTCACGTGGCCCCCAGCAAACCGGATTCCATCTTCATCGACAACCTCCAGGATCTGCATGATGCTGGCGCGATCCGGTTGGTGGCCCGGTACGACGACGAGCACGGCGTACTTGATGTGAACACCCTGGGAGAGTTGGTCCCAGACCTGGCTGAGCGCACCACCTTCGCCTGTGGGCCCGGGGGGTTGCTGGACGCCGTACAGGGCCATCACAACCAGTCCGGGGTGCCCCTGCAGGTGGAGAAGTTCAAGGCCACCTATGTCGAGCCCGGCGAGGGTGGCACCGTCACTTTCGCCAGGAGTGATGTCACCGTCGAGGTCGATGGGGCCACCACCCTGCTGGAAGCAGCCGAGGATGCCGGAGTGCTGATGCCCAGCGGTTGTCGGATGGGCATCTGCTTCACCTGCGTGCTGCCTCTAAAAGAGGGCGTGGTCCGTGACCTGCGCAATGGCGAGATCACCAGCGTTACCGAGGGCGACAGCGTCCGTGTCCAGACCTGCATCAACGCCGCTGCCGGCGCCTGCACCTTTGACCACTGAAATCCACTACCCACAGGAATCCTGATGACCGTTATCCAGAAGCAATCCGAGAACCCGATCGCACACCTGACCCCACAGGACATCGAGGACATTGGCGCGGAGTTGGAGCGCATCCGCCAGGAGATCCTGGACAGCCGTGGCGAGTCAGATGCGGCCTATATCCGCAAGGTGATCGACACCCAGCGCAAGCTCGAACTCGGATCCCGCGCAGTGCTGCTGTTCTCACTCTTCCCGCCTGCCTGGTTCGTGGGCACAGTCGGACTGTCCCTGGCCAAGATCCTGGAGAACATGGAGATCGGCCATAACGTGATGCACGGTCAGTGGGACTGGATGCGCGACCCGAAGATCCACTCCCGCACCTGGGAGTGGGACAACGCCTCACCAGCCGAGCAGTGGAAGCATGCCCACAACGAGGTCCATCACACCTACACCAACGTGGTCGGCAAGGACAACGACCTCGGCTACGGCATCATGCGCGTGGACGAGGACCAGCCATGGTCACCATTCTTCCTGTTCCAGCCAATGTGGAATTTCATCAATGCCTGCTTCTTCGAGTACGGCATCGCCGCCTACGACCTTCAGTTGGGTCGCAACCTGAAGAAGAAGCACCGTGGAAATCCCGAGTTCCGGGCCCGGGCCAAGCAGGTGCTGCGCAAGATCCGCAGCCAGGCCAAGAAGGACTACCTGATCCATCCGCTGCTCTCCGGCCCATCTGCGCTGCACACCCTCTCGGCCAACTTCACCGCCAACCTGGTGCGCAATCTGTGGACCCACTCGGTGATCATGTGCGGCCACTTCCCCGAGGGCGTGGCCACATTCGAGAAGAAGACGATTGAGGGTGAGACCAAGCCCGAGTGGTACATCAGGCAGATGCTGGGCTCAGCCAACATCGATGGCTCCCGGTTGATGCACCTGATGACCGGAAACCTGTCCTTCCAGATCGAGCACCACCTCTACCCCGACCTGCCCAGCAACCGCTACGCAGAGATCTCGGTGCAGGTGAAGGCGCTGTTCGACAAGTACGACCTCCCCTATGTCACGGGCTCCCTGCCCAAGCAGGTGTACTCCGCGTGGCACAAGATCGTGCGTTTGTCACTGCCCAACGACTTCATGGGGATGACCAACAAGACGCCTGCCCCAATCGCCATGCCCAAGCGCGAAGCCCCCGCGGCCGCCTGATTCAGGAGGAATACCGGATCCTCGATCTGGTGACCAGATGACAGTCATCACCCGAAAATCAAACAACCAGATCGAGCACCTCACCGAGGCCGATATTGAAGCGATTGGGCGCGAACTGGAGGCGATCAGACGCGACGTTCTCGAGACCCGCGGAGCTCGGGACGCGGCGTACATCCGCCGGGTGATCAAGGTGCAGCGCAGCCTCGAACTCGGTAGTCGAGCGGTGTTGTTGTTCAGCAAATGGAAACCGGCCTGGGTGGTCGGCACCGCCGGTCTGACCGTGGCCAAGATCCTGGAGAACATGGAGATTGGGCACAACGTGCTGCACGGTCAGTGGGACTGGATGCGCGACCCGAAGATCCATTCCGCAACCTGGGAGTGGGATCACGCCTCACCTGCGGAGCAGTGGAAGCGCACCCACAACGACATGCATCACAAGTACACCAATGTGATCGGTCGCGACAATGACCTCGGTTACGGCATCATGCGTGTCGATGAGGATCAGCCCTGGCAACCCAGGCACCTGCTGCAGCCTTTTGAGAACCTGCTCAATGCGCTGTTTTTTGAGTATGGCATCACGGTCTATGACCTTGACCTTGGTGAATACCTGCGCTCCGGGAAGGCCATTGATGGGCCATTCAAGGCCCGCCTCCGAAAGGCCGTGCGCAAGGTCGGACGTCAGGTCACCAAGGACTACATCGTCCATCCACTGATGTCCGGACCATCTGCAAAATCCACCCTGACAGCCAACTTCACCGCCAATGTGCTGCGCAATGTCTGGTCACATGCGGTGATCATGTGCGGCCACTTCCCAGAGGGCGTGGAGACCTTCGAGACCGATTCGATCGAGGGTGAGACCAGGGACGAGTGGTACCTGCGCCAGATGCTCGGTGCCGGCAATATCGACGGACCACCACTTCTGCACATCATGACTGGCAACCTCTCTCACCAGATCGAGCACCACCTCTTCCCAGACCTGCCCAGCAACCGATACGGCGAGATCGCCCCCCGGGTGCGGGAGTTGTTCGAGAAGTACGACCTGGCCTATGTCTCCGGATCCCTGCCCAAGCAGGTGTACTCCGCGTGGCGCAAGATCATCAGGCTCTCCCTGCCCAATGACTTCATGGGCGCCAACAAGACATCCGCAGCGCCTCTGCCTGTCCTGGCCCCAGCCGCTGCACTGTCCCACTGAGCCAGGTGTGTCACCCTTTGGGGATGAACCACCAACATTCCGCAGCGGACTGGGATGCCCGCTACCGCGAAGAGGACCGGATCTGGAGCGGCGACCCAAATGCTGCCCTCATCGCTGAAGTGACCGGCCTGCAGACAGGTACGGCGCTCGACGTCGGTTGTGGCGAGGGCGCAGACGCAATCTGGTTGGCCCAGCAGGGTTGGACGGTTACTGCCCTGGATGTCTCACAGGTCGCTCTTGACCGAGCCGCCAATGCTGCTTCCGCCCATGGCGCGCACGTGGATTGGCGCTGCGCCGGGATCGAGAGCAGTCCCGGTGAGTTCGATCTGGTCAGCGCCTTCTATCTACCGATCCACCGCGAGAGCAACGCACTGGCGGCTTTGCTCGAGTCCGTGGCGCCTGGCGGCACGCTGCTCGTCGTACATCATGCGGAGTTTGATCCCAGGCACGCCAAGGATCACAGCTTCGACCCAGCTGACTACTTGACGGTGGACGAGGTCGCCGCTGATCTTGGGCCCGGTTGGCGGGTCGAAAAGCACCAACGGCAACCCCGCGAGGTCAGCGGCGGGGCCGGGGCCCACCACATCGAGGACGTCGTATTGAGGGCTGTTTGGGAGGGTTAGTCGATCAGCGCAGCACCAGTCGATCCCTGCTGATCAGGAAACCCCGCCCAGTGGCGAGATTGGCGCAATCCATCCCCGTCTTCTTGCTGGTGCACTGGAGATCCCGGACCCTGATGCTGGACCCATAGGGCAGAGCCGCGCTTTCCTCGCCATAGCTGTATGCCGTTGGGTCACCTGGGTTGAACCACCACAGTGGCCAACGATCCACGCCCATGTCGCAAGGATCGGTGATCCCCGGCGTTGCGGACAAACAGATCGGATCACCGGCACAGCCATAGCCGACCTCATCACCGGTCAGAAAAACTGAGTGTCCCCAATCGGTCTCACAGCCGAACCTGGGAATCCGCCAGGTGTGTTGTTCAGCCCAGCACCAGACCTGATCACCATCAATCGCGCAGAACAGGTTGCCGGTAGGACTCACCCAGGCAGCCTCGGTGGCCTGGTCATCGCGGCGGATGTTCTCCCCGGATTCCTCACCACCCAGCAGTGTTTGTCCCGGCGTGGGAGGGGACTCGATGGACGTGGCTGATGCGCTTGGTACTGGCAGGGTGGTGGGGTTGGGATGGTCAAGGATCGTTCGGGCACCGAGGATGACCGCGGCCAGGGACATCAGACCCAAAACGCCTGCGCCCAGTAGCGCCAGGACAATGACGAGCGTCTTGTTGCTGGTTTTGTTTGGTGTTGGTGACACCCACGCAGTGACTGGGGTACCGATCAGATGCCCGCAGGACAGACAAGCAGTTCCATGCACGCCTGGGCGTCCACATTGCTCACACGTCATGCCTACCCCCACTAGCTGACCAGGCTCACGAAGATGAGGCCAGATCCTAGCCCCCGATTTGTACTGGCCGTCCCAACCCCTATGATTATGCAGTCGCATCACGCGACAGGCCCCCATCGTCTAGTGGCCTAGGACGCCGCCCTTTCACGGCGGTAGCACGGGTTCGAATCCCGTTGGGGGTGCGGATTGGTGTAGTAGCCCAGGTTTGGGATACCATTCCGTGGCTCATGAAGTTGGTGAGCAAACCAGGCCCCGTGGCGCAGTTGGTTAGCGCGCCGCCCTGTCACGGCGGAGGTCGCGGGTTCGAGTCCCGTCGGGGTCGCTGAGGTTTCCAACCTCAGTGGGCAGGTAGCTCAGTTGGTACGAGCGTCCGCCTGAAAAGTGGAAGGTCGGCGGTTCGACCCCGCCCCTGCCCACCACCCAGGTTCTGAACCTGACGCAACGCCCCGTCTGTTCAGGCGGGGCGTTTGCTATTCGGTCTCTCAGGGGACGCAGATCACAATCGGGATCTCCCGAGTGGTCCAGGATTGATAGGTCGCCCAACCGGGGTAATGCCGCTTCATCCGGGGCCAAAGATCCTGGCGCTCCTGATTGGAAGCGGTGTGCGCGCGCATGGGCCTCTCCAGACCCCTGGTCTGGATCCGGCAATCCGGGTTGGCGACCAGGTTGCGGTACCACTGAGGGTTCTGATCCAGTCCGCCCTGAGCGGCAAAGAGTACGACGCGTTCCCCATCAGCCAGATACAGCAACGGGGTTACGCGTCGCAGGCCGCTCCTCCGTCCGGTGTGGGTGAGCAGGCAGACCGGGAGCCACTGGGTCGCGGTGACCGGCATCGTGGCCCCTATCCGGCCCTTACTGCGGCGGTAGAGCAGCACATGTGCGGCTGAGAGCCGCTTCATCACCTTGTGAAAGGTTTCTGTCTCCAGGAACCCCGGACGCTGTCGTTGCGGGCTGTTGGCCATGACTGCATGTCTATCACTGGCCAACAGCCCGCCGAGGCGGCCATTGGGGTTACTTACCGCCGCTTCACACGTACGACGAGCTTCGTCACCGACGGCGCGTTGGTGCTACTGCCCAAGTAGGCCACAGTTGCCCGCCACTTGCCCTTGGACAACCGGGCTGCCTTCAGAGTGACCGTCCCGTTGACGAGCACTCCCTCCACCACCCGGACCTTCTTGCGCTTCTTCTTGCCCTTGGTCAGGGTGACCCTGACCAGTCCATCAGGAGCGGCACCCCCCGCAGTCGGGGCCACGATGATGGTCAGATGGCCTTTCTTGCTGACCACCTGAGCATTGGTGGCAGTTGCCGCCGGCACGGTTGGCTCAGCCGGTTGGGTTGGCCATGCGATCGGCAACACCGTCTGGGTGTCCTGGCTGGTGTTGCTGTGCGTGTGCGCCTGCCAGGTGTAGACCGCGTAGGACTTGCCTGCGGTCAGGGATGCCCAGTTCGCAGTCAGGCTGGTGCTGAAGCCACCGCTGCTCAGCAGCGCCTTGGGCAGATATGCAGTTGCCACAAAGGCGGACATCCCCGCTGGAGATGAAACATTGGGGAGTCCCCCTGCTTCCGCTATCCCGACGTAGACACCATTGTCTCCAGGATTGGTCTCACCGACGAAATGAGTGCCGGCCACATTCACCACCAGTCCGTCGGTTTCATTGAACTTGAGTATTGAGGCAGTAACAGCCGGAGCATCCGTCAGCGCACCGAAGTTTATTGACACCGGCGTCTCGGTGTCCTGGGTGACATTTGAGTGACTATATGCCTGCCAGGTGTAGATCGAGTAACTCTTGGTCGGATCCAGCTTGGCGGTAGCGGCGGTAACGCTCACCGAGAAGGCGCCATTGGTGATCGCTGCAGGAGACACCAGAGCCGCCCCGGCGAAGTTTGACATTGATGCCGGTGTGGACACATCCGGCAATCCGCCGGACTCGGCGATCCCCACCAGAACTCCGTTGTCACCGGGATTGGTGGTTCCATTGAAGCCAGTGCCACTCACCTGCAG
>CAZRKI010000050.1:0-16370 GCA_964600765.1 uncultured Marmoricola sp.
CAGTAGTTAACAGGCCGAGGCGGCAGTAATTAACAGGTAACCTGGCTCACCGTCACCCGCCGAGGCGGCACTAATTAACACCACTTTTCATTGCCCTCCCATCCCGAGTATGACAATAAATCCTCCTAAAGTACGACGCTCAGCCCGCACCTGCGTGCGATCCGCAGTGCATACAGACATGAGTTACTGCCGCCTTGGCGTGTTAACTACTGCCGCCTCGGCGTGTTAACTACTGCCGCCTCGGCCTGTTAACTACTGCCGCCTCGGCGTGTTAACTACTGCCGCCTCGGCGGGAGATGGCGTCGGCGTAGATGTCCTCGGCGTTTGCCAGCCAGGCCTGTGGGGTGAACTCAGCCGCGAAGACTTCCCGGCAGCGTTCCCGAATGGTCGGGAACAGGGCTCTGGCCTGCCCAAGCAGGTCTGGTACGGCGTCCCGCTCACCGGCGAGCCCAACCCCCAGGTCGGTCACGGCGCGGCCGGCCGGGATGTCGGCGAAGGTGAGGATCGGGGTGCCCACCGCAAGGGCCTCCAGGCACACCAACGCCAGGCCCTCCAGCCAGATCGAGGGAAAGACCAACCCATTGGCCCCGGCCATCAGCCGGAGCAACTCCTCGCGCGGCACCCGTCCCAACTGCTCCACATCTGGATGGGCAGGAAGTGGGCGCTCCGGATCAACCGCTCCTGCCACCAACAACCGTTCACCCCTGGGCCAGGCTTCAATGAGTTCGCTCAGGCCCTTCTCCGGTTCGATCCGACCAGCGAAGATCCAGTATCCAGGCCCCGATTCCGGCCCGGGCAGTTGGGCGCTGATCGGTTCGACGTAGTTGTTCAGGACGATCAACTTCTCCCGGGGCACCCCGGCCTCGGCGTAGACATCGCTCATCCCCTCACTCAACGTGGTCAGCACATCGGCTCGACGCAGCACCGGATCATCGGCAAACCTGGTGGCAATTGCCGATGGGATCGTGGCTACTGCTGAATCATGGAAACAACGATGCCGGACCGCGGGTCGCGAATTGCCCGCGTCCAGACACTCAGTGCAACGATGCCCGTCGCGATACAACGTGGCTTTGGCACACAGTGGTCGGTAATTGTGCAGCGTGGCCACCAGTGGCCCGTCGTACGACGCCAACCAGCGGCGCCCGAAGTTGGGGAACAGGTTGTGCAGGTGTACGACGTCAGGCTGGAAGGCTCGCAGTTGGGCCAGCGGGCTGGGGCCGACACCTGAGGCCACAGTCAGAGCCGCCTCCAGCGGATAGGACTTCCGCCGCAGGCGCACATCGGTCTGCTGTTCGATCACGGTCACCTCGTGACCGGCGGCACGCAACGTAGCCAATTGGGCATCGACTACGTTGTTCTCACCAGAAGGCACTCTTGAGGAGTAGTAGCTATGGATCAATGCGATCCGCACCGCAACCGCCTTTCGGTAATCTACGCTGGCTGGCAGAAGGTCAGCCGAGGTCACAACTGGAACAGGATGACATGAACATAGCCGAACGCCTGGTCGCCAAGCGCCGGGGACTCACCAGCAGGAAGATCATCCGACAGGTCATGGCCTGGGTCCTCTACATCGACCTGCCGTGGAATGTGGAGATCGGCAAGAATTTTCAGCTGCTGCATCGTGGAGCGGGTGTGATCATCCACCCAGCGACCAAGATTGGTAACAATGTGACCATCGCGCCGTACTCCGGCACCGGCCAGCTCTACCCGATGGATCCCTGGCCAATGGAGGAATGGCCCAAGGTGATCATCGAGGATGACGTGTTGATCGGGGTTGACGTCAAGGTACTGGCCCCACGCGAGGGACTGACCATTGGCAAGGGCACCATCATTGGCGCTGGCAGCGTGCTCAACCAGTCCACCGGTCCAAACGAGGTCTGGGCTGGAATTCCAGCTCGGTGCATCCGCAAGGGGCCACCGCGAGGCTCGTCTGCGTACCAGGACGAAGAACTGAAGAAAGCCGCCGAAAAGGCAGCCGAGGATACCGAGGGTGACCAGCAGGCTGGCTGATCAGTCAACGGCTCCGATCAGAACTTCACTGATCACGGTCTGAGCCGGGCGTCCGGGAGTGATTTCCAGGATCTCCAGCTTGACCGTACGGGCTCTGGTCTGCGGGATCCGAATGGATTGCGCTCCCAGATCCGCACGGGGACCTGAAATCTGTTGGGTGATCGTGGTGGCACCCAATGACCAGCGAACCCGGCGAATCTGATTGCCCGGCGCCTGAATGCCCTGAGCCTGCAGCGCCCGGGTCCGGGTTCGCTTGCTGGAAACGGTACCGGGGCTCAGCCCCAGTTGGCCGACCTCAAGATTGTGGGGCAATCGGATGATCAGCGTCATGCCAGTCGCATCACCCCGGCAGATCCAGGCAGTGGCGCTCTTCTGGTCAACGGCCTTTCCTGGACCGCTTCTGGCGACCTGGCGACCAGCTCCGCAATCCCCAGTTGCAGTCAGATCATGTTGCCAACTCACCTGCCCATCGAAGGGCACCGGTTGGCTGGTCGAGGAGGTGGCGTCACTACTGGAGCCCGGCAGCGCCCAGCCAATCAGATAGGCGCTGGCCACGATTGCGAAAACCACCAGTAGGACCAGAACCGGGACGAAAAGCGGGGACCTGCGCAGTTGGCCCCAGAACCCATTCGATTGATTCGACCCGGCATCAGCGAAGAGCGGACCACTGATCCGCACACCCTGCACGTCAGCCGTGGCCGGCGCGAAAGTGGGTTCAGCCTGCTCGAGCGCATCCCGTTGAATCGGTACGACGGGGGGTGCTGGTGGCACCTGAGGGGGACGGCCCGACCCGGCCATGGCTTGCTCATAGGCCTGTCGATAGGTGTCCGCGAACTCTTCTGGTACGCCCGGCGGAGCTGCCGGAGTTTCGCTTCTGGTTCCAAACATTGCCCATCGAGACTACCCAAACAGCGCTCAATTAACCCAAACAGCCCATGGTGGCTCCCCCGAGATGGGTCCACCATGGGCTGTTTGTGCGGTTTTCTGGATTAGACCGCCACTGCTACCTCGGCCACCTGGCCAATGGCTGCCTGCACCTTGCGATCCACCGGATCAGCACCCGGCGCCAGGGTACGCAGGGTCCATTCACCCGGTGCTGCGAAGAACCGGAAGTGGCCGGTGGCCGAGGTTGGCACCTCTGCGGTGAACTCTCCGGCACCATCCAACAGACGCACATAGGCGCTGCTGACCGGCTCTCCAGCGCGGGTCACCTGGCCCTGCACCACGGCCTCCTTCTGCACGTTCACACCTTCGAGGGAAAGACCCCCGACTGTTGCCCCGCACATCAGGCGACACCCGGCTCATCGCCAAGTACGACGGGCACGCCAACGAGGGAGCCGTACTCGGTCCAGGAACCGTCGTAGTTCTTGACGTTCTCATGGCCCAGCAACTCCTTGAGCACGAACCAGGTGTGGCTGGAGCGCTCCCCGATGCGGCACAGGGCGATGGTGTCCTTGCCCTCGACGAACCCGGCCTCACCGTAGATCTTGCGCAACTCCTCGTCACTCTTGAAGGTGCCATCATCGTTGGCGGCCTTGCTCCACGGGACGTTGATCGAGGTGGGAATGTGGCCAGCGCGCTGGGACTGCTCCTGTGGCAGGTGAGCCGGAGCGAGCAGGCGGCCGGCGTACTCGTCAGGGCTGCGCACGTCGACAAGGTTCTGGGTGCCGATCGCATTGACCACCTCGTCGCGGAAGGCACGCAGGGTCAGATCCTGCTCCTGGGCGACGTAGTTGGTGCGAGCGCGCTCTGGCTTCTCCGAGACCAGCAGGCGGCTGTCCAGTTCCCACTTCTTGCGACCACCATCAAGCAGGCGCACGTCCTGGTGACCGTAGAGCTTGAAGTACCAGTAGGCGTAGGCAGCGAACCAGTTGTTGTTGCCGCCATAGAGCACGACGGTCTGGTCATTGGCGACCCCGCGCTCAGACAGCAGTGCCTCGAACTGCTCCTTGTTGACGAAGTCCCGACGGACCTGGTCCTGCAGGTCAGTGGTCCAGTCGAGCTTGATGGCTCCGGTGATGTGGTTCTTCTCGTAGGCTGCGGTGTCCTCGTCGACCTCAATCAGGACGACCTTGGGGTCATTGAGGTGCTCCTCGACCCAGTCTGCGGTTACGAGCGTGGTTTCGCGGCTCATCTTTTTTCCTTCTCCTTGTGGTGAAACTGTTGTTGATTGACTGGATGTTGCTTTGCGGTTCAGTTGGTTTGCAGGGGCAGGGGAACTCCGGCGCGACGCAGCAGGAGGTAGACCTCGCAGCCCAGGCAGAAGTTGAAGATCGCGTTCAGTAGGGCAGCGACGAGCGCGAAGCCCACCGCAACCGCACCGACGAGCGGGGCTGAGAACAGGTACCCGCCCAGCCCGACCAGGGCGAAAACAAGGCCAACCCCCTGGGCGAAGCGGGGTGGGCGGGCATCCTCAAACTCGCTGGGAGGTGCCAGCCGGGGTCGGATCACCCGGGCGAACAGGACCGCGACCGGGGTGCGCTGCACCCCCAGCACGACACCAGTCGCAAACAACCCGGCTTGTACGCCGAGTAGCGCGATGCCGATCGGTCCGGGGGCCAGCACCAGGATGGCGCCCAGTACGACGCTGGTGATCACTGCGTTGAACTGGGGACCACGCGGGTCGATCAACCCGGGAACTGTCGGGCCGGTTTTGATCGACCCAGAAATGGTGGAAGTAGTCATGGATTTGCTCCTGTGGAATGCCTGAATGGGAAGGCCGCGCTACCTCGGCGGCGGAGGCGGGCACCAGTACATGACCCAGAAAACGGGTCAATCGAGGACTGGTTGTCCGGTCAGGACATTCGACACAGCGACGAGCGCACCAGGCAGTGATCCACTGCGCGGCGTTTGGTGAGCATCGTCGAGAACATGACCAAGACACTAGATGGAGATTTGGATTGACGCATCCTTCAATCTCATATCTTGAGACTTATGTCCATATATCAAGATGTGAGGACGAATTCACGCTCAGCTCGGCTCAAAAAAATGTGAGCTCTGTGCACCTCAGCGCTGCGCGGCAGAGCTCAGGATCGCCTCGAACCGGTCCGCGCAAAGGTCCAGGGCGAACTCGCGCTCAGCCAGCTCCCGGCTCTGTTCACTGATCCGCTTGGCCCGTTCGGGATCCGCCAACACCTGCGCCACCCATTGCGCAGCGGCTGGCAGGGATTGCTCCACCGGTGGCAGCACACAACCATCCACCTGGTCCACCAACTGGGCGGCAAGGTTCTCCGCTGGCATCAACCCCAGGATCGGCCGACCGGCACACAGGTAGGACAAGGTCTTCGAGGGCACCGAGAAGGCACCAGCCTCCTTCTCCAGCAGTACGACGAGCACGTCACCGGAGCCGAGCACCTCGGGAAGCCGCTCATAGGGCTGGAAGGGCAACCGCTTGAGTGGTACGCCGAGTCGCTGCGCCTCTGCTTCCAGGACCGGAACTGCCGGGCCCTCATTGACCACGACCAGCTGCACTGGCGTACCGGCATCGATCACCTGGCGGGCCAGACCGGGTAGGAGTTCTGGATTGTGCTTGAGGCCCAGAGTGCCGGAGTACAGGATCGTTTGAACCTCATCCAGGCCCTGCTCATGGGACCACGCATTGGAGCGCGACACCGGGAAGATCTCATTCAGTGGCGCCCAGTTCGGGATCACCGTCACCTTGTCCGCGGTCTTCCATTGCTGGTGTACGTCGACGAATGAATCTGCGATCACCACGATCGCGGCAGCTCGTCGGGAGCACCAGCGTTCGCCGATCTCGATGCCCTTGGCGGCCACCCTGAAGCCCTTGCCCAACTTGTCACCGGCGAAGGATTTGATCGCGATCGCCTGTACGTCCTGATGCCAAAGCACCCAGGGACGCCGCAGCATCATCATCGCGAAGGCGAAGATCATCAGGGTCGGGATCGGCACGTTGGACATGATCGCCACGTCCGGCCTGATCCGCCTTGCCTGACGCACCAACTCGACACCAAGTGCGGCTTCCTGCACCAGGCGCTTGGCAAAGGCCATCTTGTCGATGTTCACCGACTCCCCGATGGCTTCAAACCGCAGTGTTTCACCGGGCTCAGCGGTCAGATGCCCCTTTCCTGAGACATAGGCCGCGCAGTAGGAGTGAGTGACGTCGTGCCCCCTGGCTGCGAGGGCACGACTCAACTCGACCTGAAAGGGATGACCGCTGTAGTCGTGTACCAGAATCCGCATGAAGGCTGTGTCTCAGCCGCGGGCCTTCACCTGGTCATAGATCCAGGCGTAGGTCTTCTCCAGGCCATCGCGCAGACTGATCGAGGGCTCCCAGCCGTAGAGTTCCTGGATCATGGTGTTGTCGGAGTTGCGTCCACGAACTCCCTGTGGCGCATCAAGGATGTAGTTGCGCTTGTTCTTGATCCCGGCGATGTCCTCGACGATGTCGACCAACTGATTGATCGAGACCAACTCAGAGGAGCCCAGATTGACCGGCTCGACGTTGTCGCCGTGCAGGATCATCTGGGAGCCCTTGACGCAGTCGTCGATGTACATGAAGGAACGGGTCTGCTCTCCATCGCCCCAGATTTCGATCTCGTGGTTGCCGCTGATCACCGACTGGGCCACCTTGCGGCAGACAGCTGCTGGCGCCTTCTCCCGGCCCCCGTCCCAGGTGCCTTCTGGCCCATAGACGTTGTGATAGCGAGCAACCCGGGTATGCATCCCGAAGTCCTCCCTGAAGTGGCGGCACATCCGCTCGGTGAACAGCTTCTCCCAGCCATAGCCATCCTCGGGCTGAGCTGGATAGGCATCTGCTTCCTTCAACGCGGTGATGTCGGTGTCGGTCTGCTTGTCCGCGGCGTACACACAGGCTGATGAACTGTAGAAGTAACCCTGGACACCATGTTCCTTGGCTGCTTGGAGCATGTGGGTGCTGGTCAGCACGGAGAGCATGCACAGCGCCTTGTTGTTCTCGATGAAGCCCATGCCGCCCATGTCGGCAGCAAGCATGTAGACCTCTTTGGCCCCTTCGGTGTGCCGCATCGCAGCGTCCAGAAGCGAGAGATCCGCTACCTCATTCTGAGCTGCTTCATGGACCTGGTACCACTCAGACTGTGGTTTGACATCCACCGAGCGCACCGACAATCCCTGGCTCAACAGGTCCGCCACCAGGTGGCCACCAATGAAGCCACCGCCTCCGGCAACCAACACATCAACGGGCTGCGCCACGTCCACCACTCCCATGTTCACTAGACTGTCTGCGATCGGCATACGCATGCCTTGATCGTTCTGCCATCAGAAACGATCAACATCCCCAAGCGTAACGGTGTCGACCGATGACCACGAAGGAATCCCAAAGCAACATGAAGCGCGCATTCATCACCGGTATCACCGGACAGGACGGTTCCTACCTTGCCGAACTGCTCCTCGCGAAGGGATACGACGTACACGGCCTGGTCCGTAGGTCATCCTCGCTGAACCGCAGCCGGATCGAGCATCTGCACGATAACCCGCACCTGCACCTGCACTACGGCGACCTGACCGATGGTGTCGGAGTAGCCAATCTGGTGCGGCACATCGAGCCCGATGAGGTCTACAACCTCGGCGCGATGAGCCATGTGAAGGTCTCCTTCGAGATGCCTGATTACACCGCATCAACCAACTCAATCGGCACCCTGCGGTTGCTGGAGGCAATCAACGCCGCCGATCTGGACTGCCGCTTCTACCAGGCCTCAACATCGGAGATGTTCGGCTCCACCCCACCGCCACAAAACGAGCAATCGATCTTCCATCCACGCTCGCCGTACGGCGCCTCAAAACTGCAGGCCCACTGGGTGACCGTCAACTATCGGGAGGCCTATGGCCTCTTCGCGGTTTCCGGCATCTTGTTCAACCATGAATCTCCCCGCCGTGGCGAGAACTTCGTGACCCGCAAGATCACCAAGGCAGTGGCCGCGATCCAGGCCGGCATCCAGGATCACCTCACCCTTGGCAATGTCCACGCCATCCGGGACTGGGGCTATGCCCCTGAGTACGTCGAGGGGATGTGGCGGATGCTCCAGGCCGATGAACCGGACGATTACATCCTGGCCACCGGCGAGGGACATTCGGTGGAGGATTTCTGCGCGGCTGCTTTCAGCCATGTCGGCCTGGACTGGCGCGACCATGTGAAGTACGACGAGCGCTTTGAGCGCCCCTCAGAGGTTGATGCCCTGATCGGTGACGCCACCAAAGCCCATCAGGTCCTGGGCTGGAAGGCGCAGACCCACGCCCTGGAACTGGCCCGGATCATGGTTGATGCCGACATTGAGGAAATGGACCGCTTCCTCAACGGTTCCCCACCCAGTCGGCGCCAGGTGCCCTGACTCAATGCGCGCAGAGGATCACGTTCAGCTGCTGCGCAACTCACTCTCGCTGAGCACCTTGAGCACCTTGGCGGGCACTCCGCCAACCAGCGTGTTGGCTGGCACATCCTTGATCACCAGGGAATGAGCTGCCACCGAGGCGTTGTCCCCGATCTTGACCGCACCGACCACGCTGGTCTGCATCCCGATGAAGACATTGTCGCCGATCTCGGGGAAGCCCTTGCGACCATCAGAACTCGCCGCACCGGCATCACTGGAGACCAGGGCACCGGGAGTGATCCGGAAATTTGACCCGATCCTCACCCCATTGCCAATCATCACCATCTGGCTGTGCGAAACGCAGAACCCGGGGCCGATGACCGCGGACGGATAGATCTCAGCGGTGCAGTAGATCACCGAGAAGTACTTGAGCAGGAAGGACAGCGGGCGGGTGATCGGGTTGCGCCAGAGCTGGTGGCTGATCCGGTAGATGATCCCAGCATGCGCGCCGGGGGAGAAAAGCGTCTTGGCAACAACCACGGCCCAGAATTTCAGCCCCTGGTGCTCCTGGGCATTCACATGTGACTTCAGGTCAGACAAAATCAGCTTGAACACGCCGCTCACCCTACCTGTGCCTCTTGGGTTACATCGGGCAGATTGGCTACCTGGGTGCGACCAATCATCAGTACCTGCAGGATGGAGCCCACCACTGGTCCGGCAACCATTCCCCAGGCCGCACCCTCAAGGCCGAAGGTGGAGCCCAGGCCCACCACCGCCGCCACCATGGTCAGGAAACAGGCCACCTCTGCCCAGGTGGATAGCCCGGGAACGCCCATCGCCTGCAGGGACACGCCAAGGACCCGACGCCAGCCAAGGAAGACACCTGCCAGCACCAGAATCCTGGCCACTCCGACAGCTGATTCCGCATCCGGGCCAAAGACGAAAGGCAGCAGCCAACCCATGATCAGCACGAGAACGGCGCAGATCAGCAGGGCTGCCACCAGAGAAATCGAGGTCCATTTCCAGATCAACTTCTTCTTCTCAGCCGGATCGGCAGCAGCAACCACCGGTGCCACGAACCCGGCCAGCAGGTTGCCGGGCAACACTGTGCCGGATTCGAAGGCCCATCCTGCTGTCCACAATCCCAGTGACTTGTGGCCGAGCATCGAGCCCACGATCAACTGCTCGATCCCGAACTGGTCGGTCGGTGCGGCGGTCGCGATCGCCGACTTGGCGCCGTACTTGCGCACCTCGGACAGAGTGGGCAGATCATCCATGGCGTCCTGGCGGCGTTTGCGCAGAGATATCCAGGTTGCGATCGGCACCATCGACCAGCCCAAACTGCTGGCGGTCAGATAGAGCGGGATGTTGCCGATGCCGGAGAAGAAGAGCACCGCAACCAGGATCGCGTAGATCAGGATCGGGAGGGCGTTAACCACCGAGAACGCCGTGAATCGGTGCTCACCCTGCAAAGCGGCCAGGCACAGTGAGCCGGTGTTGAAGAGGTAAATGCCAACCATGATGAAGAACAACTCCACCCAGAAGTAGTTCACGGTGCGGCCGAAGTCGGTCAGCAGGACGAAAGTGATGCAGGCGAAGATTCCACAGATCGTGGCCTGCCAGAACATCGGCCAGGCCAGCAGCCGAAGCATCCGTCTGGAATCCAGTTGCCGGTTGGAGACGAAGTAGAGCAGAGCAGCCGGGGTGCCCAGGATGGCCAAATGGGCCCAGAATGCCGCCGCCGCGGTGACCATGGCTGCCTCACCGCGTTCCTCCGGACCCAGCCCACGGAAGACCAGGGTTCCGGAGAGGAAGAGGCTGCCCTGAAGCACCACCATCGACAGGATCATCTTGATCACCGGATGGCTGAGGATGCCTCCAGTGCCTGCTTCAGCTTCAACCTCGAGTTCGACCTCGGTCGCTGGCTCTGGTTCCTGGTTGGTCAAGGTCCGTCTCGCTCCTGCTGGGCACTTCAGCAACTACCAAGTGTGCTGGTGATCTTTGACTCCGGTTGGCATTTCCGCCCAAAAACCTACCCCGCCCCCCCATTTTTCCCTCGCCGAGGCGGCACTAATTAACACAGCCTTCAACGCTGAGGCGGCAGAAGTTAACACCGCCTGCTACGCCGAGGCGGCAGTAAATAGCAGGCCCTGCGGTTGCTTGTTCCGCCGAACCCGCAGGAAGCCAAGTGGGCTGTGGGTCGCGATTCACGCGTCGTACTCTCATGAAGCCATCCCAAATTCGGGCCTAAGATCACAATTCGCGCGACATCAGGGGGATCCCACTACTTGTATGTCAAGAGTTGCTGCATTCCAGAGACGACCTGCTGCCGCACTGCGTGTTATTTACTGCCGCCTCGGCGTGTTAATTTCTGCCGCCTCGGCGTGTTATTTACTGCCGCCTCGGCGTGTTAATTTCTGCCGCCTCGGCGTTTGGGATTTCTTTCTGCTCGGCGGTAAAGGTTTGCAGGGCATCGAGAACTGCCCTGACCTGTGGGATCTCGTGGGTGCGGTAGATGCCGGTACCTCCGAGATGTGCCAGTACTGCGAAGAATCCCTCGCCGGTGCGGAACTGGTCCTCAAAGACATCGAAGGCATGCGGCAGCGCGTGACAAATCGGTACGCCGAGTTGGCGCAGCCGGAAGGAATGCAGCAGCGTGACCGCCTGATAATGCGCCCGGGCTCTCTGATCATCCAACCGGAAACCGAAACCCAGGCCCGGGTCCAGAGCCAACTGCGAGACCCCGAGTTCGCGAGCCCGATCGATGCGGGTCCCGAATTGATCCAACATCCCCGGTACCGGATCAGCCTGCACATCGGACCCATCCAAAGCGCGAGCATGGGGGCCGAGCACGTGACACAGAATCACGGTGGCGTCGTACTCCGCAGCGAGAGAGAACATCTCCTCATCAACATTGGAACCGGTCAGGTTCAGCACCCGGGCACCAGCTTTCAGCCCTGCCCGCACCACTTCGGTGGCATAACTCTCAATGGAGACCACGATCCCGTCGTGGCTCAACTCCTCGATCACCGGGATCAATGCCTGCTCCTGCTCGCTGGCCGACACCCGGGCAGCACTGGCGCGGCTTGACTCGGCACCGATGTCGACCAGTTGCGCTCCCTGGGCTACCTGTATCCGGGCCTTTCGGACTGCTGACTCATGACTGACTGCGATGCTCTCGCGGTACGCCGAGTCCCGGGACAGGTTCACCACGCCCATCAGGATGGGGTCCAGATCGGTGTCGATGACCTGGTCCCCGATCCGAAGGGGAGCCACCGGGCAGGACAGTTCGGTTTCGTAACGCGCAGCAAGGTCGGCCAGTTGTCTCAGGTTGATCAAGGTTTCTCCTTCAAGTAGCGCGCCATCAGATAGCTGTCCTGGGTGAGTACGGTGGCCAGATGGAAGCTCGCCACCCCCGGCAGCACCTTGGTCATCGGAGTCGCAGCAGTCCCGGCCATGGTTGGCGAGATGGTGATGTCCAGTTCATCAATCCGATCCCCACGCACGAAGTCGTTGAGCAGTCTCGGACCACCCTCGCACACGATCCTGCGCAGCCCTCGTTGGGTCAGCCCGGCCACGATCGCATCCGGTGTCACCTGCGTCAGGACCATGACATCGGCGTACTGCCGGGCCTGTGCCAGCAGCTCCGGTTCTGCTGATTGTCCGGTGATCACCATCGGCCGCTGGGTCGACTCAGTCCACATCGGCAACTCCCATGGCAGGTTCAGTGACCCACTGACCACTGCCAGAACTGGGGCCGCGAGTTGTCCCCGACTGGCCCGGGTCCCAGCATCGGCTGGTTTGGCCCGCATCGGGGTGTACTGCTCAGCACGTAGGGTGCCGCTGCCCACCAGGACGCAGTCAGCGAAACGGCGTACGGCGTTGAAGACCAGCTGATCTGCAGGCGCGGAGATGGAGCCACTGAGCCCATCCGGTCCCGCCGCAGCGCCATCCAGGGTGGTCACCATCATCGCGCGCACCCAGGGGCCGGACTCCGGCCAGGGGTACGCCGCCGCCACCTGGTCCGGGCTCAGCTCACCCACGCCGACACTCGCCGTGAGCCCATCTCCATGAATCAAGCGCATCAGATCACCCTCTCCGCCAGGGATCAGCCCGGACCCAGAGTTCCGGAAAACTCAGCCGAACCCGGTCACGTTCGGCCAGCCGGGACAAGACCTGCATCGTGACGTCGAGGTCATCACCCGCGTAGGGCAGTGCCCGAAGTGGCTGATCGGCCGGAGTCTGTGGCAGCGGACCAAAGAAGTCGTCCCAGTGGATCAACACCACCTCCCGGGCGCCTACGGTGGCGACCGTCTCCGCCCAGTAGGTCTCGATGTAGTCAACGGGCATCAAGCCCAACTGTCCCACCCCCAGGTAGGCGATCTGGGCGGATCGGCCCGTCAGCGCACCCGCCACGAATCCCGCACTCCCCTGCACCAGGATCGACTGCCCGGTTGGGTGCTCAACAAGGATCGACCAGGCCTCTCCGCAGCGATAGGCACCGACCCGCACGGGCGGGCGTACCGGCGTGGTGATCTCACCGGGATAGCGATCCGGAGGGCAGTGCTCGGAGGCCACCAATGTCACCTGCCATGGCCCCAGCTGGAAAGGATGCTCTGGCACTGGCGTGAGGATCTGACCGGCATCCAGCCCGTGTCCAATCCCGATCTGCGCTGTCGAGTTGCCGCCCACGAGCGGACAGTTCACCTTCTCGGCGACAACTGCCGAATCAAGGGCATGGTCATAGTGGCTGTGTACGGCGAGCACCCCGGCCATCTGGAGTTCCAGAGCACCCGATCGCTGCAGCGCGGCATTGATCCGGCGCTGGTTCGGACGCAGTTTTCCCAACAGCACCTGGGCGAGACCGGGTCTGCTGAAGAAGCCGTCGGTGAGCAGCCCGGAAACCCCGTCGTCAATCAGCAGTGAGCTAACCCCAAGAAAGGTGATCCCGATCCGGGTTGGATCCGTGGTCTGGGGCAGGTCGAAGTGGGCGCGATACTCGTTCAGATCCGGGCGACCCAGCTTGGCTCTCATCCGCATTCACCCCAGGGCCGTGTCCAGCGCCGCCAGGACCTGCCCCTTGGTGGGGGCACCAGCCGCCCTGGTGATCTCCTGGCCGCCGGCTCCGATGATGATCGTGGTTGGGGTTCGCAGCACACCCAGGCGACGTACGACGTCCAGATGCTCCTCGGCGTCGATCTCAATGTGGCTGACCCCCGGGACGCTCGTCGACACCTCGTCCAACACCCGACGGGTTACCCGACAAGGGGCGCAAAATGCAGAGGAGAACTGCAATAGGGTCGCTCGGGATCCCTGCTCGGACTCCCAGGGTGTACCCGCCAGCAGGCTCACGATCACCTGCGGTTCAGTTCCCTCCCGGGTACCACGGATCTTGTGAGTACCTCCAAAACGTCCGTCGGTGAAAAGACGATAGGTGCCAAAGGCCAGCGCCAGGATGACTGCCGAGATCAGCACAATCACACCCACAGTTGGTTCCACAGTGACTCAGCCTCCTGCAAATGGGGGCAGGAATTCCACCTGCTGACCGGGGTGGATCAGGACCTGATCGGGTTCACCGCTGCTCACCGGTTGATCACCAACCAACACTGAACAGGTGGCCAGCACGTCCGCAAAACGACGGTCGGGATGCAGCGAGGAGGCCTGTTCGGTCAACCGCGAGAGGGTTACCGGGCCTGTGACAGCTATCTCATCGATTTCGGTCCCAGCAGCGTGCGCTGCCGCTGCCCAGTACCGCAGCCGCACCGACTTGTGCGCATCCGGTGTCGTCACATCCGGTATCCTGCCTTATCAGACCTGATGGATCGATGGCGCTCCACCAGACGGGACCACCCACCAACCCAGTCCGCCAAGGACGGGACCCACCATACGGAGGGGTCATGAGCGCACTCCTACTACTGACCAACTCACTACAGGCATCGGTCAAGGTGCTGCCCGGGCTGGCGCTGCTCAATCATCAGGTACGGATTCTGCCCGCTGAAGCCAGCGCCCTGGTGCAGGCTCCACCCAGCGACGTGATTCTGATTGACGCCCGTAAGGACCTGGCCGGCGCCCGTGATCTGTCCCGACTGATCCGATCCATGGGCACCTCCGAGCCGATCCTGTTGCTACTCACCGAGGGGGGCCTGTCAGTGGTTTCCGCGGACTGGGGGATGGACGACGTACTCCTGGACACCGCTGGCCCTGCGGAGATCGAGGCCCGGATCAGGATTGCGGTAAATCAGGAGCGCGGCGACGCCGTACCCGATGAGAACTCCCACGTGATCCGATCTGGTGACGTAACCGTTGACGATTCGACCTACACCGCAAAGCTGGGTGAGCGCATTCTCGACCTGACCTACAAGGAGTTCGAGTTGCTCAAGTACCTCGCCCAGCACCCGGGCCGGGTGTTCACCCGGGACCAACTCCTGCAGGAAGTTTGGGGCTATGACTATTTCGGGGGCACTCGCACCGTTGATGTGCACATCAGACGACTGCGAGCCAAGCTCGGCCCGGACAAGGAGAACCTGATCGGAACCGTGCGCAATGTCGGCTACCGATTCGTGGATCCGCCTCTGGAGCACAACCCAGATCTCGCCAGCAATTGATCAGAGCGCTCTCGGGATAGCCTGTGCCCATGGCAATCGTGGAGATAGCCGCCGAGGGCTTCGACTGGGAGGCGGCAACCGGGCCGGCTGCGCAACTTCAGCAGATCACCAAGGCAGCGACCGCACATGACGGCGTCTTCACTCTGAACGAGCAGGCGGTGCTCGGATTGCGGCACCGGGGTTTGCAGGACGCCCGACTCTGGATGTCGGACGTGGGATTTGCGTTGTTGCGCGAGGGGCGGATGTTGGATCTCGTCGTACATCCAGAATTCCGGGGTTCCGGCGTGGCCACCGAACTTCTAACGTCGGTGGCTCAACAGGCTGATCAGGTGGAGGCCTGGTCTCATTGTGATCATCCAGGTGCTGCCGCTCTGGCGGCTCGCTGGGGAGTGCCCCGGATGCGGGAACTCCTGGTCATGGAGCGCGATATCACCACTGCGGTCTCCCCGGTCAGTGTTCCTGATGATGTGGTGGTCCGGACTTTTCAACCCGAGGACGAGGCCGCCCTGCTCGATGTGAATGCAGCGGCGTTTGCCCACCATCCCGAACAAGGAGAGATGTCCTCCGCCGATTTCCACCAGCGGATGGGCGCAGATTGGTGGGACCCTGCTGGCCTGTTCGTAGCGGTACCAAAGGATCCTGACGCTGGGCCAGCAGTGCTCGGTTTCCACTGGACCAAGGTGCATCACGATGGTGCTGAACCCCATGGCGAGGTGTACGTCGTAGCGGTCAACCCACGGATGGCTGGCCGAGGACTCGGCACCCTACTGACCAACGTGGGCCTGGCCCATCTGCAGGCTCAGGGGTTGCGCCGAGTATTTCTCTATGTCGAGGGTGACAACGACCCGGCCATCGCCGTGTACACCAAGCAGGGCTTCGCAGTGACCCGCACCGAGGCGCAGTACGTCGGCCAGTTGCGCCCACCCTCCCGGTGAATGCCCTGATCTCTCCTCTGCCCCGCCGAGGCGGCAGTAGTTAACACGCCCCAGTTGCGTCGAGGCGGCACTAGTTTTCGTGCCGAGGCGGCAGTAGTTAACACGCTCAATCACCAAATTCATGGACATACTCCCGCCGCACGGGAGGCCAGATTCCACAGATCCAGCTGCTTTTCGCGGCAACTCATCCCTCTTGTCGCAATCCGGCGGAGGCTTCATTCCGCAACCACCATGTGAATTACTGCCGCCTCGACGTACCTTGGGCGTGTTAACTACTGCCGCCTCGGCGTCTGGATACAGAATCGTCGCCGAAGTCCTGGGTTTACACAGCCTTAATTGGATTTCAGAAAACCCTTGACTCGAACATATGTTCGACATATGATGGGATCAGGATCCCGGCACTCCTCGACCTCCCTGCTGTACCAACAGCACAGGCGACGCTGGGCAGCGACGAGCTGATGCGGGACGGTTCGGGGTTGGGTGAGTCGCAGCGGGTGGCTTTGGTCGAGTTGCAT
>CAZRKI010000051.1:0-15018 GCA_964600765.1 uncultured Marmoricola sp.
AAGTGCACTTGGGAAACCTGAGACAACTGTGGCCTGGTGTGGCACTGGCAGCGCGCTTTCACGACGTACAACCGACAAAAGGGTGCAGAACGACCAGGCAACTGCACCTTGCGTCATACAAAAGCTGAGCAAACAACGGAAAACTGGAGCTGCCAATGGTCTGCAGACCATTGGCAGCTCCAGTTTCCCAAGTGCACTTGGGAAACCGATCGCCTCAGCTGGCCGCTTCCACGGCAACCACCGGGTGGTCTGCGTAGGCGGACGCGCTCTGGGCGGGGGCGTGAGCGGTTTCGGGGAGTTTGGTGATCTTCTCGGACTTCTTGAAGAAGGCCATGTCCTGGGTCACCTTGGCCCGACCGAACTCGATCATGTCGCGCACGTAGTTCTGGGGCATCACCCAGGGAGCCCGGCTGCCGACCTTGGGGAAGGCCTGGATGTAGCGCTGGATGTAACCAGATGCGAGATCCAGGATCGGGCGCGAGTCCATGCCCGCCGGGGCGATCGGTACGGCGATGCCGTAGTCGTTCTCGCGCATGTGCTTGAGCAGGTTGGTCACGAACTTCGAAACCAGGTCGGCCCGCAGGGTCCAGGAGGAGTTGATGTAGCCAACCGTCATCGACGCATTGGGTACGCCGCCAATCATCAGGCCCCGGTAGGCGAAAGCAGTGGCCAGGTCGACCTGTTCGCCGTCGACGCTGACCGTGCCACCACCAAGAGGCTTGAGGATCAGACCGGTAGCAGTGACGATGACGTCGGCCTCGAGCACTTCGCCATTGGCCAGCTTGATGCCCTCGGGCACGAAGCTGTCGATGGTGTTGGTGACCACCGAAACCTTTCCGGACTTGACCGCGCGGAAGAAGTCGCCGCTGGGTACGGCGCACAGGCGCTGGTCCCACACGTTGTACTCCGGGGTGAAGTGCTCCTTGCGGATGTCCTCGGGGATCCGGCCCTTCTGGAAATTGACCACGATCTTGTTGGCCGCCTCGGGACGCACCCGGGACAACTGGTAGATGAACATGTTCTGGGCAATGTTCTTTGCCCGGGCACCCTTGTGCAGGATGATCCCCGGCACGAATGGACGCAGGTTGTTGACCATCTTGTCCCGACGCGGCACCGGGATCAACCACGATGGGGTGCGTTGCAGCATGACCACGTGCTCAGCCAACTCAGCCATCGCCGGTACGACGGTCACTGCGGTGGCCCCTGACCCAATCACCACGACCTTCTTGCCGGCGTAGTCGGCATTCTCAGGCCAGAACTGGGGGTGCCAGATCTCGCCCTTGAAGCTCTTGCGCCCGGGGAACTGCGGATCGTTGCCCTGGTCGTAGTCGTAGTAGCCAGCAGCCAGGTGCAGGTAGTTGGCCTTGACCTCGCGCTTCTTGCCAGCCACATCCAGGGTGACCGTCCAGGCCTGATCCGGGGTGGACCAGTTGGCCGACACCACCTTGTGCTTGTAGTGGATGTGATCAGAGATGCCGTTCTCGTCGGCGGTTTCGCGCAGGTAATCGAGGATGTCCCCACCCTCGGCGATCGCATCGCGACCCTCCCACGGCTTGAACGGATATGACAGGGTGAACATGTCTGAGTCGGAGCGCACACCCGGATAACGGAACAGGTCCCAGGTGCCACCGGAGACCTCGCGCGCCTCCGCGATTGCGTACTTGAGCTCGGGCAATCTCTCCTGCAGGCGGTAGGCCATCCCCACTCCGGAGATGCCGGCGCCAACGATCAGGACATCTACCTGATCAGGCATCGGGCCGCTGGCTCCCTTTGCCGGTCGCGCGTAGTCAACACCGTGGTGCTCCTGGGGAGGAAACTCATTAGTACTCATGGCAATAGTGTGCCCCGCGGTAACAGGTATTGCACCCCCAACGTGACGCGGAACACAAGCCCGGCTAGATCACCCGGCGGTGCTGCTTGAAGCGCTTGCGCGTGTCCCGTACGACGAGCCGCGCCGGCAGGGTGCGCAAGGGCTTGGGTACCAGTCGATACACCGGTGGGAAAACTTTCCAAAAGAGATCGAACAGGAATTGTTCCCGACGTGACCAGGGCAGCGCCAACACCTCACGAGCCCGGGGGTCGATCAGGCCCCTGGTCATCAGACTCTGCAATGGCATCAGCACTCGCATCTGCAGCGGCAGGTTGGAGCCATCGAGCAGTTGCAGAGCGAAAGCCTGCACCAGGGGATCGGGAGCCACCTGCGACAGAGCCTCCTCCCAGTACTCCTTGAACCCCGCATAGGTGGCCGGCCATTGGGACTGCTGCACCTGTAGTGCCGTGCCGAAAACCTGGCCATCCTCATAGATGCGCTGCTTGCTGGCCTCATCGAGTGGGCCGAAGACGCGTTGATACAAGTCGATGCCGTTTTCGACCAGGGTGGCCGCCACCCAGAGTTGCAACTCGGGGTCGAAGGCGTTGTAGCGACCGGATTCCTTGACCGGTTTGTGGGCCTGGTTGACCATCCTGCTGATCAGGGCGCGCTCCTCCTCAGTGCCCATGGTCATCATGTAGACGTAGGCCAGAGTGGTGCGCAGCCGATCGACTGGCCGGTACAGGGTCGTGGAGTTCTCCGCGACACCGATCCCGACCCCGGGATCGGCCAACTGCAACATCACCGAGGAGCCAGCCCCCAGGAGCAGCATCTGCTCGCTGATGAAGTCACCCATGGTCACTGCGGCCGGGGTCTTTTCAGGGGGAGTCGCAGGCCCCCGGACCACTCGCCGGGGAGCCCGGCTTGATTTGTGGGTTGTTTGCGTCGTGGGGGGTTGCGCACTCGCCTTCATGCAACGAGAATGGCGCTTCCGTTGCATTTTGGCAATAGCTGACCGGAACCGAAATGTCCCAGGGGGGTGACATGCACACCGAGGCTTCGATCCTCAAGGGCGCCCTGGAGCTGTTCGCCCAGCAGGGCGTGGCGCAGGTCAGCACCGACGACATTGCGGCCGCCGCTGGGGTGAACCGGACTACTCTTTATCGCCGGTTCGGCTCCAAGAACGACGTGGTCAATGCAGCCGCTGCCTATGAAACCGCCCGGGTGGTCGCTGAGATCGAGGCCCAACTCCCCGCAATCCCCACTGGGATCGACCCGGACTTCGATGCCGCTGGTTATCTCGTGGAGTTCTTCGTCAGCACCCATCAGGTTCTGCGCACCAACCGGTTGATCAAACGACTGCTGAGTGTGGATCATCCCCATACGGTGCTCGGATTGGCAGTCCATGCCGGTCCGGCCCTGGACACTGCCACCGCGATCCTGGCCGAGCGGATCACCGCCGTACGCCGGGCAACCGGCAGGTATCCCGATCCGGACACTTTCCCGGTCCAGTCAATTGCCGCCACCATCACCCGACTTCACCATTCGCTCTTGCTCACCCGGGTCGGAGCCCCCACACTGGACACTCGCGCGCAGCGCGTGACCTACGCCACATCCGTGATCGTCCCGTTGATCCTGACCTGAACGAAAGCCAGATGACCAGTCCGCGCACCGCAACCCGGCCCCAACCCACTGGGCTGCTCAGTGGGATCCGCGCGGGCTTTTCGGAGTCCGAGCGCACCTTCACCCCGATTGCCGATCTGATCCGGCTGACCGGGTTGGCCTGGCAGATCTTCACCAGTCTGATCAGATCCCTGCTCACCGGCCGTTTCCCCCTGGACGAACTGATCATCCAGAGTTGGTACACCATCCGGGTCTGTACGCTGCCGGCGCTGGCCGTGGCCATCCCATTTGGCGTCGTACTCGCCCTGCAGGTGGGCCTGCTCTCCCAGCAGGTGGGGGCCGTGGCCTTCACCGGGGCTGGCAACACCCTGGCTGTGATCCGTCAGGCTGCTCCACTGGTCACCGCCCTGATCCTCGCCGGTGTGGCCGGGTCCTCGATCTGCGCCGACCTGGGTGCCCGCAAGATCCGCGAGGAACTCGATGCCCTCGAGGTGATGGGAATCCCCGTGGTTCAACGCCTGGTGATGCCCCGGGCAATCGCCACCACGATCATGGGCATCCTGATCACCGGCCTGGTCATGTTCTTCACCATCGTGACCACCCTGCTGGTCAGTTCAGTGGTGATGTCCCTGCCCCCGGGCACCTATCTGGCCTCGGTCTCCGCCCTGGCCCATCCCAGCGACATGGCTTTGTCAATGTTCAAGGCAGCCGTTTTTGCGATCATCACCACCACAGTGGCCGCTGATCGGGGCTTCCGGGTCCGCACCGGCCCGGCTGGGGTTGGCGATGCCGTCACCAGTGCCGTGGTCACCAACTTCGTGTTGTTGTTCGCGGTAAACGTGCTCATCTCCCAGGCAGTCAGCATGTTTGCGGGAGGTCCACTGGGATGAACGCCCTCCTGCTGCCCTATGACATGGCCACCCGCCTGGGCGAGATGGTGGTCTTTGCCCTGCGCTCCTTCATCGGGCTGCCCACAGCGCTGCGCCACTATCGAGGCCAGGTCGGGCGGGTGGTCGCCGAGGTCACCCTGGGCAGCGGCATCTTCGTGGTCGGCGGCGGGGTGGTTGGCGTCGTACTGCTGTTGTCAACACTGACCGGCACCCAGGTCGGCCTTGAAGGTCACAACGGGCTGGATGTGATCGGCCTGGCGCCGCTGACCGGATTTGTCTCCGGATATGCCAACACCCGAGAACTCGCCCCCATGGTGGCCGCTCTCGGGTTCGCCTCCCGGATCGGATGTGGGTTCACCTCCCGGATCGGCGCCATGCGGATCAATGAGGAGGTCTCCGCCCTGGAGGCCATGTCACTGCGCCCGATCCCCTACCTGGTCAGCACCAGACTGGTAGCCGCCTGGATCGTGGTCCTACCGCTGTTCATCATCGGACTGGTCGGCACCTATGTGGCCACCGAGTTCCTGATCGTGCATGCCTTTGGGCAATCCCAGGGCACCTATCAGCACTACTTCCGAACCTTCGTCAGTATCAATGATGTCTGGCTCTCCAGCGTCAAGGTGGTCATCCTGACCACGATCGTTACGGTCATCCACTGCTACTACGGTTTCGTCGCCCAGGGCGGTCCGGAAGGGGTCGGCCATGCCACCGGCCGGGCGATCCGCGCCTCGATCATCGCGCTCGTGGTCACCGACATCATCTTGTCCCTGGTCCTGTGGGGGCCAACCCAACAAGCACAGATCTCGGGTTGATGGCGATGTCGGAGATCATGTTCCCCAGCACACCACCATCGGGCCGGCCCCGATTGCGGCTCCAATTGGCGGTGCTCGGACTCTGCTTCGCCCTGGGATTCGGGCTGTTGAGCCTCGGGGTGGGCCTGCATTTCATCGGCTTCATAGGTGGCGACCTGCGGGCTACGGCCCAACTGACTGACACCGGTGACCAACTCGGCGTCGGCTCTGATGTGAAGTTCCGCGGGTTGCGGGTCGGTCGGGTGATCGGCGTACGACACCAGCCCGATGCAGCAGGCAAGCAGTCCGCCCAGGTAGAACTCTTCGCCGAGTTCAATGACCAGATCCCGGCAACCGTCCGCGCCCGCGTGGTGCCCGGGACCGTCTTCGGCAACGAGTTCATCGCCCTGGACCTGCCACCCACCTCGACACAGAGCGCAGCCCTGGCTGCTGACCCGGGCGACACCACCGACTTCTCCACCGGGCAGACCGTGAGTGGCCCCTGGTTGCAGGCAGGGGACGTGATCGCAGCTGACACCAGTCGTCAGGCCACCCGGTTGATGCAGTCATTTGCCTCGGTCCAGCGCATCCTGGCTGCGGTGAATCCAGCGCTACTTGACCAGGTCATCTCCCAACTGGCCCACGCCCTGGAAGGCAATGGTGCCGAGTTCGGCGACTTCCTCAACCGCAGCGACCAGCTGTTGGCCACCTGGGCCCGACACGAACCGGTGGTACTCAACGAGCTCACCTTGTTGGCAGAAAATGCCGACACCCTCAAGGAGTTGCGCCCCCAGTTGTTGACCTCTCTTCAGCAGTCGCTGCCAACCGCCCAGCGGATAGCTGCTGAGCAGAAGCAGATCGACCTGCTCCTGCGCGATGGGGCCCGGGGCGCCAGGCAGTTCGATGCCCTGCTGACCCGAAACGGGGTCTACCTGACCATGGTCTTCGCCGGGATGTCAGCCACGCTGGCCACCTTCGTCCAGGGCACCGCTGCCTTTGAATCAATCATCAACCAGGCTCCGGCCGTACTCCGCAATGGCGCCCAGGCGGTGCAGTCGGGGAAGATCCAGATGCAGGCCCTGTTCAGCTTCGACACGATCGCGCCGTACTCCGCGATCGACTGTCCGCGATATGGCTCCCTTGTTGGGAGGAACTGTCGCTGATGAACTCCCTGTCCCACACCATGAAGAGCACCCGTTGGCAACTTCTGGGGATCGCCGCCTTCACTGCCCTGACCCTGATCGCCACCGGAATGGTGCTGGGCACCATCCGGGCTGGCTCGCTGGGCCACACCCACCAATACTCAGCGGTCTTCAGCGATATAGCTGGGCTGAAAAAGGGTGCTGATGTGCGAATCGCTGGGGTCCGGGTGGGGCGGGTGACCGGATTTGAACTAACCGGCGAGAAGGCCCGGGTCGACTTCGAGGTGAGCAGCCAACAGACCGTGGGACCGGATTCGATTGCCTCGATCAATTTCCTCAACCTGATGGGTCAGAAGTACCTCGGGCTGAGCAATCCACCGGGCGCGGCCAGCAGCCGACTCCCCGAGGGCAGCACCATCCCGATCACCCGGACCCGGGCGCCACTGGATCTGACCGAACTGTTCAACTCCTTCAAGCCGATCTTTGAGTTGATCAAGCCTGCTGACGTGAACACCCTGCTGGCCAATGTCGTGGGCGTGCTTCAGGGTGAGGGACCCACGATCACCAGCCTGACCCAACAAACCGCCTCCCTGACCACCACCCTGGTCGAACGCGATGAGGTGATAGGTCGGGTGATCGACAACCTGAACTCAGTACTCGGCTCAGTGAACGCAAATCAGGACACCCTCACCGAGATGATCACCAGCCTCGACACCCTGACCCGGGGTGTGGCCGCCGACAAGGAAGTCCTGATCGGCGGTTTTGACAACCTGCACCGGCTTTCCACGCAGACCTCCGCGATCCTGGATGAGTCCGTGCCCACGATCAATCGCAATGTGCGTTCCCTGAACAGCTTCGAGGGGTCCTTCGAGCAGCGCAAGGATCAGGTCGTGGCCGGGATCACCGACGCCCAGGGCATCCTGGAGACCTATCTGAAATCCCTGGGTGTGGGCAGTTTCCTCAATGTCTATGTCTGCCAGGCCTACCTGACCATCGTGGGGATGCTGGACAAGCAGAGCCTTTCGATGAGTGACCAGAACTCAAGCAGGTGCCGATGAAGCGTCTGATTGCCCTCCTGGTCACCGTCCTGGTCATTGCCGGTATCGGCGCCTGGTTCATGATGCGCACTCCTTCATATACGGCGCTGATCCCGGATGCCGCTGGCATCAGGGCTGGTGACGACGTCAGGATTGCGGGCATCACCGTTGGTGAGGTCACCGAGGTCAGGGCTCGGGGTGCGAGTGTGCAGGTGCGCTTCCGGACCGACCGTGAACTGACCACTGACACCCGTGTCGGGGTGAAGATCGGCTCCCTGCTTGGTGATCGGTACTTCCAACTCCAACCCGGTAGGCACAGCCGACTTTCCGCTGGCGGGGTGCTGCCCCTGACCCAGGCAGATGGCAGTTACACCCTGGACCGGTTCTGGATGGACGCCACCGCAGTCAATGGCCAACTGGATCTGGACACCATGCAGCAGGCGATCGACGTATTGGCCAAGGACCTCAACACACCTGCTGCTGATACCAATCAGGCTCTACAGGGACTTGGCTCACTCAGCCAGATTGCAGCCGCACGCAGCGACCAGGTCGATCATCTGATCACCAGCATCCAGGCGGTCACCGGATTGGTCAACGACCAGATGGAGCGGATCGACCAGATCACCACCAACGCCGACCAGATCATGATCGCCATCAATCAGCGCAAGCAGGCACTTACCGAACTGATCCGGGCCACCAGACAAATGATCCGACAGTTGAACACCCTGGCGGCCACCAACGACAAACCCATGCACCAGGCACTGACCCGGATGCGGTCAGTGATGGACACCCTGGTTGCCCATCGAGCTGAGCTCGATCGCACCCTGCAATTGGCCGGCCCAGCAATGCGGATGTACACCAACTCACTCGGGGACGGTCCCTGGCTCGGGGTCAATGCGCCGTACTTCGTGCTGCCTGACTCCTTCTACTGCCTGACCGGCTCGGCAAAGGGGTGTCAGTAATGCGCAAACTGGCCCTGATCGCTGCCACCCTGAGCGTGGTCCTGGTTGCTGGCCTGCTCCTGGCCCGGGGCCTCACCCGGCCAGCAGAGCGTCACTTCGCAGCTGACTTCGCCGACACCACCGGGGTTTATGTCGGCAACGAGGTCACCTATCTGGGGGTGCCGATCGGCAAGGTGACTGCGATCAAACCCCGGGGCACAACCATGCGGATCCAGATGCGGGTCACCGACCCAGATATCAAACTGCCGCGGGACGCCGGCGCCCAGATCCTGCAGTCTGCCCTGCTGACCGATCGACACGTCGAATTGGGACCGGCTTACACCGGTGGGCCACAACTGGCTGACGGCGCAGTGATCGACTCAAAACACACCAGGTCCCCGATGAACCTCAACGAGGTGAGCACCTCCATCGATGACCTGGTCCAGGCACTCAACCAGACCGCTCCCGGCGGAGCCGATGTCGGAGACCTGGTCCACAACGCCGCAGTGGCATTTGAGGGCAACGGAGCCGCGCTGCACCAGGTCCTGGCCTCCGGGCAGGAATCCCTGCAGACCCTGAACCTGAAGGCACCCGAACTCCTACAACTCACCGAGGACCTGCAGAGCCTGGCCACGGCTCTGAACCAGCGTGAGGTCCGGATCCGACGGCTGACCAACAACCTGACCGACGCCTCGGATGTCTTTGCCGCTCAGTCCCAGGACCTGCGCACCACCCTGGCCTCCCTGACCCAACTGTCCAATTCGGTGAACTCATTCATCACCAACAACCGCAAGCTGCTCGCGCAGAACCTGGCCGGGGCCGGAACCATTGCCCAAACGGTCCGCAATCGGCAGGCCTCCCTTGAGGAGACCTTCAACACGATGCCGACAGGCGCCCAGAACCAGGCGATGGCCCTGGATCGCAAGAGCCGCAACCTGAGGGTCCTGATCGAGATCCGCAACACACTGGTCTTCTCCCAGACCTGGCGCAGTACGTTCTGTCCCACTGTCCCCTTCTGCAACCTGTTGTTCAACCAGACCAATACCGGATTGCTGGACCTCTTCTTCGACCAGTTCGTGGAGACGATCCCCAATGAATAGGCCAGTACTCAGTCCCGGTTACTGGGCAGCGCTCCTCGTGACGCTGGCCCTGGTTCTCAGCGGTTGCGACCTGAGCCTGCGCTCCCTGCCCTATCCCGGCCCGGCCCGCGGTGAGACCTTCCAGGTTCAGGGCGAGTTCGCCAATGCCCTGAACCTGCCCACCTCAGCCCGGGTGAAGTGGCAGGGCCTGGCCGTGGGTGAGGTGAGCGAAGTGACCGCAAGGAACTACATCGCCATCGTCACCATGAAGATCAGCCAGAAGGCCGAGATCCCAGGCAATGTTCGTGCTGAGATCCGCCTGTCCTCCCCGATGGGCGAGTCCTTCGTGGACCTGCTGCCCCCGGAGGACACCGAGACCACCAGCCGGGCGTTACTGGGCGATGGGGATCGGATCCCACTGACCGCAACCATGGCCTCACCGGACGTGAACAACCTGCTGGCCACAGCGGCAACAGTGATGAATGGCGGCGTATTTGCTGATCTCAACGTCATCATCACCCAACTCAATGTGGGCCTGAAGGGAAACACTGGTGTGGCCAGATCGTTGCTGCGCCAGTTGGATCACTCCCTGCGCCAACTCAACTCCCGCACCGCAGACTTCGACCGGGCCCTGACCTCGATCGATGCTGCCGTGGCAGATCCCGAGCAGATCACCACAGCGATCGAGGACCTGCCCACCCTGCAGCAGGCACTCGACGTACTGGCTGCTCAACAGCCGCAGATCACGGCACTGGCCAAACAGGTACGCCGCCTGGGCGCCAACGCCACTGACCTGTTGCGCACCAATCGCCAGCAAATGCTGAAACTGTTCCGCAACCTGGGGCCGGTGCTGGACGTACTCACCGCAAATGCCGACACCTTCGGCCCGTTGCTGGACAACCTGAGTCGATTCGGCAAGGGCTCACTGACCTCGAAGAAGGGCTGGTACAACAACTTCGACCTGACCGGGATCATCGACCTGGACGCACTGACCAAGGCCAAACACGTCGACCCCCACAAGGTGGCCCAGGAGTGGGACCAATGAGGCAACCAGTAACCCAGGGAATGTTGAGCCGACGGGTCCGGATCGCCCAGATCGTGTTGATCGTCATCGCGGTGGTCGGCGCCCTACTGGTCGGCAACCTGGTGCTATCCGGACCGTTGTTCTCCCAGCCCTACCGCTTGCAGGTGGATCTCGCCAGTGCCGCGGGATTGCACCAGAAATCAGATGTCTCCTATCGGGGGCAGCACATCGGCACCGTCACCCGGGTCAAACTCACACCCTCGGGAGTGCGGGCCTACCTGACCATCAATGAGGGGGTGCGACTACCCCAGGACAGCGAAGTAGTGGTCGCCAATCTCTCTGCAGTTGGCGAGCAGTACCTGGACTTCCGACCCCGCTCCGACCAGGGACCGTGGCTGACTGATGGCGACGTGATCGCGGTCGATCAGACGACACTTCCAATACCCGTATCAACAGTGCTGAACCATGCCCAGATGCTGCTGGCCCGGGTGGACCCGGCAGATCTGGAGGTCCTCAACACCGAACTCAATGCACTCCTGGAGGGCCAGGAGCTGGACCTGCGCGGTCTGGGTCGGGAGGTCAACCAGAGTGTGACCCTGTTGACCAAATTACAACCGAAGGTGCTCCGGTTGGCCCAGACCGGACAGCGCCCGCTCCAGGCCTTCGCTGATCTCTCCCCCAGGCTGCAACGTCTGGCGGCCAACTCGGTGACCATCACCACCGCCCTGCGCCAGGCTGGCCCGGAATTCTCCCGAGCCATCGACGCCGGAGCCACCGTGCTCCCATTGACCATCGATACGGTCGGGCAACTCGAACCCGATCTGGATCGCACCCTGAAGGCCCTGGCACCACTGTCGAAGATGTCCGCAGAGCATCTTCCCGGACTCAAGCACTGGTACAAGTGGGGGCCGCGTCAGATGGTGGCCATGGCCGAGAGCACCCGCAATGGCAGTGGCCACGTGATCCTGGTGTTGAGCCCGGCCAGGCCCTGTTATTACCGCGACATCAATATTTCGCCCTATGACAGCCGGGACCCGCCGGTTGATCTGGGCGCCCGCTGCCCGACCAACGCGCCGTACAACCAACAGCGCGCAGCGGACAAGGTGCCCATCCCCTGAGTTGCCCAGAAGACCACATTTCACGAAGGAATTGATATGACGCACAACCGCAATGCCGACCAGATCAGTGCCAGCATCGAGGGCCTGACCATCCCGATCGCCCTGGCTCGCACCGCCGCCGAACACGGCGACTCCCCGGCGTACTCCGACAAGGCCGATGGGCGCACCGAATGGCGCACCCTGACCTGGCACGAGGTACGTGAGCAGGCCCTCGACGTGGCTGCTGCCCTGATCGAACTGGGCCTGAAACCCGGCCAGACCGGCGCCATCATGTCCTCTTCCAGGATCGAGCACGTACTCGCTGATCTGGCGATCCTGCATGCAGGTGGCATCCCGATGTCGATCTACCCGACCCTGGCGCCCAACCAGGTGGCCCAGGTGGCCGAAACCGCGCAACCAGCCGTGGTCTTCGTGGAGGGCGCCGACCAGGAAACCCGCTGGAAGCAGGCCCTGGAGAACCTGGACGCCAAGGTGGTCTTCTTCAAGGAGGAGGGCAGCCCCACCTTTGCTGAGTTGCAGCAGCGTGGCTCTGAGTTGCGCCAGGATCCGACCAATCAGGCCTCCCTCCAGGCCCGGATCGATGCGATCAAACCCAGCGACTCGGTGACGGTGTTGTTCACCTCCGGCACCACCGGCGCACCCAAGGGGGTCCAGCTGACCCACGAGAACATCATGTTCGAGATCGAGAGCTCCCTGGACCACGCCGGGCTGCGCGACAAACCCGGCATCACCATCTCCTACCTGCCAATGGCCCATATCGCCGAGCGGGTGCTCGGCATGTATGTCCCCCAGACAATGAGTGGGCACGTGCACTTCGTGTCCGATCCGACCCTGCTGGTTGGTGCCCTGGGCGAGGTGCGCCCGGACCGCTTCTTCGGCGTACCCCGCGTCTGGGAGAAGATCCGCACCGGACTGAGCGCCATGCTGGCCGCTGATCCCGACGAGGAGAAGAAGGCGGCCGTGCAAGCGGCCATGGATGTCGGCATCGAATATGTCGAGTCCCGTCAGACCGGGCACACCACCTCCCCCGAACTCGAGGCGAAATACCAGGCAGTGCACGAGGCCGTGCTGGGCCCAATCAAGTCACTGCTCGGCCTCGACCGGGTCGAATGGGCAGTCAGTGCGTCGGCTCCGATGCCACTTGAGGTGGCCCGCTTCTTCGCCGGACTGGGCTTCCAGATCTATGACGTCTATGGCATGACCGAGACCACCGCGGCAATCTGCTCCGGTGGACCATCCGATTTCAGGATGGGCACCGTGGGTCGAGCCATGGACGGGGTGGAGATCAAGCTGGGCGAGGACGGCGAGATCCTGACCCGGTCAAAGCTCAACACTCCCGGATACATGGGGAACCCGGAGGCCACCGCCGCCCTGATCGACGAGGACGGGTGGCTGCACACCGGCGACATCGGCGAGATGGACGAGGAGGGTTTTCTCAAGATCGTGGATCGCAAGAAGGAGATGATCATCCTGTCCAATGGCAAGAACATCGCTCCCTCCAATATCGAGAACTATCTCAAGGAGTCCGCGGTGATCGGGCATGCGATGGTGGTCGGCGACAACCGCAACTACCTGGTCGCCCTGCTGACCCTGGACATCGACATCCTCAAGGCGATGGTACCCAAGCTGGGGATCGAGGACACCTCGCCGGCCGCGCTGGCCGCGAACCCCGTCGTACAGGGCCTGGTCAAGCAGGCCGTGGACGAGGCCAACGAGAAGGTCTCCCGGCCCGAACAGGTCAAGGCCTATGAGTTGTTGCCGGTCGAGTGGACTGCTGAGTCCGAGGAGTTGACCCCAACCCTGAAGCTGAAGCGCCGGGTGATCACCAGGGCGTACGCCGATCAGATCGACCGGCTCTACCAGTGAGCATTCGTCAGCCCGCCCCAGTGGTCGAGTCGGAACTTCCGGCCCGGCCACTGGGGCCGGGTGCTGTCGCCTGGTATGCCACCTCGGACAACCGCTTCCTGCTGGTCTCGGTGCGCACCCTGATCCTGCAGGTCGCCCACCCGATGGTGGGTGCCGGTGTGGCCGAGCACTCGGTCTACAAGACCGACCCGTGGGGGCGCCTGTGGCGTACGGCGGTGTCCCTCACCAAACAGGTCCTCGGTGGTTATGAGGCAGCCATCGAGGGGCAGCGACTCATCGCGATGCACCGCGAGATCATGGGCAAGGACGACTCGGGCCGTCGCTACTCGGCCCTGAACCCACACGCATATCTGTGGGTGCATGCCACCATGTTCGATGCCTGGCGCCTCTTCCTGCGCGATTTCGGGCCGGGGCTCACCGGCGAGGAAGAGGTCCAGCTCTTCGACGAGTGGCACCGGGTGGCGCTGCTGATCGGCGTACGGTCGAAGGTGCTGCCAGCGAACCTGGCCGAGTTCGAGGACTACTGGGCATCGATGCTGCCGCAGTTGGAGAACTCCGCACTCGTCCAGGACCTGCTCTACTACCCGCCCATTCGTCCGCCCTACGTGCCGGTGCCGCAGAAACTTCTCGACGCCGCCTATGCGCCCGGGATAAACGTGTTGCGCAATGTCATGGCCAACACCTACAGCCCGGAGTTGCGGGCCCTCTTCGGGATCCCGACCCCCAATGGACTTTCGCGATTGCGCTACCTACTTTTGAAGATGACCTCCAAAGCCATGAACCCACTACCTGCCTTCATCCGTCGAGCGCCACTGGCCCAGTGGCAGCTCTGGCGCACTTGCAAAGACCCCCGAATCACCCCAGAACCCATCAACTATCCAAGGAGATCCGCATGACTGCCACCGCATCCGAGACCAAGACCCACCACCAGACCGGCTCGGCGAAACTGCCCGCCTGGCTGACCTCCGCTGGGGTCGAGGAGCTTCTCGGCCTGATCCACCGCCCGGCCAATGCGGGCCCGCTGATCCAGCCGGTGGCGCCGTACACGGGAGAAAACCTGCCGCAGATCCCAACCTCAACCCAAGAAGATGTTGCCGACGCGGTGGCGGTCGCCCGCAAGGCCCAGAAGGCCTGGGCGATGGTGCCCGCAGGACACAAGTCCAAGGTGATGCTGCGTTTCCACGACCTGTTGGTGGATCGCCAGAACGAGGTGATCGACCTGATCCAGCTCGAGATGGGCAAGGCCCGGGTCAACGCCTGGCAGGAGATTCTGCAGGTCGGCAACATCGCCCGGCACTATGCGCGACGCGGGGCGGCGTACCTGAGCACCAACAAGGTGCGTGGGGTGATGCCCGGTCTGACCAAGGTGCGCGAGGTGCGGGTGCCCAAAGGCGTGGTCGGGATCATCTCGCCGTGGAACTACCCGCTCTATCTCGGTGTCGGTGACGTGATCCCGGCGCTGGTGGCAGGCAACACGGTCGTCTCCAAGGCTGATTCGGCAACCGCGCTGACCCTGCTGTGGACCAAGAAACTCTTCGTTGAGGCCGGTCTGCCCAGTGACGCCTGGATCATCGTGACCGGTTCCGGTTCGGTTGTCGGCAACGCACTGATCGACAACGTCGACTTCGTCTGTTTCACCGGCTCGACCGCCACCGGCCGCTTGGTCGCGGCTCGCGCTGGCGAGCGTCTGATCGGCG
>CAZRKI010000051.1:15028-15572 GCA_964600765.1 uncultured Marmoricola sp.
GCGGCAAGAACCCGATGATCGTGCGACCCGACGCCGACATCGCAGCCGCTGCCGTTGGTGCTGCTGCCGGCGCCTACGCCAACACCGGCCAGATGTGCATCCACATCGAACGGGTGCTGGTCAACGCGGAGGTGTACGACGAGTTCAAGGCCGCGTTCATCAAGGCTGTTGAGGATCTAGGGGTCAAGCAGTCCTTCGACTACGACTGCGAGGTCGGCTCCCTCGCCTCCGAATCCCAGCTCGAGACCGTGGAGCGCCACGTCAACGACGCCGTCGCCAAGGGCGCCAAGGTGTTGGTCGGAGGCAAGCGCCTGCCCGAGGTCGGCCCGCTGGCCTACGCCCCCACGATCCTCGAGGGCGTCACCGAGGACATGGAGGTCTTCCTCAACGAGACCTTCGGCCCCGTCGTCTCCCTCTACCGGGTCACCTCCGACCAGGACGCCCTCGCCCTGGCCAACCGGGGTCGTTACGGACTCTCCGCCAGTGTCTGTTCACAGGATCAGGTGATGGCCCGGGCCCTGGCTCGCAAGCTGCGCGCCGGCTC
>CAZRKI010000052.1:0-15528 GCA_964600765.1 uncultured Marmoricola sp.
CATATCCAGGGCCCGGAAGCGGGACTGGGACAGGGAGTCGGCATCGTCGGCCAGTACATGGGCCATGCGCAGATCATCGGTGTAGTCAGGTGACACAGCACCACCCTATTCCCCCGAGGTGCCAGCCAGAAGTCGACGCAACGAATGGACTCGATCAGCGGTGCTTCCGGTGGCTTCGTCCAGGCCACATTCCGGGGCCCCTTCAACGTGGGTGCACCCCCGGGGGCAGGCCTCGGTCAGCTCGGCCAGGTCCGGGAAGGCCTGGATCAGGTGCGCGGTTTGTACATGGGCCAACCCAAAGGAACGGATGCCCGGGGTGTCCACGATGGAGCCCCCACCCGGCAGCGGCAACAGGATGGCGCTGGTGGAGGTGTGTCGCCCCCTTCCGGTAACCTCATTGACCTTCCCGGTGGCCCGATCAGCAGTCGGGATCAGTGCATTTACCAGCGTGGACTTGCCCACCCCACTGTGGCCGACCAACACGCTGTTGTGATTGTGCAATCGGGCCTGCAAATCAGTCAGGTCGCCACCGCGCTGGGTGACCACCCAGGGCAGCCCCAGCGGTTCGTAGTGGGCGAGGAGTTCATCGGGATCAGCCAGGTCAGCCTTGGTCAGGCACAACAGTGGAGCCATGCCAACGTCAAAAGCAGCGACCAGGGCCCGGTCGATCAGGCGGGTCCTGGGTTCAGGATTGGCCAGCGCCGTCACGATCACCAACTGATCGGCATTGGCCACGATCACCCGCTCCACCGGGTCGGTGTCATCTGCGGTACGACGTAGCACCGTACTGCGTTCCTCGATGCCCACGATCCGGGCCAGGGACCCCGGGGCTCCGGACACATCACCGACCAGACGGACCAGGTCGCCAACCACCACACCCTTGCGCCCCAGGGGCCGCGACTTCATGGCCATCACCACCGTTGGTTCGGCCCCGGTGAGCAGGCAGGTGAAGCGGCCACGGTCCACGGTGATCACCCGGGCGGTGACGGCGTCGTCGTAGGAGGGGCGCTCCTTGGTGCGGGGTCGGGTCCGACGGCGCGGTCGTTCGTAGCTTTCCGGATCGTGCTCGTCGTACCGCGGACTCAACGGAACAGACCTGACCAGTACTCGGCGAATCCGGGAAAGGTCTTTGAGGTGGTGTTGATGTCCTCGACTCTGATGCCCTGTACTGCGGCACCAAGGATGACCCCTGCGTGCGCCATCCGGTGATCGGCGTAGGTGTGGAAGATGCCCGGGTGCAGTTTGGCGGGACGGATGGTGAGCGAGTCAGTGGACTGATCGATGTCAGCACCCAGGGCGGTGAGTTCCTCGTGCAATGCCTTGATCCGGTCGGTCTCGTGGCCACGGATGTGCTCGATGCCGAAGAGGCGTGAGGGTGAATCGGCCAGCGCGCACAGCGCAGCCAGAGCGGGGGTGAGTTCGCCATGGTCATGCAGGTCGATGTCGATACCGCGAATCCCGTCCCCACCAGCCAGGGTGAGCCCGTGGGGCCCCTGGGTGATCGTGGCCCCCATCTCGGTCAGCATCCCGCGCAGGGCGTCGCCGGCCTGAGTGGTATGTAGTGGCCAGTCCGCTACGGTCACCTGGCCACCGCTGACCATGGCCAGCATCAGGAACGGTGCGGCGTTGGATAGATCGGGTTCGATGGTGACATCCAGTGCAGAGATCGGTCCGGGGCGCACCACCCAGTGATTTGGCTGGCTGTCATCCACCAACACGTTGCGTTCGCGCAGACAGGAAACCGTCATCTCGATGTGGGGCATGGAGGGAACCGGCGTCCCGGTGTGGGTGACCCGGACCCCATCGTCGTACCGGGGGGCGGCCAGGAGCAATGCCGAGACGAACTGACTCGACGCCGAGGCATCGATCGCCACTGACCCACCGCGGGCGGAGCCGTGGCCCATCACCGAGAACGGTAGGTAGTCAGCGCCACTGACCTCGATGCCCAGGTCCCGAAGGGCGGTCAGGACTCCAGCCATGGGGCGGGTCCGGGCGTGTGGATCCCCATCGAAGTCAACCCGTCCTCTGGCCAGGGCGGCGACAGGGGGCAGGAACCTCATCACGGTGCCGGCCAATCCGCAATCGATCCGGGCTGCACCCAGGGCTCCGGGGGTCACCTGCCAATCAGGGCCGGTGGTGTCCACCTCAGACCCCAGGGCGGTCAGGGCTGCCGCCATCAGTTCGGTGTCGCGTGACCTGAGTGCACGTCGTACGACGCCTGGCCCGGTGGCCAGCGCGGAGAGCACCAGGGCCCGGTTGGTCAGTGACTTGGATCCGGGTAGCACGATCGATGCCTGCACCGGTTGATCGGCGTATGGCGCCTCCCAGAGATCGGTGTCGAGTGATCCGGTGGCGCCCGGGAACTCACTGGGGCCAGTTTGCTCACTGGGGTCCGGTTGCTCACTGGGGTCCGTTTGCTCACTGAGGACCGAGAAGTCACTCGGTTCAGGCTTCGGATCCACTGGCATCGCGCCAGTTTATCGCCGAGGCGGCAGTAGTTAACACGCCGAGGCGGCAGAAGTTAACACTGACGGCTGTTACTTGCGTCAGACGAACCGTTGGTTTATTGCCTAACGTCATTCAGATTGTGGCCTATAGCCCACATTTCGTATGACGTCCCGGGGCTTTGGCGCGATCGGTATGACGCCAGCCAATGTTAATTACTGCCGCCTCGGCGAGAAAGTTGCCGCGAGCAGTGCAGCAGTGCAGCAGTGCAGATCTTCAGAAGTACAGCGGTAGGGGATCAGTACAGCGGCAGGGAAGTCGTGTCGTTGGCGTTGTTGCCGTCTGCGAATCCCAGCGGGGTGAGGGTGGCGCTGACTGATGGGTTCAGTCCAGCGAATCCCAATCTGGTGAAGTGAAACACCGTGGTGCCGGGTCCGGCGGTGCACACGAAGTGGTTGCCCGGTCCGGTGCAGGGTCCGGAGAGGAATGGAATCAGGTTCACATATGCAAATGAGGTGCCAGTCACCACCACGTCGACCTGGGCTTCCGCATTGGCCGGCACATTTGACACCACCACTCGATAGCCACCGGCGAGGATCGCCTGGATGCCATCGATCTCCACCCGGGCATCCACCGCGGGTTTGGCCGGGGTGGAGGGTTCACTGGGGCTGGGTTGGGCTGGCCCAACGGCAGGATCTGGGTTGGGTGAGTTTGAGTCACGAACTGGAGGTGCCTGGTGCGGTCGCTGGGGCCGGTTTGGTGTCTGCGGAGCCTCCGGCTCCTCGGGTACGACGGGCACCTCGCTGACCGCGGGTGGCAGCGTGGTCTCGGGCGGAGAAACGTTCTGGCTCGACTTCGGTGTAGTCGGGGGTACCAAGACCTTCGGGGGTGATTGCTCGACCACCTTGCTGGGTGGCTTTGCAGCATTGGGGGTGGGTTTCTGGTCCGGCTTGTCCAGCGCGGCAATGGTTCCGGTCACCGCAGCCCCGGCGACCACCACAGTTGCCGCGGCCGCAGCCGTGGTCGCAGCAGTATTGCCAGCGATGACATCCCGGACCCGTCCGAACAGGGCAGCTATCCCTGCCCCCAGTACGGCGTGCCCGGTGCCGGTGGCGAGATACCCGGCCGCGGCCGAACCAAGCACGACCGGCGCAATCACGGCTCCGATGGACTTGTTGACATCGGACAGTTCCAGGTACGCCGCGGTGCACTTGCGGCAGCCATCCAGGTGGGACTCCACCCTGGCGGTGTCCCGCTTGGACAGCGCCCCCCTGACGTAGGCCCCCAGATGAGGATGGATCTCCCGACAGGCGGAGTCGGTGGCGACCTGGGCATGCTCATTCAGGAAGGCCTGTCGCAGGCCTTCCCTGGCCCGGTAGGCAAGTGCTGAAACCGAGTTGGCGCTCATGCCCAGCAGGGGAGCGATCTGTGCTGGCTTCTGGTTCTCCACCTCCAGGTGCCATAGGACGAGTTGCCAGCGTTCGGGTAGTGAGGAGAATGCCTTGGTGGCCGCGCCCCCCTCGAATTCGTCAATCACTGGATCGATCGACGGGGTTTCAGACTCAAGTTCACTCAGGTCATCGGTCGGGGTTGAGCGCTGCTGACTACGCAGGTGATCGATATGCAGGCGGCGTACCGAAGTGAGTAGGTAGGCCCGGAAGGCGATGTCTGGACCACCGCCCTTGGTCAGGACGCTGAGCACCTTGTTGAAGGCCTCCGCGACCAGGTCGTCTGCCTCAGAACCGCTGACCAGGGACCGGGCCAATCGATTGGCGGCCTCCTGATGGCGTGCAAACAATTCGCCGTATGCCTCCAGGTCCCCTGCGCGGACCCGGGAGATCAACTCGGCGTCATTGCTGGCTTGTTCGTGCTCAAGAAGGCTCATGTCATTCAAGAAACGGCTGGAGTCGGAAGTTATGACGAAAAAAATATCAAGTTCTGCGTCATGAACTCCTCCCAGCCGCGTTTCCTCACTGGATTGGCGAAGCTGTCGTAATCCAAAACGATCCTCCGCAAGGAGGGTCACCCAAATGCCGGAGGGAGGAGCGCGAAGTGAGGATTCTGGACCTGATCAGAAATCGTCACGACTCGGCTGCCCGTGCCCTTGAGGATCGCAATGCGCACCTCGAGCGGGTCCGGATGGGGATTCCGGCCCGTTTCGAGGTCTTGGGAGAGATCCTCGCAAAGGGGGGGGAAGCGGAGGTCGCGTGCTCCGTTGTGGGCCGTGAACTGGCGCGGATGGGTGTCGACCTGGGAGAGGCACTAACGCGTCTGGAACGGACCTATGAGTTGGTTGTGGGTACTGAGCCCACTTTCAAGGATGTGCAGGCGCTGAGTGCTTCTTGGGGAGAGGAAACGCTCAGCTACCTGCATCAGCTCTCTTGTGTGGACCCACTCACCGGACTGGCCAGCCTGGCTCATCTGCGGGCGCGCCTTGGTGAGGTCTACCAGAGAGCGGAGCAGGGGGAGGGATTGGCTGGAGACCAATTCGCCCTGGTCGTGGTTGACCTCCCCCTGCTTGCCACCACCCATAGTGAACGCCTGCAAAGCGGGTTACGTCTTGCCCGGGTGGCTGAAAACCTTCATCTGGTCTTTACAGGTGGGCAGACGGTGGCCAGGGTCAATGGGATCCGGATCGCCGCATTGGTGGAGCGGAGCCCACTGCTTGGTCAACGAGTACACCTGATTCGGGAGCTCCTGCAGGACGACAGTGAGCATGATGCCGCCCTGCTGCACAGCCGGGTCTGGATCGAGGGGCTGCCCCCAAGCGGTTTGGGAGCCGCTTGGTTGCTTGATGAGTTGGCCCGGGAGTGGATTCAGGCCTGACCTGAGTCCGGATTCCCCCTAGGCTGACTCCATGTGCGGGCGGTATGTGGCCACTCAGTCGGCGGAACAGATCATCGAGGAATTCGACGTTGAGGCCAACCAGGCCGGTGAGCTGGTCCGGGATTACAACGTGGCCCCCTCCAAGCAGGTGGCAGCGGTGGTGCAGCGGCCGGCTCTTGATGACCGGCCGGCCCAACGCCAATTGCGCAGCCTCACCTGGGGACTGATCCCGTCCTGGGCGAAGGATCCGACGATCGGAAATCGGATGATCAATGCACGGGTGGAAACCGTTGCCGAAAAACCCGCATTCCGACGCGCCTTCGCCCTACGCCGGGCGATCCTGCCAGCTGATGGGTACTACGAGTGGTACCAGACCCAGCAGAAGACTGCGACTGGACGGCCGCGCAAACAGCCCTTCTACATCCACCCAAAGAGTGGTGGCAGCATGGCCATGGCGGGGATCTATGAGATCTGGAGGGACCCGGAGAAGGGCGAGCAGGATCCCGATCAGTTTCGCTGGACGTGCACGATCCTGACCACTGCAGCTGAGGAGTCCCTGGCCGCTATCCATGACCGGATGCCGGTGTTGCTCACCCCTGACCAGTACGACGCCTGGTTGGACCCCGCGAACAACGACCCGCAGGAACTTCTGCAGTTGATCGCTGCCACTCCAACTGGCTTGCTGGAATCATTCCCGGTCTCCACGGAGGTTTCCAACGCGCGCAACAACGGACCCGCACTGATCGAGCCAATCAGACTAGATTGATTCCGTGACCACGATTGAGACTCCCCACGGTGCTGCGCGGGTGATCAGCTACCCAGCGGCCGGGTCCAGGTCACTGGTCCTCACGCATGGTGCCGGCAGCGGGATTGAAGCGGTTGACCTGCAGGTGTTGGCAGATCACCTGCCCCCGCAGGGGATCAGTGTCCACCTGGTGGAGTTGCCCTGGGTCGTGGCCGGGAAAAAGGTGGCGCCCAGCCCCCGGATCATCGATGAGTCCTACGCGGCGGTGCTCAAGGCCCTGGCCCTGGTGGACCCAGTGATTGGGGGTCGCAGCGCCGGAGCCAGATCTGCGTGTCGGATCAGTACCTATGTGCCCACCAGCGGAGTGCTGGCGCTCTCCTTCCCGCTGCACCCACCGGGCAAACCGGAGCAGTCCAGGCTTTCGGAGTTGGATCTGGTCGAGGTCCCCACCCTGGTGGTGCAGGGGGAGTCAGACCCCTTCGGTAGACCCAGCGAGTTCCCCAGTGAGACGGTGCTGACCGCAGTACCAGGAGCCGATCACGCCATGAAGGTGGCCAAGAAGGGTGGGATCAGCCAGGAGGACGCCCTGGCGCTGATCCTGGAAGCAGTCCTTGAGTGGATGGGAAACCTGCCCGCAAACCCCTAGAGATCCGGGCCGGATTCCAGGGTGATCTGCACCGACTGGATCCGCAGGTGGATGCGCTCGCGCAAACCCTCAGGCGCAGCTTCGCTGCAGGACCGGGAGACCAGTTCCTTGACGGCGCGTTCGAGTTGGTATTTGTCCAGGCAGGGAGCGCATTCGTCAAGATGGCTCTGGATCTGGGCGCAGTCGGCCTGGTCGAGTTCGTTGTCGATGAACCACATCATGCGGCTCAGTGCGGCCGAGCAGTCGTGGACCTCCATTACTCGCCCCCTCCGGTAGCGCCTGAGGGCAACAGATCGTTGTCCCGGACGTAGTCGGTGAGGAGTTCGCGCAGTTGGCGACGTCCGCGGTGCAGTCGTGACATCACTGTCCCGATCGGGGTGTCCATGATCTCGGCGATCTCCTTGTAGGGGAATCCCTCAACATCAGCAAGGTAAACCGCCAGTCGGAAGTCCTCGGGGAGTTGCTGCAGGGCATCCTTCACATCAGAGTCCGGAAGGTGTTCCAGCGCTTCCATCTCCGCGGATTTCAGGCCCGTGGAGGTGTGGGACTCCGCCCTGGCCAGTTGCCAGTCCTCAACATCCTCAGCCATGGACTGCTGGGGCTCGCGCTGCTTCTTGCGGTAGGTGTTGATGAAGGTATTGGTCAGGATCCGGTAAAGCCAGGCCTTGAGGTTGGTGCCGGGCTTGAACTGATGGAAGGCCGCAAATGCCTTTGCATAGGTTTCCTGGACCAGGTCCTCGGCATCGCTTGGGTTGCGGGTCATCCGCATGGCGGCGGAGTAGAGCTGGTCCAGGTAGGGCAGGGCATCGCGCTCGAAGCGGGCCTGGCGCTCCTGTGGGGTTTCGGACTCTGGTGGTGATGACATCACCGACCAGCCTAGCGATGATTGTGGGGAAGGGAAATCATCGAATGCAGTGGCATCCAGTGGCTGGAGAACGGCCAGCATCAAGACCTCCTGTTCGTGGTCATCGGGGGAATCCGCCATTTCTGCTGCCATAACCAGTTTCCCTCCCGGGTTGTTCCCAGGTGACCCAATTAGTGCCGGGTACCTTGTTGCTGAGACAATGGGCAGGTTGTGTGCAGGCCAACTGCGTGCTTTTGGTTCAGGAGGAAACATGGGTAAGACCGGTCGCAAGCGCCGTGCTCGTCGCAAGAAGGGCGCAAACCACGGCAAGCGTCCCAACGCTTAGGTCGTTGGCAATGTTGACTGCGGGTGTGCAAGCCACCCGTGGCTTCACCGTCACCGAGTCCGATACCGCTCTGGCAGTGGGGTCGGGCTCGTTGTTGGTTCTGGGCACCCCTCGGTTGATTGCTTGGTGTGAAGCGGTGACCTGCGCTGCTCTTGAGGAAGCCCTGGCCGAGGGTGAGAACAGCGTCGGTACCCGGGTCGAGGTGCAGCACCTGGCCCCCAGCGCGATTGGCGCCGAGGTGGAGGTCACGGCCACCATCACCCATGTCGATGGCAGGCTGGTGCGCTTCAGTGTGGCTGCCAAACAGCAGGGAAAACCGATCGGCTCAGGTGAGATCACCCGGGTGATCGTTTCCGCCGAGCGGTTCATGTCCCGATTGGGCTGAACCTGCCCAACCTGCGGACCAGGGCTCAGATCCCGAAGGTATTGCGCGGGTAGGGCTCGTTGACGTCGGTCACCACATTGATGAAGTACGGCGCGTTGGCGGCGAAGGCGCGGTCGATGGCCGCGCCGATCTGACCCGGAGCAGTCACGGTTTCGCCGGCACCGCCCAGGGCCTTGACCACATCGTCGTAGCGAGCGGCCGGGTTGAGGTCAGCAGCCACGTCGTACCCATAGAGCATCTGCATGGGCTGCTTCTCAAGGCCCCAGGCGGAGTTGTTGCCACAGATCATCACGACCGGCAGGTTGTGCCGGACGAGGGTGTCCACATCCATCAGGGACATGCCGGTGGCGCCATCGCCATACAGCAGCACGACCTGGCTGGAGGGTCGGTGCAGTCGCGCCGCGATCGCGGCTCCCAGACCTGCCCCCAGGCAACCGTAGGGACCGGGGTCGAGCCAGGAACCGGGACGCCTGGGCTCCACGAAACGCCCAGCCCATGAAACGAAGTCGCCGCCATCGCCGATGATGGTGGCGTCATCCGCGAGGCGTGGGATCAACTCCCCATAGATCCGCGCCGGATGGATCGGATCGCTGTCTGCTGCCAGCAGTTCGGTGTCCTTGGCCAGGCCCGCAGCGACGGTGGCCTGTAGCTCACTGACCCAGGTTGACCAGTCAGGCTTCCGGACGAGGTCCTGGGTCTCGGTGAGCAAGCCATTCAGGATCAGGGTCAGGTCTCCATGGCAACTACCGGCCAGGTCAGCATGACTGGCGATCTGGCCAGCCGAATCGGCCAGATGTACGACGCGGGCCTGCTGCCCACCGTCCTTCCCGCCGAAGCTGCCATAGGAGAGTCGGAAGTCCAGGGGGGTGCCCACCACGATGACCAGGTCGGCATTGTTGAGTGCCTGGCCCCGGGCCTTGGTGATCAGCAGTGGGTGACCCCCGGGTAGAACTCCACGTCCCATTCCATTGGTGAGGGTGGGGATCTGCAACTCATCAACCAGACGCAGCGCCGCCACCTCGGCGCCGTCCAGCCAGACGTCGGTGCCCAGGATCAGGACGGGTCGCTCGGCCTGCCCCAGAAGTTGGGCAATCTCGGCCAGGTCGTCTGAGTTCGGGGTCTGCGGGGTGTGCTCAGTGACCACCGGCCGGGCTGAGTTGGTGGACCGGAAGAACTCATCCATCGGTACGTCGATGAACACCGGGCCACGGTGGGGACTGCCCGCAGTCACGAAGGCATTGTGCACGCCCTGGGGCACATCCTCAGCGGTGAGCAGGGTCCGGGCATCCTTGGTGATGGGCTGGAAGATCGGGGGTTGATCGATTTCCTGGAGCGCTCCGGTTCCCCAACGGCTCTGTGGGGAGCGACCACCGATCACCACAAGGGGAGACCCGGTGAAACTGGCCTGGGCGATGGCACTGGCGCCATTGGTGACACCGGGTCCGGCGGTGAGTACGGCCAGCCCCGGCTTCCTGGTCAGCTTGCCCATGGTTTCGGCAGCGAAGGTGGCGGTGTGCTCCTGGCGTACGTCCAGGATCCGCATCGGAGGATCGGCGTGCACTGCCCCGCCGTACATCGGGAACACGTGGGCACCGGAAAGGGTGAACATGGTGTCCACCCCGTGGGCCTGGGCCACGGCTACAGCGTGGGCGCCGGCATGCGCCTCCACACTCTGGTCTCCGTCAGTGCTGGTTTCCTCGTGCTCGCTCATGAGCACAGGCTATCCGGATCCCTCAGAGGAATCCGGCGTTGGTCCGGCGTAATTGCTCACTGAGGATCAACAACAGATCAGCCCGAACCGAGGGGCGGGCCTGACCGAGACTGAGTTGCAGGTGCAGGGAGCGCAGGAATTTCTGCACATTGCCAGAGACCAGGAAAGGATTGCGGTTGACTGAGCCGGACATGAAGGCCCGATTTGCCAGCCGGGTCACCCAGGGCTCCAGGACCTCCAACTCAAGTAATTCCCGGTTGAGGATGTTGATCACCGCATGGGCCAACCGGTCCTCCTCGGCGCAGATGAAGAACTGCTTGGTCGGTAATAGCAACCGGTCAGCGATCACATCAAGGAGCACAACCAGTTCCAGGCGGCCGATCTTGGGGGAGCGGGCCAGGGCTGCCAACGCATCACCGGCATGGGCGATCGCATGGGCATAACCCTGCCCGGTGACAAAGCCACGCAGGTCGTTCTCCCGGGTGATCCAACTGGTCAGTCGATCACCCCAGGCAAGGATGGTCTGGGTGGTGACCAGATTGGCCTGATTGTCCCGAGCAATGCACTCAGCCAGCACCAGCGCAGAGAAACTGCGCCGGAACACGCTGTCGGTGCCTGATTCGCCAAGTCCGACGGTCAGACCCGCGCACATGCCATCGCCCAGTGCCATCAGCAGGTCGTCGTAGACCCCGGCGCTGATCCAAGTGGCCATGGTGGGAAAGGCAACCGCATCGCGGATGTGCGGATCGGGGTCACCGAGCATCCGGGTCAATTCCGCGGTCAGGTCGCTGAGTGGTACATCCTGGGGGACTTGTGCTCCCTGCGCGATCACGCGCTCCCAGTCTGTCGTCGGCATGGGGCCTATCCTGACACCTGACCCGGGTGAATTCCCAACCGGAGCGGGAAGGGAGATGGACCACCCGTGCCCGTAGGCTGGGAGGGTGCCGACTCTGTCTGATATCGCCCATTCGCACACCGAACTTGGTGCTGCCGATGTGGAGTGGTTGCGTGCTCTGGTGGCGGACTGGCAGATAATTGCTGACCTCTCCTTTGCCGACCTGGTCCTGTGGCTGCCTGATGCCCGGGGAAAGGGTTTCTGGGCTGCAGCCCAGATGCGTCCGACCACGGGACCCACCGCGCACCTGCATGATCTGGTGGGAACTTTCGTGTCGCGGACCCAACGACCACTACTGGTTCAGGCCTGGGAACAGGGCCGGATCTCCCGGGAGGGCGACCCGGAATGGCGTGATGATGTCCCGGTCCGGGTGGAAGCGATCCCAGTACGCCGCAACAGTGAGGTGATTGCAGTGGTGGCCCGCAACACCAACCTGACCGGCGTTCGCACCTCCAGTCGCCTGGAGTTGTCCTACCTACAGGCAGCCACTGAGCTGTTCGCCATGATTGCCTCAGGCAGCTTTCCCTTCACCGCCCAACGCTCCGACCTGACTGATACTCCCCGGGTTGGGGACGGCTTCATCCGGGTCGACAAACGTGGCGAGGTCAGTTACGCCAGCCCAAATGCCCAGTCGGTCTATCGCCGGTTGGGGCTCACTGGTGACCTGGCCGGACACTCCCTGGCTGAGGTGACCCGGGACCTGGTCCCGGATCAACTGCGCACCGATGAGGAGGTGCTCAGTGCTGTGCTGAGCGGCCGGGCGCCCCGGGACACCGAGGTGGGCAATGCGATGGCGACGATCATTGCCCGTTCGGTGCCATTGCGTCCGTCAGGTGAGCATGCTGGCGCGATCATCCTGGTTCGCGATGTGACTGATCTGCGCCGCCGTGATCGGGAGTTGGTGACCAAGGATGCCACGATTCGGGAGATCCACCACCGGGTGAAGAACAACCTGCAAACGGTGGCGGCGCTGTTGCGTCTACAGGCGCGCCGTCTGAATGTGCCCGAGGGGAGGCTGGCCCTGGAGGAGGCCGTACGTCGCGTGGGCGCGATCGCCGTCGTACACGAAACCCTGAGTCAGAACTTTGATGAGTGGGTTGATTTCGATGAGGTGTGCGACCAACTAACCCGCCTGGTCACCGATGTTGGTACGCCGGACACCGCGGTCACCACCAGGCGTTCTGGCAGTTTCGCGATGATCTCCTCAGATGTGGCCACGCCACTTGCGATGGTGCTCACCGAACTGATGCAGAACGCGGTCGAGCACGGATTTGGTTCCCGGGAGAGTGGCACGATCACCCTCGAGGTGGCCCGTCATGGATCAGAGCTGAGCTGCCAGGTGATCGATGATGGCTCCGGCCTCCCGGTTGGCTTCGACCTCTCGGCCTCACCCAGCCTGGGTTTGTCCATCGTGAGGACGCTGGTTGGTGAGTTGGGTGGAACCGTGGAGATCACCGATGGTGAGCAGGGTGGAACCGTGGTCTCATTGCGGTTGCCAGACGTCGAACGCGCCAGTTAGCGCGCTCATTGAACCGATCAGTGGGTTCGTTGCGTTCAGGCGCTGGTGCGTACCCGGGAGCGGGCATTGCGTCGCTTGAGTGCTCGCCGCTCTTCCTCACTCATCCCGCCCCAGACGCCGTGATCCTGACCGGCCTCCAGAGCCCAGGTCAGGCACTGTTCGCGCACCGGGCAGCGCCGACAAACTTGTTTGGCCTCTTCGATCTGCATGATCGCCGGGCCTGTGTTTCCGATCGGGAAAAACAGTTCCGGGTCGACATCCAGACACGCGGCACGATCGCGCCAGTCCATTAAGAGGCTGCCTCCATCTATCTGTGCGGGACGATTTGCGTCCCAGACCAAAGTATTTGTGTGAAATGGTTCCCGGCTGTGTTCGTGAACCGATTCACTAACGGGTTGATATTTGCAACTTCCGGGACCATTGGCAATACCTTTTCAGGGTCGGATTCGTCACAGTCAGCCCGCGACCTATCATCAAGGCGTGAATGCCTCCCCGTCCCGGGAACCGACCACTGCAACTGCCGAATCAGACAAGTTGCGCCTTGCCCATCGGGTGGCCGCCGGGTTCTGCGCACTGGAAGCGGTGGCTTTGCTGGGATTTGCCATCTATGTCGTGATTGCCGGTAGGGGTGGGCCAGTGGACTACGAGGCCGGAGTGGTGGTCTTCGTCGTTGCCCTGGCCGGAATTCTGGGTTATCTGGCCCAGGCATTCTTTCGCGGTGACTCCCGGGGGAGGGGTGCCGCCCTGACCCTCCAGGTGCTCTTCGTGTTGATGGTGCGGATCCCGGGGGAGCCCTGGTGGGTGGTGGGCTTGGCCCGGATGCCGTTCCTGTTGGCAGCATCGGCCCTGGTTACGGCCATCTACCTGGACAATCAGGACACAACTGAGCAGCCCAGTTGATCAGGCCCGGCGGCGCAGGGGATGGATCCGACGAACCACGGTGGCGATCAGGTCCTCCGTGGGGATGGGTACCCCGCCCAGGGTCCAGGAATCCCGGCCCATCCGGGGATTGTCCCGGGTCACGTAGTACCCCGCTGGTTCGATCAGATCCACCCGCTTCACTGAGACCTCGCCATCGGAAAAGCGCACAATCACCAGTTCGCCCGGTCCTGGTTGGCGGTTCCGATCGATCAGCAGCCAGTCGCCATCGAACAGGGTTGGTTGCATGGAATCGCCACGCACCACGACGAACCCGAATCTGAAAACGGGGAGCACTGCCCTGATCACGAGCTGATCCGCACCATTTTCCGACCTCCTGCTGAGTTTGGGGCCTGTTCGGAGTAGTGTCGCAACTGGTCGTGTCGACACACTGATGATGCGACTCTACTGGTTGAGAGGATGTTGGATGTTCTTCAAGATGTTCGTGCCCACAGAGGTAACGGCCCACTGCGATCTTCCCTGTGGTGTGTATGACCCGGCGCAGGCCCGGATCGAGGCAGAGTCGATCAAGGCCATTATCGGCAAGGTTGCCGCCAACGACGACCCGGACTTCCGGACTCGCGCGCTGATCATCAAGGAACAGCGCTCGGAAATGGTCAAGCATCACCTCTGGGTGCTTTGGACCGACTACTTCAAGCCACCGCACTTCGAGAAGTACCCGCAATTGCACACCCTGGTCAACGAGGCCACCAAGTTGGCTGGCGCAGCTGGCACCAAGGGTCAGTTTGACGCAGCGCAGGCCGATGAATTGCTGGCCAAGATCGATGAGATCGACAAGATCTTCAAGGAGACCAAGCAGGGCTGAGTCCACACTGGTCTGATCACCTGGGCCGGGGTCTGCCTTCGGGCAACCCCGGCTCGGTGTTTTCTGGTGTCAGATGCGCCACAAACCTCACCGTGGCCTATGCCGGACCGGCCAGGTGTGGCAAAATGGATCCTTGGGTCACCACCCATTCCGACGCTCACTCGCCCGCTTCACCAGGCCCGGCTTGACCCCTCGTCGGTACCTGACATGGCTGACCTGACCAGAGAAGACGATGAGAGCCCTGCCCGAATTGAAGCAAGACCTGAGCGACCCAACACTGACCGACAGCCCTTATGCCGGCGACCCGGCATTTGACCTGCATGTCGGGGGCAAGATGGAGGTTTCCTCCAGGATGGCCCTCAACGGTCCAGAGGAACTGGCACTTGCCTACACCCCCGGGGTGGCCAGGGTGAGCACGGCCATCCATGAGAACCCTGAACTGGCCGAGACCTACACCTGGATTCCCAACACCGTCGCCGTGGTCACTGATGGCACCGCTGTTCTTGGCCTTGGCGATGTTGGTCCACTGGCCGCAATGCCGGTGATGGAGGGCAAGGCAGTGCTCTTCAAGAAGTTCGGAAACGTGGATGCAATCCCGATCTGTCTGGACACCACGGATACCGATGAAATCGTGGACACCATCGTCCGGATCGCCCCCAGCTTCGGTGGGATCAATCTGGAGGACATCTCCGCGCCGCGTTGTTTTGAGGTTGAGGATCGGCTGAAACGGATCCTGGATATCCCGGTCTTCCATGACGACCAACACGGCACCGCAATCGTGGCCCTGGCAGCGCTGCGCAATGCCCTGCGATTGACCGATCGTCTCCTGGAAACCACTCGAGTTGTGGTTTCGGGGGCCGGAGCCGCGGGCGTCGCGGTGACCCGGATCCTGTTGGAGGCCGGCATCAGGGATATTGCCGTGGTCGATCGGGTTGGGGTGATCAACTCCGAACGACGTGAGTTGAATGAGTCCAAGCAGGCCCTGGCAAGGATCACAGCGGACCTGACCGGACGTTCCGGTGGGCTCGCCGATGTGATGGTGGGAGCAGATGTTTTCATCGGTGTTTCTGGAGGCACCGTGCCGGAGCAGGTCGTGGCCACCATGGCTCCCGATGCAATCATTTTCGCGCTGGCAAATCCAACCCCCGAGGTGCCGGTCGAGTTGGCCCACAAGTACGCCGCAGTGGTGGCCACCGGACGCTCGGACTACCCGAATCAGATCAACAATGTGTTGGCCTTCCCGGGCATCTTCCGGGGAGCCTTCGATGCCCGCGCGATCGCGATCACCGAGGGCATGAAACTGGCGGCAGCCGATGCCCTGGCTGAGCTGGTCGGGGATGAGCTGAGCCCGACCATGGTGATCCCCTCGCCATTTGACCCACGGGTCCCGGGGGCAGCCGAGGTCCCCGATGGCCTCGTCCG
>CAZRKI010000053.1:0-15089 GCA_964600765.1 uncultured Marmoricola sp.
CCCGCTGGTTGACCGCCGCCAGATCGACCCGGACCCGATGGGCCACATCCCCCTCAGCATCGGCCATGCTGACCCCCAGTTGCGGGGCCTTGCGCAACTGGCTCATCACCTCAGCGGTGGCGATCAGGGTCTTTGAGGGCACACAATCGGTCAGCACGGCGGATCCACCCAACCCATCGGTGTCAACGATGGTCACCTGGGCGCCCAATTGGGCCGCCACCAGAGCGGCTTCGTATCCCCCGGGGCCCCCACCGAGAATCACCACCTCATTGGTGGCAGCACGAACCGGATCATCACCTGAGGTGGGAGGGGGGGTGTTCACCCAGTCATTGTGACGATTATTCAGCGCAGCCACCACTTGAATGGGCAGATCTGGGTTACCGACCAGTTTTCGGACCCAACCACCACCAGGACTGTTGGTCTGCGGGATACTGGATTCTCTGAGCACGATGTCCCCAGGAGAGCCATGTCTGACCTACACGCCCTTGCCGACGCGATCCTCGCCGGAGGAACGGCGACCCCGGAGGACGCCGTGGCGATCCTGCGGACCACCGACGCCGAACTTCTGGACGTGGTTGCGGCTGCTTCCCGGCTGCGGCGCAAGCACTTTGCCAACACGGTCAAGGTCAACTATCTGGTGAACCTGAAGTCAGGCCTGTGCCCGGAGAACTGCAATTACTGTTCCCAGGCACTGGGCTCAGATGCCCAGATCCTGAAGTACACCTGGCTGAAGACCGATGAGGCACTGGAGCAGGCTGCGGCCGGACTCAAGGGTGGCGCCTCCAGGGTGTGCATGGTCTCCAGTGGCCGGGGCCCCACCGACAAGGACATCGACCGCTTCTCCGACATGGTCGGCAGCATCAAGGATGAGTACCCCGAGGTGGAGATCTGCGCCTGCCTGGGGCTGCTCAAGGATGGCCAGGCCGAACGCCTCAGGGACGCTGGTGTCGACGCCTACAATCACAACATCAATACCGCCGAATCCCATCACGACAAGATCGTGCAGACCCACACCTACGACGATCGCGTCGACACCGTGGGCAAGGCCAAGGGTGCTGGGCTCTCGCCGTGCAGCGGCCTGATCGCTGGACTTGGCGAGACCGACGAGCAGTTGGTGGAGGCCCTGTTCGCGCTCAAGGAGCTCGACGCTGACTCGATTCCGATCAACTTCCTGATGCCCTTCGATGGCACCCCCTATGAGAACACCTGGGAGCTCACCCCGGCCCGTTGTGTCAGGATCCTGGCGATGGCCCGCTTCGTGTGCCCGGACAAGGAGATCCGGATCGCTGGTGGCCGCGAGATGCATCTGCGCAGCCTGCAGGGACTGGCCCTCCAGGTGGCCAATTCGATCTTCCTGGGCGATTACCTCACCTCTGAGGGACAGGCAGCCGAGGCTGATCTGGAGATGATCCGGGACAACGGGTTCGTCGTGCTCGGCTCCGAGGAGGACACCAACCGAGCTGACGATGAGCACTCCCACGATCCGGCCATCCGCCGTCGTGGCGCCGGCACCTCGGTGGCCCCCAACGCCTGATGTCCGACCTGGACTTCGATCGGGAGCATCTGTGGCATCCCTACACCTCGATGACCAACCCGGCACCCGCCCGGATGGTGACCGCGGCCCGCGGAGTCCGGTTGACCATAGCTGGTCGCGAGGTCATCGATGGGATGAGTTCGTGGTGGGCGGCGATCCATGGATACGACGTACCGGAACTGAATGCTGCCCTACTCGCCACTGACTTCGCGCATGTGATGTTCGGTGGACTGACCCATCAACCCGCGATCGAGTTGGGGCGGCGGTTGATCGACCTCACCCCTGAGCCACTGCAGCACGTCTTCCTGGCCGACTCCGGCTCGGTAAGCGTCGAGGTCGCCCTGAAGATGGCGATCCAGTATCAACGTGGACTGGGCCGTCCCGAACGTACCCGGATGCTGACCATCCGCGGTGGCTATCACGGAGACACCTTCGGTGCGATGAGCGTGTGCGACCCCGATGGCGGAATGCACTCGATGTGGCGATCACTCCTGCCGCAGCAGGTCTTCGCCCCCAAACCACCAGCACCGGGTGGCGATGTGGACACCTGGGCCACCCAACTGCGGGACCTGGCCCAGAACCATGCCGACCAATTGGCCGGGGTGATCGTCGAGCCGTTGTTGCAGGGAGCCGGGGGCATGCATGTGTACGACGTGCACTGTCTGCCGGTCCTGCGCGAGATCGCCGATGAGTTTGGACTGGTCCTGATCCTTGATGAGATCGCCACCGGATTCGGTCGCACCGGCACCTTCCTGGCTGGCGAGCGAGCGAGCGTCGTACCCGACATCCTGTGCCTGGGCAAGGCGCTCACCGGTGGCTATCTCTCCGCTGCCGCGGTGCTGTGCAGCCGCGAGGTGGCCCGCGGGATCGGCGCCTCCGATTCCGGGGTGATCATGCACGGCCCCACCTTCATGGGCAATCCGCTGGCCGCAAGGGTCGCCTGCGCTTCCCTGGACCTACTGGCCACTGGCGCCTGGCAGACTCAGGTGGCCCGGATCGAGACCGAGTTGGAGTCCGGGTTGGCGCCGCTGCGGGAGCATCCCGGGGTGCTGGACGTACGCACCCTGGGCGCGGTGGGCGTCGTACAAGTGGATCATCAGGTTGACCTGGTGGCCGCCACGGACGCGGCCCTGAAGGCTGGGGTTTGGCTCCGCCCCTTCCGGGATCTGATCTATACGATGCCGCCCTATGTGTGTTCCACCGATGAGGTGGCCACCATCACCAGGGGGGTCGCGGCAGCGGTGAGCGCCGGATGATGCCGACCAACTGGAACAACTGGTTGGCCGACCGCGCCGACGATCGCCAGCGTCACGATCTGGTCAGGAGCCTCTCCCCCCTGCCCGAGCAGGACCAGGCAATGGACCTGGCCGGCAATGACTACCTGGGCTTGTCCGGCCATCCGGCCGTGATCCAGGCTGCTGCCCAGGCCGCGCACACGTGGGGAACCGGAGCTCGTGCCTCCCGGCTCGTCACCGGCACCACCCAACTTCATGCCGACCTGGAAACCGCCCTGGCGGCGCTATTGGCCCAACCCGCAGCATTGGTTTTCTCCAGCGGGTACGCCGCCAATACCGGCCTGCTCACCACCCTGGCCGACACGGAAACCCTGATCGTTTCTGATGCCCACATCCACGCCTCCCTGATCGACGGGGCCCGCTTGAGTCGTGCTCAGGTCAGGGTGGTTCCCCATTCAGATGTCGACGCAGTGGATCTGGCTCTCCGGGAGTGGACCGGAGATCGGGCGCTGGTGCTCGCAGAGTCGATCTACTCAGTGCTCGGTGACGCTGCGCCACTGACCGGACTGGCGCAGGTCTGTGCCAATCACGGTGCTCTGCTTGTGGTCGACGAGGCTCATGGCGTCGGACTGCGTGGTGCTGGAGCTGGCCTGGTGCGTGAGCTGGGTTTGGCCGGGCACCCAAACGTGATCGTGACCGCGACCCTGTCCAAGTCACTGGGCGCGCAGGGTGGCGTGGTACTAGGTCCAGAAGTCCTGGTCAATGACCTGATAAACACCTCGCGACCTTTCATCTATGACACCGGACTGGCGCCTCCAGCAGCTGCGGCCGCATTGGCCGCGATCGGACTGCTGGATCCAGAATTGATCGATCGATTGCACCATCGTCGGGATCAGTTGGCTGATCGACTGGGTGTGGAACGACCAGCCGGTGCCGTGGTCTCGGTGCCGATGCCCAGCCCTCAGGTGGCCCTGGCCGCGCAGGCTCAGTGTCTGACCGCAGGTGTGAAGGTCGGCTGCTTCCGACCCCCGTCGGTGCCTGATGGCATCTCCAGATTGCGAATCACCACCAATGCCGGGATCAGTGACGAAGACTGGGCCCGAGCAGTGGCCGTGATCGAGGAATCGGTGGCTGGCCACCAATGAGCATCCTGATTGTGACCGGCACCGACACTGGGGTGGGCAAGACGATTGCTACCGCAGCACTGGCGCTGCGAGCCAGCCAATCGGGCAGCACCCTGGTTATCAAGCCAACCCAGACCGGGATGAGCGGCTCGGAGCCGGTTGATGCCGTTGAGGTGACCAGACTCACCGGCGTACCCGCACAAACCCTGGTCGAACTTGCCGATCCCCTGGCCCCGGACACTGCAGCCCGGTTGCACGGGCTGCCACTTCCCACGGTGAGTGAGCATGCCGCAGCCATCATTGAGCAGGCCCAAACCCACGACACCGTGATCGTGGAGGGCGCCGGTGGGTTGCTGGTGCGGATGGACCACGAGGGCCACACCCTGGCCGATCTGGCCCTGGCCCTGCCCGGTGCCGAGGTGGTGGTGGTCACCTCCCTGAAACTGGGCACCCTCAATCACACCGACCTCACCCTGGCGGCCCTGGCTCAGCTCGGGATTCCGGTACGCGGACTGGTGATCGGGTCGGTACCCACCCATCTGGACCTGGCGGCGGAGCAGAATCTGTTGGACCTACAGCGCTGCGGCCAGCCAATCCTGGCCCGGATCCCAGCAGGCGCTGGTTTGTTGAGCCGGGAGGACTTCACTGCCCGCCACTCCAGCTGGTTCACTGCTGCCAATCAACAACCCGACCACTAAGGTTTTCCCGTGACTCTGTTTGCCGCCTATGGGATCAATATGGATCCGGTCAGGATGGGCGAACGCTGTCCCCATTCACCACAGCACACGATTGGCTGGCTGGAGGGATGGCGCCTGACTTTCGGTGGCGAGGAACACGGTTGGGATGGCGCTCTGGCCACGATCGTTCCGGATCCCGATGAACATGTCTTCGTGGCGGTATATGACGTAACCGATCAGGACGTTGCTGAACTCGACAAGTGGGTCGCTGCTGACACCGGCCTCTATTCCAAGGTCAAGGTTCGGATCACTGCGCTCACCGGCGATACCGTGGCCTGGGTCTATGTCCTCAATGCCTATGAGGGGGGACTGCCATCGGCCAGCTATCTGGGCCTGCTGGCCAATGCGGCTGAGGCTGCTGACGCCCCAGCTGATTACGTGAGCGCCCTGCGCGCCCGCCCCTGCCGATCCAACTTCGGCGGCTGATTCAGGGTCTTCGAACGATGGCCGGTTTGCGGTAGTGGTTGCCGCGATGGTCAATCCACTCGGCATCCCCGTGTTTGTCGATTTGGTATGACCACCCCGCATGCGTTTTCACCCGGTGGTGATATCTGCACAAGGGCGCGAGATTTGCAGGTGCGGTTTGCCCCGGCTGGTAGGTCGCTCCCCCGAGCCCGACGTAGGGCACCACATGATCCAGATCGCAGGACCTGGAGTCCCGATTGCAGCCGGGAAAGACACAGACCTGATTGCGCAGGACCACCTGCTCCTTGATGGTCTCGGTGGGATCGTGCTGATCGACCGCGGGTTGATGCTGGTGGGCTCCGTGATGGATCACGGGACGAACGATCACCTTGTTGCCGCCGATCCAGTCCCGCAACTGGTGTTTGGTGATCGCTCCGAGACGCTCCTCGAAGGCAATTGCCGCACTCGCATCATCGCTGGCGAGGTTTGCGGCTTCGACATGGACATAGAGCGTGGTAGCCACTTCTGGTTTGACTGGGAGTCCGACCTGAGTCATTAGATCCAGCGCGGCCTGGGGGTCTCCCAGCAAACCCACGGCCAGAGCGCGGCGTACGGTGAGTGACTCGGTGGAGCCCAGCTCCCCCAGCGCATGGGCCAGGGTCTGAATCGTGGATTCGAGCTGATTGGCCACCGGGGTGTCCACGATCATCTCGACTCTGGACATCCCAGGAGTGGTGAAAAGGTAGTTAACCTGGATCTCCTGAATCTCCACGCACCGATGCTCGGCAGCCTCGGCCTGGGCCTGCGCAAACCCAGCCGGATCAAACCTGGCCACCGCTTCTGCGACCAACTTCTCCACCCGGCAAAGGTTGATCCGGGCCGGCACCCGGGCCAGTCGTTGATCAATCCAGGACGCGGCCTCCAGTGAAAGGCTGCTGGTCCGGTCACAAATTCCCCTGACCTTCCAGGCTGGCACCACCAACTCCTGGACCAGAGCCCAGACCCGGGGCAGTCGGAACTTCAACTCGACGGCATCACCAAGTAGTTTCCGGGCCGCAGCGTCCGAAAGTGACAGGCAGGCCGACACCAGGGCGATCGAATACTCAGCCACCGCTGGTGCCCCCTCCCCCGCCAACGGATAGGCACCCTCAAAATCAGCCAATGCCTGCGGTGGGTTCGCCTCCACGAATTGAGCTGCCGCCGACAACAACCCAGCAGCCACCTCAAGACGTTGGCGCTCCAACCCCATCAGCACATCAAGGGCGTCACGACCGGAGGAATCCACCCGGGACAGGTTCGCTCTGAAGGCTTCGCGCTTGCGGGCACCCAGCGGCTGCGGAGGAGCAAACTCCTCAAACCCCGCAACTGCTGTAACCGAACCCATGACACACGCCCCCGTGACGAATAGAGCTGATGCTCACCACTCTACCCGAACATATGTTCGATTACAATAGGGAATCCGGATTTCTTTTACTGACCCCTGCCGCCACCCGACCCGATGCAGCGACTTCGATTTCCAAGCCGATTCACTCCGCAAACACTAGATTGGGCCAGGTGAGCATCGAGGATCCCAGGACCGCCGCCGCCCAAGCTGCCGATTACCTACGCAAGGCCACCGGAGTGGAGCAACACGACATCGCCATGGTGATGGGATCTGGATGGCTGCCAGCAGTGGAGGCGTTGGGCGAGACAGTCGCGGAGGTCGATGCTGGCGACGTACCCGGGTTCACTGCCCCAGCAGTTGAAGGACATTCGGGAAAGATCCGCTCGGTACGCAGCGGCGACAAGCAGCTTCTGGTCTTCCTGGGTCGCACCCACTACTACGAGGGACGCGGGGTGCGCCCGGTCGTGCATGGTGTCCGCACCGCTGCCGCAGCCGGTTGCCGGGTCGTCGTACTGACCAATGGGGCTGGTGGACTCAAGGAGAGTTGGACTCCGGGAACCCCGGTGCTGATCAGCGATCACATAAATCTAACTGCCACGTCTTCCATTGAGGGCGCCAACTTCATCGACCTGACCGACCTCTACAGCTCTCGACTCCGTCAGCTTTGCCGGGAGGTAGACCCAATGCTTGACGAAGGTGTCTATGCGCAGTTCCCCGGACCGCACTACGAAACCCCGGCTGAGGTGCAGATGGTCAAGACCATCGGTGGCCATCTGGTCGGCATGAGTACCGCGCTTGAGGCAATCGCCGCCCGCGAAGCAGGTCTGGAGGTGTTGGGCATCTCCCTGGTCACCAATCTGGCTGCTGGCATCAATGACGCACCCCTCAACCACGAGGAAGTCCTCGAAGCTGGCCGGGCAGCCGCGACCAGGATGGGTTCGCTGCTCAGCGCCATCACGCCTAAATTGCTTTAGCGTGAATGCAACCCTGGAGAACACATGAACATGTTCCAGCCGAGCGATTCAGCCAGCATCGATGAATACCTCGAGGCCGTGCCTGAGGGTCGCAGGCCAGCCATTGATTTTCTGCACTCCTTCATCCAGGAAGTGACACCGGAGCTGCAACCATACTGGGCCACCAACATGCTCGGCTACGGTCAACTGAAGTACTTTGACAAACGCGCCAAGCAGGTCAAGTCCTGGCCGATTGTGGCTCTGGCAAATCAAAAGAACTACATCAGCCTCTATGTGTGTGCAGTTGAGGATGATCAATACCTGCCAGAGATCTATCAGAATCGCCTCGGCAGGGTGAACGTGGGCAAAAGCTGCATCCGGTTCAAGAAGATCGAGGATCTTGAGCTGGAGGTACTCAAGGAAATGTTGATCAGAGCCCAGACATCACAGGGGATGGTTGGTGCCGAAATAGTCAAGGAATAGCGAGGCGCAACTCATGCAAACCATCACTCCGAACATCTGGTTCAATCGCAATGCCGACGAAGCCGTGGACTTCTATCTGTCGATCTTCCCGGACAGTCGGCGGATCAGCACCGTTCAATGTCCAACCGAGGGGTTGGCGGACTTCCAGCAGGAGTTCGCCGGTCAAACCCTCACCATCGAGTTTGAACTGCTGGGGCAGCGATTCATCGCCATCAACGCCGGAGATGAGTTCCAGCCAAATGCCGCTGTTTCATTCCTGATCGCCTGCAAGGATCAGGCCGAGATCGATCATTACTGGGAGCGGCTCACGGCCGATGGTGGCGCGGAACAGCCCTGCGGTTGGCTCACCGACAAGTACGGCGTGGCCTGGCAGGTCAGTCCCGAGGACTTCGACACGACGTACGCCGGCAATCCCCGCGCCTTCGCGAAGTTGATGACCATGAAGAAAATCATTCTCTCCGAGTTCGAGGGCCTTGGGCGTGGCTGAGAGCAGGGACTGACTCCGGAAAGTTCAAGGACGCCTCGTTCTTCTACACCGACCCGGCGAAGATCAACCCCTCACAGATCAACCGTTGGTTGGAGCTCTCCCGATCCATCCGCTGGGACTACCAAAACCTCGCCAAACGCAAGGGGGAACTGGTCCGCTGCCAGGTCAATCCGAAGTGACGGTGAACAGATCTCCGGGCTGACATCCAAGCGCATCACATAGCGCAGTAAGGGTGGAGAAGCGCACCGCTCGGGCCCGATCGTTCTTGAGCACGCTCAGGTTCGCCTGGGTGATCCCGATCTGTTCTGCCAGGGCGGCCACCGTGAATCCCCTGGCAGCCATCAGCTCATCCAGGTGGCAGACCACCCGATGGGTTTCCTCCGGAGGCATCAGACCAGCCCCTCACTGTCCTGGCGAAGCTGTGCCCCGCGGACGAATGCCTCACCAATCGCAGCCACCAGCAAGCCCACGACCATGAATCCAAAGCCCATCATCGGCACCTGGAAGGACACCGTCATGCCGCTGGTGTCCACGGCCTCGCCCAGGGCAGCACCCGTGAGTGCCAGGTTCAGCGGAAACAGCAGGCACGGCCAGAGCAACAGCACCGCAGCCAGTCCCCGCACCCACCAGACAGTGCGCGGGCTGAATGGCTCCCCAGCCATGATCCTCCCCAGGAGTCGATAGACCAGCCAGGCTCCCAGCAGCACCCCGACGAGCAGGAGCAGGCCAGAGCCCAGGTCGAGCATCCGCAGCGAGGTCGTGGGTTGCTTCAGGGTGACCTGGAGTTGGTCGACCGCCTCCACCAGCGAGCCGGACTTCACGTCGAGGCCCTTCACACCCAATTCAGCTTCAACAGGAGCAGGTACGACGAGGGTCATCGGTCGATTCCTGACCCAGTCCACCACCGGCAGCACCAAGGAGAACCAGGCCACACCCAGCACGGTCAGCAGCAAAACTATCCGGGTCGCAATCGCATCGACGCGATCAAATCGGAACAGTTTCTCGTTCATCTGCATCTCCTATCGAATATCAATATGTATTGAATAACGATAGCATCGTTTCTCGATAGGTCAATGGGGTGTCGCAACGCACATCTGATTCCGCACCGAATCGGGTTAGGCTGGGACTCATGAGTGTTACTCGCCAGTACGTTTCCTGGTCGGTCACCGACCACATCGCCACTGTCCGCCTGACCCGGGCCGACAAACTCAACGCCCTGACCCTGCAAACCCTCGATGAGTTGATCGAGGTGGGCCGCGAGATCCGCTCCGATCGCAGCGTGCGTGCGGTGATCATCACAGGCGAGGGAGCCGCCTTCTGCGCTGGCCTGGATTTTGCCTCGGTACTCAAGACCCCCCAGAAGTTGGCGCTCGGTTTGATCCCCCGACCCTGGCGGGGCACCAACACCTTCCAGGAGGCCTGCTGGGTTTGGCGCCGGCTCCCCGTTCCGGTGATTGCCGCCGTACACGGCCACTGCCTGGGTGGAGGCCTGCAACTGGCTCTGGCTGCGGACTTCCGGATCAGCACCCCAGATGCCCAGTGGTCGGTGCTGGAGGGTAAGTGGGGCCTGATCCCGGATATGAGTGGGGTGCAGGCCCTCTCCGAACTGGTCGGCATCGAAACCGCCAAGCGTCTCACCATGACCGCCGAGTTCATCACCGGCGAACAGGCCAGGGAGTTGGGTCTGATCGGTGCCACTGCTGCCGATCCCGAGAAAGCCGCTCTGGAGTTGGCACACGCGTTGACCAAGCGTTCTCCTGACGCCCTCGCTGGCGCCAAGCGGCTGTTCAACCGCACCTGGAGCAAGGGACCTCGCCTGACCTTCGCCATGGAGTTGATCGAACAACTCCAACTACTCGGCCAGGCCAACAACACCGCTGCCCAGAAGGCCGCCTTTGCCAGGACCGAGCCGATCTACCGCGAGCGCGCTCGCCGCTGAGCCACCGGCTAGATTGGGTGCATGGCAAACACCAAATTCAAAGGCGAAACAGTCAACACAATCGGCGATCTCCCCTCCGTGGGAAGTCAGGCCCCGGCATTCACCGTGTCCGACGGGCTGGCCGATCTGAACAGCACTGATCTCGCCGGCAAGCGCGTCGTACTCAACATCTTCCCCAGCCTCGACACCGGCGTCTGTGCCGCGAGCGTGCGCAGGTTCAACGAACTCGCCGCTGGTCTGGAGAACACCGTGGTCCTCAATGTCTCCCAGGACCTGCCCTTCGCCCAGTCCCGCTTCTGCGGTGCTGAGGGCATCGAGAATGCCAGAGTCGGCTCGGCCTTCCGTAGCGACTTTGGCAAGGACTACGGCGTGCTGATGACCGACGGCCCAATGCGTGGCCTGCTCGCCCGCTCGGTGGTGGTGACCGACGAATCCGGACAGGTCATCCACACCCAACTCGTCCCCGAGATCGTCGAGGAACCCGACTACGACGCAGCCGTCTCCGCCCTGGGCTGAGCACTGCCATGAACGACGACCTGGTTCGCCGCGCGACCGACTGGTTGGCCGCTGATCCCGATCCCCAGACCCGGGCCGAACTGCAGTTGCTGCTTGATGCAGGTGACCGGGTAGAACTCGCTGACGCCTTTGCTGGCGATCTGGAGTTCGGCACCGCGGGGCTTCGGGGTCGGTTGGGTCCCGGGCCCAATCGGATGAACCGGGTCGTCGTACTCCGGGCCGCTGCCGGACTGGCGGCGTACCTGAAGGCCCATGGTGCCGACGCCAAGTCGGCTGTGGTGATCGGGTACGACGCCCGGCACAACTCCGAGGTCTTCGCCCGAGACACCGCCCAGGTGATCACCGGAGCCGGGATGCGGGCGCTTGTCCTGCCGCGACCACTGCCCACTCCGATGTTGGCCTACGCGATCCTGGAGTTGGGCTGTGTGGCCGGGGTGATGGTCACCGCCAGCCATAATCCACCCCAGGACAACGGCTACAAGGTCTATCTGGGTGATGGCAGCCAGATCGTGCCACCGGCCGATGTGGAGATCTCCGCCGCGATCCGGGCGGTTGGGCCGCTGGACTCCATCCCTCGCGGCAACGATGGCGAGATCCTGGGTGAGGAGATCATCGAGCGCTACCACCAGTCCGCTCTCGACCTGATCGGGGTCAAACAGCGCGACCTGAACATCGTCTACACCCCGCTGCATGGGGTTGGCGGAGCTGATGCTGCTGCACTTCTGGAGCAGGCCGGATTCCCCACGCCACTCGTCGTACCGGCTCAGGCAGAGCCGGATCCGGACTTCCCCACGGTCAGTTTCCCCAATCCCGAGGAACCCGGCGCCATGGACCTGGCTATCGACCTGGCCCAGACTGTCAACGCCGACCTGGTGGTGGCCAATGACCCCGACGCAGACCGGTGCGCGGTCGCCGTACCCGGGCCGCATGGGTGGCAGATGCTGCGGGGCGATGAGGTTGGTGCCCTGTTGGCCGACTATCTGCTCGATCAACCCCGCAATGGGGTGTACGCCACCTCGATCGTCTCATCATCACTGCTCGGTCGGATGGCCGCAGCCAAGGGTCAGCCACACCAGGAGACCCTGACCGGCTTCAAGTGGATCGGCCGGATCGAGGGTCTGGCCTTTGGCTATGAGGAGGCCCTGGGCTACTGCGTGGACCCAGCGCACGTAAGGGACAAGGATGGTCTCTCGGCTCTTCTGATGATCTGCGACCTGGCCGCCAAACTGAAGGCCACCGGGCTCACCCTGCACGATCAATTGGATGACATCGCCTATCGCTTCGGTCTGCACGCCACCGACCAACTGTCGGTGCGGATGGATGATCTCGCCCAGATCCCGGCTGTTGTGGATCGACTCCGCAACAATCCGCCGGCTTCCCTGGGCGGGCTCGACGTAATCCGCGTGGATGACCTCTCCACTGGGTCCCCCGAACTCCCCCCAACCAACGGGCTGCGTTTCGTGCTGGCGGATCACGCCCGCGTGATCGTGCGGCCATCCGGCACCGAACCCAAGATCAAGTGCTACCTCGAAGTGGTGATCCCGGCCGAGATGGACATCGACTCTGCCCGGATCTCGGCTGCTGGGCGGCTGGACGCGATCCGCAACGACCTTCAGGATGCAGCCGGACTCTGAGCGCTATCAGCGCCCGTGCCCAGTGGGCTGACCACGAAGGCCAGCCCGTTGTACGACGCGCTGTATCTCCAGGTCACGCTGGTCCGGGTCGGCGACGTATTTGATCTCCCGCAGGCCCTGGGCCTGGGCTGCGGATTCGAAGGTGAAATGGCCATAACTGAGCAGTCGCCCGGAGAAGGGTTTGACCACAGTGATGTCCAGGATCCGACTCAGCGGCATCGTCGCCAGATTCCGCACGAAGACACCATGCACCCGGAACACCCGCATGTTGGTGATCACGAAGCGATCCAGATTCGCCGCCAGGGCCTGATAGGAAGCCCAACCGCATAGGCCCAACCCAATGATCAGCGGCAGCAGGGCCCAGGACGGATCGGCCACCATGAAGCCAATCAGGAAGACCAGGCCGACGAAACCGACCAGTCCGGGCACGACGTAGGCCACCCAGTGTTTGCGCACCTCATCGACGATGTCCTCGCCCTCCTCACGCAGCAGGTGCTTGGCGATATCGGGATCGGTGAGGCTGCGCGGCAGCAGGGCCATGATCAGCCCTGGGCGATATTGGCGAAGTTGATCAGGGCGTTGAACAGGTTGGTCAGCAGTTGCCAACCAGTGCTGAACAACGAGGTGGCGGCATCAGCCAGACCACGAGGATCGGTGAACAGGTAGTACCCGATGAAGATGATGAGTAGCAACGGGACGCCTTTTTTCACAACGGCGCTCATGATGACTCCTGTCAGTGGCTCGGCCTGGCGAGGGGGAAGTACGCACAGGTCTAGGGTTTTGATAGCACAAAATCGGGCTGACCCAGCGCAGGCGCGCTCAGTCAGCTATCAGTTGGTCCGCTGCTGCATATGGGTCCAGGGTTCCAGCAACCACCGACCCGGCCAGTCCGTCGAGGCCACCACTCAACCCATGCCATTTGCGCCGATAGGTAGCCAACGCAATCGCCTCAATCTCCATCCTGGCCCGGAGTGTACGGCGTACCTCGAGCTCACCAGTGGAAACCAGGTGGCGCCAATGGTTGGTGATCTCGCCCAGCAGTTCGTCGATCCCATCACCAGCGCTGGCCACCGTCTGCACGATCGGAGGACGCCAGGACCCCTCTGGGCGCTGGGTCAGCGACATCATCGATCTCAGTTCCCGACGCAGTTGCAGGGCTCCCTCCCGGTCTGCCTTGTTCACGACGTACACATCACCGATTTCCAGGATGCCGGCCTTGGCCGCCTGGATGCCATCTCCCATTCCGGGAGCCAACAACACCAGGGTGGTGTCGGCCATGGAGGCGATCTCCACCTCGCTCTGGCCCACCCCGACCGTCTCGATCAGAATCACCTCGCAACCAGCCGCTTCCAGCACCCGCAGTGCCTGAGGCGTGGCCACCGAGAGTCCACCCAGGTGTCCCCGGGAGGCCATCGAACGGATATATACATCCTTGTCCAGGGAGTGATCCTGCATCCGGATCCGGTCGCCCAGCAGGGCACCACCAGTGAACGGTGAGGAGGGATCGATGGCCAGCACGCCCACCCTTCTGCCCTGCAAGCGCAGGGCGCCGACCAGCGCTGAGGTGGAGGTTGACTTGCCCACACCAGGTGGTCCGGTCAATCCGATCACCTGGGCATTCCGGCCAGCGGCGCGGTCCTGGGCGACGTACTGGGTGAGGGTGGACATCACCTCGCGTAAAAGCCCGGAGTCGTCCTCGACCAGCGAGATCAACCTGGCGACGGACCGCTGATCGCCCTCACGAGCCCGGGCAACCAGGGTGGGGACGTCAGCAGTACGTCGAGCCAAGGCGTTGGTTTTCTGGAGTCAGTTCTTGGGGACCCGCACGATCAGGGCATCACCCTGACCGCCGCCACCACACAGCGCGGCGACTCCGGTGCCGCCACCGCGTCGCTTGAGCTCGTTGGCCAGGTGCAGCACGATCCGGGCGCCGGACATGCCGACCGGGTGACCAAGTGCGATCGCACCACCATTGACGTTGATCTTCTCCTCGGGGATGCCGAGCTCACGGGCGGACTCGATGCCGACAGCCGCGAAGGCCTCGTTGAACTCCACCAGGTCGAGGTCATCGACGGTGATGCCCTCCTTGTCCAGAGCCAGCTTGGTGGCCCGGGCCGGCTGTAGCTGCAGAGTGGAGTCCGGGCCGGCCACCTGACCGGAGGCACCGATCTCGGCGAGCCACTCGATGCCGAGTTCCTCCGCCTTGGCCTTGCTCATCACCACAACGGCACAGGCACCATCGGAGATCTGGGAGGAGGAAGCAGCAGTGATGGTGCCGTCCTTGGCGAATGCCGGGCGCAGGCCAGCCAGGCTCTCCGCGGTGGTGCTGGCCCGAACACCCTCATCAGCGGAAACCACGATCGGATCACCCTTGCGCTGGGGCACCTCCACCGGGACGATCTCGTCGTCGAACAGGCCATTCTTGGCTGCTGCAGCAGCCAGTTGGTGGGAGCGCGCCGAGAAGGCGTCCTGCTCCTCGCGGGTCAACTTCGCACCGGCCGCATTGCAGGCCTCGGTGAGGTTGCCCATGCCCTGGTCGGTGAACTGGTCGTGCAGCGCGTCGTAGGCCATTGAGTCGACCAGGGTGTTGTCGCCGTACTTGAGACCCTCACGGGACTTGGGCAGCAGGTGCGGGGCGTTGGTCATCGACTCCATGCC
>CAZRKI010000054.1:0-12287 GCA_964600765.1 uncultured Marmoricola sp.
GGCGTACGGTGATCCGGGCGATCACCAGGAAGGCCACGATCAGGCCGGCCGGGATGGCCACCGACCACCAGGGGATCTGACCGAAGCCAGCGACGGTGGCCGTGATCGCGGTGGCCAGCAGGAGTACATAGAGCACCCGACGGCGACGGGTGGCCGCAGCCCGGGCAGCAGCGCGGGTGCGGGTCGAGGTAGTCACCACTGGAGTGGTCTCGACCTCGGGGGTGGGTTCGGCGGGACGGGAGGCAGCGACCGCAGGTGTGCGACGCAGCACCCGCAGATCGTCGGAGAACTCCTCAACCGGCCGCTGAGCGCCAAGCTCATCAGACCGCTTGAGTGCCATGGGGATCAGATAAGCCAGCCAGCAAAGGGCAACGGCTACGAAGATCACGGCAGAAAGGTCCACACGACGAGGGTAAAGACCCAACCCACACATCCGGGTGAGTGTGATCGGTGTGTCGCAAGATCACTGCTGTGACAGTTGTGAATCCAGCCTCTGTACGACGCCAAGCGGCGCATCCTCGCGGGTGATCGCGAAGATCTTGTGGTCGCGCCAATCCCCGTCGATGTGCAGATATCGCGGCGCGAACCCGATGTAGGGGATCTGCAATTTCTCCACGATCCGCAAGGACGCAGCGTTTTCGGGGCGGATCGCGATCTCGATCCGGTGCAGACCCACCTCGAAGAAACAGTGATCGATCGCCATCGCGACCGCCCTGGTGGTGATCCCGCGACCGGCATGCTCCCGATCGATCCAGTAACCGATCGAGGCGAACTGGGCCGAGCCGCGGACGATATTGCTGACATTGACCTGGCCGACGAAGTGCCCATCGATCTCGATCACGAAGGGCAGGTTCTCCCCCTTGCGGGCGGTCCGGATCATCTGCCGGATCATCCCCTCCAGGGTGGTGTGCCGCTCGGCTGCCTGATCCGGCGCGGTCGCATCCCAACGCGCCAGCCAGGTGGTGTTGGCGATCCGCAGATCACGCCAGGCGGTCGCATCCCGGCGGGTCAACGGCCGCAGCCGCACCCCCCTGGACTCCAGCGCCGCTGGCCACCCGCGGGTCAGTGGTCGCTCCCCTGGATCTGCTCCACCGCGTGGAGCAACAGCGGCGCGAGGACCTCCAGACCATCACGCACGCCGCCTCTGGAACCGGGCAGGTTGATCACCAGACAATCATTGACCATCCCGGCCACTCCGCGCGACAACGCGGCCGTGGGCACGCCCTTGGCGATCCCCGCCGCCCGGATCAGCTCGGCGATCCCCGGGATCTCCTTGTCCAGCAGGGCTCTGGTCACCTCGGGGGTCTGGTCGGTCGGGGTCAACCCGGTGCCACCGGTGGTGAGTACGACGCGTGCTTGCGCGCCGACCAGCTCACCGATCGCCTCCCCCACAGCTTCCCCATCGGGTACGACGCGCGTCGGCAGCACCGAAAACCCCAGTGCAGCAAGGCTTTCGGCGATCAGCGGGCCGGTCTCGTCGGCGTACACCCCCGCAGCGGCGCGGTTGGAGGCGACCACCACGCCAGCGATCAGTTCGGGCGCTCCCATGATCCGCTCTTGCCCCCTTCTTTGGACTCGACCCGGATGTCGGTGATCATCGCGGCCTTGTCCACCGCCTTGACCATATCGATCACGGTGAGCCCGGCAACCGAAACTGCGGTCAGGGCCTCCATTTCCACGCCGGTGCGATCGGTGGTGGTCACGGTGGCAGTGATCGCCACTGCGTCGTCCTCGACCTCGAGGTCGACGGTCACCGAGCTGATCGCCAGCGGATGACACAACGGGATCAGGTTCGGAGTTTGCTTGGCGGCCATGATCCCGGCCACCCGGGCCACCCCGAGGGCATCACCCTTGGGCACCCCCTCACCGCGCAACAACCCAACCACAGTTGGGGAAACCAGCACCCGGCCGGTCGCCACCGCGCGGCGTTTGGTGACCTGCTTCTCGGAGACATCCACCATCCGGGCGGCGCCCTCGTCGTCGATATGGGTCAGCCCACTCATCACGCCTCCTGATCCAGCAACAACACCGGCACCTGATCACCCTGGTCGACATGGGTCACCTCCGGGGCCAGCACGATCAACGCGTTGGCGCCGGCCAGCCCACCGACCAGATGGGAACCCGCCCCACCGACCGGCTCCACCACCAGCCCGGTTGCCGAAGCAGTGGCCCAACCGCGCAGGTACTGCTGCCTTTCCGGCTTGGCCTGGATCGGTCCGGCCAGTCGGGCGGTGGTCAGGGCGCGGTGCGGATTGCTCCGGCCGATCATCCGACGTAGCGCCGGCACCACGAACACCTCAAAGGACACATACGCCGACACCGGGTTGCCCGGCAGGGTGAAGATCGGGATCGCGTCCTCCCCGATCGTGCCGAAGCCCTGCGGCTTGCCCGGCTGCATCGCCACCTCACGGAAGTCAACGGTGCCCACGCCACGCAGTACTTCCTTGACCACATCGCGGGTGCCCTTGCTGACCCCACCGGTGGTGACCACCAGGTCGGCGCGCAACAGCTGATCGCCCAGGGTTTCGGCGAAAACGTCGGGATCATCGCTGGCGCAGGTGGCCCGATAGGCGATCGCGCCATGCGCCCGGGCGGCTGCGGCCAGCAGGTGGGAGTTGGATTCGTAGATGCAGTCGGCGTAGAGGGTCTCACCGGGTTGGATCAATTCGGCTCCAGTGGAGAGTACGACGACCCGCGGCCGCGGCGCGGCCAGCACCCGCCCCACCCCGGCAGCAGCCAGTACGCCGATCGTGCGCGGCGTGATCGGCGCCCCTTGCTCCAGCAGGGTGTCGCCCTTGGTGATCTCCTCACCGGCGAAGCGGATGTGCTGATGTTCGCGTGGGGCCTGGGTGATCACCACCTGGCGGCCATCGCGTTGGGTCCACTCCACCGGGACCACCGCGTCGGCGCCCTGCGGGATCGCGGCACCGGTCATGATGCCCACCGCGGTGCCGGGTTCGAGGGTGTGGATGTTGGTGGGTCCGGCGTGGATCTCCCCCACAACCGGCAGATGCGCGGGGCGTTCGGGGCTGGCCTCGGCCACCTCGCGGAAGTGCACGGCGTACCCATCCATGGCGGAGTTGTCGAAGGTCGGCAGTGAGACCGGGGAGAGCACATCCTCGTGACTGGCCAGGCCGACGACCTCCCCGATTGGTTGCGAAACCCCTTCCAGGACGGGCACTTTGGCCAGGATCCAGTCGAGATAGTCCTCGACCGTCAACGGGCCGGGGGGCATCGCCTCGCGCGGGGGTGGGGCGACTTCTGGTTCGGGACGGGGCTTGCGACCAAACCTCAAGAGCCGGCCTCCTGCTCATCGCCGAGCACGGTGCCCCCGGGGACCTGGCCGCGTTTGCCGTCCAGGACCACGTCGCCGCTGATCTTCACACCGGCGCCGAAGGTCCAATCTCCCTTCACCACAAGGGAATTCGCCTCTCTGAGCGAGGGAGCACCATCGGGGAAATGGTTGTCGAAATCCTCGATCAGCTTGTAGCTCTCATGCAGGTCCACGAAGGGCACCTCGCTGCGCTGTTGCAACACGAAGTCGGCGTCGATGTCGTAGACATCAGAACGCAACACCAGCAGGTCGTTGGTGGTTTTCACCGGCACGAACCGATCCCGGCCCACCTCGATGGTCATCGCGTTGTCGAAGATCTCGATCGCCGCGCCCATCGCGGACTCGATCTGGATCACCTGCGGCGACTTGGGGTCGCTGGGGTCGACGGTCTTCTCGTTGCGGATCATCGGCAGGCCCAGGATGCCATCGCGACGCTTGATCTCCTCAGCCATCGCGGCCAGGTCGAACCAGAGGTTGTTGGTGGAGGTGAACTGGTGGCGGTCCAGATCCTGCAGGGCGACCTTGTCGGCGTCCGGGGTCTGCGCGGTCTCACGCAACACGATCCGGCCATCGGCCTTGCGCCGGGCGAAGTGACCGCCCTTGCGGTCAGATGGGGTACGCCGCACCGCCTCGATCGCGAAGGGTGCCCCCGAAGTGGCGAACCAGCCCGCCACCCGCGCATCAGCGGTGGCGCCGAGGTTGTCGGAGTTGGACACGAAGACATAGCGATAACCGGCGTCCAGCAACTGCTGCAGCAGGCCGGTGGCGACCAGCGCGGTGTAGAGGTCGCCGTGGCCGGGCGGGCACCACTCCAGGCTGGGTTCCCTGGGCCAGCTGACCGGGGTCAGGTCCTTGGCCAGCAGTTTGGGTTCCTTGTTCTGCAGGAACTCCAGCGGTAGGCCCTCGACCGGCAGGTCCTCATAACGGGCCAGCGCGGCGATCGTGTCGGCAGAGGTGCGGAAGCTGTTCATGAAGATCAGCGGCAGGGTGACGCCGTACTTCTCGCGCAGGCCGAGGGTCTGGCGGGCGATGATGTCCAGGAAGCTCAGGCCGCGGCGTACGCACACCAACGACTTGGCGCGCTCCATGCCCATCGAGGTGCCCAGGCCGCCATTGAGCTTGATCACCGCGGTTTTGGCGATCGCCTCCTGCGCGGCTGCGTCGCTCACCTCGACGTCGGCCAGCGCCGGCATCTGCAGCGGGTCGATGGTGTTTTCGGGGATCATCCCGGTCTCGCCATGCTCGAGACGGCGGTAGTAATGGGCGAAGACCTCGATCGCCAGCGGATCGACACCGGCTGCAGTCATCTTCGCCCTGGCAAGCGCAAGGCCTTCAGAACTCATAGGACGATCGTAGGCTGGTCTGGTTATGGATCAGATCGAGACCGCCAAACTCGCGCTTCGCGACCAGTTGTTGGCTGCGCGCAAGGAACTCTCCGTCGCCGAGATCGGCGAACGGGCGCGGGCGCTGGCCACCCACCTGCTGGCGGCCGGGCCGGTACGCCGGGCGGCGACGGTGGCGGCGTACGTCTCGGTGGGCAGGGAGCCGGGGACCGGCCCACTGCTGGAAGGGCTCCGGGCCGCCGGCAAGCGGGTGATCCTGCCCGTCGTAGCGCCGGATCTGGACCTCGACTGGGCCACCTATGCCGGGCCGGAGAGTCTGGCGCCAGCGCGGTTGGGGTTGTTGGAGCCAACCACGCCGCGGCTGGGCCCCGAGGCGATCGCAACTGCGGACGTCGTACTGGTGCCCGGGCTGGGGGCAACCCTTGCTGGGGCTCGGCTGGGGCGCGGTGGTGGAAGTTATGACCGGGCGTTGAGCCGGGTCCCCGTGGGGACCTTTGTGTGCGTCGTACTGAATGCGGAGGAGGTACTCCCCGAACTCCCCGTCGCCGCCCACGACCGCCCGGTGACCGCCATCGCCACCCCCGACGGCGTCCACCTCACCTCACCTCACCCACCCCACCCGCCGAGGCGGCACTAATTAACGCGCCGAGGCGGCAGTACTTAACACGCCGAGGCGGCACTAATTAACATCTGTGGACACAGCTATTGCTGACTCAACTAATGGTGGTAAATCCTGGAAAAGAGGGACAGGGTCGCGGCTCCAGCCCCAAAAAAGACGACCTTTCTCACTGTTAACTACTGCCGCCTCGGCGCGTTAATTACTGCCGCCTCGGCGGATCAGGGTTTCGGGGCCAGGACCAGGGTCTGGGTGGACTGCTTGCGGATCGCGGGCTTGCTCACCGGCCAGGGATTGACCCGGCCGTCGGCCCAGGCGCGCACCTGGTCGACGTAGTTGCTGGAGCCGACGTGTCCGGACTGTCCGGCGACGTTGATCCAGCGGGAACCATCCCGATCGGCCAGGTCCACGATCATCCGCATCGAGGGACCCGAGTTCATCTGGTAACCAGCACTGGCATCCCAGTTGGTCGACAGCACCGCGCCATTGCCACCAGCCACTGGGTAGGGCCCACGATTGAACACCGCATCAAGCAGACCAATCCCCCGGGTGCCGAGCATCTGGTTGCGCATCTCGAGTCGGTGCGAGCGACCCCATTGCCACTTGCTGACGTCGACCGCCTGCAGCCGGGTCAGCTCATCACGCGCCTCCTGCATCGCCCGCACCAGGATCGTGTCGCGATCCTCGACGATGTGCTTGGTGGTGACGTCATCCCACCAGGGGTTGTAGTCATCCTCAAGCAGCTTGCTCATCACCATCACCCAACGATCCCCACCAGTGGGCCATTGCGCCCTGGGCAACTGGTCATGGAAGGTCAACCGCAGCAGGTTCGCCCAGACCACGTTGAAGTACGCCGCCGCAGCCGACCGCCGTGGTTGCTTGTGGTCCCAGGTCAGCAACAAACGTTGCCCATCTGCGTAGTACGCCGAGGTAAGCAATTGGTCCAGCAGCATCGGCGTCAACTGATCAGCGCTGGGATTGCGGGTGTCAGTGCTGATCCGATCCATGTCGGCCATCGTCACCTTGCGGTGATCGATCACCCGTTGCAGCAGCTCGCGGATCCGCTGGGCCCGCCACCCATAGTCGAAGCTGGTGCTGATCAGGTGTGGGTACGACGCCGCAACCGGCGCCTGGTTGGCTGCAACGATGAATCCATCGGTCGGGTTGAGCACGCTGGGCAGGCGGTCGAAGTCAACGAAGCCCGCCCAGTCATATCTGAAGTCCCAGCCCGGGATCGGGACCGCGCCGGTGTGCCCCCAGTTGCGCAGCGGGATGTCACCCGGCGCCTGATAACCGATGTTGCCGGCGTCATCGGCGTAGAGCAGGTTGAAGGCTGGCGCCGCCAGGCGCTTGGCCGCCTCCCGGAAATCAGCGAAGTCAGCTGCCTGGTTGAGCAGGAAGATCGCATCGGCGCTGGGCTTTGGGGTCAGCGCCGACCAGGCCAGCGCCACGCCGTACCCGTTGCCCCGCTCGGGCACCTCAACTGGCGCCTCGGTTGGCCGCTCGGCGCCCACGATGGAGGCGACCGTGGGGCGCGGGGTCGGACGCTCGGGGATGTCGGCGTTGGCGCCGACAGAGGAGAGTTCCGCGGAGACATCGGACAGCAACGGCCCATGTCTGGTGGACCGGACGGTGAACACCTTGGAGTCGCGGCCCCGGATCCGGATCACCTCATCGTGTTTGTCCAGCGGCATCAGCTCGCCGTCGTACAGGGCACTTTGCCCCTCGATCTTCTCCAGGTAGAGGTCGGTGACGTCGGCCTGCATGTTGGTCAGACCCCAGGCGATGTGCTGGTTCTGCCCCACCATCACCCCGGGGAAGCCGGCCATCGTGAACCCGCTGACCTCAAAAGGACATTCGGGTGAGACCTGGTTGCAGTGCAGGCCCATCTGGTACCACACGCCCGGCTGGGCGGCGGTCAGGTGCGGGTCGTTCTCCAGGTACGGCGCCCCGGTGTCGGTGAACCGGCCGGACACCACGAAGCTGTTCGAGCCGATCCCCTCGCCGTGGCCAAACATCGATGGGATCCGGTCCAGATCCCGTTGCATCGCGCTGGGCCGATCAGTCCCGATCACCACCGGCGGCCTCGGTACGCCGACCGCCTGCGCGCTGGGCGGTGGGGTGGTCTGCGGCGGCCAGTCCATGATCGGCCGGTTGGTGCCATAGGGGTAGGCCGGGTACAACTCGTCGATCTGCGCCTGGCTCAGCCGCGGCGCCAGGTTGGCCCGATCGATCTCGACATCCATATTCGAACGCAGATCCCAGGCCAGCGCCTTCAGCCACGCCAACGAGTCAACCGGCGTCCAGTCAGCGGGTTCATAGTCCAGGCCCGAAAGCCCCAGGACCGAATATTCAAGGGACATCGCGAACACCGAACGCCCCTTCAAATAGGCGTTTACGCCGTCTGAGAAGGCAGCCAGATAGTCACGCGTCTCCGGCGCCAGCAGGTCGTACTCCTGCTCGGCGACCCGACGCCAACCCATCGTGCGGACCAGCTCGTCGGACTTCAGGGTGCTGGGGCCGAACAGCTCACTGAGTCGGCCAGCACTGAGATGTCGGCCCACATCCATCTGCCAGAACCGGTCCTGGGCCTGCACGAAACCCTGCGCAAAAAACAGGTCATCGGTGTTGTCGGCATAGAGCTGCGGAACGCCCTGTTCATCACGCAGCACCCTGACCTCGCTGATCAGCCCGGTCAGTTTCACCGACCCATCGGTGTCCGGCAGCGGATGCCGTACGACGATCAGCCCGGCCGCTGCGAACCCGCAGGCCACCAGCAGCAGCGACAGGGCGGCGTACGCCAGGCGTCGGAACCAGACCGGTTGCTCCAGCCAGGGAGTGCGCGGGCGCTCCGGTGGCGCTGCGGCTGGATCCGGGATGGGCGAGGACACCCGGACATTGTGCCGTAGCATTGAGTGTCGATCACATCGAGTGGTTCGCGCCGCCCTGATCGAATGCAACAAGTTTTTTGGAGGACCCCTTGCCCACTTATGAATACACCTGCACCGAATGCGGTCACGCCTTCGACATCTTTCAGAGCTTCAGCGACGACGCCCTGACCGAGTGCCCCGAGTGCGGCGGCGTACTGCGCAAGGTGTTCAGCCCAGCCGGCGTGGTCTTCAAGGGCTCCGGCTTCTACCGCACCGACTCGCGGTCTTCCTCGTCATCCTCGATCTCATCCGGATCGTCGTCCTCGTCGTCCTCTACTTCCTCCTCGGACAGCTCGGGCAGCTCATCCGGTTCCGGATCGAAGGCCGCTTCCTGACCCACCTGTGGATATCCAGCGCACGGTTCTGGTTTTCGGCCTAACTTCTGGGGCATGGCCACCCCGCTGAACCCCAACCACATCATCGCCCGAATCCGGCGGCGGGTGCTGTTGCATCGTCGTACGATCGCGGCGGTGCTCGCCGGGCTCACCGTGTACGTCGTGGTGGCCGCCACCCAGCAACCCCCGCCACAGACGGTGGCGGTGTGGACCGCAGCACACGACCTGGCCAGTGGCGAACTCCTCGGCCAGGGCGACCTGGTACGCCGCGACTTCCTGCCCGATTCGGTGCCCGCGGGAGCAGCAACCGACGTGGGTGAACTGACCGGACGGATCCTGGCTGCGCCCGCCGGAGCCGGCGAAGTGGTGACCACCGGGCGGCTGGTCGGGCGCGAGCTTGGGGCGTCGTACCCGGGGCGGCGGATCGTGCCGGTGCGCCTGGGTGATGAGGCAGTGGCTGGACTGCTGCGGGTGGGCGATGAGATCACGATCCTGGCGGCTGATCCGACCGAGGAGAGGGCTGCGGAGCCTCTGACCGAGGATGCCGTGGTGGCTGGCTTGCCGAAGGTTGCTGAGAATGCGGCGTACGAGTCCACTGGGCGGCTGATCCTGGTCGCCGTACCGGATCAGGACGCGCTGCGGGTGGCCAGTGCTGGGCCCACTCGCTTCCTGATCGCGATTTGGGCTGAGTAAGGTTTGGCTGATTCTGCATCCAACCGATAGGACTCCAGCCATGAGCGGCTTCAAGAACTTCATCCTGCGCGGCAACCTGGTCGATCTGGCCGTGGCCGTGATCATCGGCACCGCTTTCGGCGCGGTCGTGGCGTCGTTCACCAAGGCGCTGACCAGCCTGCTGCCCGGCAGCGCGATGAAACTGTTCTCCGACTCCAACCCTTGGGGCGCCTTCGTGAACGCGACCATCGCCTTCGTGATCCTGGCCGCGGTGGTCTACTTCTTCGTCGTACTCCCCTACACCAAGGCCCGCGAGAAGTACTTCCCCGAGCCCGAGGGTGACAAGCCCGCCGACATCGCCCTCCTCGAGGAAATCCGGGATTTGCTCGCTAAGAGGTGATTTGGGCGGATCGGCAGTTTCCCATGGTCCCGTGGTAAACAAGCACGTTCAATGGGTTGCACCCCGTTGAACGTGGCAATTTCCCACGGGACCGTGGGAAACCGACCCGCCACTCACCCATGATGCGGGGGGACCTGCGACCGCAGCCAGGCGTCGTTGGTACCACGCTCGCGGGGGTCGTCCTGGTCATCGGCTGACTGTTCAGGCAGTACGTCGCCGAACACGTCGTCGAGTCGCTTGCGGGCCTGAGCCTTGCGCTGGGCGGGAGTCAGTCGCGCAGGCTCAGGCGCAGGCTCAGGCACCGACTGGTCAGCCATCATCGATCAACTGCACAATCCGGCAGCCTCACGGGCCTGCTTGACCTCTTTGGCCTTCGCAGCTGCGGCCGCAGCGGCATCCGGTGAGGCTGAAGCGCTTGCCGAACCACTGGGCGAACCGCTCGGGCTGGCGCTGGGCGAGGCCCCGGCCTGGATCTGGCCCTTGTTGTCCTGGGCGGCCGAGATGGAATCCGAACCATATGGCCCCAATGGCTTGTCGTTGCGGACCCGGCGCCACAGCCCATCGGCATCAGCAGACCACACCAACCGGTTGGGGTCTGGGGCATAGGTGCCGAAGGGCACGGTCACGAACTGCACCTTGTCCAGGCCGATGTCCTGCAGCGAGGAGCCCAGCGAGGCCAACTGCTTCAGATCCGCAAAAGCCTCATCAGTGGTCAATGACTTGGTGGCGGCATCCAGGAAGCTGAACAGACGAGCCGGATTGGCCAGGGTGCCTGCGGACATCACCTTCTGGATCATCGCGGCAATGAACGCCTGCTGGCGCTTCATCCGGCCGATGTCCCCGGTGGGGGCGCCGATCCCGTGGCGCACCCGCACATAGTCAAGGGCCTGTTGCCCATTCACCTTGTAGGTGCCAGCAGGCAATTTGATGTGCCCAATGTCGTCATCGACTGGCTCAGGTACACAAATCTTGACCCCGCCAAGGGCGTTCACCATCGAACGGAAGCCGACGAAGTCAACCACCACAAAGTGATCCACTCGGATATTGGTCAGCGACTCAAAGGTCTTCACAGTGCACAACGGTCCACCCACGGCGTACGCCGAGTTCCACATCGTCAACCCGCCCGGCACCGGACCGGACTTGGACTTCGAGGGGCAGGTGGGGCGGTTGACCATCGCATCGCGCGGGAGGCTGACGCCGTACGCCCGGGAGCGATCCGCGGACAGGTGCAGCAGCATCGTGGTGTCGGAGAGCCCGGGGGTGGAGCCGCCGATGCCCTTGCCGTTGGCACCATCACGGGTGTCGGACCCCATCACCAAAACGTTGAGTGGAGCCTTGGGGCCCTCGACCTTCACCGCAGTTGGCCGATCGCCCAGCGCCTCGGTCGAAACAGTGTTGATATTGCCCTCGAGTTTCTTGTAGGCAACCACCATCACGGTGCTGAGGATGACCAATACCACCGAGCCGCTGACGAGGGCTCGCTTGGTCACCCGACGTCGGCGGCTCTCGATCCGGCGATGCCGTCCCTTTGCCATCAACACCTCAACTTGTTCGGGACCCCGGGCAGGCTGAAGCAGCTCGCGCAAGCACGAGTCAGCCCCGGGGCCATCTACATTGTGACGGGGCCAAACAAGTCCCCCAAATCGACGGGCCGAAGCGAGCCGGAATGGGTCATGGCAAAATGGTGCCGCCGGGAGATCAACCAGCCCACAAAGCTGAGTGATTTGCCTGGTTTGCCCCAGTAGCTCAGTGGATAGAGCAGCCGCCTCCTAAGCGAAAGGTCGCCAGTTCGACTCTGGCCTGGGGCACTTCCGCCACTACTGCTCAAGCCAGTGTGGGCCAGAACACAGCCCGCCCGCCTTGTAGCCTTAATAAGGTTAGGTTTACCTTATTAGTAGTCATACGGAATGGAGCCGGAGATGCTGGGCAACTTCCTGATCGGGTTGCGTGAGGGGCTGGAGGCCAGCCTCGTGGTTGCCATCCTGGTCGCCTACCTGGTCAAGTCAGACCGCCGCCACCTGCTGCCCCGGATCTGGGCTGGTGTGGGAGTTGCGATTGCGATCTCATTGGGATTCGGTGCCCTGCTCACCTTCGGCCCGCGCAGCCTCACCTTCGAGGCCCAGGAAGCCCTGGGCGGCATCCTGTCCATCATCGCGGTCGGCTTCGTCTCCTGGATGATCTTCTGGATGGCCAAGCACGCCAAGAGCCTCTCTGGTGAACTCAAGGGTCAGATTGACCTGGCCGCCGAGGGCTCCTGGTTTGGACTCGTACTGGTCGCCTTCCTGGCCGTGGCCCGAGAGGGTCTGGAGACGGCGTTGTTCCTCTGGGCTGCCACCCAGACCGCCTCTGCGGGAGGTTCGGCCACCGGCCCCATCATCGGCGCGGCACTCGGCCTGGCCGTGGCAGTGGCCATGGGCTATGCCTTCTACAAGGGTGCCCTCCAGATCAACCTGTCCAAGTTCTTCGCCTGGACCGGCGGCTTCCTGATCATCGTGGCAGCCGGTGTGCTGGCCTATGGCTTCCACGACCTGCAGGAGGCCGGCATCCTGCCCGGGCTGAACAACCTTGCTTTCGATGTCAGCCACATCATCGAGCCCACGTCGTTCCTGGGCACCCTGCTCAAGGGCATCTTCAACTTCTCCCCCCAGACCACCTGG
>CAZRKI010000054.1:12387-14972 GCA_964600765.1 uncultured Marmoricola sp.
TCGCCTTCAAGATCAAGAACACCGGCGACAAGGTGACCGAGTTCTACTTCTACGCCGAGGATGGCCAGCAGATCATGGCCGAGATCGAGAACATCGGCCCCGGCCTGTCCCGCGATCTGGTGTTGCAGGCCAACCCCGGCACCTATGTGACCGCGTGCAAGCCCGGCATGGTCGGCAAGGGCATCCGCGGTGATTTCAAAGTCACTGGCGAGAAGAAGGATCTGGGCGTCAAGGGCGTGGACGCCGCCACGATCAAGCAGGCCACCGACAGCTACGCGGCGTACGTGAAGGATCAGACCTCCGAACTGATCGAGCAGGCCCGCGCCTTCACCCAGGCCTACGTAGCCGGCAATGATGACGAGGCCCGGCGCCTGTACCCGATTGCCCGGGCTCCCTGGGAGCGCACCGAGACGGTTGCGGAATCCTTCGGTGATCTCGATCCCAAGACCGATGCCCGCGAGGCTGACCTGGAGCCCGGTCAGAAGTGGACCGGCTGGCACCTGATCGAGAAGGACCTGTGGCCACCGGCCAAGGGCTATACCCCGCTCACTCCGGCCCAGCGCAAGGCTGCTGCCGAGGATCTGATGGCAAATCTGACCACCCTGCATGAGCGGGTGCAGACCCTCACCTACACCGTGGATCAGATCGGCAATGGCTCCAAGGGCCTGCTCGATGAGGTGGCCACCGGCAAGATCACCGGCGAGGAGGACATCTGGTCCCACACCGACCTCTACGACTTCCAGGCCAATCTGGATGGCGCCCGGGTGGCCTACCAGGTCCTCAAGCCCTTGCTGGAGATCAAGGACGCCGCCCTGTCTGAGAGGATTGGTGAGGAATTCACCAACGTGCAGGAATTGTTGAACACCTACCGGCAGGGTGATGGGTTCGTTTCCTATGACCAGGTGACCGAAGCGCAACGTCGGGTCCTCTCCGACGCGGTCAATGCCCTGGCCGAACCCCTCTCCCAGATGACAGGAGCGATCACGTCATGAGTAACGGCCACGGCCTGACCCGGCGCGGCCTCCTCGGCACCGCAGGAGTCGGTGCCGTGGCCGCAGGTGCTGTCGCGTGCAGCGCTAATGCCGAGGAGAAAGCACAGACGACGCCGACTGGATCGGAGTACCCCTTTGAGGGTGCCCACCAGGCCGGCATCGTCACCCCAGCGCAGGACCGACTGCACTTTGCTGCCTTCGACATGACCAGCGAGTCCCGCGAGGACCTGATCTCACTGTTGCAGGACTGGACCAAAGCAGCCCGATCCATGGTCCGGGGCGAGATGGTTGGCGGGGATGAGCCCACGCCGTACGGATCGCCGTTCACCGACACCGGTGAGGCGATTGGGTTGCCGGCCTCCGGGTTGACCCTGACCTTCGGCTTTGGCCCGTCGCTATTTGAGAAGGGCGGGAAGGCCCGCTTCGGGCTGGACGACAAGAAGCCTGCGCTGCTGCGGGAATTGCCGCACTTCCCGGCAGACAACCTCGATCCGGCCAGGAGTGGAGGAGACCTGTGCGTTCAGGCCTGCGCGCATGACCCGCAGGTCGCCGTACACGCGATCCGCAATCTGTCCCGGATTGCCTTTGGACGGGCCGCGATTCGATGGGCCCAGCTTGGTTTCGGACGTACGTCGTCCACCTCAACCAAGCAGGAGACCCCACGGAACCTGTTCGGCTTCAAGGACGGCACCGCCAACCTGAAGGCCGAGGAGACCAAGGACCTGGAGAAGTTCGTCTGGGTGCAACCCGGCGATGACTCCGGAGCCGAGTGGATGGCGGGGGGCTCCTATCTGGTGGCCCGTCGGATCAACATGCATATCGAAACCTGGGATCGTTCCTCGGCGCGGGAGCAGGAAAACATCGTTGGCCGCGACCGGGCCGAGGGCGCTCCGCTGTCCGGCGGCAAGGAGTTCAGTGATCCTGACTTCGAGATGAAGGGACGCAGTGGCCCGATCATCCCGGTTGACTCGCACATGCGTCTTGCGCACCCGGACTTCAACAACGGCACCAAGTTGCTGCGACGCGGTTACAACTTCACCGACGGCAGCAACTCCCTTGGTCGACTGGATGCCGGGCTGTTCTTCATCGCTTTCGTTCGCAACCCGGACACCCACTACATCCCGATGCAGACCACCCTGTCTGCCCAGGACGCGATGATGGAGTATCTCCAGCACACCGGCTCCGGGCTCTTCGCGGTGCCGCCCGGGGTGAAGAAGGGCGAATACATCGGGCAGTCCCTGTTCGCCTGAGCCGGGTTCGTCCGGGTCCGGTTCGCCCGCTCTCACCGCCCGCTCTCCCGCCGAGGCGGCAGTAGTTAACACGTCGAGGCGGCAGTAAATCACTCGGTTATGGGCCTGCCTGGTGCACGTCGTACCCCGCCGAGGCGGCAGTACTTAACACGCTCTGAGACCTCGTCATTCACGATGAGCTTGTCGCCTCCATCTGCTTCTCAAGTACAAAGTAGGGCCAAAGCCGCAGATCGCTCGGTATTGGTGGAAGCCATGGCGGTGAGCCAACCTCAGTACGGTGTTAACTACTGCCGCCTCGGCATGTTAATTAGTGCCGCCTCGGCATGTTAATTAGTGCCGCCTC
>CAZRKI010000055.1:0-14129 GCA_964600765.1 uncultured Marmoricola sp.
AACCCTGCCCAACTGAGACCACGGAGCCGACCCAGGAGCCCACAGGTGATCCAACTGATGATCCTGAACCAGGAGACTCGATCCTGGTTGTTGATGCTGGGGTAGAGCACACCTGCATGATCAAGGGTGACAACACCTTGTGGTGCTGGGGCCGCAACAACTACGGACAAACTGGCACCAACAGGTTGCCCTCAAACGTGCTGAACCCAGCCCGGGTTGGCACGGCAGCTGACTGGGAAACCGTTTCCGCCGGAGGTGCCCACACCTGCGGGATCCGTGGTAACGGCAGCCTGTGGTGTTGGGGATTGAACAACTTTGGTCAGCTGGGAAGTAATGATTCCAGCGACCAGGCCTTTCCCATCCGGGCTGGAGGAGAAAGCAATTGGCGGGATGTCCGGGCCGGCTGGTATCACACCTGTGCCATCAGAGCAGATGACACCTTGTGGTGTTGGGGATACAACATGAGCGGTCAGTTGGGTGATGGGAGCACGACCAGCCGATCCACTCCGGTGCAGGTTGGTAGCGCTTCTGACTGGATCACAATCGGTGTCGGACAGTCCCATACCTGTGGCCTCAGAGCACCTGGAACCCTGTGGTGCTGGGGCAGCAACGCAAATGGTCAACTTGGTGATGGCACCTTCGTCAATCGCTCCACGCCCACCCAGGTTGGGACCAGCGATGAGTGGCAGTGGCTCGGGGCGGGATATCGCAACTCGTGCGCGCTGAATGCCGATTACTCATTGTGGTGCTGGGGGGACAACATGTTCGGCCAGATCGGTGACGGCACCACGACCACCCGGAATGTACCCACCCAGGTTGGCAATGACAACGACTGGATGGATGTTGGCCCAGGCGCATATTTCACCTGTGCGCTGAAGACCGATCAGAGCACTTGGTGTTGGGGCAGAGGCGGTATGGGGCAGTTGGGTGGTGGTACCGGTCCCGATGTGCTGACCCCGGAACAGATGGGTACCGATACTGACTGGAATTTCTACAGCAACGGTGACCAGCACTCCTGCGCGATAAAGGATTCCGGCAGCCTGTGGTGCTGGGGCCTCAACTCCTACGGTGCTCTGGGAGATGGCACCACTGACGACCGGGACTATCCGGTCCACATATACGGATAGTCACTACTAGCCGTGCAGGGCACGCACCTCGGTGGCCACCTGAGCCGGATGGCTCAGGTGCACCAGGTGCCCAGCACCCCTGAGTACGACGTGCCGCACCCGCGCCGCGCCGGGATCGGCCCGCAGGGTGGCCACCAGTCCATCCTGTGCTCGAGCCCAGGTACGCCGCCCGGGTGCGCCGTCGCGCAGGGCGGTGACCACAGTGACCGGTACGTCGGGCAGTAGCTGCTGGGTGCGCAACCTGAGCAGGTCGCCGTTCCAGCTTTCATAGGCCATCAGATCGTTTGCCCCGACTTGTAGGCGCTGAAGCGACCTGGCTGAGGTGCGAGGAGCCAGCCGAGCCAGTACGCCGTCCACCCGGCGGCTGGATCGTTGCAGCGCCCGCTCGGTGAATGCCGTCAGGGCAGAGCTTGGCTGGGCCACACTGGAATCAACCAGGACCATTCCGCGAACCAGCCCGGGATGCAGCCGGCAGGTGGCCTCAGCCACGAAACCGCCCATTGAGTGCCCCACCAGCAGGGCGGTTTGTGAACCCGGCCTGGTCAGGAAATCGGCCACCTGGTTGGTCGCTGAGACCAGGGGCACTGTCCGGGCTGGCCGTTGTAGGGCCACCACGTGGATTCCCGACCCCAGGTGTCCCGCCACCCGGGCCCAGTCACGTGCCAGTCCACCTGCTCCGCTCAGGAACAACACCAGGGGTTGGCCCGGGGAGCCGGAGAGGGTGATGGCTTCTGGCATCGGCTCACTCCTCGGATGGATGAGTGCGCAGGAAGTGGGGGACGTACAACAACCACAGCACCGCCAGGAGCACCTGGATGCGCTGGGCCCAGCCCAGGGCTGCTGGCCCGGGCAGGGGTAGATACTCGGCGGCCAGGACCTCCCACATGGTCCACAGCGAGGTGGCCAGCAGGCCCAGGGCCAGGGTCCAGGTCACCCAGGTTTCGGGGAGGAGTGGGTCATGGCGGGTCAACGCCAGGGCCAGGGCCACGGCAGCGACCAGCAGGAACAACCCGGCCAGGGTGGAGGTGGCGTTGTGGATGTTGTGACTGAGGGGTACTGCAAAAACGGCGTCGCGTTGTTTGCAGATCGGATCGGTGCTGGGGGTGCAGCTCATCGGGAAGATGGCATCGAGGATGGTGGCCAACCCAAAGCCCAGGATCGACCAGCGTCCCACCCGCCACCAGGCCGGGGTGCGCGGCGCCCTCCAGACCAACATTGCGGTCAGCAATGCCGTGCCGGCGAGAGCGTCACTGGCCCGAAAGAGATGCGCGAAGGGTTGCCCCTCGGCGTACAGCTCGGAGACGAAGGAGGTCTGCCAGGGGAGTTGGGACCCGACCAGCGGGGCAATCACCCAGGTCGAGTACGCCGCGGCGCTGAGATAGAACAGCGCAATGACTGCGCGTCGGCGCTGTGGCTCAGTCATCCGGTTCCGAAGCTCGGGACAGTAGTGCCACCACATAGTTGTCGGCTGCTGGATGGAGCTCATATCCACCGAACCGGTGCTGCAGTTCCAACCCAGCCGTGACCAGATCCGCCTCGAAGTTCGCCACCGGATAGGGATAGGTCAGGGCCGGTCCATCATCCACATGGAATCCAGCCACGATCCGACCACTGGGTGTGAGTAGGTTCGCCAGGTGAGCCAGTAACTGCGCCTGGGTGCCCTCGGCGGCGAAGAGCAGCACATTTCCGACCAGCACGATGATGTCGAAACTGCCGTCTGCTTCGGTGAGTTCCAGGATGTCCTTTGTCAGGAAGGGCAGCTCTGGATACAGCTCCTGACCTCCAGCAACCAGTGCCGGGTCCGGCTCACAGGCAACCACTTCGTGGCCGGCCCCGGCCAGGTAATGCGCCACCCGACCAATGCCAGCGCCCGCGTCCAGGATCCGGGAGCCACGTTTGGCGATGGCATCAACCAGCCTGGCCTCGCCATAGATGTCCTCACCGGAGTCGATCAATCCGGTGAACCGGTCCAGATAGCGGGTTGGCGCCACCTCTCCCTCAAGAGCCCAGCGAGTCGGTCGCAGATCAGTCATGGTGTTCCTCCAGCAACTCCCGAACCAGATGCGGGATCTCGCTGGCCACCCGTAACGGGGTCACTGGCCCGCCCTGCCCGGCACGGGTAGCGGCCGCACCATGTAGCCAGGAGCCCACACTGGCAGCGGCGAATGGCTCCAGACCAGCAGCCAGGAGGGAGCCGATCACGCCGGTGAGTACGTCGCCCGCGCCAGCCACTCCGAGCCAGGCCGAACCCGTGGTGGTCACCCGGGTCAGCCCGTCAGGGGCTGCGATCAGGGTGTGATGCCCCTTCAGCAGTACGACGCACCCCCAGGCCGCTGCCGCAGCACGCGCGTGATGCAACTGGTCGGCCTCGATCTGCTCCCGGGGGAGGTCCATCATGGCGGCGAGTTCCCCGGCATGCGGGGTGAGTACGACGGGCTGGTGCAGCGCGCGCGGCACCACCCGGAGCGCATCGGCATCCACCACCAGCGGTACGCCGTCAGCCAGCGCCGCGTCCAGGGCGGCAGCACTGTCCTCGGCAGTACCCGAGCCAACCGCCCACGCCTGGACCCGGCCCGGGCCGATCACTACCTCGGGGTGGGCGGCGAGCACGGCGTCTGCAGCGGAGCCGAGATAGCGGATCATCCCGATCAACCCGGTCGCGGCTCCAGCGGTGCACATCACCGCGGCTCCGGGATAGGTCTGTGAGCCGGCCCGAATGCCAAGGACTCCGCGGGTGTATTTGTGGTCAGTGGGCATCGGCACCGGGAGGAGGGCAGCCACGTCAGCTGCCTGAAGTGACTCCACCGGCGCCGGTGGCAGGGACAGTCCGATGTCGATCAACTCGATGACCCCGCAGTTCGCTGCGGCGGGTTCGACCAGGTGAGCGATTTTGTGGGTGCCGAAGGTGACGGTCAGGTCAGCCCGCGCCGCGGGGCCGGCCAGACGCCCGGTGTCCACGTCCACCCCGGAGGGGATATCGCAGGCGATCACCGGCACCCCGGGGAAGCTTTCAAATGCCGCAACTGCCTCTGGCCGCAATCCGGGGTTGCCACCGATCCCGACCACCCCGTCGATGATCACTTCCGGCTCGGCGGCGGTTTCGGTGGTCACCACGGTGCCACCGGCGGCCAGGAAAGCGGGGGTGCCGGTGGGATGAGGCTTGCTGGACAGGCAGATGGCCTCCACCCGGGCGCCCCTGCGGGCCAGTCTGGCCCCAGCCCACAGCGCATCTCCGCCGTTGTCACCGGAACCGACCACGAGCAGAACCCGGGCGCCGTACACCCGACCCAGGAAGTCTGCAGTGGCAGTCGCCAACCCGGTGGCAGCGCGCTGCATCAGGGTGCCCTCGGGGAGCGCGGCCAGCAGCTCGGCTTCGGCCTCACGAACCTGGGCGACGGTATGAGCGTGGCGCATCAGGACTCCACCACCACCATGGCGACGGCGACCCCGGCATCATGGGACAGGGACAGATGGCAGTGCCGGGCACCCAACTCCACCATCCTCTGGTGCACGCTGCCACTCAGCACGAACTCGGGTTTGCCGCCGCTGGTCACCTCTGCATCGTGCCAGTTCAGGTCACCCGGTACGCCCAAGGCCTTGGCCAGGGCTTCCTTGGCGGCGAACCGGGCTGCCATCGAATCCAGGGGTAGGGTGGCCTCGGTCGGGGTCAGGACCCGGTCCCGCACCGTCGGCGTACGGCGCAGCGTGGCGGCGAATCTGTCCAGATTCACCACGTCCACCCCGATGCCGATGATCACTCGACGGTGACCGACTTGGCCAGGTTGCGCGGCTGGTCCACGTCGTTGCCCAACAAGGTGGCCAACTCGCAGGCAAAGAGTTGCAGCGGGATCAGGGCCACCACTGACTGCAACAGGGTCGGTACGACGGGCAGCTCGATCAACTCATCAGCAAAGGGGCGCACGCTCTCATCACCCTTCTCGGCCAGCACGATGGTCTTGGCGCCCCGGGCCCGGATCTCCTGGATCGCGGAGATCATCTTGTCGTGTAGTTGATCGCGCCCATGTGGTGGCACTACGCAGAAGACCGGCAACCCCTCGCTGATCAGGGCGATCGGGCCGTGCTTCAACTCGCCAGCGGCGAAACCCTCGGCATGGATATAGGCCAGTTCCTTGAGTTTCAGGGCGCCCTCCAGGGCAACCGGATAGCCGGCATGTCGGCCCAGGAAAAGGATCGAGGTGGCAGCAACGTGTTCGCGGGCCAGTCGGTAGACCGACTCGGCATCGGCCAGGATCTCCTCGACCTTCTGCGGCATCTGGGCCAGAGCGGTGATGGTATTGGCGATCTCATCACCAAACATCGTGCCCCGCACCTGGGCGAGGTAGAGGCCCAGCACATAGCAGGCCACCAATTGGGTGGTGAGTCCCTTGGTGGAGGCCACCGCGATCTCCGGACCGGCGTGGGTGTAGATCACCGCATCGGACTCGCGTGGGATGGTGGAGCCGTTGGTATTGCAGATGGCCAGCACCTTGGCGCGTTGCTGTCGGGCATAACGGATGGCCATCAGGGTGTCGGCGGTCTCCCCGGACTGACTGATCGCCACCACCAGGGTGTTGCGGGTCAGGATCGGGTCGCGATAGCGGAACTCATGGGCCAACTCCACCTCGCACGGGATCCGGGTCCAGTGCTCGATGGCGTACTTCGCGACCAGCCCGGCGTAGTGCGCCGTGCCGCAGCCGATCACCACGATCCGGTCGATATCGCGGAGTTCCTCCTCGCTGATCCGCACCTCATCCAGTTGCAGGGCACCTTCTGGGGTGTGTCGGCCCAGCAGGGCATCCCCGATCACCTCGGGTTGCTCGAAGATCTCCTTGCGCATGAACCAGTCGTAGCCACCCTTCTCAGCGGCGGACAGGTCCCAGTCGACGTGGTACTGCTTGCCCTGGGCGGGGTTGCCCTGGAAGTCGGTGACCTCCACGGAGTCGCGGGTGATGGTCACCACCTGGTCCTGGGCGAGTTCGAGGGCATCGCGGGTGTGCTCGATGAACGCGGCCACATCAGAACCCAGGAAGTTCTCGCCATCGCCAAGACCGACCACCAGCGGGGAGTTGCGCCGGGCGGCAACCACTCGATCCGGTTCCTGGGCATCGATCGCAACCAGGGTGAAGGCGCCCTCCAGACGACGGCAGACCTGCTGCATGGCGGTGGTCAGATCACCGGTTTCGGCCAGCGCCCGCTCCAACAGATGTGCCGCGATCTCGGTGTCGGTCTCGGAGATCAGGTCTGCGTTGCTGCGCTCAAGTTCCTCACGCAGGGTGCTGAAATTCTCGATGATGCCGTTGTGCACCAGGGCTACCCGACGTTTCTCGCCCAGGTGGGGATGGGCGTTGACGTCATTTGGGGCGCCATGGGTGGCCCAGCGGGTGTGTCCGATACCAATGGTGGCTTCCGGCAATGGATCGGCTTCCATGGCTGCGATCAGGTTGGCGAGCTTCCCAGCCTTCTTGTCACTGGCGATGGTGCCATCGGCGATCAGGGCGATGCCAGCGGAGTCATAGCCGCGGTACTCCATCCGGCGTAGGCCCTCAATAATGATGTCCGCAGCCGACTTGGCTCCGACGTACCCGACGATTCCACACATGGCCCAGAGTCTAGTGGTCACCCGGATCGACACCTGGTCTGCACAGCCAACTTGACCTCCCTAAAATGGACCCATGGCCATGGCTCCGCAGGAAGCGGAATTCCCGCGTAACGGCGGAGGGGATGGGTCTCCCTACGTTGAGCTCGAACGCGATGCCTGGGCTGCCCTGGGCGCCCAGACCCAGAATCCGCTTTCCCATGCGGAGATCGAACGCGTCCGTGGCCTCGGCGATGAGCTCGACCTGCATGAGGTGGAGGAGGTCTACCTGCCGCTGTCGCGGTTGTTGAGCATGTACGCCGAGTCCGCCGGCATCCTGCACCGGCGCCAGTGGGACTTCCTGCAGCGGCCCCAACCCCCACGCACTCCGTTCGTGATCGGCCTGGCCGGATCGGTGGCGGTGGGAAAGTCGACCATCGCCCGAGTGCTGCGCGAGATGCTGGCTCACTGGCCCGAGCACCCCTCGGTGGCGCTGGTCACCACAGACGGCTTCCTCTACCCAAATGCCGAACTCGAACGCCGGGAACTCCTCAACCGCAAGGGTTTTCCCGAGTCCTATGACCGCAAGGCATTGATGAAGTTCGTGATCGACATCAAATCCGGGCGCGATCGGGTGGAGGCTCCGGTGTACTCCCACCTGACCTATGACGTCACCGATGAACGGGTCGTGATTGAGAAGCCTGACATCGTGATCGTCGAGGGACTCAACGTGCTCCAGCCGGCAAGCATCCGTGCCGACGGCAGAGCCGGTTTGGCGATCAGTGACTTCTTTGACTTCACCGTGTACGTCGATGCCGCCACCAGCGACATCCGCCGGTGGTACACCGAACGTTTCCTGAAGCTGGTGGACACCGCTTTCCGTGACCCCGCGTCGTACTTCAGCCGCTATGCCGGCCTGAGTCACGAGGAGGCGGTGGCCCAGGCCAATCAGATCTGGGACTCGATCAACGGGCCAAATCTGGTCCAGAACGTGCTCCCGACCAGGTCCAGGGCTTCGCTGGTGCTGCGCAAGGACGCTGATCATTCCGTGCGTTGGGTACGCCTGCGCAAGCTGTGAGCGTCGTAGTCTGAGCACGTGCTGCATCTGCGTCTGCGAGTCCCCGCTGAGTTGACTGAAACGGTCCTGGAGGACCTGGCCGGGGATCCCACGGTGACCAATGTTGGTGCCCTACCTGACAGCTATCAACAACCAGCAGGCGATCTGGTTTTCGCCGATATGGCCAGGGAGAACGCCACCGGGGTGATCGGTCGATTGCGTAATTATGGTCTGGTGGATCAGGGTGCCATCGCAGTGGACCCAGTGGACACGATGCTCTCCCGGGCCGCTGATCTCAGTGAACAGATGGCTCCCGGAGCTCCTGACGACGGCGTGGTCTGGGTCCAGGTCGAGCAGAAGTTGCGTCGGGACATCCGACTCTCCGTTGCCTTCGTCACTTTCATGACCCTGGCTGCTCTGATTGCGGGCGCTGGCCGGATCCTGGACCAACCGATCCTCATTGTTGGGGCGATGGTTGTGGGTCCGGAGTTCGCCCCCATCGCCGCGATCTGTTTTGCGCTGTCGCGGCCCCGCCTGGACCTGGTGCCCAAGGCGGTATTCGTCATGCTGGTCGGCTTCAGTGTGGCTCTGGTGCTGGCCACGATGATCTGGTTCGTCGCCTTTCAGTTTGGGGCGTTCACCGCCGATGAGGCTGCCAATGGGCCGGCCACCGACTTCATCGTCAAACCGGACGGGTGGTCCCTGGTGGTGGCGATTTTCGCGGGTGTGGCTGGCACGCTGTCGTTGACCACTGCGAAATCCGGGCCCCTTGTGGGTGTGTTCATCTCGGTCACCACCATCCCGGCCGTTGGGGCCGCTGCGGTCTGCCTGGCCGCCGGAATCTGGGGCGAATTGGTTTCCTGTGGGATCCAATTGGGCATCAACCTGGCCGGCATGATCGTGTCGGGCTCGATTGCCCTGCTCCTGCAGCGTTTGGTCTGGAATCTGGTGGTGCGCCGCTCCACCAGGCTCCGGAATCGGCGGGGTGGATCCCCGGGGTTCGTTCGCAATCCAGGGGGATCTGTGTGACGAATCCGGTGTGTTTGTAAGGATTGAGGAGTCATGAATGCTGATTTCCCGGTCCCGAACTCCCTGGCGGAGATCACCGTGGACGTGGCTGCGATCACCAGCAACGTCCGGCAGTTGAGTGCGACCGTGGGGCCAGAAGTGGCCATGATGAGCATCGTCAAGGCCGATGGTTATGGGCACGGCATGATCGAGAGTGCCCGGGCGGCACGAGCTGGAGGTGCAGCCTGGTTGGGGGTGGCCACCCTCGGGGAGGCCCTGGAACTACGCCGTCACGGCGATTCTGGTCCAGTGTTGTGCTGGCTGGCCCCACCCAATGCGGATTTTGCGTCGGTGATCCGGGCCGGTGTGGATGTCACTGCTTCCGGGATTCGACAGTTGCAGGAGATCGCCACCGCAGCAGAGTCCATAAATGTCCGGGCCCGGGTCCAATTGAAGGTTGACACCGGGCTGTCCCGAAATGGATGTCCAGAGTCGGATTGGTCCAACCTGTTTGAGCAGGCGGCAGCACTGCAGGCCAGCCAAGTGATCGAGGTGACTGGAATCTGGTCCCACCTGGCCTGCGCCGACCAGCCCGAGCACCCGGCCAATGACGAGCAGGAAAGCGCCTTTGAGCGGGCCTGTGACCTGGCGCTTGCATCGGGGCTGAGCGGCGTACTGCGTCACCTGGCCAACTCAGCTGCAGCATTGTGGCGGCCATCATCGCGCTTTGATCTGGTCCGTTGTGGGATCAGTACCTACGGGCTCAGCCCTGATCCCGATCGCGAGAGCTCAACCGCGTTGGGGTTGACTCCGGCCATGACGGTCTCTGCCGTGGTGGTCAATGCCAAGGACCTACACCGCAATGCCGGGATCTCCTATGGACACACCTTCACAACTGGTCAGGAGACCCGAGTGGCCCTGGTGCCGTTGGGATATGGGGACGGCATCCCCAGGCACGCCTCCAACCGCGCCCAGGTGCTGGTCAATCAGCAGCGGGCGCCGATTCGTGGCCGTGTCTGCATGGACCAGTTCGTCGTTGAAGCAAATGCGGCCCGGGTTGGTGATCAGGTGATCATCCTTGGCCCCGGGGATCAGGGGGAGCCCACAGCAGATGATTGGGCGCGTTGGAGCGACACGATTAATTACGAGATCGTGACCCGCATCGGTGGACGCGCCTCAAGACGGTTCAAGTCGCAGCCTGAGGAGGAATCATGAGTGCAGGTAGTCGGATTGGATACGCCCTGGGTGCAGCGGGTGCGGCTGCGGCGGCTGCCCTGGCTACTGGCACCGTCGTCGAACGTCGGGTGGCTCGCACCAGGGAGACCTCCGGGGTGGAGAAACTGGGTGGTCTGCACTCGGAGCCAACCCCGGTGCTTTGTGATGACGGCTTGTTGCTGCACTGCGAGGTTGATGAGATCGCGCCGTACAAGTCACCCTCCCGATCCCGCAAACGAGATGACCTGACTGTCATCTTTGCCCATGGTTATTCACTGAACCTGGACTCCTGGCACTACCAAAGGCGCGAGTTCAGGGGAAAGTATCGGATGGTCTTCTACGATCAACGCTCCCACGGACGCTCGCCACAGTCCTCCCGGGAGAACGCAAACATCGACCAGTTGGGCGATGACCTGCTCAGTGTGATCAACCGGGTTGCCCGCAAGGGCAAAGTAGTGCTGATCGGGCACTCGATGGGTGGCATGAGTGTGCTGGCCTTCGCCGAGAGGCACCCGGAGGTGTTTGCCAAGCGGGTAGCCGGTGTTGGCCTGATTGCCACCACGGCGGGCGACCTCAAGGTGCACAAGATTCTGAGCCGATGGATCCCCGACTCGGTTGGTGGGTTGGTCGCCCCTCGTCTGATCCGGGCTCTGGCCAGTGCACCTGACCTGGTGGATTCGGCCCGCAAATCCGGCTCCAATGTTGGTTATATCGTCTCTGAACTCTTTGGTTATGGCGACTTCGCCAACCCCGCTCAGGTTGAGTTCCTCAATGAGATGATCGCCGGTACGCCGATGCAGGTGCTGGCTGAGTTCTTCCCGAGTTTTTCCGCCCTGAACAAGTTCGACACCCTGCAGTCGCTTGCGGACAAGCCCACGCTGGTGCTCTGCGGCACCTCGGACCGGATCACGGAGATCAAGCATTCACGCCGGATGGCTGAGGCCATTCCCGGATCCCGGCTGGTGGAGTGCCCCAAGGCCGGTCACATGGTGATGATCGAGTGTCAGGACGTGGTCAATGATGCAATCAACACCCTGGTTGCCGAAGCCTCCGGGCTGATGGAGCGAGCGATTTCGTGACCTCGGTGCAACTGGTCGATGACACCTCGGCTCAGGACGTCCTTGAGGTGATCCGGGAGGCATTCGGAAATCGTCCGCCGCTGGATCCACCAGCCACCGCCCTGGATGAAACTATCGACTCTGTTGCCCAGGCACTCAGTGTTCATGGCGGGTTGTTGGTGCGCACCACAGACGGGCCGGTCGGCGCACTGATCTTTGAGAACCGTGATCCCTGGCTGGGCCTGCGTCGGGTTGGGGTGGTCTCCGCCGCTCAGGGGCAGGGGATTGCCCGGGCCCTGGCCCAGAAGGCCGCCGAGGTGGCCGCCGAAAGAGGGCACCTCGGTCTGGAGCTCCAGGCCCGGGCTGAACTGCCCAGGACCCAGGATTTCTGGCGTCGCCAGGGGTATTCGATCGCGGATCGCGATGGCAATCGGATCACCATGCGCCGGTTGCTGCCCGTCGTACTTGAGTTGCCAACTGCAGCGGACACCGCTGACTTGGGTCGGTCCCTGGCTGCTGACCTCAGGGCTGGGGACGTGTTGATCCTGACCGGTGACCTTGGAGCCGGGAAGACCACCTTCACCCGCGGATTGGGTGAGGGCCTGGGGGTGCGCGGGGCGGTTACCTCGCCCACCTTCGTGATCTCCCGGATCCATCCTTCGCTGGGCACTGGGCCAGCGCTGGTCCATGTGGATGCCTACCGGCTCGGGGGGGTGGCTGAACTTGATGACCTTGATCTGGACACCGACCTGGATCAGGCTGTCACCGTGGTCGAGTGGGGTGCTGGTTTGGCTGAGGGCCTGGCTGAGGATCGGATCGAGATTGATCTCCTCCGACGTGCAGACGATGTGCGTACGGCCACGATCAATCGGATCGGCGCCCGATGGGTGAACCGATGATCAGATTGGGCATAGATACCTCAACCGCACTGGTTCAGGTGGCGATCTGCGACGATGCTGAGCCCCTCGCGGTCTTCGACAGCCCCACCGGATTGCGCCACGGGGAGGACCTGGCCCCTGCGATCGCGCAGACCCTGACCATGGCGGCACTGAAGGTCACCGCACTGAGGGAGATCGTGGTCGGAGTGGGCCCAGGCCCCTTCACCGGCCTACGGGTTGGGCTGATCACTGCTCGCACGATGGCCTTTGCCCTGGGCATCCCGGTCATTGGGGTGTGCAGCCTGGACGTGCTCGCGGCCGATGCAGTGGCTGAGGAATTCCTGGTCGCCACTGATGCCCGTCGCAAGGAGGTCTATCTCGCGCACTACCGCCAGGGTTCGCGGGTATCCGGCCCAGCCGTGCTGAAACCCGCCGACGCGGCAAGTGCACTCCCGGTCGCAGGCGAGGGGGCACTGCTCTATCCCGAGCACTTCCCCAACGCGATTGGCCCCACCCATCCAGGTGGGGTCACCCTGTGCCGGGTGGTGGCTGAGCAGTCTGTGGAGTTGTTGCAACCAGAACCGCTATATCTGCGCCGTCCCGACACCGCCGCACCGCGGCCACCGAAGCGGGTTAGTTGATGAGCGTGCGAACTGGTTCGCCGACCGACCTGGGCGTCGTACTGCGGTTGGAACAGGAGTGCTTCCCCGACCCATGGGGCGAGGCGCTGGTTGCACCGGGCCTGGCTGGTGAAGTGCCAACCACCACATATCTGGTTGCTGAGCTCGATGGTGAGGTCGTCGGTTATGCGGTGCTCGCGATCGCTGGGGACATTGCCGATCTGCAGCGGATCGCGGTCACCGCGGGTGCGCGTCGTACGGGGCAGGCAAGCGCGCTGCTCGACAAGGCGGTCTGGGAGGCGATGTTGACCGGGCGTCGACCTCCCGATCGGATGTTGATCGAGGTGCGAGCCGACAATGTGGACGCATTGGCCTTCTATGCAGCCCGCGAGTTCGTGGAGATTGACCGTCGGGCCCGCTATTACGCTGACGGAACCGATGCGGTGATCCTGCGTCGTTCGCTGGGGAGAGGTTGTGGTGCACGTCGTGGCTGAGGCTCCGCTGGTGCTCGGGATCGAGACCTCATGTGATGAGACCGGGATCGGGATCGTGTCCGGGACTGAACTGCTCGCCGACGCGGTTGCGTCATCTGTGGATGAGCACGCGCGCTTCGGTGGAGTGGTGCCTGAGGTGGCCTCGCGGGCCCACCTGGAAGCGATGGTGCCGACGATCCAGCGCGCCTGCGACACCGCTGGCATCTCGCTGCATGACGTGGATGCGCTGGCGGTTACCTCTGGCCCAGGCCTGGCTGGTGCCCTATTGGTCGGGGTCTCGGCCGCCAAGGCACTGGCCCTGGCGCTGGACAAGCCGTTGTACGGCGTGAATCACCTCGCCGCGCATGTCGCGGTGGATCAACTTGAACACGGGCCGCTGCCCTCACCGTGCCTGGCCATGCTGGTGTCCGGTGGGCACTCATCCTTGTTGCGGGTCGATGACGTGACCGCGCAAATCGACCCGATGGGTGCGACCATCGATGATGCAGCGGGGGAGGCCTTCGACAAGGTGGCCCGGTTGTTGGGGCTGCCCTTCCCAGGTGGGCCGCACATCGATCGCGCGGCGGCGTCAGGTTCCTCGGTGGCGATCGATTTCCCGCGTGGACTGACCTCCCGACGCGACCTGGAGAGACACCGCTTCGACTTCTCCTTCTCCGGGCTGAAGACCGCGGTGGCCAGATGGGTGCAGGCGCGCGAGGACGCCGGCGAACCGGTGCCGGTTGCGGATGTGGCGGCCTCGTTTCAGGAGGCAGTGGTGGATGTGTTGACCCGCAAGGCGATTGACGCCGCGGTGTCCTCGGGGATCGAGGACATCCTGATCGGCGGTGGCGTGGCCGCCAACTCACGCCTTCGGGTGCTCACCGAGGAACGTGCCGCTCGCCATGGCATCCGGGTGCGGGTGCCCCGCCCGGGCCTGTGCACTGACAACGGCGCGATGGTCGCGGCACTTGGTGCGGAGATGGTCGCTCGCGGCCGCACTCCCTCAGCTCTGGACCTGCCCGCCGACTCGGCGCTGCCGGTTGACGTCGTACTCACCTGACCGCCCCCCCCCGCCGAGGCGGCACTAGTTAACACGCCGAGGCGGCACTAGTTAACAG
>CAZRKI010000056.1:0-10943 GCA_964600765.1 uncultured Marmoricola sp.
GGACCGATCAGCAGGATATTGGACTTGGCCACCTCAACGGCATCATCGCGCCCTTTGACGGTGGCGGCTGATCCACTGATCCCGGCCTGCACCCGCTTGTAGTGGTTGTAGACAGCGACTGCAAGGGACTTCTTGGCGGTCTCCTGCCCGATCACATAGGCGTTGAGGAAGTCGAAGATCTCGCGGGGCTTGGGCAGTTCATCAAGGGAAACCTCTTCGCTCTCGTTGAGCTCTTCCTCAATGATCTCGTTGCACAGATCAATGCACTCATCACAGATATAGACCCCGGGGCCTGCAATGAGCTTCTTGACCTGCTTTTGGCTCTTCCCACAAAAGGAACACTTCAGGAGGTCGCCTCCGTCACCGATTCGCGCCACGGTTGGCCACTCCTCTCTGCACTGACTGCCTTTTCAGACCGTACCCCGCAATCAGCATTTTCGCTGCTGAAGACACGAGCCGGATTTGGTTCGGTTGGTCGACCTCAGACCGCTGGGATGGCCTTGCGGGATTCCAGGATGGCGTCGATCAGCCCGTAGTCCACGGCCTGGGCAGCGGTGAGGATCTTGTCGCGCTCAATGTCACGGCTGACCTCCTCAATCGAACGACCGGAGTGCTCAGCAATCATCTTCTCCAGCAGTTCCCGCATCCGCAGGATTTCATTTGCCTGGATCTCGATATCAGAGGATTGACCATAAGTGCCCTCGGTATAGGGCTGATGAATCAGGATCCTGCTGTTGGGCAGCGCCATCCGCTTGCCGGGTGCTCCGGCGGCCAGCAGGATCGCAGCCGCAGATGCCGCTTGACCCAGGCACACGGTCTGCACATCGGGCTGGATGAACTTCATCGTGTCGTAGATGGCCGTCATTGCAGTGAATGAACCACCGGGTGAGTTGATATAGATCTGGATGTCCCTGGAGGGGTCCATCGATTCCAGACACAACAACTGGGCCATCACTGCATTGGCAATGTCATCGCTGATCGGGGTACCCAGGAAGATGATCCGGTCCTCGAAGAGCTTGGCATAGGGATCGATGCGTCGAATCCCGTAGGAGGTGCGCTCTTCCCATTGTGGGATGTAGTAGTTCATGCTCAGTCCTTCTTATGGGCAGGGCGGCCCTGGTCGGCGGCTTCACGGGCACTGGAGATCACATGATCGATGAATCCGTAGTCCTTGGCCTGCGCCGCGGTGAACCACCGATCCCGATCGGCATCCTGCTCAACCTGCTCGAGCGGTTGCCCGGTGTGCTCGGCAATGAGCTCAAAAAGTACCTTCTTGATGTGCAGCGATTGCTGCGCCTGGATCTTGATATCAGAAGCTGAACCACCCATCCCACCAGAAGGCTGGTGCATCATGATCCGCGCATGCGGCAGAGCGTAGCGCTTGCCCTTGGCCCCGGCACACAACAAGAACTGGCCCATCGAGGCAGCCAGACCCATCGCCACCGTGGCCACATCATTGGGGATGTAGTTCATGGTGTCGTAGATGGCCATCCCGGAGTCGACCGAGCCACCCGGACTGTTTATGTGCAGGAAAATGTCGGCTTCGGGATCCTCGGCTGACAGCAACAACAACTGGGCACAGATGGCATTGGCATTCTGGTCACGAACCTCAGAACCCAGGAAGACGATCCGCTCACGCAGAAGTCGTTGGTAGATGTGGTCATCCAGGCCGTAGCCAACTGGCCCGCCGTTCATTTGAGGGGCAGAGTAGTTCGAAGTCACCTGCCCGACGTTAGACGCATCCGCCGTCAATTCCACGCCCAAATGCGTGGTGTTCGCCAACAGCAGAAGGATGCCGGTGGTTACTGATCGGCTGCGTCGCTGTTGCTGTCCTCATCCTGGTCTGACTCCGGCTCGCCAATGGTTCCATCTGACTTCAGATTGGCCAGGTCAACCAGGTTTCCATCAGCATCCTTGACCTCTGCCGACTCAACCACGGAGGCCAGAGCCTTACCCCTGGCCACTTCTGCGGCCATGTCAGGCAGATGGTTGTGCTCAATCATGTGCTGAATGAATTCCTGAGGATTCTGCCCGGACTGCTGCGAGCGGCGCATCAGGTGCTGGGTCAACTCCTCCTGGGAGACCTCGATGTCACTATCCTTGACCAGCTGATCGAGCAGGAATTGCGAGGCAATGCTGTCGCGCACCCGCTTCTCCAACTCGGCCTCGAACTCATCAACTGTCTGCTTTTGATCATCAAGGAACTGTTCCATGGTCATCCCGGCCATGGCGATCTGCTGCTCAAGCTCCTGCTTGCGGCCAGCCAGTTCGGCATTGACCAGGTCTTCTGGTAGCGGAATTTCGACCTGGTCCAGGAGCTTCTCCAGGACCGCATCGCGGGCCTCAGCAGCCTGCTCCAGGCGCTTGCCACCCTCGAGTCGGGTGCGGACATCGGCGCGCAACTCCTCGACCGTGTCGAACTCCGATGCCAACTGGGCGAAGTCGTCATCAACCTCGGGCAGTTCCCGCTCCCGTACGGCGGTCACCTTCACGTGGATGTCAACTTCCTGGCCAGCAAGGTCACCTGCAACCAGAGTGGAGGAGAAATCAGCCTCCTCACCTGCCTTGAGCCCCTTAACGGCGTCCTCAAGACCATCCAGGCCGAGATCGGAACCAACCACATATGGCTGGTTGGTGGCTTCTCCGCCGGCTACCGCTTCGCCGTCCTTGGTGGCCAACAGATCGAGCAGGAGATCATCACCCTCAGCCGCTGCACGTGCCACCTCCTGGAAAGTGGCGAATCGGCCCTGTAGGTGTTCGATTTGCTCCTGAACATCTTCATCTGTGACAACGGCATTGGATACTTCTACCGCAATTCCCTGATGATCGGGAAGGTTGATCTCAGGACGCACGTCAAGCGTGGCAGTGAACTCCAGGGCACCATCATCATCGATCCTGGTGACCTCAATATCTGGCTGGCCCACCGGCAGCAGATCATTGTCCTGCAGTGCCTGGACATAGAGCTGTGGCAACGCATCATTGACGGCCTGATCAATTACCGCGCCGCGTCCGATCTGGCGATCAATGACTGCCGGGGGGACCTTTCCCTTCCGGAAACCGGGGATGTTCACCTGCTTGGCGATCGCCTTGTAGGCAGCATCGAAGTTTGGCTTGAGGTCCTCAGCAGGCACCTCAACTGTCAGCTTGGCGCGGGTGGGACCAAGCGACTCGACGGCGCTCTTCACAGGTGTTCTCCTTGAAATTGGGGTGCCAAATGATCTTTGGGTCGGGGCGACAGGACTCGAACCTGCGATCTCCTGCTCCCAAAGCAGGCGCGCTAGCCACTACGCTACGCCCCGGAAGGTGCCCTTTTCGGGCCCCTTTGAGCGGATGACGGGAATCGAACCCGCGTAATCAGTTTGGAAGACTGAGGCTCTACCATTGAGCTACATCCGCCTGCTGGCCCAGCGGGCATCAAACCCATTGGGACAAGCACGGGATATCGTGCCACAGCCGACCCGGCTAACCCAATTCAGGTTGCCTGGTCCGGGGTCGGCGCTGGCATCTGGGACACCAGAAACTGTTGCGACCGGCCAATTGTTCGGTCCGGATCCGGCCACCACAGATCCAGCACTCCTGACCGTTGCGACGATAGACGTAGACCTCGCCACCATGGTCGTCGACCCGGGGTGGCCTGGCCATCGCCTCTGGGGTGTGCTCGGGGCGTACCGTATCGATCCGGCCCAGCCGAACTCCTTCATTCATCAACAGCACCAGGTCATCCCAGAGCTGCAGGAACTGGCGACGGGTCAGGGATTTCCCGGACCGAAGTGGGTGGATCCGGTTGCGGAACAACACCTCGGCTCGATAGACATTGCCAACGCCAGCCAGCACTTTCTGGTCCAGCAACAACTCACCAACGGGCCGATCGCTACGCCTGATCCGATCCCAGGCTGGCTGGGGGTCAGCACCTGGTTGGAGTGGATCCGGCCCCAACCGGGCCAGTACCGCTTGGCGTCCACCTTCAGTAACCAGTTCACACACGGTTGCTGCCCGCAGGTCAGCTGCAGTCCTACCATCATGGATCCTCAGGCGCACCTCCCCGACCGGGTCAGCGAGCGGGTGGAAGTCGAGCCGCCCGATCAGTCCCAGGTGGATATGCACTAGATGCCCGTTGGAGAACGTGATGAAAAGATGCTTTCCCGCTGACTCCGCACACTCCAGTTGGGCCCGGTCAAGCAACGCGGCTGAGTCGGCAAAACGCCCCTGTGGACTGCAGACCCGAACCTCGCGACCGGCAAAGTGCGAGTTCAGTTCCCGGGCTATTCGAAAGAGAGTGTGCCCCTCAGGCATCCGGCGACTGGCCCCGGGCTGACTCAGGCAGGGGCGGCAGCACCCTGGTGGTCTCGTATTCACCCATCATCGCGATTCGGCGCACGTGTCGCTCCTCATCGGTGAATGGGGTGTTCAGAAAGATCTCGATGAAGTTGGTCATTTCCTCGATCGAGTGTTGACGCCCACCCACCGAAATGACATTCGCATTGTTGTGCTCACGGGCCAGCCGGGCCGTGTCCTCATTCCACACCAATGCGGCGCGTACTCCCTGCACCTTGTTGGCGGCCATCTGCTCACCATTACCGGATCCACCGATCACGATCCCGAAACTGCCCGACTCTGCTGCCACGGCAAGTGCTGCCCGCAGGCAGAAGACCGGGTAGTCATCCAGCGCGTCGTACTGGAAGGCGCCGTGGTCAACCGGCTCGTAACCCTTCGCCCGCAGCCAGGCGACCAGGTGGTCCTTCAGTTCGAGCCCTGCATGATCGGTTCCCAGGTGTACGCGCATGGGCGCAGATTACCGACCTGGTTCGCCTACCCGTTACCCCACCGGGTGCTGCGCGCCCGGACCAACCTTCCGGCACCGCCGCCAGCCCGGCGCAGGGAATCACGGCGAAGGTAGCGATCAGCCAACTCCTCAGCACCCAGGTCCTCGATCTCATCGAAGCCAAACTCCCGCAGAAGGCCATGAAGCTCCGCGGGTTCCCAGACGGATCGAAACGGCTCACCAAGTGCTGCCACCCGATTTCCCAGTCGATCCCGCAGAGTGACCGATTCAGCATCCACACCAGGCCCACGAGTGGGATAGTCGAAGACCACCTCCACTCCAGGAATCGTGGCCAGGGAGGCCAGCATGGCCCTAACCGTGACTGGATCCAGGTATGGCACCACCCCCAGCCACAGCACTGTGGTGGGGCGGCGAACCATCCCGGCTTCGGCCAGGGATAGCAACCAGTCATCTCCGACGAGATCAGCCTGAACCAGGTACACCTGATCAGGTATCGGGATCCCGGCCCGATCCAGGGCCTGGCGTTTCCAACCGATCACCTCGGGTCGGTCCACCTCGAAAATCTTCACATCTGGACGCAGAGTGCGATATGCGAAGGTGTCCAGGCCGGATCCCAACAGGACCACCTGGTCAACCCCACGCAGGATCCCCTGGGCCACCACTTCGTCAGCAAAGCGATGGCGCATCGCGATGAAGGTCCGCAGGGTGGGCCGATCCTGGTCGCGGGCCCGCGCCACCATCTGCTCACGCTCATCCTGGGACACACCCAGAATTGGCCAGGCCAACGGATCTGCCAGGATCAGGCCTCCCTCAAGGTCCTGATGGATGGCTCGATGGACCGCAGCGCCGTACGCAGTTGGGCTGGGCCCAGTCGATCCTGATGACATCAGGCCTCCAATCTGGCCAGTTCTTCCTCAACCACGGTTGGATCGAGTTTGGTGAAGACCGGCGTGGGTTTGCTCACCTGCGTGCCCGGTTCGATCAACCTTCTCCCCCATGCAGGGACCGATGTGTAATCACCGGTGATCACTGGATAGGAGGCACCACCATCAAGGCAGTCAACCTCACGAAGCTCCGGGAGCGGGGCAATGGCACCACTGCCCCCCAGGATCTGGTCAATCCGATTGGCTGAGAAGGGCAGGAATGGGGAGAGCAGGAGATTCAGGTCTGCCACGCACTGGGCCATCACATGGAGCACTGTGCCCAATCGCTCCGGGTCATCCTTGATTTTCCACGGTTCGGCCTCTGATACATAGCGATTCACCTCGCCAACGGCACGCATCGCCTCACCGATGGCGGCTTTCTGGCGGTGGCGCATGATCGACTCGCCCACGCTCTCAAAGGCCTGCTCGACCAGATCCAGGATGGCCTGATCTGCCTCCTGCAGGTCACCCAGCACCGGAATCTCGCCGAAGTTCTTGGCGATCAGGGTGGCGGTTCGATTGACCAGGTTGCCCCATCCGGCGACCAACTCGTCATTGGTCCGGCGTACGAACTCAGCCCAGGTGAAATCAGAGTCCTGGTTCTCAGGTCCCGCTGCCGCGACGAAGTAGCGGAAGGCATCGGCCTGATACCGGCTGAGCAGATCCCGCACGTAGATCACGACCCGTTTGGAGGATGAGAATTTCTTGCCCTCCATCGTCAGGAACTCACTGGAAACCACCTCTGTGGGCAGGTTCAGTTCCCCGAACTGGTGTTGAGAACCGCCCCTGCTGCCCTTGCCGTTGTAGCCCAACAACTCACCGGGCCAGATCTGGCTGTGGAAGGTGATGTTGTCCTTGCCCATGAAGTAGTAGGACAACGCCTCGGGGTCGTTCCACCACTGTCGCCAGGCCTCCTGGTCCCCGCTCCGGCGGGCCCACTCGATGCTGGCACTCAGATATCCGATCACCGCGTCAAACCACACGTACAACTTCTTGTGCGGGTTCTCCCGCCAGCCGTCCAGCGGAATTGGGATCCCCCAATCGATGTCCCGAGTCATTGCCCGGGGCCGGATCTCCTTGAGGATGTTCTGACTGAACCGGATCACATTGGGGCGCCACAATCCGGTGGCAGCCCTTTCATCAAGCCAGGCTCCAATGGCATCAGCCAGGGCCGGCAGGTCCAGGAAGAAATGCTGGGTCTCAATGAACTCAGGGACCTCACCGTTGATCTTCGAACGCGGATTGATCAGGTCGCTGGGGTCCAACTGATTGCCACAGTTGTCACACTGGTCCCCACGGGCACCGTCATAATCACAGATCGGACAGGTGCCCTCGATGTAGCGATCCGGCAGGGTCCGACCAGTGGAGGGACTGATCGCACCATAGGTGGCCTTCTCAATGAAGTACCCGTTCTGGTACACCCCGGTGAACATCTCCTGCACCACGGCGATGTGGTTTCGGGTGGTGGTCCTGGTGTAGAGGTCATAGGACACTCCCAGCGCCACCAGATCCTCGGCAATGATCCGGTGATTCTGATCCGCCAGTTGCTGAGGCGTCATCCCGGCTTCATCGGCGGCGATCAGAATCGGCGTGCCGTGCTCATCAGTCCCCGAAACCATCAGGACCTGATGGCCCGCCATCCGCATGTATCTGCTGAAAACATCGGAGGGTACGCCGAATCCGGCGACATGACCGATGTGTCGGGGCCCATTGGCATATGGCCAGGCGACTGCGGACAAGACTTTGCTCATGCGCTGAATCCTAGGGTGTGCGGGTGTTTGATCAGGAGAAGTCCAGCGCAGCGGTGCGGCTGCGCTTGAGTTCAAAGAAGTAAGGGTAGGAGGCCATCAACAAGGTGCCGTCCCACAGCTTTCCGGCTTCCTCACCTCGCGGCACCTTGGTGATCACCGGACCGAAGAAGGCAACCGAGTTCACATGGATGGTTGGGGTGCCCACATCCTCGCCGACTGGGTCCATGCCCTGATGATGGGATCTGATGATCTGCTCGTCAAAAGACGGGTCCTCCATGGCCATGGCGAACTCCGAGGGCAATGCCGCCGCTTCCAGTGCGGAGGTGATCATTCCCCTGTTGATTGGCTGTTGTTCGAGGTGGATTCGATTTCCCATGGCGGTGTACAACGGCAATAACACCTGTTCACCGACCTCCTGTCGGGCACGTTCCAGCACCCGCAGACACAGCCAACCATCTGAGAGCATCTCCCGATAGCCCGGATCAATGTCCTTGTCCTGGTTGAGATAGATCAGGCTCATCAAATGCCAGTTGACCTGGATATCGCGGACCTTCTCCACCTCAAGGATCCATCTAGAGGTCAACCAGGCAAATGGGCACTTTGGGTCGAACCAGATATCAACCTGGCTCGGTCGCACTGCTGAGTTCATGGGACAACCATCTCAGATGGGATTCATTCGGAGTTGATGCGTGCGGTGGCAGTCAGCAGACGATCAACCTCACGCCTGCTGCCCATTTGATTGCGTGGGCAGGAATACCCGAGTACCAGCGTCACCCGGTCCCCAACGAATGCACGGGCACCCAGCACCACCGACCATTCCTTTGGTTCCGTGGCGTGGTCATAATCAACCCGGCTGCGCAGGAACTCAATCCCGGTATTGGGATCCTTCGACGTGGGCAGCGTACGCAGAATCAGGCTTGCCCTGGAGACCTCCGAGACCCCTGCGAATTGTCCCCTGACCTCTCCGATCAGTTGAGCCACCGCGTCGGTACTGGCCTGCTGATCAGTTCCCTGCCCGGACCTGGCCCGAACCTGCAGGGTCAAATGACATCCGGTCGCCACCTCGGTCATCTGGCTGGTGTCACCATCCATCCGGTCCACGCTCCAACCGCCCTGCGCCTGGAAGACCCACTTGGGTGGACTCCCAAATGGGGTGTCATCGGTGAGGGGTTGACCGACGCGCGGATCAACAACGACCGGCGCCTGGCTGACTGTCGGGGGAACACTTGGATCGACTGGAGCAGCCTGAGGACTTCGCCCACAACCGCCACTGGCAAATAGGCCAACCAAGATCCCGGATACCACCAGGGTCCGGTTCATCTTTCTGGGGTTCCCTGATGGAATCTGGCCTGCCATTCCCCCGTAGCAGCTCGTTGCCACCACGATGACCAGATCGAGCGGTCATCAGCAGATCTCCTGGTGATCAACGCAATCAGGTCCGCGGAGATCCGATGTAGCTCCAGCACCTCAAGTTCAACGACCGAAGGGCTCCCAGCAGCACCCTGCAGGATCTCTTCTCGGGACCAGATCCGCCCGGTGCGGCCGATGGCGCGCCACTCCGGATGAAGTAAACGATCAAGGGCATCCCGACCCGCAGCTCCGGATCCAGCAACCAGCACCCGCTCCCCAGCCACTATCTGGTCCTCATCAGGGATGGCCGGGACAACCGGAGCGGAACCGTCTGAGAATCCCGGCCCCTCGTCGGCGGGGTCACCTTCCTTGAAAGCCTGGGCCGCAGCATTCGCGAGTTTGTCTGCAGCTTCATTGAGAGGATGGCCGGTGTGGCCCTTGACCCACTCGAAGGTGACATCACGACCGGTCATGGCTTCATCGAGAGCCTGGATGATCTCCAGGTTCTGCACCGGTTTCCCATCACCCTTGCGCCAACCCTTGCGTTTCCAACCAGCCATCCATTTGGTGATGGTGTTGATCACATAGGTGGAGTCGCAAATGATGTGCAGTTTTTCGTTCTCCACTGCCGTTTGCTGCAACAAATCCAGGACGGCAACCAGCTCGCCTATGTTGTTGGTCCCGTGGGCAAAGCCACCTGCTCGCCACCGGTCCTCATCGATATACCAGGCCCATCCGGTGGGTCCCGGATTTCCCAGTGCTGAGCCATCAGCCCCTGCTTCGATCCTCACCCGCAGATCTTGTCATGGCGAACAGTGGAATGATGCCAGTCATGCCCGGAACCAATCTCACCCGAGACGAAGCCAGTAATCGCGCCAGCCTGCTACAGGTGGATCACTATCGAGTTGAACTCGACCTGACCACCGGACCCGAAACCTTCGGATCGGTCACCACCATTGACTTCACCTGCACTGCCCCCGGCGCCAGCACCTTTGCCGATCTGATCGCCCACCGAGTGGTCGAGATCAGCCTGAATGGTGATCAACTGGATCCGGAGTCGGTTTACCAGGACAGCCGAATCCAGTTGGCCGGCCTGCGGGAGCACAACACCCTCCTGGTCCGGGCTGAGTGCGCCTACTCCCATTCCGGTGAGGGTTTGCACCGGTTCGTGGATCCGGTGGATGACCGGGTCTACACCTATTCCCAGTTCGAGGTGCCCGATGCCCGCCGGGTGTACACCACCTTTGAACAACCAGACCTGAAGAGTGTGTTCACCTTCGAGGTGACCGCCCCCAGCGGTTGGAAGGTGATCTCCAATGCTCCCACGCCGGAACCGGAGCCCCTGACTGAGGACAAATCGTTGTGGAGGTTCCCCACGACCAAGCCGATGTCCACCTACATCACTGCGATCGTGGCCGGTGAGTACCACGAGGTACTCGATGAGTACGTCGGGGATTTCGGCACCATCCCCCTTGGCCACTACTGCCGGCAGTCAATGGTTCCATACCTGGACTCTGAGGAACTGGTCAGGATTACCAAGCAGGGTTTCGGCTTTTTCGAGAGCGCCTTTGACTATCCCTACCCATTCCAGAAGTACGACCAGCTCTACGTGCCCGAGTACAACATGGGCGCCATGGAGAACGCTGGCTGCGTGACGCTACGGGACGAGTACCTGCCCAGGAGCCGACAGGACGCAGCATTCTATGAGTTCCGAACCTCGGTGATTCTTCACGAGATGGCCCACATGTGGTTCGGCGATCTGGTCACCATGAAGTGGTGGGATGACCTGTGGCTGAACGAATCCTTCGCCGAATGGGCTTGCTATCACGCAGCTGTCGAAGCCACCGAGTTCACTGAATCCTGGACCGGATTCACAAATGCCCGCAAGAACTGGGCGATCAGGCAGGATCAGCTACCCAGCACACACCCGATTGCTGCCGACAATTACGACCTGCATCAGGTAGAGGCCAACTTCGACGGGATCACCTATGCCAAGGGCGCCTCCGTCCTGAAGCAATTGGTTGCCTGGGTGGGGATTGAGAACTTCCTTTCCGGATTGGGGCAGTACTTCCGGGAACATGAGTTCGCCAATTCTGAGTTTTCTGACCTGCTGGGAGCCCTGGAACGTGCCTCGGG
>CAZRKI010000056.1:10953-13545 GCA_964600765.1 uncultured Marmoricola sp.
ACAGGAATGGTTGCGAACCACCGGCGTGAACACCATGACACCGGAGTTCGAACTCGACGAGGTTGGTAACTACCGAAGCTTTTCGGTTCGTCAGACTGCTGCTGCCGAGCATCCAACTCTGCGCCGCCATCGCCTCGGCATCGGACTGTACGACGATCAGGGCGGCCAGCTTCGACGACGCCGCTACCTTGAGGTTGATGTTGCTGGCGCACTGACCGAGATCCGGGAATTGATCGGGGAGAGACAGCCAGACCTGCTGTTGCTCAATGATCGCGACCTTGCCTACACCAAGATCCGCCTGGACCAACGCTCGCTGGACACCATGATCGGAGGGCTGCGGCACCTGGATGACTCCCTGGCCCGAGCACTGTGCTGGGGAGCAGCCTGGGACATGACCCGTGATGCCCAGATGAGTGCTGGTGACTTCGTGGACCTGGTACTGGCAAATGTCGCTGCAGAAACTGATGCCTTTGGCACCTCCAGGCTGCCCGGCTATGCCAGCATGGCGATCAATGTGTTCGCCAGCCCGGACAATCGGGATGCCCTGCGCAATCGCTGGGAATCCGGAATCAGGGACCTGATGTTGCAGGCAGCTCCGGGTAGTGACCATCAACTGATCTTTACCAGGGCATTCGCTGCTGCTGCCCGGAGTACTGAGAGTCAGGACTACCTGCTCGGACTCCTGAACCGAACAGTGGAACTTCCCGGCCTCACTGTTGATGCAGATCTGCGCTGGAGCCTAACCACGGCCCTGGCCCGGGCCGGGCGGTTTGGTGAAGCCGAGATCGCTGCAGAGGAAGCTGACGATCCGACTATTACCGGGTCTGAGCGAGCAGCTGCGGCGAGAGCGGCTCAGCCCACTCCGGAGGCAAAGCAAGCGGCTTGGCAACGCGCCATGATGGACCCCGACACCCCCAACGAAACCGCTCGGTCAATCGCCAGCAGTTTCCATCGCGCTGGTCAGGATGAACTCCTGGCTCCTTATCTGAAGAAGTACCTGGACGCGGCTGAGGATTGCTGGGAACGGCTGGGAGCGCACAAGGCTGCCGTTGCCCTGGAAGCACTGTTCCCGTCGCTCCAGGTGTCATCAGAAAACGCCCGGACGGTGGCGACCTGGTTGCAGAAATCCAATGCTCCAGCTCAGGTGAAGCGCTATGTGGGAGAAGGCCTGGATGACCTCAATCGGGCCCTTGCTGCTCAGGACTTTGACGCCAGGCAGTAGTCAGGCCATCCAGTGGTCTCTCAGTTGCCCGAACCGCGCCGAGCCAGGCTGGGCAGGTAGGTCAGCAATGCCAGCACCAGGGCAATGGCCAGAGGCCAGACCAGGACCAGCATCAGGAAGGACAGTGCCGAAACCGGCTCAACCTTGTCCCAACCGCTCGGTGTGTCGGCCAGAGCGCCAGTGAACAGCCCACCACTGATCAGCAGGGCGAGGAAAACTCCAACGACGCCGCCACGGATGGCGGTACGGGTGGCGAACTGACGGCGACGGTCCATGTTTCGGGCCTCCTGTGTGCGAACTGGTGGGGTCCAGCCTAGCGGAGTGCTCGCGGTCGCTGGGTTGAGGTCTTGCCCACATTTCCCGAAACCAACCCATTCCTGGTTGAAAACCAACTGCTGCTGCCGTAATCAGGACTCATGCCGTTTTTTCCCGATCTTGAGCTGCCGCGTGTCTGTGCTGAGTCGCAAAGCCTGACCTGCACCACGGTGTATGACCTGACCGGCAATCCGCAACTCTCACGGGCGGCCGAATGGTGGATCGGAAAACCACTGACCCTGATCGGGATCGTCGTGGGCGCGATCATCATCCGATTGGTACTGGTGCTCCTGGTCAATCGGATCACCCGAAAAGCAGTGGAAAGACGCGTCCGGGAGTCCACCTCCAGCCACCATGACCGGCGCAATGCCCGGATCAAGAGCCTTGGGTCCTTGACCAGCAGCATTACCTCCGTGGTTGTTTTCGGGATCGCCCTGGTGATGGTCCTTTCCGAGCTTGGCGTGAATGTGGCGCCAATCCTGGCCAGCGCTGGCGTGGTGGGTGTGGCCATTGGTTTTGGCGCCCAGAGTCTGGTCAAGGACTTCCTGTCCGGGATCTCGATGATGCTGGAGGACCAGTACGGCGTGGGTGACGTGGTCAATCTGGGTCAGGTCACGGGCACCGTGGAACACGTAGGCCTGCGGGTAACCCGGCTCCGGGATGTCAACGGAACGGTTTGGTATGTCCGCAATGGCGAGATCCTGAGTGTCGGCAATCAGAGCCAGAACTGGGCGCGGACCGTTCTTGATATCAGCGTCAGCTACTCAGAGGACCTGACCAGGGTGCAGGAATTGCTGCACGATGTGGCTGAGCAACTGCACCACGATGAGGAGTTCTCAAGCGTGGTTCTTGAGGAACCAGATGTTTGGGGAGTGCAATCCATGTCGGCTGATGCTGTGGTGATCAGGTTGACCATGAAAACTGCGCCGATGGAGCAGTGGCGAGTGGCTCGTGAGTTGCGCCAGCGAATCAAGACCAGATTCGATGAGGAAGGGATCTCGATGCCACACGCCCAGAAGATCATCTGGGAGCAACAATCCAAGGGCACCTAGATG
>CAZRKI010000057.1:0-13173 GCA_964600765.1 uncultured Marmoricola sp.
GTAGACCTCGGCGCCCTGCCGCAGCGCGTCGGTGAACGTGGCGGCCCCGATCGGGGCGATCATGAACTCCTGGATGTCGACGTTGGTGTCGGCGTGGGCACCACCGTTGAGGATATTCATCATCGGCACCGGCAGCAGGTGAGCATTGGGGCCACCGACGTACTTGTAGAGCGGCAGACCGGCGGACTCAGCGGAAGCGTGGGCGACGGCGAGTGAGACACCGAGGATGGCGTTGGCTCCCAGTTTGGCCTTGTTGGGGGTGCCGTCCAGGTCGAGCATGGTCTGGTCGATCAGACGCTGATCGGCAGCATCGATGTCCTCGATCGCCGGGGCGATCTTGTCCATCACCGCAGCCACGGCCTTCTTGGTGCCCTTGCCCAGGTAGCGCTTGCCGCCATCACGCAACTCGACTGCCTCGAAAGCGCCGGTGGAGGCGCCGGAGGGTACGGCGGCACGCCCGGTGGCGCCGTCCTCGAGAAGGACCTCAACCTCGACGGTCGGGTTGCCCCGCGAATCGAGGATCTCGCGAGCGATGACTGCTTCGATGAAAGCCACAGGAACTCCTGTTGATCAGGCCACTTCAGGGCCGGTGGTACTGGTCGACTGACCCGGTCGGGCTCTGAGCCACGGTTGGGCCAGCAATCCGGTTCGGGTTCAGGCTCCAGCCTAACCGGGCGGCACGTCGTACCTTGGCAGCCCCCGCCCACCAAATCGCCGAGGCGGCAGTAGTTAACACGCCGAGGCGGCACTAATTAACTTGCCGAGGCGGCAGTAATTAACACGTCACCACCACCACTATCCTGCCGAGGCGGCAGAAACTAACAGCAAAATGCCGATGTTTGCCGCAATTGTCTTGTTAACTACTGCCGCCTCGGCGAAAAGGTGCGCAGCCTGCCTGTGTTAACTACTGCCGCCTCGGCGTACCAGCCTGTGTTAACTACTGCCGCCTCGGCGTGTTAACTACTGCCGCCTCGGCAGGCGGCGATGTACGGCGCCGCGCAGCGCCTGCTCGGGATCGACACCGGCAGCGCTGAGTTCAGCGACCAGAGCCAGCAGGCGCTCTCCGGGGTCAGTGGCATTCGGGTCGACGTCCACAGCGACTCCGGCCCGGGCCAGCCGGGCCAGGGCCTTGTCGGCATACAGCAATGCCGGAAGATCTCGTGGAACCCCATCCAGCTCCCCCGTACGCCGCTTCTCCTGCGCCTTGACCGCCTGCCAGACCGCGTCGATCTCGGCTGCCGATGCGGTCGATGTCCCATCGGCAGCGAACACATGCGGATTGCGACGGATCAACTTGTCCCGAAGCCCGGCCGCCACCTGCTCCATGGTGAACTCACCAGCCTGTTCGGCGATGGTTGCGTGGAAGTAGACCTGCAACAGCAGGTCCCCAAGCTCCTCGCGCAGCGCCTCGGTGTCACCGGATTCGATGGCCTCGACGGTTTCGTAGGCCTCCTCGATCAGATACCTGACCAGAGAGTCGTGTGTCTGGATACCAGTCCAGTTGCACTCAGTGCGCAGTCGAGAAAAGATCTCGACCAGCTCGATCAGCGCAGAGGGCTCAGCCACCACAGCGCTGGCTCGGAGCCAGGGAGGCCACCCACTTGGGATCCTCGTTCTGCTCGGAAGTCAGTTTCAGGGCATCCTTGGCGATGGCACTCGAGGGCACCGAGATCGAGCCATTGCCCTTGCTGGGCCAACCCTTCTCATCTGGTGAGAAGCGTGAAGCCGTATCGATGGTGAGGGACTTCTCGAACTGCAGTCGACCCACCCCGCCGGCCTGCAGCAGCTGCTGCCCCTTCTCCAGGGTGACGGGTTGGTTGCTGAGTTTCGCTCCGGCCTCAACCAGCAGCACTCGTGAGCGGCTGATGTCCATGATCATCTTCTTGAAGTCTTCGCGATATTTCGCGGGCAGTTGATCTGCCATGCCCAACCCCTGCTGGGCAACCGCACTGATCATCTGCGGATCAGCCCTGAGCCCTTCGGAGCGGGCATACTGCTCGGTCACCTCGATATCGATCAGCGAAGCGAGAGCCTGCTTGTTGATCATTGACAAGGAAGCGGCCTGGCCATTCGTTTTGACCAACGCGCACAACAGCGCCGACGCATCAGCTGCCTGCTCATCGGTGATCGAGGTCTTGCCCACCCGGGAGGCGACCCCCATACCGGGTCCGGCACAGCCGGACAGGAGTACGGCGCACAGCGCCGCCGCAGCAGCCCGAGCCCAAGTCATGTGCTTCACGTCGTCCTTGCTCCTACTCCTGAGTGGCCGGGGTCCCGGTTCCCTCACTGATCACTGCATCCATCACACCACGGGCCCAGGCCAACACCTGCTCATCGCGCATGATCCCTGACCGTGGTACCAGCATCGTATCCATTGCCGCCTTGTAGAGGCTCTTCGGATAAAGCCGGTTCAAGCGTACGACGCGCGACTCCGGCAACCGGACCGGGTGGAAACGCACGTGTTTGCCAGCAGAGGTCACCTCAGTGATCCCAAGTTCGCGGCACCGCGCGCGGAAACTGGCCACCGCCAGGAGTCGGATCACCGGGTCCGGCGGAGCGCCGTACCGATCGGTCAGTTCCTCGGAGATCACAGCGACGTCTTCGTCATTGCGGACCTCGGCCAGGCGCCGGTACATCTCCAGGCGCAGCCGCTCGCTGCCAATGTAGTCGTGCGGCAGGTGCGCATCGACGGGAAGTTCGATCTTCACCTCGGCCTGCTGCTCGGGGGCGCCACCGTCATCACGGAACTCCGCGACTGCTTCCCCGACCAGACGCACGTACAGATCGAAACCAACGTCGGCGATGTGGCCGGACTGTTCCCCGCCGAGCAGGTTTCCGGCTCCACGGATCTCCAGATCCTTCATCGCGATCGCCATGCCGCCGCCCAGGTCAGAATGCTGAGCCAGTGTGGCCAGGCGCTCGTGAGCGGTCTCGGTGAGTGGCTTCTCGGTCGGGTAGAGGAAGTAGGCGTAGGCACGCTCCCGCGAGCGGCCAACCCGACCGCGCAACTGATGGAGCTGGGACAGTCCCAGCGTGTCAGCGCGTTCGATGATCATCGTGTTGGCATTGGAGACATCAAGCCCGGATTCGACGATCGTGGTGCACACCAGTACGTCGAATTTCTTCTCCCAGAAGTCGAGCATCACCTGCTCGAGTTGGTGCTCTCCCATCTGGCCGTGCGCGGTGGCCACCCGCGCCTCGGGCACGAGTTCCTGCAACTGGGCCGCGGCTTTCGCGATCGTGTTGACCCGGTTGTGGATGAAGAAGACCTGGCCATCACGCAGCAGTTCCCGCCGGATCGCGGCACTGACCTGCTTGGGGTCATAGCCACCGACATAGGTGAGCACCGGGTGGCGTTCCTCGGGTGGGGTCGCGATCGTGGACATCTCCCGGATCCCGGTGATCGCCATCTCCAGGGTTCTCGGGATCGGGGTGGCACTCATGGACAGTACGTCGACCGAGGTGCGCATCCGCTTCATCTGCTCCTTGTGCTCCACCCCGAATCGCTGCTCCTCATCCACGATCACCAGACCGAGGTCCTTGATCCGGATGTCCGGGTTGAGCAGTCGGTGGGTCCCGATCACGATGTCGATGCTGCCGTCGGCCAGTCCAGCGATGACTTCGCGGGCCTCCCTGTCGGTCTGGAAGCGACTCAACGGCCGGATCACCACCGGGAAGCCGCTCATCCGTTCGGCGAAGGTGGACAAGTGCTGGGTGACCAGCAGCGTGGTCGGCACCAGTACGGCGACCTGCTTGCCGTCCTGGACCGCCTTGAACGCCGCCCGCACCGCGATCTCGGTCTTGCCATAGCCGACATCACCGCAGATCAGCCGATCCATCGGCACTACCTGCTGCATGTCGGCCTTGACCTCCTCGACGGTGCTGAGCTGGTCGGGGGTCTCGTGGAAGGGGAAGGCGTCCTCGAGTTCGGCCTGCCAGGGAGTGTCGGGGCCGTACTGGTGCCCCTTGGTGGCCTGCCGGGCGGCGTACAACTTGATCAGCTCGGCGGCGATCTGGCGCACCGCCTTGCGGGCCCGCCCCTTGCGCTTGGCCCAATCCGCACCACCGAGCCGGTCCAGGGAGGGCTGTTCGCCACCGACATAGCGGGTCACCTGATCAAGCGCATCAGCGGGCACGAACAACCGGTCCGGTGGATGACCGCGCTTGGAGGCGCCGTACTCCAGGATGAGGTATTCCCGCATCGCCCCCTGTACCTCACGCTGACGCATCTCCACGAAGCGACCCACTCCGTGCTGCTCGTGTACGACGTAGTCCCCGGCCTTCAGCTCAAGGGGATCGATCTGCTTGCGTCGGCGCACCGGCATCCGTTGCAGATCACGGGTGGTCGCCTTCTGTCCGGCGATGTCAACACCAGTGAAGACAGCCAGGTGCTCCATCAGGAGCCCATGCTCCAGGGACCCCTGCACCACCTGTACGACGTGCCGCTCGGCCGGGTCCACCTGCTCCACGAGCCGGGCTGCCAGGTCGTGATCGGCAAGTAGTTCGACCGTGCGCTGGGCTGGCCCGTGTCCTGGATGGACGATCATGACTCCTCGACCGGCGGCCAGTTGGCTGGCCACCTCAGCCACGAAGGCCTCGGTGTCACCGCGGTAGCCATCAACAGCACGGGCATCGACCACGTGGGATTCCTGCCCCTCGATCCCGAAAGGACTCAGCCCCCACCAGGCCAGGTCGGCTTCCTCCCGCACCTCATCAACGCTGCGCAGCGAAGCGGCATCCAGGTCGATCGGCGCCTGTCCCCCCGAGGCTGCTGCGGCCCAACTGGCATCCAGGAACTCAGCACTGGTGGCCACCAGGTCATGGGCCCGGGTCCGGACCCGCTCGGGGTCAAGCACCAACACCGTGGTGCGCTCCGGCATCAGGTCGGTGAGCATCTCCATCTCATCCACCAGCACCGGGGCCAGGGACTCCATCCCCTCAACTGCAATGCCCTCAGCAAGTTTGTCGGTGATCTCCCGCAATTGCGGGTGTTTCTCACCAAGCGCCGCAGCCCGTTGACGTACCTGGTCATCGAGCAGCAGTTCCCGACAAGGCGGAGCCCAGACCCGGTCCACGACCTCGACGGTGCGTTGATCAGCCACGGTGAAGGAACGAATCTCATCAACCTCGTCCCCGAAGAACTCCACCCGAAGTGGGTGCTCCTCGGTGGGCGGGAAGACATCGATGATGCCTCCCCTGACCGCGAACTCACCGCGTTTCTCAACCAGGTCGACCCGGGAGTAGGCGGCGGCCACCAGATCGACCACGACCTGTTCCATTTCGATCTCCTGACCGGCCCGGACCTCCACTGGACGCAGATCAGCCAGCCCCTTGACCTGGGGTTGCAGCACCGAGCGCACCGGAGCCACCACCACCTGCAATGGCCCGGTTCCCGGCGCGGTGCCGGGGTGTTTGATCCGGCGCAGTACGGCCAGGCGATTGCCCACCGTGTCTGAGCGCGGGCTCAACCGCTCGTGGGGCAGGGTCTCCCAGGCCGGGTAGAGGGCGACCTGGTCCGGCCCCACCACATCAAGCAATTCAGTGGTGAGGTCCTCGGCCTCACGGACCGTCGCGGTCACCGCCAGCACTATCCGACCAGCGTCCACCAGGCCCTTGATCAGATGCGGCCGCACTGGTTGCGGGGCGATCAACTCCAGTTCGGTGACACCTTCACGGGCGCTGTCGATCGCGCGGGCCAGCACTGGTTCGACAAGTACGGCGTCAGCCAGCGTACTGAGCCGACCCGCGCTCACTGGGCCCACGGCGCTTCGGGGGCGCTGACCCTGGTCTCGTCGGCTTCCTGATCGGTGAGCTTCTCCTGGCTCTGGCGTTCCGCCTCGACCCGGCGCAGGTAGTGATCCACCTCGGCGTCGATGCGTTCGGGATCCCAGCCGAGCACCTCGGCCATCAGATCCGCCGCGGGTCGGGCCGACCCGACGCCCCGATCCTGGGTCTCGATCGAGATCCGGGTACGTCGGGTCAACACGTCATCCAGGTGTCGGGCGCCCTCGTGACTTGCGGCGTACCAAACCTCGACGGCGAGGTAGTCGTCCTGCCCGGGCAGCGGTTTGGCCAACTCCGGGCGCTCCTCGAGCAACGCCAGCACCTCATCAATCAGACCGCCATAGCGCCCCAATAGATGATCGATCCTGGCAATGCTCAGCCCAGTGTCGCGAGACAGGGCCACCCGCTGGTTGGTGCGGGCCTCGAACCCGCTGGCCCCCAGCAGTGGGATCCGGTCGGTGATGCTCGACCTGGCCCCAGTGGGCAGGCTCTTCACGGCCATGTCCACGGCGTCCTTGGCCATCACCCGATAGGTGGTCAACTTGCCGCCGGCAATCATCACCAGGCCCGGCACCGGATTGGTGACGATGTGTTCCCGGGAAATTTTCGAGGTGGCCTCGATCTTGCCCTTGGCCAGGGGACGCAACCCGGCATAGACGCCGACCACATCGTCATGGTCCAGCGGGGTGTTCAGCAGCGTGTTCACGTGACCGAGGATGTAGTCGATGTCAGCCCGGGAGGCGGCCGGGTGGGCCTTGTCGAGGTTCCATGGAGTGTCGGTGGTGCCGATGATCCAGTGCCGTCCCCATGGGATCACGAAGAGCACAGATTTCTCGGTCTTGGTGATGAAACCGGCCTCGGATCGGATCCGATCCCTGGGCACCACGATGTGAATGCCCTTGCTGGCCTCTACCTGCAGGCTGCCGCGACCACCGACGAGTTCCTGGATGTCATTGGTCCACACCCCGGCCGCATTGATCACCACCTTGGCCCGCACGGTGAGATCGACGTCATTCTCCAGGTCACGCAACTGGGCACCGACCACGTCGGCGCCCTCCCGCAGGAATCCGGTGACCTTGGTGCGGGCCGCGACGTGGGCGCCGTACGCCGCCGCGGTGCGGGCGATATTCATCACCAGGCGGGCGTCATCGACCTGGCAGTCGTAGTAGCGAATCGCGCCATGCAGCGTGTCGGTGCGCAGATCCGGGGCGATCCGGGCCACCTGCTTGCGGAACAGATGTCGATGGCGTGGCACCCCCATCTCGTACTTGCCGGCCGCTGCCATCGCGTCGTACAGGATCAGGCCGGCGCCGATATAGGGGCGCTCATAGGCTCGCTCCAGCGGAAACAGGAAGGGAACCGGTCGGACCAGATGGGGAGCGAGTCGGGTCAGCAGCAGCCCGCGTTCCTCAAGGGCCTCGCGGACCAGGGCGAAGTCGTACATCTCCAGGTAGCGAAGACCACCATGGACCAACTTGGAACTGCGGGAGCTGGTGCCGCTGGCAAAGTCGCGTTGCTCCACCAGGGCAGTCGACAAGCCGCGGGAGACCGCATCCAGGGCGATGCCGACCCCCGTGATGCCACCCCCGACCACGAGTACGTCGAGTTCGTTGCCGACCGAATCGGCTGCGGCCATCGCCGCCAGTGCCTTGGCCCGGGAGTTCGGACCCAGATCAGCAGTAAAGGTCATGGGGTCAGTGCCTATCGGTTGAAGACGGAACCGGTGGATCGGGTCATCTTGCGCGGTGGAGTTCCATAGGGGCTGGTGGCATCGCAGTAGAAGGCGTAATCCTCGGTGCCCTGGATCGGCCACTGGCTGTCATAGAGGCTGGTCACCCCGGTCAATCCCCGGGGTAGGTTGGAGTTGGCCCGGATGAACGTCGTACACACCCGATCCAGGGAGTCCCAGATGTCAGCAGACACGTTAAGAGTGCCGTTGACGAAGCCGGTCTTGTCGGGAAGCTGACCATCGGCCACGGCCTGATTGGCCACGATGATCGCTGCGGACTCCATGGTGTGCGGTTCACCGCAGTCCACGGGTTGGCTGTTGGGGTTGTAGCAAAGGTGCAGGTTTGAGGCCTGCCCAGAACTGGTCAGGAAATCAGTCAGGGTGAGGGTGTCAGCCTGGTGCAGGTTCATGATGCAAACAAACTGCCGCTGCCCGGCTTCCCAGTTTGCGAAGGGCACCGGGTTGAAGGTCAGTTCGCCAACCTTGGCATTCACCGCCGGGGTGATCTGCAGCCTGAGGTCGGTCTTCTTCAGCGCCTTGCGGACCCCGGGAAGGGCCAGCGAACAGGATCGGTTCACCGAGTTACGCACCTGGGCATACAGGTCGGAATCGATCCTGAGCAGTTTGGCGTAACTGCTGACTTCCTGGTCGAGCTCTGGAGGCAGCCCGACCAGCCCATAAACCGAGATCCGGTGAGGTTTGGCGCAGTCAACCGGATCAGCCCAGGTGGGGTCGTCCTCAATGGCTGTCACCGACTTGGTGCCGATCTTCTTGGCCAACTCCGGTGCCCGATCCCCCACCCGGTCACCCTTGAAACAGTTACCGACCTCAATGGTGGCCGGTTTGTTGGAGATGGGCTTGGCGGCAGTTCCCTCAGAACCGGACTTGCCGCAGCCGGTCAACAGCAACGCGACAGCGGCAATCAGCAGGAGTAATGGTTTGACCCGCATTGACTACTGCACCACCACGTCGATGCGCTGGAACTCCTTGAGGTCGGTGTAGCCAGTCGTGGCCATCGCCCGGCGCAGGGCACCAACCAGGTTCATGGTGCCGTCGGCGACCACCGAGGGGCCAAACATGATCTGCTCGAGAGTGCCGAGGGTTTCGAACTGGACCCGATCACCGCGAGGCAGTTCTGCATGGTGGGCCTCCGCGCCCCAGTGGGCGCCCCGTCCGGGAGCATCAGAGGCGCGGGCCAATGGGGAACCGATCATCACTGCATCGGCGCCACAGGCAATTGCCTTGGTGATGTCCCCACTCTTGCCGATGGAGCCATCAGCAATCACGTGCACGTAGCGACCACCGGACTCATCTAGGTAATCCCGACGGGCCGCGGCCACATCTGCGGTCGCGGTTGCCATCGGTACGGCGACGCCCAGCACCTGGCGCGTCGTATGGGCAGCACCGCCGCCGAAGCCCACCAGGACACCAGCCGCGCCGGTACGCATCAGGTGCAGTGCCGCCTGATAGGTAGCACAGCCACCGACGATGACCGGCACATCGAGTTCGTAGATGAACTCCTTGAGGTTGAGCGGCTCGGCCTCGCCACTGACATGCTCGGCCGAAACCGTGGTGCCACGGATAACGAACATTTCCACCCCCGCATCGACAACGGTCAGGGCGAACTCCATGGTATTGCCGGGGCTGAGGCTGCCAGCCACGGTCACCCCGGCCTCGCGGATCTCCTGGAGGCGGGCCCGGATGAGCTCGGCCTTGATCGGCTCGGCGTAGATCTGCTGCATCCGTGGGACCATCTCGCTGCGATCGAGGTTGCTGATCTCCTCCAGCAGCGGCTCGGGGTCCTCATAGCGGGTCCAGAGGCCCTCCAGATTGAGCACCCCCAGGCCGCCGTACTTGCCGAAGGCGATTGCGGTGGTGGGCGACATCACCGAATCCATCGGAGCGGCCAGGATCGGCACCTCGAAACGATAGGCATCGATCTGCCAGGTGGTCGAGACGCTGTCGATGCCGCGGGTACGCCGGCTGGGCACGATCGCGATGTCATCGAAGGAGTAGGCACGGCGGCTGCGTTTGGCCCGCCCGAGCTCAAAATCATTCACCGCCCCACCTTATCGGCCCAACCACACCAAGGCGTCACTACGTCGTCACCCGCCGAGGCGGCAGTACTTAACATGCCGAGGCGGCAGTAATTAACACGCCGAGGCGGCAGTAGTTAACACCGCGAGGCGGCAGAGTTAACGCCGGGTTTAACCGGTGTCATCGTGCACTGCGCACAGCTCTCTCCCTGCAAGCTCCTTGCTCGCGATCCACAACCAGCACCGAGTATGTGTGATTTACTGCCGCCTCGCGGTGTTACTTTCTGCCGCCTCGGCAATACAGATGCCCTGCACCCTCGTTAACTACTGCCGCCTCGGCGTGCTAATTACTGCCGCCTCGGCATGTTATTTACTGCCGCCTCGGCGGGCTGGGAGGAGGGTCAGCGCCAGGAGTAGTTGGGGGCCTCGCTGGTCATCTGTACGTCGTGGGGGTGGCTCTCCTTCAAGCCAGCGGCGGTGATCCGGACGAACTCACCCTGTTCCTTGAGCTCGGGGATGGTGCGGGCACCGACGTAGAACATTGACTGGTGCAGGCCGCCAAGCAACTGATGGGTCACCGCCGACAAGGGGCCGCGATAGGCGACCTGTCCCTCAATGCCCTCGGGCACGATCTTGTCATCGCTCTCCACGTCGGCCTGGAAGTAGCGGTCCTTGGAGTAGGACTTCTTGCCGCGACTGCTCATCGCACCGAGCGAACCCATCCCGCGATAGGACTTGTACTGTTTGCCGTTGACGAAGACGAGCTCACCGGGGCTCTCCTCACAACCGGCCAACAGCGAGCCGAACATCACCGAGTCGGCACCGGCCACCAGCGCCTTGGCGATATCACCGGAGTACTGGATGCCCCCATCTGCGATCAGGGGCACACCGGCCGGCGTACAGGCCAGGGAGGCACTGTAAATCGCGGTCACCTGGGGCACCCCCACACCCGCAACCACCCGCGTCGTACAGATCGATCCCGGGCCGACCCCAACCTTGACCGCGTCAGCACCAGCGTCGATCAGCGCCTGGGCACCACCGCGAGTCGCGACATTGCCGCCGACGATCTCAACATGCCTGGTTGCCGAATCGGACTTCAACCGGGCAATCATGTCCAGCAGCAACCGGGCATGACCGTGAGCGGTGTCCACGACCAGTACGTCGACCCCGGCCTCGATCAAAGTCGTGGCGCGTTGCCAGGCCTCACCGAAATATCCGACCGCGGCGCCGACCATCAGCCGACCATCGGCGTCATTTGAGGAGTTGGGAAATTGCTCGGACTTCACGAAGTCCTTGACCGTGATCAATCCAGCCAGGCGACCCTGATCATCGACAATCGGGAGCCGCTCGCGCTTGTGCTGGCGTAGCAGCCTGGTGGCATCCTCCCGACTGATCCCCTCCGGCGCGGTGATCAATGGCATCGGGGTCATCACCTCATCCACCTTCGTGGTGGCCCACTCAGCCACCGGAGTGAAGCGCAGATCCCGGTTGGTGATGATGCCCAACAACCGCTGCTCAGCATCGACCACCGGCAGCCCGGAGACCCGGTACTCACCACACAGCGCGTCCAGATCCTCCAGGGTCTTGTCCGGCCCGATCACCACCGGATTTGAGATCATCCCGGTCTGGGTGCGCTTGACCAGGTCCACCTGGTAGGCCTGATCCTCGATCGAGAGGTTGCGGTGCAGGATGCCGATGCCACCCTGCCGGGCCATCGCGATCGCCATCCGCGACTCGGTGACCGTGTCCATCGCGCTGGAAACCAGCGGAGTACGCAGCGAGATATTGCGGGTCAGGCGGGTGGTGGTGTCCACCTCACTGGGGATGACATCGGTCTCCCCCGGCAACAGGAGTACGTCGTCATAGGTCAGGCCCAGCGTGGCGAACTTGGCAGGTACGTCGGAGAGGTCGCCAGAAGTCATGCTGCAGTCTATCCAAGACCCAGGCACCGGCCACCTGACCAGGCCATCAGGTAATACACCGGAAAACGCAAGAACGCCCCCGGATTTCTCCGGGAGCGTCCTTGTTCAGTGCCTTGGATCAGTGGCCGTGGCCGTGCCCATGGCCAGCGGCCGCAGGCTCCTCTTCCTCAGGCTTGTCGACCACCAGGGTCTCGGTGGTCAGCAGCATGCCGGCAATGGAGACGGCATTGGTCAGCGCTGACTTGGTCACCTTGACCGGATCCAGGATGCCCTGGGCGATCAGGTCTCCGTACTCACCGGTGGCAGCGTTGAAGCCCTTGCCCTCACCGGCCTCACGAACCTTGGCGACCACGACATAGCCCTGGTCGCCACCGTTCTCGGCGATCCAGCGCAGTGGCTCATCCATTGCCTTTCGTACGACGCGCACGCCGGTGGCCTCATCACCGCTCAGGCCCAGGTCATCAGCCAGGGCGGAGACCGAGTGAATCAGCGCCGAACCACCGCCGGGGACGATGCCCTCCTCGATGGCAGCACGGGTGGCGGAAACGGCATCCTCGATGCGGTGCTTCTTCTCCTTCAGCTCCACCTCGGTGGCGGCACCAACCTTGACCACGCAGACGCCACCGGCCAGCTTGGCCAGGCGCTCCTGCAGCTTCTCGCGATCCCAGTCCGAATCGGAGTTCTCGATCTCGGCCTTGATCTGGTTGACCCGGCCGACGACCTCCTCATGGGAACCGCCACCCTCAACGATGGTGGTGTTGTCCTTGGTGACCACGACCCGGCGGGCGGTGCCCAGCACGTCGAGGCCGACCTGGTCGAGCTTGAGACCAACCTCGGGAGCGATCACCTGACCGCCGGTCAGGATCGCGATGTCCTGCATCATCGCCTTGCGACGATCACCGAAAGCCGGGCTCTTGACCGCAACTGCATTGAAGGTGCCGCGGATCTTGTTGACAACCAGGGTGGACAGCGCCTCACCCTCGACGTCCTCGGCCAGGATGAACAGCGGCTTGCCGCCCTGCATGACCTTCTCCAGCAGCGGCAGCAGCTCAGCGATCGCGGAGATCTTGCCCTGGTGCAACAGGATGTAGGGGTCATCGATGACGGCTTCCATCGACTCCGGATCGGTGACGAAGTACGGCGAGAGGTAGCCCTTGTCGAACTGCATGCCCTCGGTGAAGTCGAGCTCGGTGCCCATGGTGTTGGACTCCTCGACGGTGATCACGCCGTCCTTGCCGACCTTGTCGAAGGCCTCAGCGAGCAGTTCGCCGATGTGCTCGTCACGGCTGGACACGGTGGCAACTGCAGCCATGTCGGCCTTGTCGTCAACATCGCGGGCGGCCTTGGACAGCGCCTCGGTCACCGCGGCAGCAGCCTGGTCCATGCCGCGCTTGAGAGCCATCGGATTGGCGCCAGCGGCAACCGCACGCAGGCCCTCGTGGACCATTGCCTGGGCCAGCACGGTGGCGGTGGTGGTGCCGTCACCGGCGACGTCGTTGGTCTTGGTGGCGACCTCCTTGACCAGCTGGGCCCCCATGTTCTCGTAGGGGTCCTCCAGCTCGATCTCGCGAGCGATGGACACGCCGTCGTTGGTGATGGTCGGGGCGCCGAACTTCTTCTCGAGCACCACGTTGCGGCCCTTGGGGCCGAGGGTCACCTTGACGGCGTCGGCCAGCTTGTTGACGCCGGCCTCGAGGCCGCG
>CAZRKI010000058.1:0-3821 GCA_964600765.1 uncultured Marmoricola sp.
GCCACCCGAGCGCAGCGTCAGTATTGTGATCCCAACGATTGGCTCCTCAGGTCTGGTCTGGGGGCGTTCCCGGGTGTTGGTGGTGGACGCGGTTCGTTCCGCACTGGCCATGACCAGCCACGAGAACCTGGAAATAGTGGTGGTCTACGACCTGCCCACGCCGACTGAGGTGCTCCGGGAGTTGCGCGATATCGCTGGTGACAAGTTGGTGTTGGTGCCCTTCCGGGAGGAATTCAACTATGCCCGGAAGATGAACTTCGGCGTCCTGGCATCACGAGGGGAACGCATCATCCTGCTCAACGATGACGTTGAGGTCCGCACCCAGAACTGGGTGGAGGAACTGTTGGCCCCTCTGGAGGAATCCGACGTCGGGATGACCGGGGCGATGTTGTTGTTCAGCAGCAACACCATCCAACATGTCGGCCACGCCTACTATCGCGGACACTACGCCCACCCTGGCTCCTTCACGGCGTACGACAAGAGTGGGCTCTGGGGTTCACATCACATCAATCGCGAGGTTAGTGGCGTCACAGCTGCCTGCGCTGGAATGCGTCGGGAGGTCTTCCTTGAAGTGGGTGGATTCAGCGAGCAGTTCCCAGCCAATTTCAATGATGTTGACCTTTGCTACAAGGTGAGTGCAGCTGGGTATCGGATCATCACTCTTGGGGTGGTGGAACTCTTCCACTTCGAGACCATGACCCGGGAGAGTGGGGTCAAGCAGTGGGAGATCACCAAGATGAGGGAACGCTGGGGTTACCCGATCCGGGACGCCTATACCCCGGTATTCCCCAGGATGGCGCCAACCAAGGCGGAAGAGGCTGAACAGAAGGCCCGGGAAATGCGCCGCCGGCTCGAGAAGGCCCAATAGAGGCAAAGACAGGTCCACAGGTGCCCGAACAACCAACGCAACAACCACCTCCGGTGCAGCGATTGCGAATCCAGTACGCCAAGCGCGGACGGCTGCGCTTCACCTCTCACCGTGATTTCAGCCGCGCCTTTGAGAGGGCCCTGTTCCGCGCTCGGGTTCCGATGGCCTATTCATCCGGCTTCAACCCCCACCCCCGGATTTCTTATGCCGGTGCGGCGCCCACGGGGTCAGCCTCTGAGGCGGAATACCTGGAGATCGCCCTCGCCCAGGTGTGTGATCCGGTGGAATTGCACCAGTCCCTGGATCAGGCGCTGCCCCAGGGTCTGGACATCATCAGGGTAGTGCCTGCTGGAGCGGGCGCATTGGCCGATCACCTGACTGGATCAATCTGGACCATGGAGCTGGCGGGATTTGACCAGGACAGGGTTTCCAGCGCTGTGACCGACTTCCTGGCCCAGCCCGCAATCGAAGTGGAACGGATGACCAAGAAGGGGCTCAGGACCATCGACGTACGGGCATCGGTGGTGGCTTTGACCTATGCGGGGGACACCGGCCAGCTGCTGCTGACCCTGCGACACAGCACCCCCACGGTTCGTCCCGGAGACATCCTGGTGGCCATGGGCAAGATGTCCGAACTGGACTTCAGCGCTGTGCTTCAGACCAGGACTCATCAGGGGAGGCTCACTGAGTCCGGGCAGATCAGCGATCCTTTGGTTGATTAATCACCTGAGGTGTTGTGTTGGTGACCCAAGCAGCCGCCAATGTGCCATAATGAACCTTAGGTTCATGCAGTTCCAGTGAAATATCCACAAGCCGGGACCAGCAGACCCGATGACGTTCCCGCCGATCGGTTGATCGGCACAGCGGGTGGCTCAACCCACCTGACCGCGACGCGGAAGATTGTCCGCCGACCGCGGTTGGTGGCTGTTGGATCACCTGAATGACGCCTACGCGGGGAGTGTCATCGCCACCGTACGACTTCCGTACGACGCCGATGGCTGTGCGTCGTACACACTGACCGGAGTCATGGGAAACCTGACACCTTGGAGGGCATTGATGCTCGACGAAGAATTGCCAGCAACCGACGCCAATGAAAGCGATCCCGGGCCCGAGGAAACCCCCGAGAATACCGGCGTGGTGGTTCGTCCACCGGCCACGATGTTGCTTTTCCAGGCTCCTGAGACTGAGTTGCTTCCTGCGCGCAAGCCAGCCAAACCAGCCGACCCTGATCCAGAGCCAGAGCCAGCGGATGTGGAGGATGGTCAGGAGGAATCAGAGGCAACTGCTGAGGATGGCCAGGATGGAGACGGTGGCAACCGCCGTCGCCGCCGACGTGGCGGACGCCGTAGAGGTGGCCGCAAGGATGATGATGAGTTCGAGTCCGACGATGAGGGCGATTCAGAGGAGACCGATGAGGACACCTCTGATGAGGGCGGAAGTGGTGATTCCCGGCGTCGGAGGCGTCGCCGCCGTCCGGGTGAGGATGATGGGGCCGCGCCTGATGACCCGGAGAACACGGTTACCCGCACCCGTAAGCAGCGCAATCCAGAGGATGAGATTGCCAGCGTAAGCGGTTCCACCCGACTGGAGGCCAAGAAGCAACGCCGCCGTGAGGGTCGCGAGGCTGGTCGCCGTCGGGCCCCGATCGTGTCCGAGGCTGAGTTCCTGGCCCGGCGGGAGTCGGTGGATCGGGCGATGGTCATCCGCCAGCGTGATGACCTCACCCAGATCGCGGTTCTGGAGGACAAGGTGCTGGTTGAGCACTACGTTGCCCGCAAGTCACAAACCTCGCTGATCGGCAATGTCTACCTCGGCAAGGTGCAAAACGTACTTCCCTCTATGGAGGCAGCCTTCATCGACATCGGCAAGGGCCGAAATGCAGTGCTGTACGCCGGTGAGGTCAACTGGGCAGCCCTGGGTCATCCCGAGGGAGAACCACGCAAGATCGAATCTGTCCTGTCTCCGGGCCAGGCGGTACTGGTGCAGGTGAGCAAGGATCCCGTTGGCGCCAAGGGAGCGCGTCTCACCTCCCAGATCAGCCTGCCCGGTCGTTTCCTGGTCTATGTACCTGGTGGGAACACTTCTGGTATCTCCAGGAAGTTGCCGGACACCGAGCGCACTCGCCTGAAGAATATTCTCAAGGCGGTGGTTCCGGACACCGCTGGGGTGATCGTGCGTACCGCTGCAGAGGGCGCCTCGGAGGAGGACCTGACCAGCGACGTGGAGCGCCTTGCCGCTCGTTGGGCGGACATAGAGAAGAAGGTTCAAGCGGGCAAGGCCCCGGAATTGCTGTACGGCGAGCCGGATCTCACCTTGAAGGTGGTTCGGGACCTGTTCACTGAGGACTTTGCCAAACTGGTGGTTCAGGGTGATGACGCCTGGGACCTGGTGGACGGTTATGTCTCCCATGTCGCACCGGACCTGCGCGAGCGATTGTCGCGTCACGAACCCGGCGAGGATGGCGCGGACCTGTTCGCGGAATATCGGGTGGATGAGCAGATCGCCAAGGGATTGGATCGCAAGGTCTGGTTGCCCTCAGGTGGTTCCCTGATCATCGACCGTACCGAGGCAATGACCGTGGTCGACGTCAACACCGGGAAGTTCACTGGTTCTGGTGGCAACCTGGAGGAGACCGTCACCAAGAACAACCTCGAAGCCGCTGAGGAGATCGTGCGCCAACTGCGGTTGAGAGACATTGGCGGCATCATTGTGGTCGACTTCATCGACATGGTCCTTGAATCGAACCGGGAATTGGTCCTACGCCGCTTGGTCGAATGCCTGGGTCGCGATCGCACCCGCCACCAGGTTGCTGAGGTCACCTCCCTGGGGCTGGTGCAGATGACTCGGAAACGAATCGGTACCGGATTGGTGGAGGCCTTCAGCGAGGACTGTGACCACTGCAAGGGTCGTGGCATCGTGCTCCACGATCATCCGGTTGAGAAGAGTTCGTCCA
>CAZRKI010000058.1:3921-12697 GCA_964600765.1 uncultured Marmoricola sp.
CCAGTCGTGGCCACCACCACCCGTCGACGTCGTGCTGCCCGCCCGGCCGGTCCGCCCTCGGTTGAACCAGAGAGCCCGCAACAACCTGCTCCGGTGGAGATGGAAGCAGTTGTGGAGGAACCAGAATCAGCCCCAGCAGAGGGTCTGCTCAGCGGGTTGTTGCATGTACCGATCAAGCGCAAGGGTGGACGCAAGAAGTAACTCAATGCGCAAGACCAGGTGGTGAGCATGAAGCCCCAGCAAACAGCACCATTTCCGCTGGCCACCCATTTGGGCATGGTCACCGAAGTGATTGATGAAGGTGGAGCCAGAGCCCGGGTGGAAGTGACACCTGAGCACCTGAATCCACAAGGGGCGGTTCACGGAGCAGTCCTGTTTGCATTGGTTGACACTGCTATGGGTGCGGCCACGCTGAGCGTATTGGCATCGGACCAGTGGTGTGCCTCGATCGAGGTGCAATTGCGCTTTGTGCGCCCGGTGTTCTCCGGCCAACTTATGGCTCGGGCCAGGGTGATCTCTGCAGGTAAACGCATCGTTCACCTCAGTGCCGAGGTCCGCGATGATGACGACGAATTGGTCGGTCTGGCCACCGGCTCCTTTGCGGTGATCCCAAAACCCGCCTAGATCGCTAGGCTGTGCGCGTGGAGCAGTCTTTGGGCAGGCGCATCGATCAGGCCATCAGGGGATTGGCGCCGGGCTACTTCGCCCTGGTGATGGCAACCGGCATCGTGTCGGTGGCCATGCATTCAAACGGCCTGCATCTGCTTTCCGCTGGGCTCCTGGTGATCGCAGCGGTTGCCTATGTGCTCTTGATTGGGCTGGTCCTGGTCAGAGCGTTGCGGCACCGCGATGCCCTGAAACAGGACTTTGCGGATCCTGCCCGGGCATTTGGATTCTTCACCTTCGTGGCGGCCACCTGCGTCCTGGGCAGTCGGTTGGGGATAGAGAACATGTACGACCTGGCCCTGCCGTTGCTGGCCGTGGCCTCGCTCGCCTGGTTGCTGTTGGGGTATGTGATTCCCTGGACTGCAGTTCTCGGCCGGACCGTACGGCCGGTCCTGCAGACCGCAAATGGCACCTGGTTCATCTGGGTGGTGGCCAGCCAGTCGATTGCGGTTCTGGCGGCAACCCTTGAGGTGGTTTTGGACCAGCATCGACGCTGGCTGGCCCTGATGGCAGTGTTCTCCTGGTCAGTAGGCATCTTCCTGTATGCATCTGCGGGGGTTTTCGTCAGTGCCCGGATGTTGATCTATGACCTCAAACCCGAGGATCTGACCCCGCCGTACTGGGTGGCGATGGGAGCCACAGCAATCACTGTGGTTGCTGGGGCCCGGATCGTGGGGATGGCCGAGGCTCCCATGGTTGACGCGACCCGGGGGTTGATCGCGGGCGCCTCGGTGTTTTTCTGGGCCTTTGGCTCCTGGCTGATCCCGCCACTGGTTTTCGCTGGGTACTGGCGACACTTCGTGCACAGGATCCCGTTGCGATATGAGGCTGCTCACTGGAGCGTGGTCTTCCCCCTTGGCATGTATGGCGTGGGAGCCCAGTTCCTGGGCGAGGCGGATCAATTGCCGCTCGTGAAGGCGATCGGTTTTTATGAGAGTTGGATCGCGCTTGCTGCCTGGACTCTGGTTTTCGGGGCGATGTTGTGGAATCTGTATCGCAATGTGCTTCGGGAGCCAACCTCGTTTTGACTGCCCTCGCATCGATCGGTATCGTTGATCCTCGGTGCCGAACCGGCATCTCCTTGTTTTGTGCGCCCATTGACTGGGCGCAGATCAAGTCACAGACCGAATCAAATACGACTGAAAGTGAGTCCGTCGTGTACGCCATCGTGCGCAGTGGCAGCAAACAGCAAAAGGTTGCTGTTGGCGATGTCATCGAGATTGACAAGACCGACGAAGAAGTTGGCGCTTCGCTGACCCTGCCCGTGGTCATGGTGGTTGACGGCGACAAGGTCACCTCCACTGGACTTGACAAGGCTTCGGTGCAGGTTGAGGTGCTGGGGGCAACCAAGGGTCCCAAGATCATCATTCAGAAGTACAAGAACAAGACCGGTTACAAGAAGCGCCAGGGTCACCGTCAGAAGTACACCCAGGTCAAAGTCACCGACATCACTGTCTGATCGAGCAACCGAAGTAATTAAGGACTTTTGCGATGGCACATAAAAAGGGAGCAGCCTCAACCAAGAATGGCCGCGATTCCAATGCTCAGCGCCTTGGGGTGAAGCGTTTTGGTGGCCAGGTGGTCAACGCCGGTGAGATCATCGTTCGCCAGCGGGGGACCCACTTCCACCCGGGTTCAGGCGTGGGTCGGGGCAAGGACGACACCCTGTTTGCCCTTGTGGGTGGCAGTGTCGAGTTCGGTAGCCGGCGCGGACGTCGCGTGGTCAACGTAGTGCCTGTTGCGGAGTGACGCTCGGGCCAGTCAAGTAGCATCCTCGAGGGCGTCCCGTTATGGGGCGCCCTCGAACAATTTCAGCCAGTTCACCGACCAGAAAGGCAGCCAGATGGCAGTCCCCACATTTGTGGACCGGGTCAGGCTCCATGTCATTGGCGGCCGTGGTGGCAATGGCGTGGCCTCTGTCCATCGGGAGAAATTCAAGCCCCTGGGCGGTCCTGATGGGGGCAACGGAGGTCCGGGTGGTTCAGTGATCCTGCGGGTTGACCCGGACGTGACCACCCTGATCGACTATCACCATTCAGGTCGCCGTACCGCTGGCCATGGTGGCCATGGTGCTGGAGCCCATCGCAATGGTTCACACGGTGAGGACCTGGTGCTGCCTGTCCCTGACGGAACCGTGGTCCGCAATGAGGATGGCGAGCAGATCGCCGACTTGGTCGGCGCCGGTACCGAACTGGTGATCGCCAGAGGTGGCCGCGGCGGTTTGGGTAATGCTGCTCTGGCCTCCTCAAAGCGCAAAGCTCCCGGGTTTGCCCTACTCGGTGAACCTGGAGATGACCTGGTCATCGAACTGGAACTCAAGGTGGTTGCCGACATCGGTCTGGTCGGCTTCCCAAGCGCTGGGAAATCCAGCCTGATCGCCGCATTGAGCCGGGCCCGGCCCAAGATCGCCGACTACCCCTTCACCACCCTGGTACCAAATCTCGGCGTGGTCCGGGCTGGGGACACCACTTTCACCGTGGCTGATGTGCCCGGTTTGATCGAGGGGGCCAGCGAGGGAAGGGGATTGGGGCATGACTTCCTGCGGCACATCGAGCGTTGTGCTGCCCTCGTGCATGTGATTGATCTGGCCACCATGGAGCCCGGACGTGATCCAGTCAGTGATCTTGATGTCATCGAGGCAGAGTTGGCCAGGTACGGCGGCCTTGAGGATCGCCCTCGTCTGGTGGCCCTGAACAAGATTGACGTGCCAGACGGTCGTGACATGGCTGATCTTGTGCTCGATGACATCCGTAAGCGTGGTTGGCAGGTGATCCCGGTCAGCGCTGCCAGCCATGAGGGTCTGCGTGAGCTCTCCTTCGCGATGGCGCACATCGTTGCCGACCGTCGGGCCCAGATCGAGTTGGACCCCGCACCAGCGCGGATAGTAATCCGCCCCAAATCCAGTTCGTCTGGAACTGAGTTCACCATCAAGGAGACTGGTGAGGGCTGGCGGGTGCGCGGTGAGAAACCTGAACGCTGGATCCGTCAGACTGATTTCTCAAATGATGAAGCCGTTGGGTTTCTCTCCGACCGGCTCAATCGTCTCGGAGTCGAGGACCAGTTGTTGGCCATGGGTGCAGTCGAGGGGGATCCCGTGCTGATCGGCCATCCGGACAACGCAGTGGTCTTTGACTTCCGTCCCGGCATTGACGCTGGCGCGCAGATGTTGGGCCGCCGTGGCGAGGACCAGCGTTTCACCGAGTCCCGGCCAGCCAGCAAACGGCGCCGGGCCATCGATGAAGGCATGACCGAGCGTGGCGAGGGAGAGACCAGGGCTGATGTCGCCCGACGTTTGGATCAGCAGGAAGTCGCCGGACCTGATAACGACCAGACTGGGGACCTGTGATGAAGCGTCAGGGGTATGTAAGGGCGGCCCGACGGATCGTGGTCAAGGTGGGCTCATCGTCACTGACCACCAGGGAGGGTCACCTCGATAATGAACGAATCGCGGACCTGGTCGATGCCCTGGCCCGCCATCGGGCCCGTGGAGTGGAGTTGGTGCTGGTTTCCTCAGGAGCCATTGCGGCTGGCCTGGGACCACTCGATCTACCCAGGCGGCCCCGTGACCTGGCTCGCCAACAGGCTGCCGCCTCGGTTGGGCAGGGCTTGTTGATCCACCGGTACACCGAGGAATTTGCCCGCCACGATCTGGTGGCCGGACAGGTACTGCTCACCGTTGACGACGTCACCCGGCGCAGTCACTATCGCAATGCCCAGCGCACCATCGGCACCCTGCTCAAGATGGGCGCGGTGCCCATCGTGAACGAGAACGACACCGTGGCCACCTCTGAGATCAGGTTTGGTGACAACGACCGGTTGGCTGCCCTGGTGGCCCATCTGGTGCATGCAGAACTATTGGTGCTGCTCTCCGACGTAGCTGGGCTGTACGACGGGCCTCCCAGGGAAGAGGGCACCAAACTGATTGGTGAGGTCCGTTCTGGCGCCGAGTTGGACGGTGTCCGGGTTAATGGTTCGGGAAGCAAGATTGGAACCGGTGGGATGGTCACCAAACTGGAAGCTGCCCAGATCGCCTCCGAAGCGGGCATCCCGGTCGTGTTGACTGACATGCGTCATGCGGAGGAAGCCTTTTCGGGAGAAGACGTGGGCACCTTCTTCCACCCAACCGGTCGCAAGCGGCCCACCAGGTTGTTGTGGTTGGCCCATGCCACCGAGCCGAAGGGGAGTCTCAGGCTCGACGATGGTGCGGTGCGAGCCATTCGCGAACATCGCGCTTCGCTGCTGCCCGCCGGGGTGATCGGACTCAGTGGCACCTTCTCAGCGGGGGACCCGGTGGACCTGTTGGATCACGCTGGGAACAGGGTTGCCAGGGGGCTGGTCAACTATGATTCTGCAGATTTGCCGGACCTGTTCGGCCGCTCCACCCGGGAACTGGCACGGGAATTGGGGGCGGAATACGAGCGCGAGGTCATCCACCGCGATGCTCTGGTGCTTCTTAAGTGAGCTGACGCACTCCTGGCCGCGGTGCGCAGACCACTTGTAGTCCAGTGGATGCAGATATCGCTGTTTCGGCGACAACCACTGGCATCTTCAGCGACACTCGATGACAGACCTCTTCGGAGCGTCATCTTTGATTTTGAGGATCCTGCAGAGAGAAGCCCATGCGCTATTGGCATGTCACCCTGACCCTGAGTGGGGAGCCGGTTGAGCTCGCATTTGCCCGCGCAGCAATGCGGCGGCTGACTGACCAACAACCCTTCCTGGATTCGGTGCGAACCACGCAGGACACTGCAGAGATCCAGTACTGGGATGAGGGCAATTCCATGCTGGATGTGGCTTCCCTGGCGCTGCGGTTGTGGAACGAGTACCGCAGTGGTGCCCAACTACCCAAGTGGGAAGTGGTTGGCCTGGAGGTGGTCTCCCGGGAGGTTTGGCTCGCCCGGGATGGATCCGGACAGCCGTCCCAGGCCCAGCGGCCGGCTCAGGCTCCCGGCTCCATGTAGGGCGGCTAATCTTGCTCACATGAGTGAGGAGTTTGCCCAACTTGCTGGTCGTGCCCGTGCCGCAGCCCAGGTCCTGGCCCTGAGCACCAGGGCGGCCAAGGACGAGGCCCTGATCCAGATGTCTGTGGCCCTGCGCAATGATGCGACTGAAATCCTGCAGGCCAATGAGCAGGACATCAGGTCAGCCGAGGCTGACCAGACCCCCGCCCACATGATTGATCGCCTGCGCCTGAACCAGGATCGCCTGGAGGGGATGGCTCGTGGACTTGAAGAAGTTGCCGGGCTTCCCGACCCCGTTGGCGAGGTGCTGCGTGGCTCCACGTTGCCCAATGGCCTGCAATTGCGTCAGGTTCGGGTGCCTTTCGGCGTTGTGGGGATCATCTACGAGGCCCGTCCCAACGTGACCGCGGATGCTGCAGGCATCTGCCTCAAGAGCGGTAATGCCGCCCTACTGCGAGGATCATCAAGTGCCCTGAACTCAAACCAGGCGATCATCAAGTCTCTACAGGCAGCCGCCGTTCGGGCTGGTCTTCCGTCCGACGTGGTGCAACTGGTTCCGGGGGAGGGTCGGGAGAGTGCCAAGGAGATGATGCGCGCTCGGGGCCTGGTCGATGTGCTCATTCCACGTGGTGGTGCTGGCCTGATCCAATCAGTGGTCACTGAGTCGACAGTCCCGGTGATTGAGACCGGGGTGGGCAACTGCCATGTGTACGTCGACCGTGCCGCTGCCCCGGACATGGCCAGCCGGATCGTGTTGAATGCCAAGACCCATCGGCCATCGGTATGCAATGCGGCTGAGTCACTCCTCGTGCATGCCGACATCGCCGATGATTTCCTGCCCCGGATCATCCCTGAGCTACAGGAGGCTGGGGTCACCATTCATGGAGATGAACGATTCGCGGCCTTCCCCGGAGTGGTGCCGGCAACCGACCAGGACTTTGCGGAGGAATACCTGGGCCTGCACCTCTCAGCCGCAGTAGTTGCAGACCTTGATGCAGCAATCGCCCACATTCGTAAGTACTCCTCGGGCCACAGTGATGCGATTGTCACCGACTCACAATCTGCAGCCGCCAGGTTCGTGGCTGAGGTTGATTCTGCAGCGGTCCTGGTCAATGCCTCCACCCGGTTCACCGATGGTGGCGAGTTCGGCTTCGGTGCTGAAATCGGCATCTCCACCCAGAAGCTGCATGCGCGTGGCCCCATGGGACTTCCTGAGATGACCTCAACCAAGTATGTGGTGACCGGAGCAGGTCACATCAGGTGAAATTGCTTGCCCTGACCCTGGGCTTCGGTGCGATTTCAGCGATCATCCCGGTCTTCAACATGGAGGCCTTCATCGCGGTTGCCTATGCCCAGTCCTCGCACCACCCATTGATGCTGTCCTTCGTGGGGTCTCTGGGTCAGAACAGTGGCAAGTTGGTCTGGTTCTACATCTGCAGGGGAGCGCTGGACATCCCCTGGCTGAAGAAACGTATGGAGACGCCCAGAAGGCAGGCTCAGTATGAGAAGTGGTCTGCCTATGTGCAGGGGCGACCGGTGATGAGTGCTGTTCTCACCTTCGTCTCGGCTGCCGTGGGTTTTCCACCGTTCTTCGCGATGGCCATGATCGCCGGTACGCTGCGGATGAACGCCGCGGTCTTTTTCCTGGCGGGCCTGGTGGGTAGGACCCTGTTCTTCTGGGTGCTGCTAACCGGGGTTGGGCTGATCTTCCACTGAGTTAACCGATATGGTTGGCCCATGTCGCTGCTGAGCATCGCCCTGGAAGCTGCCAACCACGAGTCTGGCAATGTCAACCTCGTCTCCATCCTGGTTGGTGGCGGCGCCCTGCTGATCCTGCTGATCGCACTGTTCGGTGTGATGTCCTTCGGCAAGGGACGCGGTCACAACTGAGCTCCCAACCAGCTCACCAGCCGACCCGACGGGTCGGTGTCATGGGCGGCACCTTTGATCCGATCCATCATGGTCACCTGGTGGCGGCCAGTGAGGTGCAGGCCTGGTTCGATCTCGATCAGGTGATCTTCGTGCCCACTGGTCAACCCTGGCAGAAATCCGAGCGGGTGGTTTCTCCTGCCGAACACCGATACCTGATGACTGTGGTGGCAACCGCATCAAATCCACGATTCACGGTATCCCGGGTCGACATCGATCGCGGCGGACCGACGTACACAATCGACACTCTGCGGGATCTCCGGGAGCAGTTTCCGGATGCGGAGTTCTTCTTCATCACCGGCGCTGATGCGTTGACCGACATCTTCACCTGGCGAAATGCCGATGAGTTGTTCAGAATGGCGCATTTCGTGGGATGTACCCGTCCCGGCTACGAAATGGACCTGCACACCCTTGATGGCATCCCCGCGGACCGAGTAACCATTCTGGAGATCCCCGCCCTGGCGATCTCCTCGACCGAATGCCGCCAACGCACCGCCCGATCCGAACCAGTCTGGTACCTGGTCCCGGACGGGGTGGTGCAGTACATCGCCAAATATGATCTGTATGCGGGTCATCCGAAGGGGGTTGAGAGCGTTGAGCGCTGACCAGAGGGCGTTGCAACTGATCGAGGTTGCCGCACGGGCAGCCAGCGACAAATTGGCTCAGAATATCGTCGCCTTTGATGTCTCGGAGCAACTCGCCATCACTGATGCCTTCCTGCTCTGCTCGGCAAGCAATGACCGTCAGGTCATGGCCATTGTTGATGAGATTGAGGAAAAGCTTCGCGAGGTTGGTGCTGGACCGCCGCGTCGCGAGGGGCATCGCGAGGGCCGCTGGGTGCTGCTCGATTACGCCGACATCGTGGTCCATGTGCAACATGAGGAAGAGCGTGAGTTCTACGCCCTGGAGCGGTTGTGGCGCGATTGCCCAATGATTGAACTCCCGGCGGATGTGCTCAGTGCTGGGGATTGATGGACCCGATTTCCCGGATCGCTGGGTGGTTGGCTAGTATTCCTTCTCGTTGCCCGATTGGGTGATGGGGCTGTGGCGCAGTTGGTAGCGCACTTGCATGGCATGCAAGGGGTCAGGGGTTCGAATCCCCTCAGCTCCACTTTTGTGATGAGTCGCGTCATCGTTGATATATGAGTCGCGTCATTGTTTAGAGCCTGGCCATCGGCCGGGCTTTTTGTTTTTGTTGCGCCAGTAGGTCTTGGTTGGGT
>CAZRKI010000059.1:0-12680 GCA_964600765.1 uncultured Marmoricola sp.
GCGCTCCTTGGACAAAGCCACCAGCGGCCGGACGAAGCCGTCGAGCTTGTCCTTCGGGCAGTGGTCGGTGTGCAGGGCGATGTTGACGTCGTAGTTCTTGGCGACCTCGTAGGCGAAGGCGGCCAGCGCGCAGGAGCCGGTCACCATGTTCTTGATGTTGCTGCCCGAGCCGAACTCGGCCCCACCGGTGGACACCTGGATGATCCCGTCGGAGCCGGCGTCGGCGAAGCCACGGATCGCGGCGTTGATCGTCTGGCTCGAGGTGATGTTGATCGCCGGGTAGGCGAAGCCGCCCGCCTTGGCGCGGTCGAGCATGTCGGCGTAGACCTCGGGGGTTGCGATGGGCATCTGGTCACTCCTGGCAGGTTGCTTGGTTCGAGTCTCCCAATGACTCCGGCCAGCCTAGTCGCATCCAGGGTGGGGGCAAAAAGCGGTCCGGGTGCTTTCATAGCCCTGTGACCCATTCCGAAACCAAACCTGAACCCGAGTCTGCCAATTCTGAACTGAACCCCTGGCCGGCTCTGTTCGCGTTGTGTCTGGGCTTCTTCATGATCCTGGTTGATTCCACCATCGTCACGGTCGCGACGCCAGCCATCGTTGAGGACCTGCATGCCGGTGTCAATGAGGTGGTTTGGGTTACCAGCGCCTACCTGCTGGCCTACGCCGTACCGATCCTGATCACCGGTCGGCTGGGGGATCACTTCGGGCAGCGCGGCCTCTATCTCACCGGCCTGACCATCTTCACCCTCGCCTCCTTGTGGTGCGGTTTCACCTCATCCATCGAGATGCTGATCGCGGCCCGTGCGGTCCAGGGCTTCGGCGCCTCGATGATGACCCCACAAACAATGGCGATCATCACCCGGATCTTCCCGGCCGAACGCCGCGGTCGGGCAATGTCACTCTGGGGCGCGACCGCTGGGGTGGCAACTCTGGTCGGACCCATCCTGGGCGGGGTGCTGATCGACAGCCTCGGCTGGGAGTGGATCTTCTTCATCAATGTGCCCGTGGGCATCTTCGGGCTGGTGCTGGCCATGCGCCTGGTGCCGCACCTGAGTACTCACCCCCACCAACTCGACTGGTTGGGCGTCGTTCTCAGTGGCCTGGGCCTGTTCTGCCTGGTCTTCGGAATCCAGGAGGGCCATCAGTACGACTGGGGCACGATCGCGGGGCCAATCTCCGTCTGGGGCCTGATCAGCCTGGGCTTGTTACTGATTGTGCTCTTCCTGATCTGGCAATGGCGCAACCAGAATGAGCCGCTGCTTCCATTGTCACTGTTCCGGGATCGCAACTTCAGCCTGGCGAATATCGGAATCACCACGATGAGCCTGGCGATCACGGCGATGGGCTTCCCATTCATGATCTATGCCCAATTGGTCAGGGGGATGACGCCCACTGAAGCTGCCCTCCTCTTCGCCCCGATGGCGTTGGTCTCGATCGTGCTGGCCGATCCGGTCGGAAAGTGGACCGACCGGATCCATCCCCGACTCCTGGCTGGCTTCGGGTACGCAACGGTCGCCCTGGCCTTCTTCTGGCAGACCCGGGTGATGACTCCTGACGCCGAGACGTGGGAGTTGGTCCTGCCACTGACCTTGCTGGGGTTGGGATCAGCCTTTGTCTGGGCCCCAACCAGCACCACTGCCAACCGCAACCTGCCTCTGACCCAGGCTGGCGCCGGTGCCGGTGTCTACAACGCCAACCGGCAGGTTGGTGCCGTGATCGGTTCGGCTGCGATCGCGGTACTGATGGACGCCCGCCTCAGCGCTGCTGGCATCAACTTCACCCCCAATGAGGCCGGAGTGGTGACGCAGTTGCCCCAGGAAATCCTGAAGCCATTCTCCCTGGCGATGTCTGAGTCAATGTTGTTGTGTTCCGGGGTGATGTTGATCGGCCTGGTCGCAGTGCTCGGCTTCCAACAGGCCCGGCATCTGCTGGCACCTCAGAACGGGGGTTGAGCTACCCGCGCCAGACCTGTTCGTCACTCAGGTCGGCGTACTTGACGATCCAGGTGTGCATCGCGATCGCCCCCGCTGCAGAGGCATTGATCGAGCGGGTCGAGCCGAACTGGGCAATGGAGAAGGTGCCGTCACAGGCGGCCCGGGCTTCCGGGGAGAGCCCCGGACCCTCCTGGCCGAACAGGAAGCAAACCCGACGGGGCAATTCCATGGTCTCCAGATGCTCGCTGCCGGGCAGGTTGTCGATGCCGAGCAACCCCACCTCGATCGAGTGCAGATATCCAGCCAGATCAGCAGCGGTGGGATGGTGGCGCACGTGCTGGTAACGATCAGTGACCATCGCGCCCCGCCGGTTCCAGCGTCGATTGCCGACTATGTGCACCTCTTTGGCCAGGAAGGCATTGGCCGAGCGCACGATGGTGCCGATATTGAAGTCGTGCTGCCAGTTCTCGATCGCCACATGGAAGTCATGGCGCCGGGTGTCGAGGTCGGCGATGATCGCCTCCATCGTCCAGTACCGATAGCGGTCCACCACGTTGCGCCGGTCACCCTCGGCCAGCAACTGCTCGTCGTACTGCGCTCCCTGTGGCCACTCCCCCTCCCACGGCCCCACCCCCACCTCCGTGGGCCCATAGGGCATCGGGTCGTACGGCGCCCGCTCGCCGACCCCGGAGGGATCAACCTCCCGGCTCAACGCAGGGCTTTGGCGAGCAAACGATCGACCAGGCTCGTGGGCATCCTGCTCATCATGGCCCGGGTGCGGTCATTCAGGACTGGATAGCGCACCTTGGGCTTGGCCGTGGTGGCAGCGGTGTAAACCACCTCAGCCAGGATTGCTGGGTCATGGGCCTTGCCGTGCTCCTTGGCCGCCGTGGGACCGAACTTCGCCCCGAGCTTCTCGAATGGAGAGCCAGCGATCGTGGCCGCCTTGAACTCCGCCCCGATCGCCTCGGTCATGTTCGTCCGGAAGGGTCCGGGCTGCACGATTGAGACCTGCATGTCCACCAGGGCCAGTTCCCGGCGCAGGGCATCGCCATAGGACTCAATCGCATGCTTGGACATCGCATAGGCGCCGTTGAAGGGCATCGTGGTCTGCCAACCGGTTTCCGAGCTGATCAGGATCACCCGGCCCTTCTTCTGGCGCAGCCGCTCAAAAGCAGCACGGACCACGCGATGGGTGCCCATCACGTTGACATTGATGATGCGCTGCAATTTGTCATCAGGCATCTCGGCGAGGGCTCCGACGGTCATCAGGCCAGCCATGGTGACCACGCAATCCAGGCCGGCGGGCGACTCGGCATCCACCTGGGCCATCGCCGCGGCAACCGAATCGGAGTCAGTGACATCCACCTGAACCGGGATGATCCGGTCTGCCGCCGGAGGTGGTTTCAGGTCAGCGGCAAACACCGTCCAACCCGCCTTCACAAAGCGCTGGCACACCGCCATTCCCAACCCGCCACCTGCACCGGTGACAAAAACCGAGCGCGCTTCCTGACTCATTGGCTCTCCCCTCACTAAGGTCCAGTCCCAACGCTAACCCACCAAATGGGGGTGCCCGCCAGCCGGATGTCCCAGTGGTCAGGACCTCCCCAGTAGGCTTCGCGAGGTGAGTATCCCGCTACCGCTCCTGTTCGGTCTGGATTGGATGGACCCTCAGTGGCTCCTGGACAACTACGGCGCCCTGTTCTTCTGGGTTTCCCTGGCCATCATCGTGGTCGAGTGCGGGTTATTCTTCCCGATCCTGCCCGGTGACAGTCTGCTGTTCGCAGTGGGACTTTTCGTGGCCTCGGGAGCTCTGGAGATAACTGGCCAGGGCAAATGGGTGGATCTACTTGTGATCCTGGGCTCCTTCATGGCCGCGGCGATGCTCGGCAATGTGATGGGTTATGAGATCGGTCGCCGGATCGGTCCACCGATCCTGCGCCACGAGGGCCGGATCATCAAGAAGGAGTACTTCTTGAAGTCCCATGAGTTCTTTGAGAAGCATGGAGCCCCAGCTCTGATCATCGGCCGCTTCGTGCCGATCGTGCGCACCTTCGTCACAGTCATTGCCGGGGTGTCCCAGATGGGACGCCGTCATTTCATGGTCTACAGCGCGGTGGGGGCGGTGCTCTGGGTTTCCCTGGTCACCCTGTTGGGCTTCTTCCTGGGCGCAGCCTTCCCCTGGCTGGGGGACAAGATCGATGTGATGATCATTGTGATCATTGCGATCTCATTGGTCCCGGTAGTGATCGAGTGGTGGCGTCATCGTCGGCCCGATCGCACCTCGGCCTGATCCGCCTACTGCTCCCGGGCCGCGTCAAGCAGCGCCTTGGTCAGGACTGGCCTGACCTCAAGTTCCATATCTGCCAGGGGATTCTCGCCTTCCGGGCTGCGATCAATGGCGCAGATCACGGTACGCACGATGGCTCCCTGTTGGCGCAGCTCCCTGGTGGCATCGCGGACGGCTCCGCCGGTGGTGATCACGTCCTCCACCAGGGTCACCACCCGTCCAGAAACGTCCTGACCCTCGGCCAGCTTGCAGGTGCCGTATTCCTTGGCCTGCTTGCGAACGAACAGCGCCGGCAACCCGGTACGCGCGGAGAGCACGGTCGCAATCGGCACCCCACCCAACTCCAGGCCACCGAGCAACTCAGTGCCCTCGGGCACCAAGGGGATCATCTGCGCCACCACCCGAGCCAACAGCGCCGGATCCGCCTCGAAGAGGTACTTGTCGAAGTACTCCGCGGCAACCTGACCACTGCGGAGAGTGAACTCCCCGGTCAGTCGGCAACAGGAATCAACGTCTTTGGCCAGGGTCGGATCTGTGCTCACGTGGCCATCCTAGAGAGGTCGCCTGGGTCAGGTCCGGGGAGCCTTTGGCTGCACTGATTCCAGATGACCAAAGGCGATCATCCGGTTGTCGGTGTGGAACAACTCCGAACAGGTGGTCAGGGTGATCAGTCGATGCTTGCCGGCCAGTGGCCCCACACCCCTGGGATTGGGATTCCTGGGCTCGCGTTCCACCACCCAGGTCTGGGTGAAATCCACGTTTAGATCGTTGGGGTTGGTGTCCAACACATAGGTGTAGGTCTTGTCCACGGTTTCCACGACCACCTGGTCTCCCGGGCGCAGACTGGGCATCTCGCGCAGTGGTTCTCCATGGGTGACCCGATGCGCAGCCAGGGCGTAATTGCCTCGCTGACCCGGAAAGGTGCTACCCGGTCCGGTGAAGTGCCCATATCCCTTGGCCAGGATGTCGTCGCCGACACCCTCGAAAACCGGGACCACATAGTCCTTGCCGAACTTCGGGATCCGGATCAGTGCAGAGGCCAGACCCAATTCCACCTGGTCGGGTTGCAATCCATCAGTGTCATCGGCACCGCGCCAACTCTGCTCAAGTTGGGTGACAGCCTCTCGCTGCGCCCGTTTGGAAACCCAGTTGGTGCCATAGAACTGCCAACCCACCCAACCGAGTACGCCCAGCCCAGCAAGAATCAGGCCGACCCCGATCCACAGGGTCAGCCTCGCTCCGGTCCTGGCTTCGCTCATCGCTTCCATTCTGGCAAATCACCGAAAATGAGGGTCGATAATGCAGGAGTGAACCAGCCCAATCTGTCCCGTTTCGCCGCCCACAGGCTGGTCGGCTTCTCCGAGACCATCTTTGCGGAAATGTCCGCGCTGGCTGCCAGCACCGGTTCGATCAACCTGGGGCAGGGATTTCCCGATGAGTCGGGTCCGGAATCGGTGATCGAGGCCGCAGTCGCTGCGCTGCGAGCCGGCCGGAACCAATACCCTCCCGGACACGGTGACCCGCTCCTGATCGAGGCAGTGCGTGATCACCAACGCCGGCACTACGGTCTGAACCTGGACTCCGATGAGGTGGTGATCACCACCGGAGCAACCGAGGCAATAGCAGCCGCCGTGCTGGCCCTGGTGAATCCCGGGGATGAGGTGCTGGTGATCGAGCCCTGCTATGACAGTTACCCGGCCATGGTGCAGTTTGCCGGCGGCGTACGACGCAGCCTCACCCTGACCGCCCCTGATTTCCGGATCGATCCAGTCGCCCTGGCCGAGGTTGTCACGCCCGACACCAGGGTGTTGATCTGGAACAGCCCCCACAATCCAACTGGTCGGGTGTTCGATCTGGCGGAGTTGTCCGCGATCGCTGAGGTGGCAATCGAGCACGACCTGGTGGTGATCAGTGATGAGGTGTATGAGCGCCTTGCCTTCTCCCCAAACCAGCACATTCCAATCGCCACCCTGCCGGGAATGTACGAACGCACCATCACCATCTCCAGTGCTGGCAAGACCTTTTCACTCACTGGCTGGAAGATCGGTTGGGCAACTGGACCGACGGACCTGGTCCATGCAGTGGAAGGCGCCAAGAACTGGTTGTCCTACTCCTCCGGCGCTCCCCTGCAACCAGCCATCGCTCATGCCCTCCGCCATGAGGAGAGCTTCCCGCTACGACTACGCAACCAGTTGCATCACAACAGTGAACTGCTCCACGACGGTCTTGCGGAGTTGGGCCTGACCACCTTCACCAGCCAGGGCACCTATTTCATCACCACCGATGTGGCCAACCTGGGTTTTGTAAGTGGGATCGAGTTCTGTCGAACCATCGCCCAACAGGTCGGAGTAGTGGCCATCCCCAGCAGCACCTTCTACCCCTCAAAGGAGTCCGGTCAGACGCAGGTGCGCTGGGCCTGTTGCAAACGAGAGTCAGTACTCCGCGAAGGCCTGGAACGTCTTTCAGAACTGCGGCAACTCGACACGCACAAGTAATTTTTTTCTTTTTTTGGAAACAAATGACACAAAAACGGACAAGTAGTATTCTTTTGGGTAACAACGGAGCTCTCCCCCAGATCTCCCAAATCACACCAAGGAAGGCAAGTCCCATGACCAAGCTCTACGTTCGCTTCCAGATGCTCCGTAACGAGAAGGGTGCCACCGCCGTCGAGTACGGCCTGATGATCGCCCTGATCGCTGCCGTCATCATCGCCGCTGTCACCCTGCTGGGTGGCAACCTCAATGGCATCTTCGAGGATGTCGCGGACGCTGTCCCGGCTGGCACCGGCGGCGCTCCCTGATCCATCCTGATTTGCCTCGGGGGGCTGATGGGCATTGCCCTCAGCCCCCCGTTGTCATGTCAACTGCTGGGCTCCACCAAAAGTGACCTCCCATGTGACCTCCTGATCCGATCACCGAAAGCCGGACAGTCATGAAACGCAAAATCGCAATCGCCACCGCACTCGCCCTCTCCGTAATCGGGGCCATGATGGTGGTGCTCTACACCAAGGGTGCCGACAGCCGGGCCCTGGCCAGTTCCCAACCCGAGGTTGTCTGGACGGCCGTACAGACGGTGCCGGCTGGCACCCCACTGGAGGAGGCCCGCAAGAAGGGCCTGATCAGGCAAACCCAGATCGCTCGCAAGGCCTTGCCGGCGGGCGCACTGCAGGAGATCAGTTCCATCAATGCAGATCTGGTGGCCCTGAGCACAGTGGCCGCCGGGGAATACCTGCTTTCGGCCAGGTTCGGCGACCAACCCACTGGGAAGAGCGCCATTGCCGTGCCGGAGGGCATGGTCAGCATCTCCCTGGAGCTCACCGACGCCGCCCGGGTGGGTAGCTTCCTGACTCCCGGCAGTCACGTCACCATCTATGACACCAGCGACGCCAGGGGCGCCGCAAAGGCCATCCGAACCACTTCTGTTCTTTTGGAGGACGTACTGGTGATCGGGGTCGGCACCCAGCCCCTGATGGGTGAGGACGGCAACCCCAACCAGGGAGCCAGCGGACCCAGCAGCTCAGTGGCGATCACCGTGGCCGTCTCACCCAAGGACTCAGTACGCCTGGTGCATGGCATCCAAACCGGGTCCATCTACGCCGGCCTGCGGGGCAACGACGCCAACGTGCAGCGTGGTGAACAGGTAAACGACATCACCATCAACCAGGTCGGAGGTGCGAAATGACGCTCCTCTGGGAAGTCTCACCGAATGCTGCCGACACCTACCGAATCGTGCTGGGCGACGGAATCGAGCACCACACCACGGCTGCTCGATTGAGCCGAGCACTTCAGGAGGGTGGACATCATCTCGTCCTGATCGGACCCGACGTCCCACTGGCCGAGGCCTGTCAACTGGCCCAGCGCGAACGCCTGTTGCGCCCCGAGCTGGGTGTCATCCTGATCCGACAGCGCCTTGAGGTCACCTCACTGTCCGAAGCCCTGCGCAGCGGTATGCGTGAGGTCGTCCAGACCGGAGACCACACTGCCCTGGCTGATGCGATCGCCAGGAGCCGGGCCCTGAGCTTACATCTGAGTGGACCCAGCGAGGCCCCAACCAACAAGGGCAAGGTGGTGACCGTTTTCTCCGCCAAGGGCGGTGTTGGCAAGACCACAGTGGCCACCAACCTCTCCACCCATCTGGCCAGTTCAGGCTGTCGCACCCTGTTGATCGACCTGGATCTGATGTTCGGAGATGTCGCGATCAGCCTGCAGCGGGACCCCGGTGGCTCCATCGGTGACCTGATCCCAATGCTCGGGCATGTTGACACCGAGGCGCTGTCCTCGGTGGTGGAACAACAACCCAGCAGCAGTCTGGACATTCTGGCCGCCCCAGATGACCCCAGCGTGGCTGATCGGGTGCCCTCCGAATTGATCCCGGAGCTACTCAGGGTGGCCCGGTCGCAGTATGAGTACATCATCATCGACACTCCACCTGCCTTCACCGAACACGTGCTGGCGGCCATTGATGAGAGTGATCTCCTATTGCTGATCGCCACCCTGGACATCCCGGCGTTGAAGAACCTGAAGGTTGCCATCACCACCCTGGACGCACTCGGTGGCGACCCGGAGTCGCGGGCGCTGGTGCTGAACCGGGCGGACACCAAGGTCGGGCTGACCCCTCAGGACGTCGAGCAGGTGCTCGGGATCCCGATTGCGGTCAGCGTCCCCTATGACATGGAGGTCCCGGCCTCAACCAACCGCGGCGTCCCGATCGTGGTCGATAAACCACGTGGCACTGTGGCCGCGTCACTGCGCACCATCGCCGATGCCCACATTCGCAAATACGTCGTGGACGAGGACCGCGAACTGAAGGTCAAGCCGACACATCGACGAGCCCTGATCAGCGGGTGGCGTAGATGAGCAGTCTCAGCGATCGACTCAATCGGGCCCGGAATCCAGAGCAGCCAGAGCCGGCACTGGAACCCGAACCGGTTGCACCGCCACCGGCAGCACCCAAGTTGCAGCCGGTGCGGGTTGAGCCCCGGGCAAATGCTGTCGTCAAGGAACGGGTGCACCAGGCGCTGATCGATTCCCTGGGTCCGAGGCTGTATGACCCGCACCTGCCGGAGGAGGAGTTGGCAAACTCGGTTCGCGAAACCCTCCAGGAGGTCATCGACTCCGAGGAAACCCCACTGTCCAAGGCAGATCGGACTCGGGTGATCCAGGAGGTCAGTGACGACATCCTGGGGCATGGCCCCCTGGAACCCTTCCTGAGGGATCCGGAGATCTCCGAGATCATGGTCAACGGCCCCAACAGCATCTACGTCGAGCGCAGTGGTCGGTTGCACGAAGCCGACATGCATTTCACCAGCGAGGCCCACCTGCGTCGTACGATTGACAAGATCGTGGGCCGGATCGGTCGCCGGGTGGATGAGGCCAGCCCCATGGTTGATGCCCGCCTGCCTGACGGATCCCGGATCAATGCGGTAGTGCCCCCGATCGCCCTGGATGGGTCACTGCTGACCATCCGCAAGTTCTCCACCGACCCATTGACAGCTGATGATCTGGTCAGCTTCGGCACCCTGTCACCAGCCTCCAAGGACTTCCTCGATGCTTGCGTACGGGGCCGGCTCAATATCGTCATCTCCGGTGGCACCGGTTCTGGCAAGACCACCACCCTGAACGTGATGAGCTCATTCGTTCCACCCGATGAACGCATCGTCACCATCGAGGACGCCGCCGAATTGCAGCTGCACCAGGACCACGTACTGCGCCTGGAAGCCCGACCGGACAACTCCGAGGGCAAGGGCGGAGTGTCCATCCGCGAACTCGTCCGCAACTGTCTGCGGATGCGTCCTGATCGGATCATCGTTGGCGAGGTTCGTGACGGTGCCGCACTGGACATGCTCCAGGCGATGAACACCGGCCACGACGGATCCATCACCACGGTGCATGCAAACACTCCCCGCGACAGCCTGGCCCGCCTGGAAACCATGGTGTTGATGGCCGGGGTGGACCTACCCGTTCGTGCCATCCGGGAACAGGTGGTTGGCGCCCTGGATCTGATCGTGCAGCAGGCCCGCCTCAAGGACGGCACCCGACGGGTGATCGCGATCACCGAAGTGGTCGGGATGGAGTCAGACACGGTCACCCTGCAGGACATCTACACCTTTGACTTCAGTGCCGGTCGTGATGAGGAGGGTAAGTTCCGCGGCGGCCTGGTGGCCACCGGGATCCGGCCCAAGTTCACCCAGCACCTGGAGGATTTCGGCGTACACCTGCCAGCATCGATGTTCCAGCAAGGGGTGGCGTTGTAATGGCGAACTATGTACCCCTACTCGCAGCCGGCCTGTTGGTGGTGGCCTGCCTGTTACTGATCTACGCCTATCTGACCCCCGAGCCCGACGCCGAGAAGAAGCAGCGCATCGCTGACCTGGATCGACAGCTGACCAACCTCTCCGAGGGCAAGGCCACCAGGTCCGACAAACGCCTGAAGATCACCGAGCAGTTGATCGACCTGGGCGACCGCGCCGCCAAGGGTCGCAAGTCCACCGAGGTGACCCAGGAACGCCTGGTACGGGCAAATCTCCCGATGCGTGCCGGTGAATGGCTGGTCCTGCGCAGCATCATCGCCTTCGTCTGCACCCTGCTGGGCTGGTCTCTGGCCAGCGCCATCTGGGGGGCGCTGCTCGGCGTCGTACTGGGCGCTCTGGCGCCACCATTGGTGCTGCGCTTCATGGCCAATCGACGGGCCGGGAAATTCGAAGCCGTGCTGCCCGACGTACTCACCTTGCTGGCCACCAGCCTCAACAGCGGTTTTGGGCTCTCCCAGGCTCTGGATGCCGTGGCCCGGGATGCGGCTGAGCCTGCCGCCAAGGAGTTCTCCCGGGCGATTGCCGAGACCCGGATTGGCACCGAACTCCCTGTGGCCCTGGAGCGGGTCGCTGAAAGGATGGACAGTGACTCCATGCGTTGGACGATGATGGCCATCAAGATCCAGCAGGAGGTTGGCGGCAACCTGGCCAGCACTCTCCGCTCCACTGCGGAGACCCTGCGCGAACGCGAGAAACTGCGGGGCCAGGTGAAGGCCCTGTCGGCCGAAGGGGTGATGTCGGCCTACATCCTGATCGCGCTGCCGATTGGTTTGTTCTTCTGGATGTTCATGGCCAACGGGGAGTACGTCAGCTTGTTGTGGACCACCTTCTACGGGGTCGTGATGCTGATCGCTGCTGGGTTGAGCCTGGTTGCTGGCATCTTCTGGATGCGCAGCACCGTGAAGATCGAGGTGTAGCCATGCTCCTGATAGTTGGGGCTGCGGTGATCCTGTTGGCGATTGGCATCCTGGCCGTGGCCACGAAACCGGACAGTGCGGCTGGTGTTAATCGTTCCCTGGAGTTGGCCCAGGGTGGTGGAACGGCGGCCACACCTATGGAGCCCGAGGACGAGCCGTTCGTTGATCGGCTGCTCAAACCGCTGCTCCATCGTGGGCAGAACCTGGCAATGTCGCTCTCGCCCAATGGCACCAGTACCCGCCTTCGCACGCTGCTTGATCGCGCCGGCAATCCCAAGGCGTGGCCGGTGGAAAGGGTCTTCGCTGCGAAGGGCACCGGCATGATCGTGGGACCGATCCTGACCGTGTTGATTGCCGGCTTCAGCATGATCTCCCTACTGGCTGCTGTAGGGGTTGGCGCGGCGATGTTCATGCTGCCGGACCTGCTTCTCTACAACACCGCCTCCAAACGTGCTGACCAGACCACCCGCAGCCTGGGTGATGCCCTCGACATGTTGTGCGTCTGCGTGGAGGCCGGTCAGGGTTTCGATGCCGCCCTGATCCAGGTCGCCCGAAGCGTGAAGGGTCCGATCGCCGAGGAATTTGCCCGGGTGATCTCAGAGATCCAGATCGGCAAGAGCCGCAGCGAGGCATTCTTCGACCTGGGGCAGCGGCTGCGTACTCCAGAGGTGCGCAACTTCGTGACCGCCCTGGTGCAGGCCGACCGGATGGGCCTGCCGATTGCCGGCGTACTGAGGGAGCAGACCGCAACCATGCGGCTGGCCCGTCGGCAGCGTGCCGAGGCCAAGGCCCAACAGGTAACCGTGAAGATCCTCTTCCCGTTGCTCTTCTGTATCTTCCCGGTGATCTTCATCATCGTCCTGGGCCCGGGCGCCATCACCATGATCGACGTCTTCAAGGCCCGCTGACCCACCCGCCGAGGCGGCACTAATTAACACGCCGAGGCGGCAGTAATTAACATGCATTAGGGGCCCACCCCCATCGCCGAGGCGGCAGAAATTAACACAATGAGGCGTCCAGTTAGCCTCATGGAGCAGTCCATCGTGTACGTCGTGGATGCTCGCCATCGCTCGTTTGCGGCGAACGAAACGCGGTACCGGGCGGGACTGCGTCACGACATATCCTGATTTCTCACTCAGGTTGCGGGGGGTGGGGGGGACAAAGGTCCCAAGCTTGTTAATTAGTGCCGCCTCGGCGTGTTAATTAGTGCCGCCTCGGCGTGTTAATTA
>CAZRKI010000060.1:0-12646 GCA_964600765.1 uncultured Marmoricola sp.
GGCCGAGTTCGGCGAGTCCCAGACCTCGAGCTTGTACTCCAGGTTCAGCGGCACATCACCGAAGGCCCGACCCTCAAGGCGGACATAGGCCCACTTGCGGTCATCGAGCCAGGCGACGTAGTCGGAGGGCCCGATGTGGACATTCTTGTCCTCGACCTTGCCAGCCAGGGGGCCGTTGAGGTTGGAGGTGACGGCCTGGGTCTTGGAGACCTTCTTGGACTCAAGACGCTCGCGCTCAAGCATATTCTTGAAGTCCATGTTGCCGCCCACGTTGAGCTGGTAGGTGCGGTCCAGGGTGACCCCGCGATCCTCGAACAGCTTGGCCATCACCCGGTGGGTGATGGTGGCGCCGACCTGGCTCTTGATGTCGTCACCAACGATGGGGACTCCGGCATCCTCGAACTTCTTGGCCCACTCGGGGTCGGAGGCGATGAAGACGGGCAGTGCGTTGACAAAGGCCACACCGGCATCGATGGCGCACTGGGCGTAGAACTTGTCGGCTTCCTCGGATCCAACCGGCAGGTAGGAAACGAGTACGTCAGCACCGGATTCCTTCAGGGCCGCCACCACGTCGACGGGGTCCTTGGCGGACTCCTCGATGGTCAGGCGGTAGTACTTGCCCAGACCGTCCAGGGTCGGGCCGCGCTGCACCTCAACACCCAGGGTGGGGACATCGGTGATCTTGATGGTGTTGTTCTCACTGGCGTTGATCGCCTCGGAGAGATCCTTGCCGACCTTCTTGTCATCGACATCAAAAGCGGCGACGAACTCGACATCAGACACGTGGTAATCACCAAACGTGACATGCATGAGGCCGGGGACCGTGCTGGCCGGATCGGCATCCTTGTAGTACTCAACGCCCTGAATCAGGGACGTGGCGCAGTTGCCGACACCGGCAATCGCGACGCGAACCTTTGCCATCGCATTCTCCTTCTTAACTATCCGTTGCTTGACGCAGTTGGGGTTCTGGGGTGGGCCCGTCCGACGTACGACGCTCGCTTCCGGAGCGCTCGGCGTCGATCAGGTCGGTGAGCCAGCGCAGTTCGCGCTCCACTGACTCGATTGAGTGGCGGTGCAACTCGCTGACATAGCGGTCACCACCGGCCTGGGCATGTCTTTGGGCCCGATCGAGCCGCTCCTGGAGTCGGGCCCGCCGACCTTCCAGGATCCGCATCCGGACGTCGACATCGGTGCGGGAGAAGAAAGCAAAGCGCAGGTTGAAGTTGTCGTCCTCCCAGGACGCTGGGCCCGAATCACCCATCTGCGCGGTGAAGTACTCACTGCCCGCCGGAGTGATCTGATAAACGATCCGCTGGCGCCGGGAACTGCTCGGGTTGGCCACCTCGTCGATCCACCGATTGCGCAACATCCGCTTCAGCGCTGGATACAGCGAACCGTAGGAGAGCAGCCGACTCCAGCCAAACAACAAGTTGACTCGCTTGCGCAATTCGTAGCCATGCAGGGGCGAATCCTGGAGGAGTCCGAGTACGGCAAGCTCCAGGGTTTGTCCCTTGTTGGCTGCCACAGATCTGCTCCAGGAAGTTGATATGACGGGTTGCTCTATCAACAAAACATATCGCATCGATATATCGTTGCCCAATTCAGTGGGGCCGCCATTTGGTGGATTGCTTGGTCAGCCGCGTAATCTAGGCGCGGTCCCTACAGGAGAAGTGCATGGCAAACAGATCTGGTTCCAAGTCCGCGAAGCGGTCCAAGTCAACGGGCGGCAACCGCAGGGGTGGCACCCAGCGCAGTCGATTGCAGCAGTTCGTGCGGTGGGGCCTGATTGCCGCCATCGTCGGCGTGATCGTGTTGTTGTCTGTCTTCTTCCTGGCCTACCACTTCACCAGGATCCCCAACCCGAACTCCTCCTTTGAGGCCCAGGCCTCCTATGTCACCTACTCCGGCGGCAAGCAGCGGATCGGCCAGTTTGCCGAGCAGAACCGGGCCTCAGTGCCACTGAGTGAGATCTCCAGGTCGATGCAGGATGCCGCGATCGCCGCCGAGGACCGAAGCTTCTGGACCAACCGGGGCATTGATCCCAAGGGGATTGTGCGGGCGGCATTCTCCAATGCCCGGGGCAATGCCACCCAGGGTGCTTCCACGATCACCCAGCAGTACGTGAAGTTGCTATATCTGAACCAGGAACGGACCCTGTCCCGCAAGATCAAGGAAGCCTTTCTGTCACTGAAGGTGCAGCAGCAAAAGTCCAAGTCCGAGATCCTTGAGGGCTACCTGAACACCATCTATTTCGGACGCGGCGCGTACGGCGCCGAAGCCGCGGCCAAGTCCTATTTCGGGATCAGCGCAAAAAAGCTCGACGTACCCCAGTCAGCGATGCTGGCCGCAGTGCTGAACTCACCTGTCTATCTGAGCCCGGACAACGAGTCCGGTCATGAGGATCTGGTGCAGCGCTACAACTACGTGCTGGACGGCATGGTGGAGATGGGCACCCTTGATGAGGGCGAGGCTGCGCAGTATCGGGACAACCTGCCAGAGGTGATCAAGCCGAAGACCTCCAACGCCCTTGGTGGGCAACGGGGCTTTGTGATGACCATGGTCAACAAGGAATTGAAGAGGATCGGGTTTTCTGAGGAGGACATCCAAACCGGAGGCCTGCGGATCCAGACCACGCTGACCCCTCAGGGGATGCAGGCAGTCGAGGACGGGATCAACAGCGTCAAACCCGAGGGCAAGCCCGACCTGCACGCTGCTGCGGCATCTGTCGATGTCAAGACCGGCAGATTGCTTGGCTTCTACGCTGGTCAGGATTATCTGAAGAGCCAGCTCAACTGGGCCGTCCTGGGTGGCTCACCCGGATCAGCCTTCAAACCACTCGCCCTGGCCGCGGGCATCACTGATGGCTTCAGCCTCAAGGACACCTTTGATGGCAACTCCCCCCTGGTACTCGACGATGGCCAGAGGATCGAGAACGAGGGCAGTGGTAGCGGCACCAGTTACGGCTCCCGGGTTTCCCTGCTCAAGGCAACCGAGGACTCGATCAACACCGCCTATGTCGACATGACTCAGTCGATGGCCGATGACATGGGTCCGCAGAAGGTGATGGACATGGCCATTGATCTGGGAATCCCGAAAAATGCACCCGGATTGGAGCCCAATATCGGTATCTCGCTGGGCTCGGCCACGATCAGCCCGATCGATATGGCAAATGCCTACGCCGCGATCGCCAACGGTGGGATGGCCCACAAGTGGTATCTCGTCGCCAAGGTCACCCGCGGCAGTGACGGAAAGGTGCTGTTTGAGCACGAAACCAAGCTGAGGCGCGCCCTTGATGAGGACATCGATCGTGATGTCAGCTACGCCATGCAGCAGGTCGTGCAGGTCGGCACCGGCCGCAATGCCAGTGCACTGGGGCGCCCAGCCGCTGGCAAGACCGGGACTGCCACCAACTCCAAGGGTGAGGTTTCGTCCTCTTGGTTCGTCGGTTACACCCCCCAGGTGGCCACTGCGGTGATGTACGTGCGTGGTCAGGGCAATGAGGGACTCGATGGCGGTTACCTGCCGTCGTACTACGGCGGCACCTACCCGGCTCAGACCTGGGCGGCAATCATGCGCGGAATCCTGGAGGGGATGCCGGTGGAGAGCTTCCCGGAGCCGGCCTGGGTGGACGGCGAGGCTCCCAATGAGGGCCATGAGCCAGTTCGGGAGAACCCCAACCGGGGGAAGAAGAAGCCCAAAAAGAAGAAGGACAAGGATCAGGGACCGGTAGTCCCCGAGCCACCGGCCCCGGTGGAACCCACCATTGAACCACCGGCACCTCCGGTAACCACCCCTCCTCCGGTGACTCCATCGCCTAGTCTCTGAGCATGGTCAGTCCGCCAGCGCCCACCTCAACACCCTCAGCGGCTCTGCAGGAAGTGGTTGGCGGACCTGATGGTGCCCACCTGCGAAGTGGGTCCGGCTGGGCTGGCTGGTGGACTCCAGTGCGGGTGCTGCTGGCTCTGGTGACCGTGGTGTTCATGCTGAGTGTGGTGCGTCAGTACCCGTGCGTGTCCTCGGGCTGGTCGAACAACGACATCCGGTACTCGAAGATGTGCTACTCAGATGTTCCCTATCTCTACACCGGCCGCGGCCTGGCTGAGCACACCTGGCCCTATTCAGACACCCACGGTCGCTACCAGGTGATGGAGTATCCGGTCGGGATCTCCTACTTCGCCTGGGGAACTGCCCAGGTGACCAGACTCTTTGCCACTGGGCCCAGCGACGCCGAACGGGCGGCCAGCCCGCCGGGCTCGCTGTGGGGGATGCCGGGCATGACCCAGGAGGTCAATCGCTACTTCTTCATCACCGCGATTGGGCTGTTCATCTTCCTGCTCGGTACTACGTGGCTGCTGGCCACCGCGATCCCGGGCAAACCCTGGGTGGCGTTACCGTTCGTGCTCTCCCCGGCACTGTTCCTGAACTCGCTGGTCAACTGGGACCTGTTGGCGCTGCTTTTCGTGGTGGGTGCGATCTGGGCCTGGCATCGGTGTGCCACAACCGGTGCGGTGGCCCGGTGGAGTCTGGTGGCCGGGGCAATGGTCGGACTTGGTACGGCGGTCAAGCTCTACCCGCTGTTCATCCTGGGCGCCTTCCTGGTGGTGGCGATCCGGCGCCGCGAATGGGCCCGATTCGGCTATTCGGTGGCGGCCGCAGTCGGGTCCTGGGTGCTGGCCAACCTGCCTGCCTATCTGAGTGGTCCCGAGCAATGGCGGGTCTTCTGGGAGTTCAACTCCAAACGTGCTGCTGACCTGGGCTCGATCTGGTTCGTGCTCCAGGACCGCGGCCACCCAAATCCGGTGGAGACCATCAATCAGGTCAGTTGGATCTTCTTCGGTGCGGCGTGCGTGTTGGTCCTGGTGCTCGGATTGCGGGCCAAACGGGTGCCCAGGGTGGATCAATTGGCCTTCCTGATCGTGGCCGCGTTCTTGTTGATCAACAAGGTCTACTCACCCCAGTACGTGCTCTGGTTGCTGCCGCTGGCCGTGCTGGCCAGGCGCAACTGGCGTGACCTGTTGATCTGGCAGGCCGGTGAGGTCTTCTACTTTGCGATGGTCTGGTTCTATCTGGGTGGTTGGATCGCCCCGGCCGGAGGAATGGGCACTCCGGCCTACCAGGTGGCCATCATGGTGCGGATCGCCGCGGAGTTGTACCTGATGACTCGGGTGGTGCTGGAAATCCTCAGCAGTGATGACACCCTGGACGCGGATCCGGTGTTGGCGTCAGTTGAAAACGATGCCGTCGAAGGTGGTGGCAGTGAACCGGACCGCCACGTCGAGCAGGTCTCCGATCGCGGGTAGTGCGACACCCTTCGGGGCCCACAGCATCGAGGACTGCATGTGCGGGGGCTCGGCAAATCGCAGCGGCTCACCCGCCAGGGAGTACGGCGAACGCAGCACCCCGGAGGCCTCCAGCCCGCCCTTGGCCAGGGCCACCGCCCGGTCCCGAACCCCGGAGTTGGCACTGGGAGCCACCAGGCCGATGCCGTGCGCCGTACCCCCGGAGGCGATCAACAGGTGGCCACTCCTGGGAGCCCGTCGGCCGCGATAACCGAAGGCCTCCCCCCGCCTGATCGGGTGTACGTCGAGCACCCGCGCCTGCACCCTCAGCGCCCCCCGGTCACCCAGCCACAGGTCGGTGCCGATCCGGGGTCGGAAGCTGAACTGGGGATAACGCTCCCGGACCTGAGTGAGTTCGGTGGGATTCAGATGGGAGACCCAGATCGGACCAGCCACCTCGGCAGCCTGCACCTGCGCCATCAGGCGCTCCATCTCGCCAACACCGGCAGCCAGGGGTAGATGGATGCTGACCCCCTCCACCTGCAGACCCCGCATCCCGGCGATCCGGGCAGCCTGGTCGAGTTGGTCCGGGCTGAACCCGTGCCGCTTCATCGAGGTGACCAGTTCCAGTAGCACTCGGCCGGAGGCGTGCTCCAGGTCCTCCAGACGCCCAATGGTGTGGATGATCCGGGCGTCGTCGAGATGGTCGAATTCCCGCCAGGGAGTGAGTACGACGATGTCCCCGGCGAAATCGCCCACTGCGGCCACCTCGGCGTAGGTGCCCACCGCCAGGGTGTCCACGCCAAGTGCGGTGGCCTCCTGGGCCAGACGCGCCAAACCGAAACCGTAGCCGTTGCCCTTGGCGACTGGCACCAGATCGCCGAGTTCATTGACCCGGGCCTGGTTGGCCCGCCAGCGCTGCTGGTCAACCCGCAGGATCAGGCTCATCCGCGCCTCCTCATGTAGGTGTCGAAGGCCTTGTAGAGCAGGCGATTGAGCGGCAGGTCCCATTCACCGGCGTACTCCACGGCCTCACCACCGGTTCCGGTCTTGAACTGGATCAACCCGATGTGCGGGTCGTCGCTGCGCAGGGTGTCGGTGATCCCGCGCAGGTCATAGATATGAGCCCCCGCTGCGCTGGCATCGCGGAGCATCTGCCACTGGATCGCATTGGACCCGCGGACCTCGCGCTTCTCGGTGGAGGAGGCGCCATAGGAGTACCACGCGTGTTGGCCGACCCGGATCCAGATGGTGGCCGCGACCAGATCGCCCTCGTGGTGGGCCAGGTAGAGCCGGATCCGGTCAGGGTCCTCGGCGTGCAGCGCGTCGTACATCGTGGTGAAGTAGCTGGCCGGGCGCGGGGTGAAGTGGTCGCGGACAGCGGTGATCCGGTAGAGCTCGTGGAAGGCGGCCAGGTCATCGCGGCCACCCCGGGTCACCTCCACCCCGAGCCTGGCGGCCTTCTTGATATTGCGCCGCCACAGTTGATTCATCCCCTTGAGCAGGTCCTCCTCACTGCGGGGTTCTCCCTGCTCATCCACCAGTGGGATGGCGAAGTTGTACTTCGGCTGGCCGGCCGCGAACCCACCCTCGGCGGCCAGTGGTTGCCAGCCCAGGGATCGCAACTGATTGGTCACCGAATCCCCGATCGGGTGGCGCTGGGTCGGGGTGAGCTGGGTCAGGCTGGTGATTGACTCAGCGGCGATGCCCTCCTTGATCTGGGCGGCCGACCAGCGAGCGACGATCACCGGTGGACCCATCCGGACCGCGAAGGCATCCCGGGCTTTCAGGTGGGCGGTCATCGGGGCGACCCATTCGGCCAGGTTGGTGACCGACCAGTCGATGGCCGGGCCCTCGGGCAGATAGGCCAGGTAGCGCTTGAGTTTGGGTAACTGCCGGTAGAGCACCAGACCGGCGCCGACCAGTTTCGCTCCGTCGTACCAGCCGATCGATTCGGCCCGCCACTCCGGCTTGACCTGCGCCCAGGCCGGGGTCTGCAGAAAGGACACCGAGGGCTGGTCCCGGATGAAGGCCAGGTGCTCGGCAGCCGTGATGGTCGAAACGGTGATGCTCACGGGTTGAGGGTAGCCAAGTCCGGGCTGGGATTGGGTCCCGGTCGGGTTGGCGTACCGGGTTGGTGGGTGGGCTGGCTCAGGCCAGCAGTTCCTTGATCCGGGTCAGCACCTGTGGCCAGGCCGGCCCCTCGGTGGTGCCCAGTTGGAGGTGTTCCCCGGGCACCAGGGTGAAGGTGGCCTCGCCACCGGCGGCCCGATTGACATTGCAGTAGGTCTCACCTGCCGCAGGTGGCACGTAGATGTCGCGGGTGTCATGGATGACATGCACCGGCATATTCGCCGGCACCAGCATCACCGGATCGCCCTGGTAGTAGTGGTCGGGGACCTTCTCGAAGGTGCCGCCCATGATCTTGCGGACCACACCGGTGCCGATCACCCCACTCAGCGCGGCCATCGTCAGGGGTCCGGCCAGGGAGAGCACCGATTTGGCCCTGAGCTTGGGCAGCCCACCGGGGGTGAACTCGCGTCGGGAGGCTGCCCAAACCGCGAGCTGCGCACCAGAGCTGTAACCCATCAGGATCACGTTGCGGTTGAGATCGGCGGTGCTGACACCCTCAACCCCGGGGTCGAGCTCAGTCAGATAGTCGGTTCCGGCGGCCACATCCAGGAAGGTGTTGGGGAATCCGCCGTCGCTGCCCAGGCGTCGGTACTCCACCGACCAACTGGCGAACCCCTTCTTGGCCAGGGCCAGTTGGATCTCGCCGGTCTGCTCGGTGGCCGGATGCAGGGTCAGCCACGAGCCGCCGTGGATCAGCACCACGGTGCCCTTGATCTCGCCCTCGGGCAGCATCAGCAGGCCGTACTGCTGCTTGGACTCGGTGCCGTACCGGAAGGCGACCGGCATCCGCCGCGGGCTGCACCCGCTCGTCGTACCCAGGGCCGCGGTGGCGGCCAGCGAGGCAGCACCGGCCAGCACCTGGCGACGAGTGGGAGTCATGGGAGGAGCCTATGTGTTGTCGGGTCAGCCGATGCCGTGTTCGCGCAACCAGGCCAGATCGGCGCGGTGCTCCTCGACCCCGCCGGGGGTCTCACAGATCAGCGGAGCGCCGGCCTGCTTGAGGACGCCGACGAACTCATCGGCCGGTAGTTGCCCGGCACCGAAGTTGGCATGCCGGTCGGCTCCGGAGTCGAAGGCGTCACGGGAGTCGTTGGCATGGATCAGATCGATCCGCCCGGTGATCGCGGTGATCTGCTCAACCGCGGTGTTCAGGTCGAGCCCTCCAGCCCAGGCGTGGCAGGTGTCCAGGCAGAATCCGACCCGGTCAGCGTTGTCGGCTCTGTTGATGGCCTCCCAGACCCCGGCGATCCGGTCCAGTCGTCTGGCCATGGAGTTGTCCCCGCCGGCGGTGTTCTCGATCAGCAGCGGCACCTTGATCTCGGTCGCCTCCACTGCCTTGCGCCAGTTGTCGAAACCAACCGCCGGGTCATCGCCCTTGTTGACGTGCCCGCCGTGCACGATCAGCCCCCGGGCCCCGATCTCGGCGGCCATATCCATGTGCTGCTGCAGCAACTTCCGGCTCGGGATCCGGATCCGGTTGTTCGTGGTGGCGACATTGATGATGTACGGCGCGTGCACGTAGATCCCGATCCCCGCCGCCTCCGCTTCTTCGCGCAGTGCCGCCGGCGGTGCGTCGTACTGGAGGGCTGGACCCTTATAGCTCTGCGGATCCCCCAGGAAGATCTGCACCACCTGCGCCCCCCGCGCCCGCGCCTCCCCCACCGGATCGACCTGATCCACATGCGCCCCGATGGGTTGGTTCTTGCTCATGGGGGGAGTTTAGTGGGCGACGGTTTCCCACGGGACCGTGGGAAACTGGCACGTTCCACGGGTTGCAACCCGTGGAACGTGCCAGTTTCCCGTTGAGCGTGGCGTCCAGCTGAGCACAAACGGCGACTCAGCGTCGTACGCCGGCTTGCTGCCGCGAACCGTCCACGATGTGGTCACCAGGCAAACTGACAACGGAAAACTGGAACCAACAATGGGTTGCAACCCATTGGCACCTCCAGTTTCCCAAGTGCACTTGGGAAACCGAACTCCCCAATTACCCAAAGTACGACGCGGGGCGGTACGCTTGCGTGTCGCTCAGCCCCGGATGGGCCGGGCGATAGTGCATTGCCCTCCTGCCACGGCGAGTGTCGTGGCCGCCTATTAGTCCGAAGGAGGTGGAGAAAGCTATGCGCACCTATGAACTCATGGTCATTCTCGACCCGAGTCTCGAAGAGCGGACGGTAGCCCCGTCGCTGGAAACCTATCTCAAGGTCATCACCAATGATGGTGGCACCGTTGACGAAGTTGACGTGTGGGGCCGGCGTCGGCTCGCCTATGAGATCCAGAAGAACGCCGAAGGCATTTATGCCGTCGTCACGATGCAGGCCAACCCTGATGCGGTCAAGGAACTTGATCGTCAGCTCGGCCTCAACGAGTCGGTCCTTCGCACGAAGGTGATTCGGCCCAACATCCGCTGACCCTGTGTCCACAGATGCAGATCAGGACTGTCGGAAGCCACCGGTAGTTTGATTTGCTAATCGAACCATCAGCTCGCACGAAGCATCGTGTGAATCATCAGGAGATCAGGAGCCACCATGGCAGGCGAGACAGTCATCACCGTTGTCGGCAATCTTGTCGATGACCCGGAGTTGCGATTCACCCCCTCAGGGGCACCGGTCGCCAACTTCCGGATCGCATCCACCCCTCGTTCCTTCGACCGACAGACCAACGAGTGGAAGGACGGCGAGGCGCTGTTCTTGTCCTGCTCGATCTGGCGGCAGGCGGCAGAGAATGTTGCCGAGTCCCTGCAGAAGGGGATGCGGGTGATCGTTCAGGGTCGCCTGAAGCAGCGTTCGTACGAAACTCGCGAGGGCGAGCGTCGTACGGTCGTGGAGCTTGAGGTCGAGGAGGTTGGACCCTCCTTGAAGTACGCCACGGCCCAGGTCAACCGGGCCAATCGCGGTGGCGGTGGCGGCGGTGGCTGGGGAGCTCCCGGCCAGTCCGGCGCTGCAGCTCCGGCCGATCCGTGGGACAACCCCGGTGGCGGCGCTCCGGCAGCTGGTTCGGGTCAGGGCAACTGGGGTGGCAATCAGGGTGGCGGCTCAGGTGGAGGCAATGACTCCGGTGCCTGGGGTGGCAGCGCTGATGAACCACCGTTCTAAGAAATAACCGAAGAAATATCCATTCCGGCCAATTTGCCAAGCGGCCGGGCTCAGTAAGAAGGAGCACCACAATGGCCAAGGCAGTGATTCGCAAGCCGAAGAAGAAGGTTTGCCAGTTCTGCAAAGACAAGGTGACCTATGTCGATTACAAGGACACCAACCTGCTTCGCAAGTTCATCTCCGATCGTGGCAAGATCCGCGCTCGCCGGGTGACGGGCAACTGCGTCCAGCACCAGCGCGACGTGGCCATGGCCGTGAAGAATGCCCGCGAGGTGGCGTTGTTGCCGTACACCTCCACGGGCCGATAAGGAGGAGCGCGATGAAGCTCATTTTGACCCAGGAAGTATCCGGTCTCGGCGCTGCCGGTGACGTGGTCGAGGTCAAGGACGGTTACGGCCGCAACTACCTCGTCCCCGAGGGGCTGGCGATCCGCTGGACCCGCGGTGGCGAGAAGACCATCGACTCGATCAAGAAGGCTCGTTCAGCGCGCGCGGTTCGCGACGCCGATCACGCCGCTGAGGTGAAGGCCAAGCTCGAGGGGCAGACCTACAACGTCAAGGTCCGTTCCCACGACTCCGGTCGCCTGTACGGCGCGGTCACCGTGGCTGAGATCGCCGAAGCGATCACCGCTGCTGGTGGTGAGATCGACAAGCGCACCATCATCATCGACAACCCGATCAAGTCGATGGGTGCACATTCCATCCAGGTTCGCGTCCACGACGACGTGACCGCCCAGGTGAAGCTGAACATCCAGCCCGCCTGACCTGATTGCCAAGAACCCCGAGCCACACCTAGTGCTGGCTCGGGGTTCTTGCATCTGTACGCCGTCCGCTCATCGCCGGGGTTTGAAGTCAGGCAGTGGCCGGGGGCCGGGCCCACCCAGCCAGGTGTTGCGCTGGTCGATGAACATCGAGATCGTGGTGGCCACCATCAACAGGTCAGCGAAGGTGAACATCCCGATCAGCAACTGGCTGTTGTCGATGCTGATCAGGATCGGCGGCAGGATGCCCAGGGCCACCTGTCCCCACATCAATACGGTGTGCCGTTGGGCGATATTGGTGACCGGCGGAACCTGCTCCCGGGCCACGTAGGCGATGGCCCGGCAGATCAGCGCGATCGCCACCATCTGAGGCAGCGAGGTAAACCACTGCGCGGAGGCGTCAAGTCGGTGGTTGATCTGCGGCACCCAGGTAACCGTGGCCGCGACCAGGGCCACCGCTGCGGCGTACAAGGCTGGTTGGAAGGCCTCATCGATGCGCCGCAGTGCCCACAGCCCCCAGAGCACGAACACCCAGCCGATCGGGCCGGCGAAGACGTCGTAGGTCTCCCACTTGGGCGCGCCCTTGGGCCAGTACGGCGCGTGCAGCAGCATGATCAGCAGGCCAAAACCGATGCGGACGAGAGGGCTCACAAGCGCTGAGCCTAGGCCCTGTCCCCGGTTGGGTGCTGTAGTGGCTGCTCCAGCGACCACTCCAGCACCCAACCCGGAGAGTTGGGTACGCCGCCACCCCCGCCGGCATACCCAGACCCGACGTACTAGTCACCCTCGGTGTGCTTGGCCCGGGCCACAATCAGCGGATCCGGTGCGTGGATCACGTCAGTGTTCTTGTCCTCGTAGTCGAACTGGTTCAGGAAAGCGCGCATGGCGTTGATCCGGCCACGCTTCTTGTCATTGCTCTTGACCACCAGCCAGGGCGCCTTGGCCTTGTCGGTCTGGTCGAACATGTGCTCCTTGGCGGCGGTGTAGTCCTCCCACCGATCCAGACTCTCCAGGTCCATCGGGGAGAGCTTCCACTGACGCACCGGGTCGATCTGGCGAATCGCGAACCGGGTGCGCTGCTCCTTCTGGGTCACCGAGAACCACAACTTGGTCACGGTGGTGCCGGACTCGATCAGCATCCGCTCGAAGGCCGGTGCCTGCCCCATGAAGGTGGCGTACTCCTCGTCGGTGCAAAAACCCATCACCCGCTCAACACCGGCGCGGTTGTACCAACTGCGGTCGAAGAGCACCATCTCCCCTGAGGTGGGCAGGTGGTTCACATAGCGCTGGAAGTACCACTGCCCCTTCTCAGTTGAGGACGGCTTGGGCAGGGCGACCGTGCGGGCGGTGCGCGGGTTGAGGTGCTCCATGAAGCGCTTGAT
>CAZRKI010000061.1:0-9293 GCA_964600765.1 uncultured Marmoricola sp.
GCCGGCTCGAATTGATGGGTGACCAGGAGGCGCTGAGGTGGCTCCAGGGTCCGGCGTCATGAACCACGTGCGAACTTCTGCCGCCTCGGCGTACCTCGGAATGCGAACTACTGCCGCCTCGACGAGGGTTGGGGGTGGGGGACGGTGAACGACTTCCCCTACGCCGATCGGTTCCGCGTCTACCGTGCCCTACCAGAAGAGGGACGCGACCCAGCCGACATCCTCGCCGAGATGGAGACCATCCGGGCCGAGGAGGACGCCGGCTGGGAGACCGGGAAGGTCTCCGGCACGATGTACTGCGGCGACCATGACCACTACGACTTTCTGACCGAGGCTTTCGCCAAGTTCGCTCACATCAATGCGCTGCAACGCGACCTGTGCCCTTCCGCCACCAAGTATGAGGGCGAGGTGATCGCAATGGCCCTGGACCTGATGCACGGCCATGAGCTCACCGATTCCAACCCGGTCGGGATGGTCACCACCGGCGGCACCGGCAGCATCCTGCACGCCGTACTGTCCTATCGGGAGTACGCCAAGAAGGACCGGCCCAACTGCATCAAACCCGAGACCGCGCACCCGGCCTTCGACAAGGCCTGTCACCTCCTTGGCATCGAATGTCGCACCGTCGCGGTTGACCCGGTCACCACCACGGTGCGCCCCGAGGACATGGCGGCCGCGATCGATGACCAGACCATCGCCATGATCGGCTCCGCTGGCAACTACCCCTACGGCACCATCGATCCGATCCCCGAGCTCGGCCAGGTCGCCCTGGAGTACGGCGTGGGTCTGCATGTGGATGGCTGTCTGGGCGGATTCATCCTGCCCTTCGGTGAGGAACTCGGCCTGGACATCCCGCCCTTCGATTTCCGGGTGCCCGGGGTGACCACTATTTCGGCAGACACCCACAAATACGGCTATGCCTTCAAGGGCTCCTCCACCCTGCTCTTCCGGGACAAGGCGATCCGCAATAGCCAGTACTTCCATGTGACCGGGTGGAGCGGTGGCAAGTACATGTCCCCTGGCATCGAGGGATCCCGTTCGGCCGGGCTGATCGCCTCGACCTGGGCATCGATGGTGAAGCTGGGGCGGGCTGGTTATCGCGACTATGCGCGGCAGATCTTCGCCACCGCGGCGACGATGATGGACGCCGTACGCTCCCATCCGGAGCTGCGGATCATGGGCTCACCCACGTTCTGTTTCTCCTTCACCTCAGATGAGTTCGACATCTATCACGTGGCCGACTTCATGAAGCCCCGCGGTTGGCGCTTCAACGGCCAGCAGTACCCAAATGCGATCCACATGGCGGTGACCAGGCCCCAGACCCAGCCGGGGGTCACCGATTCCTTCGCCAGTGACCTGGCCGCGGCTGTGGAGTACGCCAAGGCCGAACAGGCCCAGGGCAACACCGCTGAGTCCGGTGCGATCTACGGTGGTGTGGCCGGCGGTCTGACCGATGAGGTCGAGGAGTTCATCGTGATGATGATGGATCAGTTGATGGACATCCAGACGGAGTTGCCACAGTGACCTCTGGCCCCTCGCAACCTACCGAGCCACTGGTGCTCGGGGTCGACATCGGCAGCGGGGGGCCCAAGGTTGGATATGTTCGGGTCACCGGCGAACCCGAGTGGTGGTGGTACGAACGCACCGACATCCTGGCCGGTTCCGAGCACCAGGACGCCAACCTCTGGTGGGAAACCATCGTGGCCGCAGCCCGTCGGGGCTTGTCCGAGGGTGTCGATCCAAACCGGGTGAAGGGCATCGCAATCTCCGGCCAATGGGCCAGTACGGTCCCGGTGGATGCGGCCGGAGTGCCGGTCGGGGACTGCCTGATGTGGACAGATACTCATGGCGCCAAGCACTCTGCTGAGCGCTTTGGTGGTCCGGTCGCCGGCTACGACGCGCGGGTGCTGGCCACCTGGATCAGACGCTCTGGCGGCGTACCGAGTTACACCGGCTCGGATCCGATCAGCCACATGCTGCACCTACTCAATGATCGCCCCGAGGTGACCGAGCGGGCCCGCTGGTTCCTGGAGCCGGTCGACTATTTGGCCATGCGATTCACTGGCAGGGCGAGTGCCTCCGCGATGTCCATGACCGCTGCCTGGTTGACCGACAATCGCAACCTGGACAAGCACGAGTACGACGCGAAACTGGTCCGGATGGCGGGGGTGGACCCGGCGTACCTGCCACCGCTGGTGCCTGCGGCCTCGCTGATTGGTTCCATCCAGCCAGCTGTGGCGGACCTGATCGGGCTGCCACACGACGTACAGGTGGTGACCTCACTGCCCGACCTGCACACCTCTGCGGTGTCGGCGGGAGCAATCCATCAGGGCGAGGCCCACATCTCGCTGGGCACCTCGGCCTGGGTGTCCTGCCCGGTACCCCGCAAGAAGACCGACATCATCAAGCAGATGGCATCAGTGCCCGGGCTCGGAGTCGGGCCGAAATACATCATCGCCAACAATCAGGACAATGCCGGGCGCTGCCTGGAGTGGTATCGCGCCAACATGGCTGTCGGGCAGGAGTACGACGATCTGGTCGCCGAGGCATCCCGGGTGGCACCGGGCTCGGACCGGGTGCTGTTCACCCCATGGCTGAGCGGCGAGCGCAGTCCGATCGATGATCGGTACGCCCGTGGCGGCTTCCACAATCTCTCCCTGGACACCACCCAGGGGCATCTGACCCGGGCGGTCCTGGAGGGAGTGGCGTTGAACCTGCCCTGGCTGCTCGGGCCGACCGAGAAATTTGCTGGCACCAGGTTCGACACGATCCGACTCATGGGCGGCGGCGCCCGGATCGACCTGTGGTGCCAGATCCTGGCCGACGTACTCAATCGGCGCCTGGAGCGGGTGGCCGAGCCCTTGCTGGGTGGATTACGCGGTTGTGGCATCTACTTCGGCCTGGCCACCGGGCTGGTGGACCCCGAGCACGTGCGTGACCTCATCCCCCTGGACGGCACCTTCACCCCGAACCCGGAGAACACCATCATTTATGACGAGTTGTTCCCCCAGTTCACCGGCCTGTACACCAACAACAAGTCCTTCTTCCGCACCCTCAACCGCCCGCCGAGGCGGCAGTAATTAACACGCCGAGGCGGCAGTAATTAACAGCACCTTGTACTGCCGAGGCGGCAGTAATTAACAAGGCTGGACCCCAGGCCTAGGCTGGATTCATGTCCACACCACAAGCTGAGTTCCACCAGATAGCCGCAGCCAACTTCGCTCGCCTGATCGAGGGTACGACGAACTGGGACGCCCCCTCCCCCGTTCCCGGGTGGCAGGCCAGGGATGTCGTTGAGCACCTGCTGACCTGGTTTCCGGCGATGTTGGCCGAGGGCACGTCGTACGAAATCAGCGCGGGGCCGGACCCCAGAGCCGACCTGCTCGGTGCCTGGCAGCACCAGACCGCCCAGGTGCAACGCCTTCTGGATGATCCTGAGTCCGCAAACGCCGACTTCTCCAGCGACACCTTGGGTGAACAACCGCTGAGCCAGATGATCAACAACTTCTACACCGGTGACATCTTCATGCATTCATGGGATCTGGCCATGGCCACTGGGCAGGAACATGGGCTCGATCAGGCAACGGCCGCCGGGATGCTGGTTGGCATGGAACCAATGGACCAGATGATGCGCGGTGAGCATTTCGGTCCCAGACAGCCAGTAGCCGAGGATGCGCCCGAGGTCGAAAAGTTAATGGCGTTCATCGGCAGGGATCCCGACTGGATCCCCGCCCGGGGAACGAGGCCACCTGGGGTCTAGCGTGTTAATTACTGCCGCCTCGAGGAGAACCAGGATCGCCCCATGAACGATTCGGGACGGGTGACCAGCGCGCTGGTGCAGGTTGGGCACTGGACCGATCCGGACGCGCAAACCGGGTGCACCGCGATCCTGCTTCCAGAAGGCAGTTGCGCCTCCTATGAGGTACGCGGTGGGGCCCCGGCCAGCCGGGAGCTGATCTGTCTGGAGCCCGAGAAATCGGTCACCACAGTCGATGCGGTGTGCCTAACTGGAGGGTCGGTCTTCGGTTTGGCCGCCGCTGATGGCGTGGTTAGTTGGCTGGCCGAGCATGGGCGTGGGGTGCTCACCCCGGGTGGCGTCGTACCGATCGTGCCCACGATGGCGCTGTTCGACCTTGCCGTTGGTGACGGCTCCGTGCGGCCCACCCCCACCAATGGGTACGACGCGGCCCGCACCGCGAGCGCGGACTTCCCCATCGGAAGGGTCGGCGCCGGCACCGGCGCGTACGCCGCCAAGTGGCGCCAGGAGCCACCCACCCCAACCTCACCCGGAGGCCTGGGTTTTGCAGTGGAGACCCGCGGCGACCTGGTGGTGGAGGCGATCATGGCCTGCAATGCCTTCGGGGATATCACCGGAGAGCTCACAACCGAAGCCTTGGATGGGGTCAGCACCGGTTTCGATTTCGATCGCCAGAACACCATTATTGGCGTGGTGATCACCAACGCGGCGCTGGACAAGGTCAGTTGCCGGGTCCTGGCCCAGGGCGCTCACGACGGGTTGGCCCGCTCCATCACCCCGCCCCATTCCCGTTTCGATGGCGATGGCTTCGTGGGCGCGGCGACCGGGCAGGTTGCGGCTCCCCTGGATCTGGTCCGGATGCTGGCCCTGAGCGCCACCGCCCGTGCCATCAAGAGCACCGCTTGACCAACGGGGTACGAATGGCCCTAGGCTGCAAAAATGCCAGCCTTCAGCCTGTCCCGCGAGACCACCATCCAGGCAAGCCCAGATCAGGTGCATGCCCTGATCAATGACTTCCGCAACTGGGTGCATTGGTCCCCATGGGAAGAGCGGGATCCGGAACTGAAACGCACCTTCTCGGGCGCAGAATCCGGACTCGGTGCCAAATACGCCTGGGAGGGAAACAAGCAGGTGGGCAGCGGCACCATGGAGATCACCAGCTCCCAGCCGGGTCGAATCGAGATCGAACTGTGCTTCCTGGTGCCGTTCAAGGCCACCAATCAGACCACCTTTGTCCTCACTCCAGCAGGCGAGGGAACTCGCGTGGTGTGGTCGATGACCGGCCAGCGCAATGTGCTGATGGCGTCCATGGGCAAACTCTTCTTCGACAAGGCCATCGCGAAGGATTACGACCGGGGCCTGGCCAAACTGGCCGCAGCGGCTGAAACCGCCTGACGCCAAGGGTTACAAAACGGCCTCAATCGGACTAGCCCGGGCGCGGCTGTCCCTTTTCTGGACTCGGGATCCGTTACACAGTTGATCAGGAACAAGTCCGAACGGAGGTCCCCATGAGCCTGATCGAACCCATGCCGCAGAGTTCCCCCCCAAATGCCGATCGAGCCCGGCGTCCAAAGGTTCGCCACACCGGGCTGGAGTGGCTGACCGCTGTGGAGATGGTTCGGGCCCAACGCGGTCGCGACGAGTTGCGCACCCTGCCCCAGGGGGATGGCCATCCGGTGCTGGTGCTCCCCGGGTTCCTGGCCGGACGCGCCTCCACGAAGTACCTACGCGACTTCCTTCGCGACCTTGGCTACTACACCCACGACTGGAATCTCGGCACCAACCTTGGGGTGAATCCGAAGGTCGAGGACAAGCTTCGCGCCCGCGTGCTGGGCCTGCATGCCTTCCATGGGCGTCGGATCAGCCTGATCGGCTGGAGCGCCGGTGGCATCTACGCCCGCGAGGTGGCCCGGGAGTACCCCGACCTGATCCGCAACGTGATCACCCTGGGTTCGCCGATCCGCGGCAACGTGCAGGCCAGTCGCGCCTGGCGGCTGTACCGGGCGGTCAATCGGGGCGAGCATCTGGAAAGCCTGATGACCGAAGAGGCGAAGTTCGGACGCGCCGAACCCCTGACCGTGCCCACCACCTGCATCTACTCGCGCACCGACGGCATTGTCTCCTGGGAGTGCTGCACGAGTCTTCCTGCCGAGACCACTGAAAACATTGAGGTACGCGGCACTCATTTGGGCTACGGTCACAACATGCAGGTTTTGCGCATCATTGCCGACCGGTTGGCCCTGCCCGAAGGGGATTGGATCCCCTATCGGCGGCTGACGACCACGGAGAAGTAGCTGATGGCAGGTCGCAAGCGGCAACTGTTGCCGCCGACCGACTCCATGTTCCTTCTCGTCGAGACTCCTCGCACGATGATGCATGTGGCGGCGCTGATGCCCTTCACCCCGCCTGCAGATGCGGACTCGTCGTACCTGCGGGATCTGGTCTACCGGTTGCGTGAGAAACCCCCGACCCCGACCTTCAGCAAACGGCTCTCCCATCCGCAACTCCTCTCCCATCCCTTGCAGAGTTGGGTTGAGGATGAGGAGTTCGACATCGAATACCACGTACGCCGCTCGGCCCTGGCCTCCCCCGGTGATGACCGCGAACTGGGCATCCTGGTGTCCCGGCTGCACAGTCACCAGCTCGACATGAGTCGCCCGCTTTGGGAATGCCACGTGATCGAGGGCCTGCAGGATGGCCGCTTCGCGATCTACGCCAAGATCCACCACTCCCTGATGGATGGTTTTTCCAGCGTCAAACTGCTGGCCAGATCGCTGAGTGATTCACCGGACGACCTGGACACCCTGCCCTTCTGGGCAGCACCGACACCGCCTCGACCCAAGCCGCCGAAGCAGGTCCGGTCCTTTGCCAAGCAGATGACCAGTAGCGCCGTTGGCGTCACCAAGGCGGCGCTCAACACAGTTGGCGCCGTGGGCGATGTGACCAAGGCGGTGCTCAAACTGGAGACCGGTATCGGTAGCGACAAGATGGTCACCGGCCGCGAGGCCCCCGACACGATCCTCAATGCCCAGACCGGACGCAATCGTCGCTTGGCCACTCAGCATTGGGATACGGCCCGGTTGCGGGCGATCGGCAAGGCCACCAACAGCACCCTCAATGACGTGATGCTCGCGATCTTCGGACGCGGCCTGCGCCGCTATCTCGACGAATTGGAGGAGTTGCCCAAGGACCCGATGGTTGCCTTCGTGCCGATGAACATCCGCACTGACGACGACCAGGGAGGCGGCAACCTGGTGGCGGCCACTCTGGTCTCACTGGCCACCGATGTTGATGACGCCGTTGATCAACTCAAGGCAGTACGCCGCTCCACCAGGGCCACCAAGAAGCAGTTCAAGGAGATGGGGCAGTACTCCTCGATCGCCTACACCGGTTATCTGTTCGCTCCGGTGGCCTTCCAGACCTTCACCGCGATGGCCGGGGTGAAGAATCTGCTTCCGACCACCTTCAACCTGTGCATCTCGAATCTGGCCGGACCCACCAAGCCTTTGTATCTGGCTGGATCCAGACTGGAGGCGGTCTTCCCCATGTCGATCCCGGCTCATGGCTTCGCGCTGAATATCACGGTGCAGAGCTACGCCGGTTGGATGAATGTGGGTTTCGTTGGCGATCGCGACGCCGTACCCCATCTGCAGCGGCTGGCGGTGTACTGCGGCGAAGCGCTGACCGAGTTGGAGCAGGCTGTCGCCCCCTGATGCCGAGGCGGCAGTAGTTCACACCGGTTGTGTCATACGTTTCGTGCTGGCCCCCCGGGACGTCGTACGAATTGTGGGTCCCAGGCCACAATTCGTACGACGTTACGCCGAAAACGCACCGTCCGGATGACGCAAGCGCCGGCCTGGGTTGTTATTTAGTGCCGCCTCGGCGTGTTAATTACTGCCGCCTCGGCGTGTTAACTACTGCCGCCTCGGCAGGGGTTTGGGTTTTATACCCCCAGGGGGTATATTGGTGAGCATGACTACTTCTACCTATCAAGTAACCGGGATGACCTGCGGGCACTGCGAGGGTGCGGTCCGCGAAGAGGTATCCAAGATCGCTGGGGTTCAGGATGTGGCGGTTTCGGCCCAGACCGGGCAGCTGGTGATCACCTCCGCTGAGCCGCTCACCGATGCCGACGTATTGGCTGCGGTCGACGAGGCCGGCTACGAAGCCACCCCCGCCTGACCGATCCAGCCCGAAGGAGGCAATGGCGATGACGAATCTGGAGCTGGAGATCGGCGGCATGACCTGCGCCTCCTGCGCCAACCGGATCGAGAAGAAGCTCAACCGGCTCGAGGGGGTGGAGGCCAGTGTCAACTACGCCACCGAGAAGGCTCATGTGGTCACCAACCTCGACCCCGCATTGATCATCGCCGAGGTCGAGAAGACCGGCTACACGGCGGTACTGCCCACCCCCGAGCCGATTGCCGAAACGGCTGATCCCGTGGATCCAGAGCTCCTCGGGCTGCGCCAACACCTGATCGGATCGATCATCCTCTCGGTCCCGGTGATCATCCTGGCGATGGTCCCGGCGTGGCAGTTCACCAACTGGCAGTGGCTCAGCCTCACCCTGGCTGCACCGGTGGTGACCTGGGGCGCCTGGCCATTCCACCGGGCGACCCTGACCAACCTGCGTCACGGCGCCGCCACCATGGACACCCTGATCTCGGTGGGCACCATGTCGGCATTCGCCTGGTCGCTCTACGCCCTCTTCTTCGGGCACGCCGGCATGCCCGGCATGACCCATGGTTTCGACTTCACCAACGCCGATGCCGCTGGCTCCATCTATCTGGAGGTGGCAGCTGGGGTCACCATGTTCGTCCTGGCCGGTCGCTACTTCGAGAAGCGCTCCAAGAAGCAGGCTAGTGCGGCGCTGCGGGCCCTGATGGGTCTGGGCGCCAAGGAGGTGACCGTACTCCGAGACGGCACCGAAACTCTGATCCCCATCGAGGACCTACAGGTTGGCGCTGAATTCGTGGTCCGGCCCGGCGAGAAGATCGCCACCGATGGGGTCGTGGTTCGCGGCGCCTCAGCCGTGGACATGTCCATGCTGACTGGCGAATCGGTGCCCGTCGAGGTCACCGAGGGTGACCCGGTCACCGGCGCCACCGTCAATGCGGGTGGACGCCTGATCGTGCGGGCCACCCGGGTTGGCGCCGACACTGCCCTGGCTCAGATGGCCCAACTGGTTGAGGATGCCCAATCCGGCAAGGCGCCCGTGCAACGCCTGGCCGACCGCATCTCAGGTGTCTTCGTCCCCATCGTGATCGTGATCGCCATCGGCACCCTGATCACCTGGCTCGCCCTTGGGTACGACGCGTCCCAGGCGTTCGCGGCCGCAGTCGCCGTGTTGATCATCGCCTGCCCCTGCGCCCTGGGCCTGGCCACCCCGACTGCGCTGCTGGTCGGCACCGGGCGGGGCGCCCAACTGGGCATCCTGATCAAGGGTCCGGAGATCCTGGAGTCCACTCGCCGGGTCGACACCATCGTGCTGGCCACCGGGTTCGATGCGGTAACCGGGGCGCTCAGCCAGATCCAG
>CAZRKI010000061.1:9303-12494 GCA_964600765.1 uncultured Marmoricola sp.
ACACCATCGTGCTCGACAAGACCGGCACCGTCACCACCGGCCGGATGAGCCTGCATGAGGTGGTGACCGCTGAAGGTGTCGACCGCTCAGACCTGCTGCGCCTGGCTGGTTCGTTGGAGCACGCCTCCGAACACCCGATCGCCCAGGCGATCGCCACGGCGGCAGCAGCCGAGGTGGATCTGCTCGAGCCGGAGGATTTTGCCAATGTCGAGGGGTTGGGGGTCCAGGGCATCATCGACGGACACGCCGTCCTGGTGGGACGCGAGGCCCTGCTCATCGAATGGTCCCAACCACTGCCCAATGAGCTGAGCACGGCCAAGCGACACCATGAAACCCAGGGTCGTACGGTCGTCGCCGTCGGCTGGGATGGCGCCGCCCGCGGGCTGCTCGTCGTATCCGATCAGCTCAAACCCACCAGCCGCGAAGCCATCCAACTACTCACTGGCCTCGGCCTGGAGCCGGTGCTGCTCACCGGTGACAACCGGGCCGTGGCTGAACAAGTGGCCGGCGAGGTCGGGATCACCGAGGTTCACGCCGAGGTGTTGCCCGCGGACAAGGTCGATGTGATCAAGGAACTCCAGGGCCGGGGTCGCGTGGTGGCGATGGTCGGCGATGGGGTGAACGACGCCCCTGCACTGGCCCAGGCCGACCTGGGGCTGGCGATGGGCACCGGTACCGACGTGGCCATCGAGGCCGCCGATCTCACCCTGGTTCGTGGTGACCTGCGCAGCGCAGCTGACGCGATCCGCTTGTCCAGGAAGACGTTGGCCACGATCCGGACCAACCTGTTCTGGGCGTTTGCCTACAACGTGGCCGCTGTCCCGTTGGCGGCTCTGGGGCTGCTCAACCCCATGATCGCGGGAGCTGCGATGGCCTTCTCCAGCGTCTTCGTGGTCAGCAACAGCCTGCGTCTGCGGGCCTTCAAACCAGTCAAGGAGTCCTGATGAGCCAGCACGGATATATCTCCGACAAGGCCCGCTACCTGGCCCGACTCAAACGGATCGAGGGTCAGGCCCGCGGCATCCACAAGATGATCGATGAGGACAAGTACTGCATTGACATCCTCACCCAGATCAGTGCCCTGACCAAGGCCCTGGAATCAGTCGGTCTGGGGCTGCTGGATGACCATCTCAAGCACTGCGTACTTGACGCCGCCCGGGCCGGCGGCCCGGTAGCCGATGAGAAGATCGCGGAGGCTTCGGCTGCAATCGCACGGATGGTACGCACCTGAGTTTCGCTCCATGCGGCCGGGCAGAGCAGCCAACTACGCAGGCGCAAGCAGTGGAGACAGGAACACAAGAGCAAGAAAGCCCGGCGGCTTTGTTGCAGACCCAAGACTCACCAATCACCCTTCCTCCCCCACCAGCCTGGGTGGTTTTGAAGTCAGTTGATGTCGGGTGAGTAGCACTCCTGCGTGGTGAAATCAGATGGCACCCTTTGGTGTTGGGTGGGTCTTTACCGGGCCGGTTGGAACTGGTTATGTTCTGTCCACTGATTTTTCAACTTTGATCATGGTGGGGTAGTCATGAGTGTTCGTCGGTTGTTGGTGGTTTTGGTTTCGGTGTTGTTGATTTGGGCTGGGTTCAGTGCGCCGGTCTTGGCGTCACCGAGCAGTCCAGGAAACGCTGGGGTAAGTGCCCAGGACTCCGGATCTGTTTAGGTCGACAAGAAGAAGCATAAGAAAAAGAAGAAGTGTAAGAAGGCCAAGAAAGGCAAGAAAAAGAAGGGGAAGAAACGCAAGGGTTGTCGTAAAGCGACAACACCGCTACCCCTGCCTCCTGCACCACAACCAGCACCCAGGATCGCCGCAGGTGCGTACTACACCTGCATGATCAAATCCAACCGGACCCTGTGGTGCTGGGGCAGCAACGGTGGTAGCCAGTTGGGGGATGGCACCAACACCCCCCGCAACACTCCAACCCAGGTAGGGGCCGCGACTGACTGGAACAACATCACCGCCGGTGATTCGCACACGTGTGCCACCAAAACCAATGGCACGCTGTGGTGCTGGGGCTACAACGCCAATGGGCAGTTGGGTGATGGCACCAACACAAATCGCAACACTCCAACCCAGGTGGGAGTCGCTGCTGACTGGAACAACATCACCGCCGGTGGTTCTCACACGTGTGCCACCAAAACCAACAACACGCTGTGGTGTTGGGGCTACAACGGTATCGGGCAGTTGGGGGATGGCACCAACACCGATCGCAACACCACCACCCAAGTAGGAGTCGCGGCCGACTGGAACAACATCACCGTGGGCGTTGCTCACACGTGTGCCACCCGGACCAACAACACGCTGTGGTGTTGGGGCTACAACAGTGACGGGCAGCTCGGCGATAGCACGAACACCAACCGCAACACCCCCACCCAGATAGGAGCCTCGGCCGACTGGAAATCAGAGATCACCGCCGGCGGCTACCACACGTGTGCCACCAAAACCAACAATTCGTTGTGGTGTTGGGGCAACAACAACTACGGGCAGTTGGGGGACGGCACCAACACAGATCGCAACACCCCAACGCAGGTGGGAGCATCGGCCGACTGGAACAACATCACCGCGGGCGTTGCTCACACGTGTGCCACACGGACCAACAACACGCTGTGGTGCTGGGGCTACAACAGTGACGGGCAGCTCGGTGATGGCACCAACATCCACCGCAGCATCCCGACGTTGATTTTGAGTTGATTGCTGGTTGGGATTGGTTTCTGGTGGGTCTTTACCCGGCCGGTTGGAACCCAGTATGTTCTGTTCACTGATTTTTCAACTTTGATCATGGTGGGGTAGTCATGGGTGTTCGCCGGTTGTTGGTGGTTTTGGTTTCGGTGTTGTTGGTCTGGGCTGGGCTCAGTGCCCCGGCCTTGGCGTCACCGAGCAGCCCAGGAAACGCTGGGGTTAGTGCCCAGGACTCCGGATCTGCCCATGCCGACAAGAAGAAGCATAAGAAAAAGAAGAAGTGCAAGAAGGCCAAGAAAGGCAAGAAGGGTAAGAAGCGCAAGGGTTGCCGCAAACCGAGCCCACCACTACCCCAGCCACCGGCACCACAACCAGCACCCAGGATCGCCGCAAGTGGGTACCACACGTGCATGATCAAATCCAACCGAACCCTGTGGTGCTGGGGCAACAACAACGACGGGCAGTTGGGGGACGGCACCAACACAGATCGCACCACCCCAACCCAGGTAGGAGC
>CAZRKI010000062.1:0-12359 GCA_964600765.1 uncultured Marmoricola sp.
CGACTCCTTGATGGCTTGGGTACCGGTGGCTCGCTGGCCCTGTTCGGCCCCGGAGGCAAAACCCTGTGCTATCAGGTCATCGAGCGCATTGAGGTCAACGCCGAACACGTGACCGATGCTGAGCTGAACAAGATCTACGCAACCGATGGTCCACCCCAGGCAGTGATCATCGTTTGTTCCGGTAAGCGCACTGCACCTGGTGTGTGGAGCCACCGTACGGTTTGGTTTGCCCGACCAGCGTTGAAGCTGAATGCAGCCTGAAGTCGTAGCGCAACCGGAACGCTGCAGACATAGCCCAAACGAGCAATAATTCCATGGTCATTCGGACTATCCGGAAACGACACGCCGAAGCGGACAAAAACCTGTGGATATCGAGTTGATCCACAGCCCTCTGGCTTGTTAGCGTCTCCCAATCCACAGAAAAGACGGGTTTTCCGGTTCAGATACCCACAGTCTGTGGAGAAGTATGTGGACAGTCACCAGGTAGGGGAGATAACGAAGTGACCAATGGGGAGACCAATCCGGATCTGGCTGAACTCACAGCTATTTGGCCCTCCATCACCGAACGACTACCACCAAATGAACGCACCTGGTTGTCTTCCAGCAAACTGAAAATGGTCGCCGATGGGATCGTGATCATCGCGGTTCCCAATGCCTTCTCCCGTACCCAGATCGAAGGTCGCGCTCGCACTCGACTCGAGGATGGACTCAGCGAACATCTGGGCCGGCCGATGCGCCTGGTCGTCGAGGTGGACCCAGACCTGGAGACCCCCTATATCCCACCTCAGGCAGACCACCAGAAGAGTGAGTTGCACTCTTCCCGGCCGGCTGAGGATGGGGATCTGGGCAATGTCACCCAATTGCCGACCAGATCCCAGACTGAACCCCGGCAAACGATTAATCGATCTGGTGACTTGTCGACAAATCGATTAACAGTTTCGGGATCACCTGAGCTGCAACTCAACCCGCGCTATCAGTTCGAAACCTTCGTGATCGGCCAGTCCAACCGATTTGCCCATGCCGCAGCTGCGGCAGTGGCCGAAGCTCCGGGGCGTTCGTACAACCCGTTGATGATCTATGGCGACTCCGGACTGGGCAAGACCCATCTACTTCATGCCATCGGTCACTACGTGGCCAATATCTGGACCGGATCCCGGATCCGTTATGTCTCCTCTGAGGCCTTCACAAATGACGTGATCAACTCCATCCAGGATGGCAGCACTGCTGGTATGCAGCGCCGCTACCGGGATGTGGACCTACTGCTGATTGATGACATCCAGTTCCTGGAGGGCAAGCAGCAAACCCAGGAGGAGTTCTTCCACACCTTCAATGCACTGCACAATGCCAACAAACAGATCGTGATCACCTCTGATCGACCGCCCAAGCACCTGACCCAGCTCGAGGATCGCCTGCGCAACCGGTTCGAGTGGGGACTGCTCACCGACGTACAGCCACCAGATCTGGAGACCCGGATCGCTATCCTGCGAAAGAAGCAGGCAGCGGATCGACTTAGTGCGCCAGCAGATGTATTGGAGTTCATCGCCAGTCGGATCCAGACAAATATCCGCGAGCTCGAGGGTGCCCTGATCCGGGTGACGGCATTTGCCAGCATCAACAACCAGGATGTCGATCTGACCCTGGCCGAGATCGTGCTGAAGGATCTGATCCCAGAAGGCGGTGAGCCAGAAGTGACCGCGGGTTTGATCATGGCCCAAACCGCAAACTACTTCGGCTTCACCATCGACGACCTGACCGGTCCCAGCCGAGTACGTTCGCTGACCACCGCTCGTCAGATTGCGATGTACCTGTGTCGAGAGCTCACCCCGATGTCACTACCCAAGATCGGGGAACACTTCGGTGGTCGGGACCACACCACGGTGATGAATGCCGAAAGTCGGATCCGCAAGGGCCTGGCCGAGCGTAAGAGCCTGTTCCATCAGGTCTCAGAGTTGACCAATCGGATCAAGCAAGCCGCAATGTGACCCGCACCGTCCGAATCACAACGTTGAAAGATGTGCAGGACAGCACCGCTTTCTGGGTACTACGCTGGGGAACGACTGTGGGAAACCCTGCATCAAATCCCCAGCGGCCAGAAAATGTCCACCTTGTGATTTAGTTTTCAACAGCTGAAGGCACAACCAATGCACAGCCTTAAATTGATCCTGACCAGCACAAAGAAGTGTTTTCCACAGATTCCACAGGCCCTACTACTACTACTGAATTTACAAATTTCCCGATCGCCGTGGAAAGTCGCCACTCGACCCGTGTGTGGATAACCAGATCCGGTGTGGCTCGGATCACCCCCAGGTGGCATAGTGCTCATCCCAGATAGAGAGGAAAACCGACGTGAAGTTTCGCGTTGACCGCGATGTCCTGACCGATGCCGTGGCCTGGTCTGCTCGTACCCTGCCGATCCGGCCCAGCATGCCCGTGTTGGCTGGTCTGTTGATCGAGGCAGGCAATTTCGATGGCAGTGATGGATTGGTCCTTTCCTCTTTTGACTATGAGACCTCAGCTCGGGCCACCCTGGCCGCCGAGGTAACCGAGGAAGGTCGGGCTCTGGTATCTGGTCGGTTGCTCTCTGATATCTGTCGCAGCCTGCCGAACAAACCAGTTGAGTTCACCACTGAGGGTCCCAAAGTGATGCTCACCTGTGGTTCAGCCCGCTTCAGTCTGCCCACCCTTCCGGTCGAGGATTACCCACCGATTCCGCAGATGCCTGAAGCCAAGGGCAAGGTCAACAGCGAGACCTTTGCACATGCAGTGGCTCAGGCAGTGACTGCTGCCGGTCGCGACGACATGCTTCCGGTGCTCACCGGTGTGCGGGTCGAAATGGACGGCGACTCCATCGCCCTGCTGGCCACTGACCGGTTCCGGCTCTCCCAACGCGAACTCAACTGGGCTCCGGATGCAAGTGACATTTCCGCGGCGGCCCTGGTCCCGGCTCGAGTCCTGGGTGACACCGCCAAGGCTCTTACCGGTGGCGCCGACATCACCATTGCGCTGTCCACTTCAGGCAGTGGTGAGGGAGTGATCGGATTTGAGGGCACCGTTGCCGGCGGCGTACGACGCACCACGACCCGACTGCTTGATGGTGAGTTCCCCAAGGTTCGCTCCCTGTTCCCCAATGAACACCAAACCACTGCCCGGCTCGATCGTGGACAATTGATCGACTCGCTCAAGCGGGTAGCCCTGGTGGCTGATCGGAACACCGCAGTCCAGTTGGCCTTCACCGAGGGCATGCTCACCCTTGATGCCGGTTCTGGTGAGGATGCAATGGCAAGTGAATCCGTTGAGGCAAATGTGACTGGTGCCGACATCACCACCGGATTCAATCCGCAATACCTGCTTGAGGGACTCGGCGTAATCGAGAGTCAGTTCGTGGAATTGGCCTTCACCCAGGCATCAAAGCCGGTGGTCATTTCGGGCTTGAGTAGTCTCGAGGGTGAACCCGAAAGTGACTTCAAGTACCTCTTGATGCCACGTCGTTTGCTGTCCTGACCCGGAGGGGTGCTGCCAATGCCATCAGATCCCATGCAGATCGGCCTGATTGGTCTGGGCAGAATGGGCAGCAACATGCGGACCCGGATCCAGGCGGCCGGGATCAAGGTCATTGGTTATGACCGTGACCCAGACATCAGTGATGTGGGCTCCCTTGACGATCTGGTGGCCGGGCTTCCTGCTCCCAGATTGGTCTGGGTAATGGTCCCAGCAGGGACTCCCACCAAAACCACGATCACCCAATTGGCAGATCTACTTGCACCCGGGGACCTGGTCATCGATGGTGGCAACTCCAAATGGACCGATGACCTGATCCATGCCGAACTGCTTGCCGCCAAGGGGATCGGCTTCCTGGATTGTGGGGTGTCCGGCGGAGTTTGGGGTCTGGAGAATGGCTATGCCCTGATGTGTGGGGGTGCTGCTGAGGACGTGGCCCGGGCGCAACCGGTATTTGCTGCTCTGAAGCCAACAGGCGAATCCGGATTTGTCCATGCCGGAACCAGTGTGGGTGCCGGCCACTTCGCCAAGATGGTCCACAACGGCATCGAATACGCCATCATGCAGGCTTATGCCGAGGGTTGGGAACTGCTCGAAACCACCGACCTGGTCGAAAATGTCACCGAAATTTTCGACTCCTGGCGGGAGGGCACGGTGATCCGCTCCTGGCTGTTGGACCTGTTGGTGCGAGCCCTGCAGGAGGACAACCATCTTGCTGCCATCCGCGGCTATGCCGATGACTCCGGCGAGGGTCGCTGGACGGTGGAGGCAGCGATTGAGCACGCCGTACCGATGAATGTGATTGCGGCATCGTTGTTCGCCAGGTTCAGTTCCCGGCAGGAGGACAGTCCGGCAATGAAAGCGATTGCGGCAATGCGCAACCAGTTCGGGGGGCACGCCGTACACCCGGAAACCCCAGGAAGCCCTGGCAACTAAACCTTGTACACCGCACACCTCTCGCTGCACGATTTTCGGTCCTGGCCCAGCCTGCAGATAGACCTGGAACCCGGAGTCACCTCGTTCATCGGCCGTAATGGTCAGGGAAAAACCAATATCGTCGAGGCTCTGGACTATCTCTCCCGGCTGTCCAGTCACCGGGTTGCCTCGGACTTGCCACTGATTCGTCAGGGAGCTGAGCAGGCGGTGATCCGGGCGGCAGTGGTCCGGGACGGACGCACCGCAATTCTGGAAATCGCAATCCTGGCCGGCAAATCCAACAAGGCCAAAATTAATCGCGGCCCGCTACCGCGGGCCCGGGATCTACTGGGGTTGGTGCGCACGGTCGTCTTCGCACCAGATGACCTGGCCCTGGTCAAGGGAGATCCCAGTGAACGGCGCAAATTTGCCGACGATCTGCGAGTACTCCAGGGACCAAGGTATGCCGGAGTTCGCAGCGACTATGACCGGGTCCTGAAACAACGCAACACCTTGTTGAAAACCGCCCGGACCCGGGGATTGGATGAATCCGGGCAGCTAACCATGGAGATTTGGGACCAGAACCTGGCCCGCTTTGGGGCCGAGATCATGGCTGCTCGGCAACAACTAACCCTGGAACTGGCTCCCCTACTCGGCAAGGCGTACGCCGCAGTGGCCCGCGGAGCCAGCCGCGATGATGCCAGCATCAGGTACCAACCCTCCTTTGAGACCGATGCCACCAGCCAGACCGATCTGGAGTCGGCCATGCTGGAGCAAATTTCCATTAGACGTAGGGATGAACTCACCCGCGGGGTGTCCCTGGTCGGTCCCCACCGCGACGACCTGGTCTGCTGGCTGGATGAGTTCCCAGTGAAGGGCTATGCCAGCCATGGTGAGGGCTGGTCGTTCGCATTAGCGCTGCGCTTGGCCTCTTATGACCTGTTGCGAGCAGATGGTGATGATCCGATCCTGGTCCTGGATGACGTCTTCGCTGAGCTGGACTCCGGGCGCCGTACTCAGTTGGCTGAGTACATCTGTGACGCCGAACAAGTGTTGATTACCGCCGCTGTTGCGGAGGACATCCCACCCGCTCTGCACGGCAACCGATTCGTGGTCGCGGAGGGATCGGTGAGGACCCCGTAATGGCATCCTTGAGTCATGACCGAATCCAGCCCACCTGATGAGGAGGGTCTCGACCTGGCCCGGATGGTGGCTGGCAACCTGATCGGACGTACGCCGCGCCAACGACCCAGGTCACTGTCCGCTGAGATCCGTCGGGAGCAGGCGCCCCGAAGCGTGACTGGTGATGATCTGGTCACCGTGGATGAATCGATGTCCCAACTGGTGAGTGATCAGGGCTGGGGAACCCAACTGGCAGTGCACGGGGTCTTCTCCCGCTGGAATGCGATCATGGGTAACGATGTGGCCGCGCACTGCAAACCGGAATCCTTCGCCGAGGGCAAACTACTGATCAGTGCGGACAGCACCGCGTGGGCCACCCAACTGAGATTGATGGCAGCAGATGTGGTGCGGAGACTCAACGAAGTACTCGGTGAGGGCACCGTATTGGAGATCGATGTCCGTGGTCCGAATGCGCCCTCCTGGAAACGGGGCCGACTCAGCGTCAGGGGCAGGGGACCACGTGACACCTATGGCTAGGATCTGTTGATGGAGTTCTTCGAGGACCTGGTGCAAACCATGGATGAACCTGCGGCATGGGAGTTCCTGGGACGACACAAATTGGGCCGCCTTGGTTTCCACATGGTGGAGAAGGTTGAGGTGCTGCCCATCAACTACAAGGTTCACGGCCGCAATATCTACTTCCGCACTGCTGAGGGATCCAAACTTCTGGGCATCCTCCTGGACCACGATGTCGCCTTCGAGGTCGATGAGTGGGTTGGGGATCAGGCCACAAGTGTTGTCGTACATGGAAACTGTCGGGAGTTGTCCGAACAGATTGCCGACGATCTCCGGGAAACCATCCAGCCCTGGATCGCGGTACCCAAATCCCACGTGATGGTGATCGAACCAACCTCGATCAGTGGCCGTCACTTCAAATTGGAGAGCGATCACACCGGGGATTCCTGAGTCGCGTCAGCCCCCTGGCCGGTCTGGTCCGGCAGGCAGCGGAAGTGGCTCAGCTCACCCACACTCCGTAGCGTGAGTCGGAATCGGGGCTGATTTGCGCCTTCACTGGAGGATCTCTTGAAGAAAATCACCGTTGTGGTTGCCGCTGTGGCGACGCTAATTGCGATGACCTTGTTGCCGTTTTCTGGTGCTGTGGCGGACACGGTGGGGCCGGATTCGGCTTTTGCTGATGGTGGGATGAAGACGATGGCGATTCTTGGTGGGGCTGATGAGGCTTCGGCTGCTTTGGTGCAGCCGGATGGGAAGATCGTGGTTACTGGTCCGACTTCTTATCCGAATGCGGATGGTCAGTGGTTCTTGATCCGCACTGATGCTGATGGCAAGAATCTCGATCCCGGCTTTGGTAATCAGAACATTTTTGGCAACACGTTTTTCCAGGGTGATGCGGGTAAGTCGGTTGATCTGGCTCGTGGTTCTGATGGGTCTCTTTTTGTTTCGGGTCAGTCGACAACTTCTGGTTTGTTGATGAAGCTCACGTCTGCGGGAAAGGTTGATTCAACGTTTGGGTCCGCGGGCAAGGTCACAGTCCCCGCCCCAGGTGGTGGAGTGTTCTTGCTGCAGAAGGTTGTGGTGGCAAACAACACGGTGACTGTGGCTGGTGTGAATGCTGCTGGTACGACGTTGCGGGTGGCGCGGTTCAATCTCAATGGCACCCCGGTTTCCTCGTTTGGCAACAATGGGATCGCTGATGTGAACCTGACTGTGGTTTCGAATGTTGCGGTGAAGCCGAATGTGTCCTTGCAGGTTGATGCTTCCAATCGGGCCTATGTGTTGGTGGGTAATGAGAATGTCATCAATGGGGTGGCTACTCAGTTGGTGCGGTTGAATGCTGATGGCACCAAGGACGCTTCCTATGGTGGTGTGGTTGGTGATCAGGCGATGCATGGTCGTGGCCTGGTGTTGCTTTCTGATGGCACCGCAGCAGCTGGGATCGTGGACTGGAAGACCACCAAGGCTGCTTTGCAGGTCTTCGATACTGCTGGCAAGCCAACGGTGCGGACGGTGGTTCCTGGTACTGCTCTGGATTATCCGCGTGGTTTGACCCAGTCTGGTGATCGTTTGGTGTTGGCGGCCCGGGGTACTGGGTCAGAATCTGCGGTCAAGGTGTTTGGTTTCACCAAGGCTGGTGCGGTGGACACCAACTTCGCCAATAACGGTGCCTATGTTTACACCAATGCCAATGCCTCGTTTATTGCGCCGAGCAATATCACTGTTGATTCTCAGGGCCGGTTGTTGGTGCCTGGTGCCTATACCCCCAAGACCGGTGGGTTGGATGCCTTCTCCGATGTCGCGGTCTACCGATTCAAGGTCACCGTGACCTCCACCCCAACACCCACCCCGACACCTACGGTGACGGCAACTCCGACTCCTACTCCGACCCCAACACCGACGCCGACTCCTACGCCGACCCCAACCGTTACGGCGACTCCGACACCTACTCCTACTCCGACGCCGACTCCCTCGCCTACGGTGACGGCTACTCCTACTCCGACCCCGACGCCGACGGCCACGCCTACCCCGACTCCGACTGCTTCGCCGACGACAAAGCCGGTCACCATCGGTGATGTGATCATGTCCTGGCTGGGTAGCTTCTTCCAGTGGCTGTGGTCGCTGTTCTTCGGAGCCTCCAAGGCCTGAATCAACTCGGACCAGGCCGGGTGATATGTCCGGTCTGGTCCAGTCTTGGAGCTGTTGGGGTCAGGTCTTCCTCCCGGTCGTTGTAACCACATAACCCCGCGAATTTCACGCGCAGCTGGGAGGATCTCTTGAAGCGCTTCGTCATTGCGATCGCAGCCACGGCCACACTGGTGGCCGGAATCGTGTTGCCGTTTTCTGGTGCTGTGGCGGACACGGTGGGGCCGGATTCGGCTTTTGCTGATGGTGGGATGAAGACGATGGCGATTCTTGGTGGGGCTGATGAGGCTTCGGCTGCTTTGGTGCAGCCGGATGGGAAGATCGTGGTTACTGGTCCGACTTCTTATCCGAATGCGGATGGTCAGTGGTTCTTGATCCGCACTGATGCTGATGGCAAGAATCTCGATCCCGGCTTTGGTAATCAGAACATTTTTGGCAACACGTTTTTCCAGGGTGATGCGGGTAAGTCGGTTGATCTGGCTCGTGGTTCTGATGGGTCTCTTTTTGTTTCGGGTCAGTCGACAACTTCTGGTTTGTTGATGAAGCTCACGTCTGCGGGAAAGGTTGATTCAACGTTTGGGTCCGCGGGCAAGGTCACAGTCCCCGCCCCAGGTGGTGGAGTGTTCTTGCTGCAGAAGGTTGTGGTGGCAAACAACACGGTGACTGTGGCTGGTGTGAATGCTGCTGGTACGACGTTGCGGGTGGCGCGGTTCAATCTCAATGGCACCCCGGTTTCCTCGTTTGGCAACAATGGGATCGCTGATGTGAACCTGACTGTGGTTTCGAATGTTGCGGTGAAGCCGAATGTGTCCTTGCAGGTTGATGCTTCCAATCGGGCCTATGTGTTGGTGGGTAATGAGAATGTCATCAATGGGGTGGCTACTCAGTTGGTGCGGTTGAATGCTGATGGCACCAAGGACGCTTCCTATGGTGGTGTGGTTGGTGATCAGGCGATGCATGGTCGTGGCCTGGTGTTGCTTTCTGATGGCACCGCAGCAGCTGGGATCGTGGACTGGAAGACCACCAAGGCTGCTTTGCAGGTCTTCGATACTGCTGGCAAGCCAACGGTGCGGACGGTGGTTCCTGGTACTGCTCTGGATTATCCGCGTGGTTTGACCCAGTCTGGTGATCGTTTGGTGTTGGCGGCCCGGGGTACTGGGTCAGAATCTGCGGTCAAGGTGTTTGGTTTCACCAAGGCTGGTGCGGTGGACACCAACTTCGCCAATAACGGTGCCTATGTTTACACCAATGCCAATGCCTCGTTTATTGCGCCGAGCAATATCACTGTTGATTCTCAGGGCCGGTTGTTGGTGCCTGGTGCCTATACCCCCAAGACCGGTGGGTTGGATGCCTTCTCCGATGTCGCGGTCTACCGATTCAAGGTCACCGTGACCTCCACCCCAACACCCACCCCGACACCTACGGTGACGGCAACTCCGACTCCTACCCCGACCCCAACACTCACGGCTTCCCCCAGTGCAACTGCTGCTGGCCCGGTGATCACCCGCCCAGCAGTGCAACTCGGCGTACCCGGGGTGGTGCGGGCCAAGACCTTCGCCGCGATCACTGGTACAGCAAGTGGCACCTCCCTGACCCGGGTCCAGGTGGCCCTGCGTCGGGTGGACAAGAAGAAGGAACGCAAGGGCATCTGCCAGGTCCTCAATGCCAGCGGACGGATTCGCCCAATGGCCTCCCCGACCCGCTCTTGTGCGACTCCACTGGTGGCGCTGCCGGCCACGGGAACCAGATCCTGGTTGGTGACCCTGAACGGGAAGCTGAAGCCCGGAAAGTATGTGATCAGCACTCGGGCCACCGGAGCCGGTGGCACCTCGGACTGGAGCTCCCGGGCGCTACGAGTCAAGAAGTGATTCTGAGCCGCTAACCGGCAGTAACCCCAAAGGGGGACTATCTCGACCCCCTGAACGGCACTCCCAGATGCTGCTATGCGTCGTACAGGGGCATTTTTCTGGTGATGATCCCCCAATTTCAGGGCACCAGTACGTGTTTTGGGGCCGCTAACCGGTAAACTGGACCAAGCAGTCGCCCCGAGGCGGACCCCCCGCGTCGTGGCGACTTTTTGGTGAGTACGACGAGCGAGGAGACCTGCGTGTCAGGCGAGAACCAAGGACCGCAAAACCCCAGTACAGCCAAGGTCGAAAACACCTACGATGCCTCGGCGATCCAGGTGCTCGAAGGGCTGGAAGCGGTCCGCAAGCGCCCCGGCATGTACATCGGTTCCACCGGCGAACGCGGCCTGCACCACCTGATCTGGGAGGTTGTCGACAACTCAGTCGATGAGGCCATGGCCGGTCACTGCGACCGGATCGTGCTAACCCTGCAGGACGACGGTGGCATCCGGGTCGAGGACAACGGCCGTGGCATCCCCACCGGCATCCATCCCACCGAGGGCATTCCCGCGTTGACCATGGCCCTGACCATGCTGCATGCCGGTGGCAAGTTCGGTGGTGGCGGCTACAAGGTGTCCGGTGGTCTGCACGGTGTTGGCATCTCGGTGGTCAACGCATTGTCCACCAAGCTGATCGCCGAGGTGAAGAACCGTGGCCATCTGTGGCGACAGAGCTTCAGCCTCGGCGTACCCGATGGTGACCTGGAGGAGGTGCGCGAGATGGAGGAGGGCGAACGCCGCGGCACCACCATCACCTTCTATGCCTCCCCGGACATCTTCGAAACCACCACCTACTCCCTGGAAACCATCACCAACCGGCTGCGTGAGATGGCCTTTCTCAACAAGGGCCTGGAGATCGTGGTGCGCGATGAGCGCAAGCAGTCCGAGCACATCCTGGAGTCGGCTCAGGACGACGGCCCGGTTGATCCCAGCGACCCCGACGCGATCACTGCGGGTGAGGGCGGTGGCTTGGAGCGCCGGTTCAAGTACGACCGTGGCCTGGTCGATTATGTCGAGCACCTCAACCGCCGCAAGGACAAGGCAAATCCCTCGATCATCAACTTCGAGGCCACCACCCCAGATGCATCCGACAACGAGATGAGCCTGGAGTTGGCGATGCAATGGAACACCTCCTTCCAGGAGTCGGTGCATACCTTCGCCAACAACATCAACACCCACGAGGGCGGTACCCATGAAGAAGGCTTCCGCGCCGCGCTGACCAGCCTGGTCAATGTCTGGGGTGAGGAATGGGGCCTGATCAAGAAGAAAGAGGATCGGGTCTCCGGTGATGACATCCGTGAGGGCCTGACCGCGATCATCTCGATCAAGGTCAGCGAGCCGCAGTTCGAGGGCCAGACCAAGACCAAGCTTGGCAATACCGAGGCCAAGGGCTTCGTCCAACGAGTGGTCAACGATCAACTTGGTGACTGGCTGGAGAAGAACCCTGCCGAGGGCAAGGAGATCATCCGCAAGGCCCAGGCCGCGGCCTCGGCCCGGATCGCGGCCCGCAAGGCAAGAGACCTGGCTCGTTCCCGCAAGGGTTTGCTTGGCGGCGGCGGTCTGCCCGGCAAGCTCAGTGACTGCCAGTCCACCAACCCGGCCGAGTGCGAGGTCTTCATCGTGGAGGGTGACTCTGCCGGTGGCTCGGCCAAGGGTGGTCGTGATCCGCGGATCCAGGCGATCCTGCCGATCCGGGGCAAGATCCTCAACGTGGAGAAGGCCCGCATCGACAAGGTGTTGGCCAATACCGAGGTGCAGGCGATCATCAGCGCTCTCGGTACTGGCATCCACGAGGAGTTCGATCCGGAAAAGCTGCGCTATCACAAGATCGTGCTGATGGCCGATGCTGACGTCGATGGCCACCACATCCGGACCCTGCTGCTGACCCTGCTGTTCCGGTTCATGAAGCCGCTGATCGAGGGTGGCTATGTCTACCTGGCGCAACCACCGTTGTACCGGCTGCGTTGGAACAAGCCCCACGAGCACGAGTTCGTCTACTCCGATGCCGAGCGCGATGCCCTGACCAAGGACGGCATCGAGCAGGGCAAGAAGTTGCCCAAGGACATGCCGATCCAGCGGTACAAGGGTCTGGGTGAGATGAATGCCGATGAGTTGTGGGAGACCACGATGGATCCCGATCAGCGACTGTTGCTCCAGGTGACCCTCGAGGACGCTGCCCACGCCGATGAGACCTTCTCCATCCTGATGGGCGAGGACGTCGAACAGCGCCGGTCCTTCATCCAGCGCAATGCCAAGG
>CAZRKI010000063.1:0-12171 GCA_964600765.1 uncultured Marmoricola sp.
GGTCTGACCCAGCCCGATGGCGCCTACCACGGCGTGGTGTGGACCGAGGCGGTCGGCAATCTCGCCTACATCATCCGGGCCCGTACGGTCCTCCTGCGCAATACCGGAGCTGCCACCACGCCATTCAATTCCTGGCTCTTCCTGCAGGGCCTGGAGACCCTCCACCTGAGGATGGAACGGCATTCCGAGAATGCCCTGAAGGTGGCCCAGTGGCTGGAGAACAATGACAAGGTCGCTTGGGTCAACTACCCCGGTCTGACGAGCTCGCCATACAAGGAGATCGCCGATCGGGTGCTCACCGGTAAGGGCTACAGCGGTCTTATCTCCTTCGGAATCAAGAGTGGTCGTGAGGGCGGCAAGAAGTTCATCGAATCCTTGAACCTGTTCAGCCACCTGGCGAACATCGGTGATGCCAAGTCGCTGGCGATCCACAACGCCACCACTACGCACTCCCAGTTGACGCCTGCAGAGCTCGAGGCTGCTGGAGTGCCTGAGGACATGGTTCGGTTGTCGATCGGCATCGAGAATGTCGACGACATCATCGCTGACCTGGAACAGGCCCTGGCCGCGGCTTCCTGATCGATGAATCAAACCGATCCTCGCCAGTGGGTCGTCCTGGCCACGCCGGACGACCCACTGGTTCTGGATTCAGGGGCTCACCTCAGTCATGTGGAGGTGGCCTATGAAACCTGGGGCACCCTGAATGACACCGCCAGCAATGCGGTCTTCATTCCCCATGCCCTGACCGGGGATTCCCATGCCTGTGGAACACCCGAATCACCTGGCTGGTGGGACACCATGGTTGGTCCCGGATGCCCGGTGGACACCGATCGCTTCTTCGTGATCTGCCCCAACCTTCTGGGAGGCTGTAGGGGTACGACGGGCCCGCTGTCAACGAACCCAGAAACCGGTCAACCCTTCGGGCTGGACTTCCCACTGATCGGCATCCCGGACTTCGTGGAACTGCACCGTCGACTCATGCGCCACCTCGGCATCGAGCGTTTGTTGGCCTGTGTTGGCGGCTCCCTGGGCGGAATGCAGGCCCTTCAGTGGGCGGTTGAGGCACCTCAGGAGGTGGCTCACGCGGTGGTGGTGGCCGCCTCGTCCCGGCTATCGGCGCAAAACATCGCCTTCTCTGCGGTGGCTCGATCAGCAATCATGCGGGATCCGCAATTCCAGTCGGGGCGCTACTTCGAGGATGACTCCTCCGCTGGCCCCCGGACCGGATTGGCCATCGCCCGGATGATGGCCCACATCACCTACCTGTCCGAGGAAGCCATGCAGCAGAAGTTCGGTAGGCGGATCCAGGACGCCGAGACCCCGAGACGTCGCTTTGGCGTCGACTTCGCAGTGGAGTCCTATCTGGAGCACCAGGGAAGTACTTTCCTGGATCGTTTTGACCCGCTCTCCTATATCTACCTATCCAGGGCCCTGGACTACTACGACGTATTTGCCAGCAACGACTCTCTCCGGCTATTACAGGAAGCCACTGACCCAACCGAATTCCTGGTGATGTCCTTTGATTCTGATTGGCGCTTCTCCACTGATCACTCCAGACGAATCACCAGGAAGTTGGAGCAGGCTCACCTCCCAGTGAGCTTCCGGGAGATCCGGGCCTCCTATGGCCATGACTCATTCCTAATGGAGATACCTGATTACCTGCAGACCGTCCAGGCATTCCTGGAGCACGCCGCGGATGGGATCAGCAATGCGGCCTGACCTGGAAGTAGTTGCCGAGTTGGTCGCACCCGGCTCCAGAGTCCTGGATCTGGGTTGCGGTGATGGCGAGCTCCTCGCCTATCTTGAGCAGCACCGCGATTGCACTGGCACCGGCGTGGACACCGACCCGGCCTCGATGATCTCGGCCATCCGGCAGGGTGTCTCCGTGATTGATCTGGACATTGACACCCAGTTGGATGAATTTGCCGATCACTCATACGACATCGTGGTGCTCTCCCAGACCCTCCAGGCCACCCGGCATCCAGCACAGATCCTGGCCCAGATCGAACGAATCGCCGGCCTGGGCGTGGTCTCCGTACCCAACTTTGCCCACTGGCGCAATCGGCTCTCCCTGGCCCTGACCGGTCGGATGCCAGTCAGCCAAGCATTGCCCTACCGGTGGCAGGACACCCCGAATATTCATCTGTCCTCGCTCAGGGATCTGGAGCATCTCTTCGCGGATTTGCAGTTGCAGGTGCTCAACAGGGTCACCCTGGACCCGGAGGGTCACCAGGTGAAAGGGGCGTTGCGGGGCGGCCCGGCGAATCTGTTGGCCGCTGGTGCGGCTTATCTGGTGGCCACTTCCAGCCCGGTCGGAAACGCAGGTCAGGGCTGAGCAAGTCCGAGCATCTGGCGAGCTGCCACCACATCGTGTTCCATCTGGGTGATCAGTGCTGACGCATCTGAGAAGACCACCATCCCTCGTATTCTGGCCACGAATTCAACCCTTACCTCAAGCCCATATAGGGCCAGGTCGTCACGATCCAGTACGTATGCCTCCACGCGGCGGGCCCTTTCCCCGATGAAGGTCGGATTGGTGCCCACACTGATCGCTGCAGGATGGCGCTCACCAGACACCTTCAACCAACCCGCATAGACTCCATCAGCGGGCGCAATCACCGCGCCGATTGGCACATTTGCGGTTGGGAAACCCAACTCCCGACCACGCTGGTCACCCCTGGTCACCACCCCACTGACCGAGTAGGGCCGGCCCAGGGCCTCTGCGGCACCCTCGACATCACCCTCCCCCAAACAGGCGCGAATATAAGTGGAGGACCAGACCTGCGGCCCGCCATCGAGATCAATGGAGATCACCTCAAACCCAAGCTTCTGGCCAGCAGCGGCGAGGGTATGGGAGTCACCGGCTGCCCGGGCACCGAACCTGAAGTTCGCACCCACCACGACCGTGGTGGCATGGAGCGTGTCAATGAGCACCCACTGGATGAATTGATCTGGAGTCCAAGCGGCGATCTCTCGGCTGAACGGAATCGCCAACAGGTGATCGGCGCCGGCCTGCTCAAGCAGTTCAGCCCGCTGTGAAATGGAGGTGAGTTGGGCGGGAGCGTGTTCTGGTCGGAGTACTGCCATCGGATGCGGATCGAAGGTGACGGCGACCACTGGGTATTTGCCATCTGCAGCCTGGGCTGCAGCTCTGATCACGTGCTGATGTCCCAGATGGACACCGTCGAAGTTGCCAATGCTCACCACGGTGGGGCCGAGGTTTTCGGGAAAGTCGTCTAAGGAGGACCAGACAGCCACAAAGTCACAGGGTACTAGGTGGCTTGAGTCCTCGGCTCAGCGCGTGGAGGTGGCCAACTGCAACATTTCCCGGACCATTCTGGGTAGCACCACCTGCTGGTCATGCTCACGTTTGACCAGGTCACGACCCCGTCGACCAAGGCGCTTCAGCCGGCCGGGGGAACAAGTGGCCACCTCTGCCAGGATGTCGCGTAGTGCCAGAAGGTCATTGGCTGGGTACAACCATCCGGTCCGTCCCGGCAGCACCAGCTCTGGGGTCCCACCGACTGCTGATCCGATTATGGGGAGTCCCGCTGCCATCGCCTCCAGGATGGAACCGGATAGGGACTCGCTGATAGAGGTACTGGCCAGCGCATCTGCTGCCTGGAACCAAGGCGTTAAATCAGAAACAAAAGGACGGATCAGGAAGCGTTCCTGGAGCCCATGCCGTTCGATCTGCCTACGCAGATCATCGCCATACCCATGCACATCCTGGCCGACACAGACAATCCGAAGCTTGTCACGCTCCTTGCCAAGACCAAGGTAGGCGGCCAGAAGGGAGCCCTGCCCTTTCACTGGCCAAAGGGTCCCCGCACAGAGGACTACTCGTTCTTCCGGCCCAATTCCCAGCGACTCGCGAACACCGGACTTCGCGTTTGGCTGTGCAGGTATTGGGGTCCCCTCGCTATGGCGCTGGAAGTTCCCCATCCAGCCGAGTTCCTGGTAACGCTGGGCAGTAGCCCGGTCACGGGTCTGGACAACGTCCGCCAGTCCCACGGCGGCTCGTGCGCGTAGCTCAACCTCTGGACCCAACGGCATTCTCAGCCAATCAGCAACCGTGCGCAGGGGTTCATACTCCCCGATTCGCAGCCAGGACCTGGCGCCTATCATCGCGGCGATCTCAATAGCGGGGAATCCGGTCACCGTTGGGGCGACAACCAGATCGAAATCCTGCGGACCTGCCCACTCAACTGCCAGCCGCACGGAGTGGTCATACTCATCGATCGCACCCAAAGGGATGGTTGGCACCAACTCGACCCGGGCTCCGATGGCTTCCAGCTCCGTGCGCAGAGGGCCTTCATTCGGCGCTGCCACGACAACCTCAGCACCAAGTTCACGCAGCTGACGCACGACTTCGGTCATCCGCAACTGGGACCCGCCTGCCTCCAGCCCTCGGGCCCAAACCAGTACCCGGGTTCCCGAACTCACCAACTCTCCGGGGGGCGCCAGATCCACCCGTGAGAGCACCTGGCGACTACCGTCCATCAAGGTGGCCACGATTTGTAGCTCACCCCCTGTTGTCATGGCATGGGCTGGAAGCGAAATCGTCCTGGAGTAGCCGCTGAAGCGTCCCGCTTCTGGGCGGATTTCCTGCACGTCCGGGCGCTCCTGCATCAGGTCCAGCAGGCCCAGGGAGACTCCCTGGAAAATTGCCTCAACCCTGCCCACCACTCCCCTGGGGGACATCACCCACCCATGGATATGCAGCTGACTGCAGAGAACTGAATCAGGCAGCGGAGAGTCCAACACGCCAATGGCCTGGGCAACCATCTGGAGAGAATATGCTCTACGCCTCAGACAAACACGGCTATCGGCTTGGCATGGCCAGAGTCGATGGGCTCATACAGCGCCAGGAACTCGCCATCCGGTGCAAATACAGCGCTGATCCCGGCCAACTCCAACTCCAGGCGACGACCAAACCGAACATGCTGGGCACTTTCCCCATCCAGGTCTACTGCTGGGAAAGCAGACCGGGCAGCCGCGCTGATTGGCAGCATTGAGAACTCAGTTTCCAGCTCAGCCAGGGTTTTTGCCTGCTCCAGTTGGAAACCACCCACGGCCGTACGGCGCAGCGCGGTCAGGTGGCCACCAACACCAAGTGCTTCACCAAGGTCACGGGCAATCGCCCGGATATAAGTGCCGGATGAGCAGTCCACACTCACCTCAAGGTCAGGCAGGTTGATGTCATTGAGGACAATGCGATGCACCTGTACCCGCCGGGCCGGGAGGTTAACTTCCTGGCCAGCCCGAGCGAGCTTGTAGGCGCGCTGACCAGCAACCTTGATCGCAGAAACCGCACTGGGTACCTGATCAATCTCTCCCACAAATCCGGCCAGGGCCGCTTCCACCACTTCAGGGGTGAGCCCAGCAGTTCCCCGGGTTTCCACGATCTCACCCTCGGCATCATCAGTGGTGGTCGTGGAACCCAGCCGGATCCTGGCCCGGTAGGACTTGTCGGTGAGAGTCAGGTGCCCCAGCAATCGGGTGGCCCGATTGATGCCCAGGACCAACACTCCGGTGGCCATTGGGTCCAGGGTGCCCGCGTGACCCACCTTGCGGGTGCCGGCCAGGCGGCGTACGCGGGAAACCACATCATGGGAGGTGATCCCGGCCGGCTTGTCGACGACCACCAGACCACTGGCTGGCGCAGTCACTCCTCGCCGGTTTCTGCGTCTGGATTTCGGGGCTTCTTGTAGGGATCCTCTTCACCCGCGTAGGCAGCACCTGTGAACCGGGCGGCCACCTCTTCATCACTGGCCCGTACCCTGGTCAACAACTCATCGATGGCCCGGGCCGACTCCGGAAGTGCATCATGAATGAACTCCAGAGTCGGCGCGTGACGCATCCCCAACTGCTTGGCCACCTCTGAGCGGATCATCCCCCTGGCAGAAGCCAATGCAGCAGCGGTGCTGTCCAGGTCGGCATCCTGACCAAGCACGGTGTAGAACACGGTGGCGTTCTGGGTGTCACCGCTGACCCGGACATCGGTGACGGTGACGAACCCAAGACGAGGATCCTTGATTCGGCGTTCCAGCAACTCCGCCACGATGACCTTGATCCGGTCAGCAACCTTGCGTACTCGAGGGTTACTCATCAGGACCTCGGGATCTCCTTCATCTCGAAGGCCTCGATGATGTCGCCTTCCTTGATGTCGTTGTAGCCCTTGATCACCATGCCGCATTCAAAGCCCTCACGAGCCTCGGATACGTCATCCTTCTCCCTACGCAGAGAAGCCAGATCGGCATTGTCAACGACCACCGAACCATCACGGATCAGACGTACCTTGGCGTTGCGACGGATCAGGCCGCTGGTGACCATACAGCCAGCGATATTGCCAATCCGGGAGGAACGGAAGATCGCCCGGATTTCGGCCTGGCCCAGGGTCTGCTCCTCGTACTCTGGCTTGAGCATGCCCTTGAGTGCGGCCTCGATGTCCTCGATCGCCTGGTAGATGATCGTGTAGTGGCGAATCTCGACACCCTCGCGATCAGCCATCTCAGCCGCCTTGCCTGCTGGCCGCACGTTGAAGCCGATGATGATGGCATCAGATGCTGCAGCCAGGTCGACGTTGGTCTCGGTGATCGCACCAACTCCACGATCGATGACTCGCAAGGAAACCTCTTCGCCGACATCGATACCGGAAAGAGCGTCCTCGAGGGCTTCCACGGAACCGGAAACATCGCCCTTGAGGATGAGGTTGAGCTCCTGGGTCTCGCCCTTCTCCATCGAGGCCATGAAGTCCTCGAGGCTGCGGCGCACCCGACGCTTGGCCTGCATCGCAGCCCGCTCACGGGACTCGCGCTTCTCAGCGATCTGGCGAGCCACCCGGTCGTCCTCGACGACGATGAAGTTCTGGCCAGCACCCGGCACCCCGGATAGACCAAGCACCATGGCCGGACGTGATGGCGGGGCCTCATCCAGGTTGTCGCCGTGCTCATCGAGCATGGCCCGGACCCGGCCATATGCGGGGCCGGCAACGATGGAATCCCCAACCCGCAGGGTGCCACGCTGCACCAGGATGGTTGCCACCGGGCCACGCCCCTTGTCGAGGTGTGCTTCGACAACGAGACCCTGAGCATCCTGACCGGGATTGGCCCGGAGATCCAAGGATGCGTCCGCGGTGAGCACGATCGCTTCGAGCAGCGCATCCAGGTTGAGTCCAGCCTTGGCCGAGACATCAACGAACATGGTGTCGCCGCCGTACTCCTCGGGGATCAGGCCGTACTCGGTCAACTGCCCACGGACCTTGCTCGGATCAGCCTCGGGCTTGTCGATCTTGTTGACTGCAACCACGATCGGAACCTCAGCTGCCTTGGCGTGATTGAGCGCCTCAACGGTCTGCGGCATCACACCGTCGTCAGCGGCAACCACCAGCACAGCGATATCAGTGGCCTGGGCACCTCGGGCACGCATTGCGGTGAACGCCTCATGACCGGGCGTGTCGATAAAGGTGATCCGACGATCAGCGCCATCGACATCGGTGTGCACCTGGTAGGCACCAATGTGCTGGGTGATGCCACCGTGCTCGTCGTCGACCACATTGGCATCACGCAGGGCATCCAACAGTCGGGTTTTGCCGTGGTCCACGTGACCCATGACAGTGACCACTGGTGGGCGCTGCTCGAGTGCTTCCTCGCCACCCTCATCAGAGCCGAACTCCAGGTCGAAGGACTCAAGCAGCTCTCGATCCTCATCCTCTGGAGAAACCACCTGGACGACGTAGTTGAGTTCCTCACCCAGCAATTCCAAGGTCGCGTCATTCACCGACTCGGTTGCGGTGACCATCTCTCCCAGGTGGAAGAGCATCTGCACCAGTGAAGCCGGATCAACGCTGATCTTCTCTGCAAAGTCCGTCAGTGAGGCACCGCGGGCCAGGCGAACCGTCTCGCCATTGCCCTTTCGGACCCGGATGCCGCCAATCGTGGGGGCTTCCATCTGCTCGAATTCCTGACGACGGGCCCGCTTGCTCTTGCGTCCTCGTCGTGAGGGACCACCCGGTCGACCAAAGGCACCCTGGGTGCTTCCGCGTCCGCCGGGGCGACCACCAGGACGTCCACCCGGTCCGCCTGGCGCACCTCCGGGTCCTCCACCCATGCCGGGAGCGCCGCCACCGAATCCACCGCGATTTGGTGCACCACCCCGGTTCGGGGCACCTGCGCCACCACGGCCCGGTGCACCACCGCGACCAGGAGCACCTCCACGACCACGGGCACCAGGACCGGATCCGAAAGCAGCGGGCGACTTCGGCATCATCGCTGGATTCGGTCGGGGCATCCCATCGCGAGCAGCAGGTGGGCGCGGTGGACGCTGCGCCTGGTCCCCACCGCTGGGGGTCGCTGGACGGCGTCCCATCCCCTGGGTCGAGGAGAACGGATTGTTGCCCGGGCGCGGCGCACCAGTTCGCGGACCAGGGGGCCTGGGCGCTGGAGCGGAAGGGCGGGATGCCGGCGAGGCAGGCTTGGGCCGCGGCGCTGGCACCACCGTTTCAGCTCCCGACTCCGGGGCCGCATCGGGCTTGCTGGCTGGAGCCTCCTCGACTGAGGTCTCTGCCACCTGGGTTGGTTCAGGTGCAGCCTCAGGCTCTGGAGTTGGCTCCGCCTTTGGTGCCCGGGGGCCGGGCTTGGGTGCAGCCGACTTGGGTGCAGGGACACTATCCGCTGCCGCCTCGGTCGGCTCAGTTGCTATTTCTTCAGCTTCGGGAGCCGCCTTCTTGGCCGCAGCCTTCTTCGCTGGCGCCTTCTTGGCAGCCTTCTTTGCCGCCGCCGCCTCGGCCTTGGCGCGCAACTCAGCGCCGTAGGTCTGGTCGAATCTTTGTACGACGGGTGGTTCCACAGCCGATGAGGCTGCCTTTACGAACTCACCCATGTCGCTGAGCAGGCTCAGCACTTCCTTTGAAGTGACGCCGTACTCCTTGGCGAGTTCACTTACTCGTTTTCTAGCCACTTTTCCTCCTGGTCCGCAGCCAGGAGGGGCCACGAACCGTTAGTTGACGTGCATGCTCATCGCGAAATACTCATCGCAGGCTCATGAGCAGGTGCTCCAAATCTCTCGGTCTCACGGTCGGTGCTTGAGGTGTTGCTCCAACAGCGCCAGGTCCAACGGGCCTCCTCGAGCCTGCACATCATGTCGCAGTGCTCGATCAAAGGCACGTCGCCGTTTGGCGAGTTCGAAACATTCAGGGGTTGGGTGCAGATGCGCCCCGCGCCCTGAAGCCCTGGCCTGAGGATCTGGCTGAACCACCCAAATCGAGTGCTCAGCGTCGTATCCCGCCACCAGACGCAACAACTCACGCTTGGGGTGATGCTCTCGACAACCGATGCAGGTTCGGCTTGGCCCGGCCTGTTCAGTATTGATGCGTTTCACCACCGCCGGAGAGTCTATCCCCTGAACCCCGAGTTTCTCGAACTGACGTCCCGAGTCAACGCGAAGCAGGCTGATCCGGTGCCTCGTCGGATCGAATATCAATCCGCCATCCGGTCAACCGAGCAGCCAGGCGGGCATTCTGGCCCTCCTTGCCGATCGCCAGGGAGAGTTGGAAATCGGGAACCACGACCCGGGCAGCCCGATCAGCCAGACTGACCACCTCGACACTGCTCACTCGAGCAGGACTAAGCGCATTTGCCACGAAGGTCGCCGGATCCTCGGAGAAATCCACGATGTCGATCTTCTCGCCATGCAGTTCGTTCATCACATTGCGCACTCGCTGCCCCATCGGCCCAATACAGGCTCCCTTTGGGTTAACCCCTTCAACGTTGGTGCGAACCGCGATCTTGGTGCGGTGACCGGCCTCCCTGGCAATCGCTGCGATCTCCACGGTGCCATCGGCGATCTCCGGAACCTCAAGGGCAAACAGTTTCCGGACCAGATTGGGATGGGTCCGCGAGAGCAGCACCTGGGGCCCGCGGAAGCCACGTCGTACACTCACCACCAGGCACTTCAGCCGGGTGCCGTGGGTGTATTCCTCTCCGGGAACCTGATCACCAGCAGGCAATAGACCCTCGAGCGTGCCCAGGTCAACCATCACGTCATGTGGGTCCCGGCCCTGTTGGATCACCCCGGAGACGATGTCTCCCTCACGCCCGGAGAACTCACCGAACTTGCGGTCATCCTCGGCATCACGCAACCGCTGCAACATGATCTGTTTGGCCGTGGTGGCAGCGATTCGCCCGAAGTCAGCAGGAGTGTCGTCGTACTCACCGACCTTATTGCCCTCCTCGTCCCGCTCCTCAGCAAGGACAGTTACGTGTCCGCTCTTACGGTCCAGGTGCACCCGGGCATGTTCCTGGGACCCGGGCTCCTTGTGGTACGCCGTGAGCAGGGCCTGTTCGATGGTTTCAACCAACGTCTCCAGCGAAACCTCTCGCTCCTGCACCAACATGCGCAGAATGCTCATATCGATGTCCATCAGACGTCCTCCCCTTCAGCCCGCTTGAATTCAACTTGCACCTTGGCCCGTTTGATCTGGGCATATGCCAATTTCTGAGGCCCGGCCTTGGTATCCACGACGACACCCTCTTCATCACTTTCGCTGATCCGACCCTCCACTGGATCACCATCCAGCAGAACCACCTTGACCAACTTTCCCTGGTTGCGACGCCAGTGTCGGGGCAGCGTCAGAGGGCGGCCAATACCGGGGGAGGAAACTTCCAGGGTGTAGGCCGATTGGCCCATCGCATCATCGTCGTCCAGCAGATCTGAGATGACCCTGGTGGCTTCGGCCACATCATCCATCGTGACGCCGCCGTCCTTGTCAACGGCAACCCGGAGAACTCGACGCTTGCCGGCCTGGGTGAGCTCCACTGCTTCCAGGTCAAGGCCGATGAGGCCCAGGGGGGCTGAAAACAGCCTGGAGAGAACATCGCGGGTGTCGGACTGATTCACGACCGATGACCTCCTGTGTGCTGTTGTGACAGATCCAACCGTAGCGAACCCGACAACAGAAGTACGACACCCTCCTGTACGAGTCGCCGGCTGGGTTACACCTAGGATGCGCTTTGTGCCATTCCACGACACCGTGCTGACCCGACGCGCCGTTCTGTATGGGCTTGGGGTTGCCTCCACCCTGGGACTGGTGGCTGGATGCACGATTACATCAGATGGCCCAATTGCTGACCCTGATGCGGATTCTCCCGGTCAGGACGAGCGGGTGGCCCGGAAGTCGCAACAACTGATCGCCCACGCACTTGGCACACTCACAGCCATCCAGGCCGCAAGGCCTGGCCTGTCTGCAATGCTCGAACCATTGGCCCTGATGCATCGGTCCCACCTGGAAATCCTGGATCAGACGGTCCACCCCCCCAGCCCGTCAGTGACCAACTCACCGGTTCCAGCTGATCGACTGGAGGCACTGAACCGGATCCGGTCATCCGAGATCAACCTGGCATCGGAATTGGCTGACCTGGCTGGTAGTGCCGAGTCTGGGGACCTGGCCCGGGTCCTGGCGGCAATGTCCGCTGGCGGACTCCAACGCCTGGCGGCACTCCCGCCGGCGATCGGCGGCCGACCATGAGCGTCGTACCCGGGATCAAGGAGTTGCAGGAAACCCTTGCCGATGAGCATGCTGCGGTTTATCTGTTCGGGCTGATGGGAGCCAGGGTTTCGGAGCGGGTGAACGCCGACCTGTTGGGCCTGGTGACGGATTCCTTCTCCAAGCACCGCGACAATCGCGACGCACTTTCAGCGCTGATCAACCAGTTGGGCGAGGTGCCCGTGGCCGCTGCAGTTGCCTACCAGCCGCCGGGACCGATAAATACCCCAGCGCAGATCCAACGGGTGGCCGCCAAACTTGAGCAACAGATGACGCTGCGTTACGGGAGTCTCATCGCAGCCACCTCCGGCAAGCAACGCACCTGGGCAATCAGTGCCCTCCAGCAAAGTGCCGTCCGGGAGATCCACTACGGCCTCCAGCCCAGGGATCTCCCCGGCCTCTGAACTCCCTCCCGCTACCTCGCCGAGGCGGCACTAATTAACACGGAAGGCGTTTGCCTGTGTCATCCGAATCAGGCCCCTTGGCCCAGAACGTCATACGCAATGTGGTTTATAGGCCACAATTCGTCCGGCGCAAAGCCGAACCTCACAGTTCGCATGCTGAAAGCAGTGCCTCGGCGTGTTAATTACTGCCGCCTCGGCGTGTTAATTACTGCCGCCTCGGCG
>CAZRKI010000064.1:0-4845 GCA_964600765.1 uncultured Marmoricola sp.
ATCTACGCCGACGCCATCTCCCGCCGAGGCGGCAGTAGTTAACACGCCGAGGCGGGGAGGAGTGAGGGGGGGTCAGCGGGTGGCTTCCAGGTACAGGGAGCCGGGGCGGTACTCACTGCTGTCAGGTTCTTGATCAAGGCCGGTTTCGGTCCATCCGGAGATGGCTGAGGTCTTGTAATCAACAACCGTGGGGTTCTCAAAACCAGCCTGGGTCAGTACGGCGCCAAGGTTGATCCGGTCCCACATCCACTGATGGGTCTCACCGCGCTTACGGGCATCTCCGAGTAGTGCATTTTCCAGTTTGCGGCGTACTGGAGGCTGCTGGGATGAGCCCGCAGCTTCCCGCCGCACCATCTGCTCGGCAAAGGAGGCCACGTGTTCATCGTGGGCGTTGGGATCACCGTGGCCAGCATCGACCGCATTCATCGAGTCCAGATATCCGCGGATCATCGGCTCCAGATCCGGTACGACGATCCGGTGCACGCCGCCGGGACGCAGCACCCGTTTGATTTCCGCGAGGAAGCCATCGATTGCGTCGCGATCGATGTGTTCCAACACGTGTGAGTGATAGACCGCATCGATGGAGCCGGATTCGAATGGGATGCCCTTGCGCAGGTCATGCACCATCAGTTCGCCCTGGATGGAGTTGTAGTTCGCCAGGCGTTCTCCGGACAACAATCGTTTGGCCACCTTGTCGCCGAACTTGGAGGCTTTGATCCGGACCTGCGGTGACCAGTCGATATTGATCGTGGCTGCGCTGGTGCGGGTGCCACACCCGAGATTGAGGATCTTTGGTGCCATCAGCCGGCAACTCTCTTCAGCCAGACGGTGCCCAGGCCCACGTCCACGCGTTCGTGTCGAACTTCCTCCAACCCGGCCCGGGTGAAGAAGTCCTTGAGTTCATCCCAGGAATGCCCCGGAAGTGGGTGGTATTCGATCACCACGCTCTTGACGGTAGCCCAGTCTGCCGGGTCACTGGGCAGGATAATTGAGTACTCCGCGCCCTCGGTGTCGATCTTGACCAGGTCAATCCGACCTCCAGCTGCCTTGACGGCAGCAGCGAAGGTGGTGCAGTCGACCTCGATCGTCTGGGATCCCTCTGGTGCGGTTAGCCCATTGAGGCCACTGCCCTGACCGTTGTCGGTGAACTGCAGGGTGCCCTCGTGGTCTGACATGGCGGTGTTGTGCACGGTGACGCGATCATCCAGCCCATTTGCGTTGACGTTGCGTCGGGTGTACACAGCGGTCGAGGGGGATGCCTCATAGGTATTGATCCGGGCCTGCGGGAATGCCTTGGCCAAGGCCACTGAGAAGCAGCCGATTTGGCCACCGATGTCCAGGGCGTGGAAGTCGGCGGGTAGGTCTCCTGCCAGTTGGTCGAAACGGTAGGCGTCCTCGGCGAAAAGTTCGTAGACCGGAACCCGGGCACCAGCCACGTTGGGGCAGGTGATCACCACACCATCACGGGTCTTGAAAACGAGTTCGTTGGCCGCCAGTGGAGTCTTGCTGGCGACCAGGTCGAAAAGGAGTTTGGGGCCATTGCGGAATGCGGTCAGGGTCTGGCCAATCCGCTTGGCCGCCAACTGGGGTGATCTGTTCACTGTGCAGGTACCTTCCTTGCGTCGCCTGCCTAACGACACGAGTATGACTGGGTAACGATAATCGGGGGAGAGGTTGGACAGATTCGGTCCGGGCACGACCTTGATTCGGTCCAGTTTAGTCAAGAACCTCCTCAAGCAGAGCCTGGAACTTCCTCAGGTCCACGGTTATGTCCGCCATCACCTGATTGTTGCTTCCGGTTGGTCCGGGGTCGCTGCCCTCTCCGATCAGGTATCGGTAGTTCGTGTCCGCGATGTTGTCCAGGATCGTCCAGTAGCCGGGATTGAGGTACTCCGGGGCAAACAACTCCAACAACCCAACCCCGGGTGAACAAAAGTTCAGGTTGGTCAGGGCAGCACCATGTGGGGCCACGATGGTCCGGGCCGCAGCGAAGTGGTCAATCTGTTCACGTACGGAGTGCGCTCCGGGATCGAAGACCTCAAAGCCGAGAGGGCGCAGGATCTCCAGCAGGGCGGATTCGTTGTTGACCCGTCGGGTGTTCGGTGCCGAACCACGGGTGATGTAGATGCGAGTGGGTTTGTCGGAGGTTTGCTCAGCCGGGAAGGTGGCCCGGAGCCAGTCGGTGACCCAACGTGGCCCCATCGTATGGGCATTCACGATGGCTGGATCGAGTACGACGTCTGCCCGGGCAGCAGCATGCTTGGCGGCCTCCACAACTGGCAGGTCGGTCAGGCCCAGCAGTTCCAGGAAGCCACGGTGGTAGGCGGTGGTGGTGTTCGTGTACAGCGCGTCCGGCGCCACCCCGGGCATGGTTTCAGCGAGTACGCCGAGCCGCGGCAGCGCATCCATCAGCCAGTGGTAGTAGTTGCCGAAGGAGCCAGGGGCAGCAAGGGAGAGGAGCTGACCACTCACCTGCTCTGGTTCGGGGAGTCTGGTTCGCAGGTAGATCGGATGCTCTGTCCAGGAAGCGATCCCGAAATAGCTGCTGGTTTCCAGATCAAGCAATCCACCCCTGGTGATGTGGGCTGCGTAATTGCCCACGATCAAGCCGTCTGCCAGTTCCAGGGTGAACCGAGGAGCGAAGGTGAAGTCCTGCTTCTGGGCAAAGAACCAGTGGTTGCCGGGGATTCCGTGGGGCAGTTCCCGATGGCGTGGTTCAGCCGGTCCTCCCGGGTGGAAGGTGACTGATTCAGGTTCCAGGAGGGCGGTCTCCTTCGCCTGCAAGGTGGCCTGCACCGGTACGCCGCGATCTCCGGCCCAGCCCGACGTACGACGTGAGAAGGCGCCGACTCTTCGGGTTGCGAAGCGATGCCCTCGCTTGAGTACTGGGAACAGGGGTTGTAGTTGGGAGGGGAGTCTGGCCATGGAATGCCCTAGAAGGTAGTTGGGGACGCGGTCGCGGCAGCGCGCTCGACAGACCTGTTGGCTTCGGCTTCCTCGCGGTCGAGTTGCTCGTGCATGGTGACCGAGTGGGCCGGGTCGAGGCCATCACAGGCTTCTCGTCTTCTCGACTTCGGCCACAGTGTGCCCAGGAAGGCCATGGACAGCCCGGCCCAGACCATCCGGTCCCACAGGCTGGCGGTCAGCGCGCCCTGAAGCATGTAGGCAAAGGCGCCCCAGGCCAAGCGATGCATGGGTCCATCCAGGTTGAACAACGGCTTGGTGATCGACCACATCATCATCATGAACCCGATGAAGCCGACCAGTCCGGCGCTGGAAAGCACCTGAAGGAAGATGTTCTGAGCGTCCAGGGCATGCTCAAATCCGACGCCGAACCAGGGTCGGCTCACAAAGGCATTCCAACTCTCCTGGAAGAGCCAGACCCGCAGATAATTTGAGGAACTGCCCTGTGCGGATCCGATTCGGTTCAGTGCGGATCCCTCACCGCCGATCTGGGCCAGCACTGGGAACATGATGATCATCAACAACACGCCACAGACCAGGGCGATCAGTTTTGCTCCGGACTTCTCCCAGAAGGGGTACATCACCGCGATCACGACCATGGCGCCCAGGCCGGCCCGGCTGCCGCTGAGCAGGATCCCGAATGCGCAGATCGCCATCGATGCCCAGACATAGGGGCGCAGACTCGGACGCACTCGGTGCAGCAGGAAGAAACCGAAACAAACTGCCTGCAGTGAGCACAGGGCGAAGAAGTTGAAGTGCACGGTCAACCCGGAATACCGACCGCTCTCGACATCCTTGCCATTGACCACGGCGCCGATCACGCTCATGATCTGGCCGAGGATGTAAACGATGGCCAGCCCGTCGATCATCCTGGCGGAGGGATTCCACAGGATGAATGCGACCGGTAGGAAGATCGAGGCGGCCACCAGTCGGAAGAGCACATTTGTGCTGATGGCGACATCATTGGCGAACCAGGATGCGATCAGTCCGGCTGAAAACATCATCAGGGCCCCGAGTGCGTACGGCGTGGGGAAGTTCGCCCGGCCCTGGATCAGTTTGGGGATCAACAGGCCGATCCCCATCACGAAGAACAGGTCCGAGAAGGTGACGAATCCAGCACTCGAGGTCGGTCGCAGCGAGTTTGCTGGAGCGGTGAACATGGCTGCCAGCATCAACAGGTTGGTGGTGTTCTCGTAACCCAGGGCCACCAGGGCCACCACACCCACAAGCAGAGTGATGGCGGCGACTCCGATGATCAGGTTGTCAAAGCTGATCCAGATAAAGCCCAGCATGAGCACAACGCCACCGGCTGCGATGGCGTTGCGAGGGTTGAGCAGATCAGACATCCAGATCGTTTCAGTTCTTGGTCTCGACCTTGGCGTCGCGGGTTGACCTGGGCTCTGGTCGGGAGAGTTGAGCATCCTCTGGGGCCAGTTGCTCGTAGCCACCGTAGGTTTCATACCCGTAGAACCGGGAACCGCGGGCGGGCGTCATGTTGGCCACCACGCCAAAGACCCGGGCGCCAACCGAGCGCAGCCGGTCCACGGATTGGCGCAACTGCTCGCGGGTGGTCTTGCCATGGCGGATCACCAGGATGACACCGTCGACCTCCACTGAGAGCACCGCTGGATCAGCCAGGGGGAGCAGTGGGGGTGCGTCGACGATCATCAGGTCGAAGGTGTTCTCCAGGCGCCGGAAGAGTTCATGGGTGGCCTGGCTCTGCAGGATCTCTGAGGGGTTGGGTGGCAACGGTCCACTGGCCAGCACCGTGACCCCGGTACGGGAGTCGTGTTGCAGGGCAGTGTGCAGGTCGGTTTGACCGACCAGCACGTTGGTCAGTCCCACATTGCCCGGAAGCCCAAGCATGCTGGCCACGCTGGG
>CAZRKI010000064.1:4945-12030 GCA_964600765.1 uncultured Marmoricola sp.
GCCACCCCGATGCCAATCACCAGACCTAGTACTCCAGCAATCGCCAGGTTGAGCGTCCAGTTGGGGGTTACCGGGACGGTGCTGAAGGACGCGGGGTCCACCACGGTTGCCTTCACCGTCTGAGTGCCGCCCTTGTTCTCGATCTCCTCGATCAGTTTGGCCAACTCATCCGCCGTGGACGAGGCCAGTTGCTGGGCCCTGGTGGCGTTGGTGTCGGTGACCGTGATCTTCAGCAGTACCTGCAGCGGCGTGGCCACTGCACTGATCTGATCGGCCAACTGGTCTGGGTTCTTGTCCACACCAGTTGCCTCAATCACCCGGTTCATCAATTCCCGACTGGTGGCCAACTGGGCATAGGAGGCCATCTGCTGGGTGACAAAGGCGCCGCCGGCATAGGCCTCAGCGGTGTTGTTCTTGTCCGCCGAAACGAACAGCCTGGTCGAGGAGGCGTACTTGGGGGTTACGAACAACGAGAACAGGCTGACCGCGATCAGCGCGACCACGAAGAAAGAGACGATTACCAGCCACCTGCGTCGCAGGGTCGCAAAGAGCTCTTTGAAATCCACGGGTGAATCAACTGCTTTCCAGGAGAACTGTCACGGGTCCGTCATTGCATAGTGTGACCGACATATCTGCTCCGAAACAGCCGATCTCCACATCTATACCTGATTGTTCTAGATGATGGCGAACTGATTCAAACAGCGGTTCAGCGATTTCCCCGGGAGCTGCTGCGGCCCAGGTGGGTCGCCTGCCGCGGGACGCATCGCCGTACAGGGTGAACTGGCTCACCAGGAGCACTGGTGCAGCCAGGTCGGAGATTGACTTCTCCTCCCGCATGATCCGGAGGCCCGCGATCTTGCGGGCCATCCAAACGGCATCAGTCTCCGAATCGTCGTGGGTCACACCGAGCAGTACCACCAGTCCGGGGCCATCGAATTTCCCCACCACCTGGTCAGCGACCGAGACTGAGGCCGAGGTAGCCCGTTGGATTACTGCTCTCACGGGTGGCAAGCCTAACCGGGATCCCATGAACGACCTCTAGACTCCGATGCATGGACGCAGTCTTTGTGGGAGTTCTGGTGCTCGGGACCCTGGCGCTGGGTGCAGCGGCGCTGCTCGTCGTACGCCGCCTGGCCCGGATGGAGCGAACCCCGGGGCCATAAACTGGCCATTGGTCACGACAGTCCCCGGAACCAGCCGACAGGAGCCACAGATGCCATTTGAGATACCGGAAAATATCCACCCAAATTGCGCTCCGCTGGCCTGGTTGATCGGTACCTGGGCCGGAAATGGGCACGGGGAGTACCCGGGTATTGAGAACTTCCAGTTCGGTCAGGAACTGATCTTCCAGCAGGACGGTCGCCCATTCATCCACTACCTGAGTCGTTCCTGGATCATTGACGAGGACGGTAACCACGTGCGTGAGGCGGCCCAGGAAACCGGCTTCATTCGGCCACAACCGGACCGCACCCTGGAGTGGGTGATGAGCCACAATCTGGGCTATGCCGAGATTTGGCATGGAGAGATCCACGCTGAGCAACCGCGTTTCGAAGTGGTCACCGATGCCATTGCCCGGACCGCCACCAGCAAGGAGTACGTCGCTGGCAAGCGTCTGTACGGTTATGTCAACGGCGACCTGATGTACGCCTTCGACATGGCGGCGATGGGCCATGAGTTGACGCCACACGTGCACGCCCAATTGCGCCGACAATGAACGCTGATCCGGTCCCGGACAGCGATCTGCGGGCCCGGCTGCGCGCCGGTGGACACCGGTTGACCAGGCAGCGGGAGCTCGTCCTCGCAGCGGTCGAACACCTGGGTCATGCCACTCCGGATCAGGTTCACGCGGAGTTGCAGCGAACCGGTTCCCCGGTCAATCTGTCCACGGTCTATCGAGCCCTGGAGGTGCTCAATGACCTGGGATTGGTGCGACATGCCCACCTGAGCGATCGAGCGCCGACCTATCACTCGGCTGCTGGGGCGGAGCACGCTCATTTCATCTGCCGACGCTGCGGCAAGCAGAGCAGTGTCAGTCGTGAGGAGATGCAGGAGGCGCTGGCGCAGGTGGCTTCAGCGCTCGGTTTCGAACCCGACTACGGTCACCTCACCGTATTTGGGTGGTGTCAGACTGGATGTCATGAGTCCAGGCCCCAGTCCACTGCTTGACCTACCGGGTGCGGTTGCCGGTGCAGATCCTGATGCCGAAATCGCCGCCCATTACGGCTCCTTCAACCAGGAACAACGAGCCCTGGTGTCCGGTTCAGGTTTCGTTGACCTGTCCAACCGGGAGGTGCTCCGAATCGCGGGGCCGGACCGGTTGACCTTTCTGCACTCGCTGACCACGCAGTACTTCGACGGACTGCAGCCGGGCAAGTTGACCAAAGCCCTGATCCTGTCCCCGCAGGGACATGTCGAACACGAGTTCGTGGGCATGGATGACGGGGAGAGCTTCCTGGCGCATACCGAACCGGGTGCTGCCGACGCCCTGATCGGCTTCCTGGAGTCGATGAAGTTCATGATGCGGGTCGAGATCAACTCGGTTGACCTGGCGGTCTGCTGGAGGCCCGCGGATGGGGGCACCTATGACGTTTTTGCGCGGGATCGGTTGGCGGAGTATGCCCGGGCCGCCGGACCTGCTGCTGGACGCTGGGCTTTCGATGCCCTGCGCATTGCCCGCGGAGAACCCCGCTTTGGTGTCGACACCGATCACCGCAGTATTCCCAACGAACTGGGTTTGATCCCGGAGGCGGTGCATCTGGACAAGGGGTGCTATCGGGGCCAGGAGACAGTGGCCAGGATCCATACGCTCGGTCGTCCGCCCAGGCGATTGACCATGTTGCACCTGGATGGTTCGGAGAATCGTCTTCCCGCGCTGGGTAGCGAGGTATTCCTGGGCGATCGAATGGTTGGCCGGATGGGTGGTTCCGCACGGCATTTCGAGCTCGGACCGATCGGACTTGCGCTGCTGAAGCGAAACATTCCGCTCGATGAGTCGTTGATGGTCGATGGACTGGCCGCAACCCAGGAGGTCGTGGTTGACCCCGAGGTCGGTCTGCATGTTCGCCCAGGGCTCTGATTGGATCCGGTCCGTACTTCGATCCACCAGTCAACAGGGCGGGTGAGGACGTAGGCTTGACTGAGCTTGACCCGGGAGGAAATACAAGCATGAGTCTGGAATCGGATGAGCGACCCTGGGGGTCGTGGCACATCCTTGATACTGGCGACGGCTTCCAGGTCAAGAGGTTGGTGGTCAAGCCGGGGGGTCGGCTCTCCCTGCAGAGTCACCAGCATCGAGCCGAGCACTGGACCGTAACTGCGGGTTCGGCAGAGTGCACTGTTGATCACGTGGTCAAGACCCTGGTCGTCGGCGAATCCATCGACATCCCGATCGGCGCCCGGCATCGTCTGGCGAACCCCGGAAGCGAGGACCTGGTGATCATCGAGGTCCAACTGGGCACCTACACCGGTGAGGACGACATCACCCGGCATGAGGACGACTACGGCCGGGTCTGACCCAATTCGGGAGTCAACTGGTGCCTGAGCCCTCGCCGCGGCTGACCAGGGACTGAATCCGGAAACCACCAATGTCCGGCATCTGGCACGATTGACGCATGCCACTGCCGCAGTTCTGCCCCACACCGCGGGAGCTGGATGACCTGGAACTCCTGCTCGCTGGTGCCTACCAACCCCGTGACCGTTTCGATCAGGTGATCACCCTTTCCGTACCCGAGATCCTGGATCAGACTGCCGGGTTTGAACTGGTCGATCCAGAAGGCCTGCCGCTGGCGCGAGTGGCTCCGGATGGATCCCTCACTCGGCTGGCGATGCCAGCCTATGGCGCCTTCAGGGCCCTGCACCTGCCACCTGACCAGGTGCAGGTCGAGGCAGCAGGTGCCCTTGCGGTCGCGGTGGTGGGGCCGATCACCAGCAGCGATCTTGACCTGATCGCTACTCAGGCAGCGGGTCGCCCGGTACTGCTGCTGGCCCTGTGTGGCACCGGGACTCCCCAGGGGCTAACCCAACCCGGACTGGTGCGCGCCACCCTCGCCGCCGCTGGTTTGTTGGCGAACCCCGCGCAGGTGGTCGCCGTACCACTGCCCAGCCATGGTGACCCGGAACTCGATCATCGGTTGGGGCGCGAGGTGCTGGCGCACTATGCCACCGGAGAGGTGCTGGCCCTCCCGGGTATGGGCGAGCTGCCCGCTGAGATCGAACAGATTGTGGCCCAGGACCAGCCGGAGGTTTCTGAGCGGGGACTGGTGGTTTTCTTCACCGGACTTTCTGGTTCTGGCAAGTCCACCCTGGCCCGGGCGCTACACGACCTGATCCTGGAGGATGGCCGGCGGACGGTCACCAGCCTGGACGGAGACGTCGTACGCCGCCACCTGAGCGAGGGGCTGACCTTCAGCCGAGCAGACCGGGAGACCAATATCCGGCGGATTGGTTGGGTGGCAGCGGAGATCTCCCGACACCGGGGCATCGCAATCTGTTCGCCGATCGCGCCCTTTGCGGCCACCCGTGAGGAAGTACGCAGCATGGTCACTGATGCTGGTGGTGAGTTTGTCCTGGTCCACGTGGCCACCTCGCTGGAGGAATGTGAGCGTCGGGACCGCAAGGGTCTGTACGCCAGGGCCAGAGCTGGCGAGATCCCGGACTTCACCGGAATCAGCAGCCCCTATGAAGTACCTGAGGATGCCACCATTCGCGTTGACACCCAAGGACGCAGCATCAAGGAGGCGTTGGCAGACATCCTGGCGGTGCTGCCAATCGACCTGGACCAAAAGGATGCCGAATGAATGATCTGCTGACCCTGTCCGCTCTCTCCGTGCTGCTGGTCAGTTTTGGGGTTGGCATAGTTGTTGGCCTCACCGGGATGGGTGGCGGCGCGTTGATGACGCCCGCGCTGATCTTCCTTGGGATCAATCCCACCGCGGCAGTGGCGAATGACCTGGTGGCAGCCAGCGTCAACAAGTCGGTCGGGGCCGCCGTGCACTGGCGTCGTGGTTCGCCCAACCTGAAACTCGCCGGTCTGCTGGTGGTTGGTTCGGTTCCTTTTGCCCTGGCCGGGGGCTTCATCGTGAAGGCGATCGGTGGGGATGAGCAACAGCAGAGCTTCCTGGTCAATGCGATTGGGTGTGCTCTGCTGTTCACCGCAGCCACCTATGCGTTGCGGATGTACCTTCAACTGCGCCATGTGACCGCAGGCAATGTGCTGGTTGAGGAGGATCCCCAGGTCAGGGTGATCCCCACCTTGTTGGTGGGGGCGGTTGGTGGTCTTCTGGTTGGGATCACCTCCGTGGGCTCTGGGTCTCTGATCATGGTTTCCCTGTTGCTGATCTACCCGACCCTGTCGGCGGTGAAACTGGTCGGCACCGATCTGGTGCAGGCGGTTCCGCTGGTGCTGGCCGCGGCGATTGGACACGTGATCACCCAGGGCATTGACTGGGCGGTGCTAATCCCGTTGATTCTCGGTGGAACACCGGGTACCTTCCTGGGCGCCCGGATAGCTGGCTGGGTGTCGCAGTCGGTGATCAGACGGGGGATTGTGATCGTGCTCACCCTCACTGGCCTGAAAATGCTGGGCGTTCCACCGGAGTGGGTTGGCATTATCGGTGCTGGACTGTTGTTGCTTGGTCCACTCGTCTGGGGTTTCATCAGGCAAACCCGGGGTTTGCCCGCCTTCGACAACAACGCGGCGGCCTGGCGAATACCTGACCGGGACTAGTTGGTCGGGCTAGACCGCTGCCAAAAATGTTTGTAACCAAGCGCACCATTCTGTCGTAATTCACCGTGTACGTCGCGACTACTGGGAGGAGGTGCGATTACGTGAGTTGGCTCACCGACTTGCAAGGTGTGAATAACGCCACCCGCAGCCTCAGCGTCCCATCACAGCGCATCTCCGAGGAAGGTGTAGTCCGCCCAGCGGCTTTGGAAGCCGCCAGGAGTGGCAACCGAGTCGCCACCGGTAGCCGTAATCGCGTGGTCCGACTGCTGCCCTTCGCCACCGCCATCATCGACATCGTGGTGATCACGGTCGCCTTGTTGTTGGCGGTGTTGTGGCGCAATAGCATCCACATGCCCGGCCAGGTACAGGATTTTGATGCCGGGCATCGGCTCAACATCTACGCCCCCATGATCCTGGCCGGCTGGCTGCTGGTCACCTGGATCATGGGCGGGTATCGCAACGATGTCTTTGGTGCCGGGGTGGACGAATACAAGCGGGTTCTCTACGCCTCTGGAGTGGCTGCAGCACTGACCGGCCTGGTCTGCTATCTGGCCAAGGAGCAGTTGCCGCGCGGCTTCTTCCTGATCGCTTTCACCCTGGGTGCAGTACTGCTGTTGCTGACCCGATATGTGGTTCGGCAACTCATCCAGCGGGCCCGGGCCAAGGGCCACCTGGGTTATCGAGTGGTGATCGTTGGCACTGAGGGCCATGTCGATGAGATGGGCGGGGTGCTCAAGCGGGAGTCCTGGCTGGGTTACAACGTGATTGGCGCCGTACTGCCCAGTTGTGGTCGCAAGTCAGCCACTGAACAGGGAATTCCACTGCTGGGTGATGCCGCAGCGGTCGCCGAGATCGCGCTTATCTCCGATGCAGACATCGTTTTTCTGGCAGGTGGGGCCTTCGAGTCCGCCACTCAGTTGCGTCAGGTTGCCTGGGACCTGGAGACCGAGGACGTTCAGGTGATGGTCGCACCGAGCGTGACCGATGTTTCAAATGAACGGGTTCGCTTCCGTCCAGTCGGTGGGATGCCGCTGATCCACATCGACAAACCACGCGGACAACGGGCGATCCGCTGGGCCAAGCGGTCCTTTGACCTGGTGGGGTCGATGGCCCTGATCGTGGCCTTCAGCCCAATCATGGCCTTCGCGGCTTTCCGGATCTGGGCCTTTGACCGTGGCCCGGTGATGTTCAAGCAACCCAGAATCGGCCGCGACGGTGACGAGTTCGAGTGCTTCAAGTTCCGCACCATGGTCACCAATGCCGAAGAGTTGTTGGCTGACCTGCACAAGCAGCAGGGATATGACGGTGGGTTGTTCAAGATGGAGGATGATCCCCGGATCACCAAGCCGGGTAACTGGCT
>CAZRKI010000065.1:0-9342 GCA_964600765.1 uncultured Marmoricola sp.
GTCGCAGATGTCGATCATCTCCTGCACCTCACCCAACGCCTCGGAGGTGATCTTGCCGACCTCCAGGGAGACCAGGGCGGCCAGATCCTCCTTGTGCTCGCTGATGAGCTGGCCCAGACGCTTGACCACATTTCCGCGCACCGGCGCAGGTACGTCGCGCCAGTCCAGGAAAGCAGCGTGGGAGGCTGCGACCATGGCATCTACCTGGTCGGCGCTCTGCCAGGCGAGTCGGGAGATCACCTCGCCGGTCAGTGGGGTACGCCCCTCGTGGGGCCCCTGTACGGCGTCCAGGTCGACACCGCAGGAACTGGCAGCCAGCCTGGCCTGCTCGGTGAGATTGGCGAATCCGGTCATGTCACATTCTCCTGTTTGTTCATCAGAGCTGAATAGATCTGGTCCTCGTTGAGCAGCACAGTGGCAGCCGCTGGCCCGAGCGGGATGACGCTGTCCTCGCTGTTCAGCCGGATCAGTTGCCCCTGATAACCATGGTCGACCAGGGTCGCGATCACTGACTCCGCGACACCCCCGGAGCGACGGGTTTCATCGGCGATGAGCACCCGGCCGTACTTACTGGCCTGGGCGACCAGATCGCGCACCGGCAGTGGATGCAACCAGCGCAGATCCAGCACGTCGGCCCGCACGCCCTCCGCTGCCGCCCGGTCCCGGGCCCGCAGGCTCATTGGCACCCCGTTGCCGAATGTCACCACCAGCGTTGATGCCGTAGTCGGTAGCACTTCGTGCTCACGCCCAGGCAGCAGTAGTTCACCTTCCCGGTAGATCCGGGGGACCCCGAATTCAGGCTCCGTTGCCGCCACGTCGTACGACGCCACCCAGGCGCCATCGCCGGGGTGCAGGTCGCGGGAGTGGTAGAGCGCGATCGGCTCGACCAGCACACAAACCCGCCCCTTCTGCCTGGCCAGGGCCGCCATGGTGCGCAACATGCCGGGCGCGTCGGCGGCGCTCGCGGGTACACCGACCACGATCCCCGGGATGTCGCGAAGAACTGCCAGGGAGTTGTCGTTGTGGAAGTGGCCACCGAAGCCGCGCTGATAGGCCAGCCCGGCGATCCGCACGATCATCCCGTTTTGGTACTGCCCAGCGGAGAAGAAGCCCAGGGTGGCAGCCTCTCCGCGCAGTTGGTCCTCGGCGTTGTGCAGGTAGGCGAGGTACTGGATCTCCGCGATGGGCAGCGCTCCGCAAACCGCCGCACCCAGGGCGGTGCCGAGCACGGTCTGTTCATCCAGCAGGGTGTCGAAGACCCGACGGATGCCGAAGCGTGCCTGCAGGCCACGGGTCACGCCGTACACCCCGCCCTTGCGGGCCACGTCCTCACCAAAGACCAGGACGCCCGGGTCAGCAGCCATCAGGTCGGACAGGGTGGCGTTGATCGACTGGGCCAGGGTGAGGCCACCGGCAGCTTCGGGGGGCTCGGTATCGAAGACCTCAAGACGCCGGGACTGGCCAGCAGGGGAGGGGGGATGCAGATCAGAATTGCGCGGATAGGCCAATGGCGCCATAACCTGGGCTGCGGACTCCAGATGCGAGGCTGGCAACTGGCTGGCCGCACCCACCTCTGCGCGCAATTGCTCATAGCGGGCCAGGATCGCTCCAGCCGGCCTGCTGCCGGTGGCCAGCAAGGCTTTTGCAGTGGCCACCAACGGATCATGTGCATAGTCGGCCTGGATCTCAGTGGCGCTGCGATAGGCCAACTCCACATCCGAACCCGCATGCCCCATGAACCGCACCGTTTTCAGTTGTACGACGAGTGGTCGCCGCCGCGCCCGTACGGTGTCCACCGCCTGCTGGGTGATCTGGGCCAGCGCGTCGACATCGCTCCCATCGACGTACAGGTAATCAACTCCGGGGAGGTTGGCCAGGGTGCGTGCGATCCAACCCGAGGGGGAACGCACACTGATCCCGATGCCGTTGTCCTCACACACCACCAGCAGGGGGAGGGGGACTCCCTGATGGCTCAGATAACCGGCCGCATTGAGGGCACCGACGGCGGTGCTGTGATTGGCCGACGCATCGCCCAGACTTGCCACCACGATGGCATCATCGGGCCAGGGCGACTCCACCACGCCACGGTCCAGGGTGAAGGCCATCCCGACCGCTCTGGGCAGATGGGAGGCGATCGTCGAGGTCTGCGGCAGGATGGCCAGCTTCGGATGGCCGATCACCTTGTGCCGCCCAGCAGAAATCGGATCAGTGGTGCTGCTCATCACCGAGGCCAGTAGGTCCGCGACCGGATCAGTTCGCTCCACCTGCATTGCCCGGGCTGTGTAGAAGGCCCCTGATCGGTAGTGCAGCAGTGCTGGATCCGTGGGTCGCAGGGCCATCGCTACAGCGGCATTGGCCTCATGGCCTGCTGAGGAAATGGTGTAGAAACCCCGTCCAGCGGCCTGGAGTTCCCGAGCGGCGAAGTCGACCAGGCGACTGCGGGCCTGGGCATCAAACAGTCTCGCCAGATATTCAACCTGGACCCGACTGGATTTGGCCTCGGGGGGATCTGCCGCCCACTTGGTGAGGGTGTCGATGAAATGCCGATCGACTGGCTCCACCTAGGCTGCCGCCCTGCCGACTCCATGTGCCAGGGCCGAGCGGAGCAGATCCACGATCAGGTCCACCTCCGCCTCGGTGATGTCGAAGGCCGGGGTGAAGCGCAGGGACCGCTTGCCGCCGTGGATCACGCCCAGGCCATGCTTGCGCAGCCACTCCTCAAGGGAATCGGTGCCATAGATCTTGTGTCCGGTGATCTCACACGAGACCAGCAGACCGGTGCCCTGGGCACCCAGTACGACGCCGGGGAACTCGTTACTCAATGCGCCGAGTCTCTCGGTCAGCCTGGCTCCCATGGTCCGGATGTTCTCCCGGGCGGCATCGGTCATTTCGTTCAGTACGGCGACTGCGGTCGCCAGGGCTCGTGGGTTTCCGGCCATGGTGTTGCCATAGGTGCCCACCGAGTAGGCATCAACGGCTCGTGGGCCCAGCGCGATCACTGACAGGGGGTATTGCCCGCCGTTGAGCGCCTTTGAGTAGGACTCGATATCGGGCGGTTCACTTCCAGCCAGCTGCGGGTGGTCGACCACGGAGAGTACGCCGTGGGTGCGCAGCCCGGCCTGCACTGAATCGATCAGCAGCAGGGAACCGTGCTCCAGGGTCAACTCGCGGGCGGCGTCGTAGAACTCCTTGGTGATGGCATAGCCGGGATTGCCCTCGCCCATGACTGGCTCCATGGCCACCAGCTCGATGAACCAGTGGTTTTCACGGGCATCGGCAAAGGCCTGCCGCAACGCGGCCACATCGCCGGGAGGAATGACGATCACACTGTCCTCATGGCGGAAGCTGGCCAGCTTCGATTCGTACGCCGCGCGGCTGGAGTTCGACAGCAACGCTGGCCGCTCGGTGCGACCATGGAAACCGCCCTCGATTACGACGCGCTTGACCTCCGCGCCGGTGTACCAACCATCGAGGGTGATCACCGAGGCGGAAAGGGTATCGGCGATCCGGCTGGCCAATGACATGGCTTCCGAACCGGAGTTCAGACACATGAAGCCATCGAATGGGCAGCGGCCACGGGTATGCCCGATCTCCCTGCGCAGCGCTTCGACCAGGCGCCGTTGGGCTGCGTGTGGGGTCATGATGTTGGCCATTGGTTGCGGCTGCGACATCGCCTCCAACGCGAAGGTCGGGTTGTGCCCCCAGCCGAGCATGCCGTAACCGCCGGCGTCGTACAGGACCGCGCCCTTGAGGGTGACCAGCCAGGGGCCCTGAGCGCCCGCGGAGACATAGGGATTGACCATGTCCTGGGCGTAGAAGTTGAGGAAGCCGTCCTGGGCCCAGGCGACCTGGCCGTCCTCATCCATGTGAAGTACTTCGGGGAACTCCGCCTCGATCCCGGCGGCGCAGGAGACGGCAGCCTCAACCGCGGTCAACAGCCTGGGGTCGGAGCTGGCGAAGCTGGCGATCACATCGTCAGCCAGGCCATGAGTAGCCCGGTAGCCGGGCTGATTACGCAACTTCTCCAGGGCGTCAAACACCGCCGCCGTCTCCACGTCGTACGCCATAGAGCCATGTTCTGCCTATGAATAGATTCTGTCAAGCCGAATGGCGTGGAAAGATTGTGTGAATGGAATTGATCGACGACTAGGTGCGGCGACGCAACTGATTCAGATTGTCGGCGACCTGTTTGGCGGTGGTGAGCGCGCGCCGTCCGATCTGCTCGGTCAGTGCGATCATCAACTCATCGATCACAGCGAATACCGGGACCAGAGAATCCCCGCCGGTCAGCGGCACCATGCTGGTGCGCAGCGTGATGTCGGCGATCGGGCCGACGGGTGAGGTTCCCTGATCGGTGATCAGGAGCAATCTCGCGCCGCGCTCCTTGCACAGGTGCGCAAAGGCCAAGCTGGCGGATTCATAAGGAGGGTTGTCGAAGATGACCACCAGGTCGCCACGACCCAACTCAACGCTGAGCAGTGCGCGCTCGTGGTCATCGCGCGGAACCAGTACGGCGCCGGTGCGTTTGTCACCCACCTGGCCGATCAGGTATTGAGCAGCCAGGTGGGTCAGGAAGCCACCAGTGGCATAGATGTGCTTGGCCCGGACCAGTTCCCGGGCGATCCGCAGGGGGTCTGCGGTGGCCAGGGTCTCCACGATCGCAGCCGTGACCTGCCCGCCGTATGACGCCTCGATCTGGGCGACCCGGTCGGCTTCACCTCCGGCGCTGGCTCGCAGGGCAGTCTGGAAGTCGGAGTACTTCGCATAGCCCAGCCGCTGGGCGAACCGGATCACCGAGGGTTGTGAGGTCCCCACCGCTGCCGCCAGGTCCGCGGATGAACGCAATCCGAACGCGGCGCCATTGCCCAGAAGCGCCACGGCTACCCGAAACTCCGCGGGCGGGCATTCCTCCACGCTCTCCCGGATCCGGTGCATCACATCTTTACCCACGGGTAAATAGTTGCAGACCTTAGCCGCTGGCCCCCGGCTTTGCCCCCCGCCGAGGCGGCAGTAGTTAACAGGGCGAGGCGGCAGTAGTTAACACGGCGTGCTGCGCACGTTCTTGCTGAGGCGGCAGTACTTAACATGCCGAGACGGCAGTAGTTAACACTTCCTGGAGTTGTCGGTCGCTTGGTCTGTGCGGCATACGCTTGATGAAAATTGCCCTAAATCAGAAATCTCACGCCTCGTATGACGCAAGCAGCTGCTCCGTCCTGTTAATTACTGCCGCCTCGGCAAGTGGGCTTCTGCCCCTCGCCCTGTTAACTACTGCCGCCTCGGCGAGTGAGTTACTGCCGCCTCGGCGTGTTAACTACTGCCGCCTCGGCGTAGGTTTGGGTCCGTGAATCCGAAGATCCGTCGACTGGTGATCCCGTTGTCGTTGTTGGGGTTGATCCTGATCGTGGTGATTGCGTCGTTGATCCAGAACTATGGCTGATCGTCCCGACCCAGCTGAACCGCCGGCGGCCACTAGCCCCGACTTGTCCCGGGTGGCCGAACTGATCGCGGATTCCGAGACCCTGATCCGAGCGGTCGCATCGGGCCGCCGGAAGGGACATCAGGTCCGGTACCGCCGGGTGGAGATGCGTTACGTCGACCTCAAACGCGGTCGCCACCTACAGGTCACCTCGTACGACGACACCCAGGCGCACGTGCAGAACCACGCGGCCCCCAAGGAGGTGATCGCAGCACTGCTGGCGCAGCCCCACGCCAACTGGCACCTGGAAACCACCACGTCGATTCATCAGGTGCGGATCTCCAAGAAGGGTGAGGTCTACTGGTCCGAAACCCCCAACCAGGGTGAAGTGGATCGCGGTCACGATCAGCGCAAGACCCGGTTGTTGGATCCGGGCGAGCCGGTCCTCCGGGCTCTCGGGATCAGTGATCAACAGGGCCGGATCAAGCCATCCCGGCAGGCGAAGTACCGCCAGGTGGAGGACTTCTCCCGGATCCTGCTGGCCAGCGTGGAAGCAGCCGCGGCGGCGGGAGAGCTCCCATCCACGGGTCCACTCCGGGTGGTCGATCTTGGCTGCGGAAACGCCTACCTGACCTTCGCGGCCGCTGTCCTGCTCGCGCGGGACCGCTCGGTCGAGATCATCGGCATCGATGTCAAGGAGCAGGCCCGGGAACACAACGCCCGGATCGCTGCCGAGCTCGGCCTGTCCCAGGTGAGCTTCCAGGTCAGCGACATCACCGGCGCCGAACTGCCCTGGCGGCCGCACGTCGTACTGGCGCTGCATGCCTGCGACACCGCGACCGATGATTGCCTGGCCCGAGCGGTTTCCTGGCAGGCGCCGCTGATTCTGGCGGCCCCTTGCTGCCACAAGGATTTGTCCCGCCAGTTGCGGGACGCGCTGGTGCCCGCGCGGTACCAACCGCTGGTGCGCGATGGCATCCTGCGAGAGCGTTTTGCCGACACCCTCACCGATGCGATCCGGGCGGACCTGTTGCGCACCCGCGGCTATCGAGTGGATGTGATGGAGTTCGTGGACTCAGCGCACACGCCGCGCAACACGATGATCAGAGCAGTTTGGACCGGGAGAGAAGGCGCCCCCCAGAGCGAGATCCTGGTGACCGAGCTGGGCCTGCAACCGAAACTGGCCCAACTGCTGGCGGAGTAAGCCTGACTGATCCGGCCTCAGGGCTGCAGGCGCTGCACCTGCCATCCCGCAGCATCGCGTTGATAACGAATCCGGTCATGCAGTCGATTGGTGCGTCCGTGCCAGAACTCCATTGTCTGCGGGGTGATCGCAAAACCACCCCAAAAATCCGGGCAGGGCACCGACCCCTCACCAAACCGGTCGAGCGCGGCGGCGTACTGCGCATCGAGCTCGGTGCGTGAGCCGATCGGTTGGGACTGGTGGGAGGCCCAGGCGCCGATCTGCGCTGCCCGTGGCCGCTGTGCGTAGTACGCCTCCACCTCATCCCTTGGGATCGGCTCGGCCACGCCGGTGATCCGCACCTGCCGCTGCAGCGGATGCCATGGGAACAGTACGGCGCAGCGCGGGTCCGCGGTCAACTGTCGCGCCTTGGCCGAGGTGAGGTTGGTGAAGAACTGGAAGGTGCCATCCTCGACGCCCTTGAGCAGAACCAACCTTGAGGCCGGAGCGCCGGTTTCGTCGATGGTGCCCAACTCCATGGCGTTCGGCTCGGACAACCCAGCCGTTCGCACCTGGGTGAACCAGGTGGCAAAGAGCATCAGTGGATCAGCGGGTACCTCGTCGGGGAGGCCCTGTGCGGCGTACTCCGTGCGGATCCGCGCCAGGTCGTCGAAGTCAGGGGAGCTCATATGGTGTGCTCACCAGGGAACGGGCCTGCTCACCGATCTCATGGAGGTGATCACCCAGACGCTCCAGCGATTCGCCCACCCCGACGAGTGTGTTCGCCAACTCGTTCATCGAGCCGGATAGTTCACCAAGATGGGTGTTGGCATCGAAGATCGGTTTGGCGGCCTCCTTGAGCCGACTCGAGGTGCCACTCATGCCGGGCACCCTGCCCAGGCTCTCGGTGGCATCGCTGAGCAACCTGACCCCCTTGTTGAGGGAGACCACGATGTCGGAGATGGAGTCTGCGGATGAGGCCAACGTGCCCCGGACGCCCGGATTGCCGGCCTCGCCAATGAGTTTGTCACCGGCGGCCTTCGCCTCGGAGCCAGCTGCATAGAGGCCATCGGCGAGGTTGGTGATGAAGGAGGGCAGGGTGACCAGTTTGACGATCCGGTCCTGGGCGATCAGCGCAGGGACCATTGCCCACTTCATGCCAGTCGCAGGTAGTCCAATCACAATCCTGGAGATGTCCATGGGCTAACTCTAAGCACAGATTTGCCCGGCCAACTCTGGAGAGTGACAGATGCGTCACTCTCTCCTGTGGCTGCCAGCGTGCATGCCCGACCAATCCGCAGACTAAAGTGGGACCCATGAGAGAAGGTCCCGCAGAACGCGCCGCGATGATCGTGATGTCGGACCTCATCACAGCTCGCCAACAGGCGACCGGCAGAATGGATCCCATGACAGAGGTACATCACGGACTTGAGGGCGTAGTCGCATTTGAGACCCAAATCGCAGAGCCCGACAAGGAAGGGTCCGCACTCCGCTATCGCGGGGTGGACATCGAGGACATTGTTGGCCGAGTTCCCTTTGAGAAGGTCTGGGGCCTCCTGATCGACGGCAAGTACGAGCCGGGCCTGCCTCCCGCTGAGCCCTACAACCTGCCGATCCACACCGGAGACGTGCGCGCAGACGTGCAGGCCGGAGTAGCCATGCTGGCCCCGATGCTGGGCATGAAGCAGACCTACGACATCTCGGATGAGCAGGCTCGTCTGGACCTCTCCCGGATCGCCGTGATGGTGCTTTCCTACGCCGCCCAGTCGGCCCGCGGCATCGGCCAGCCCGTCGTACCCCAGCGTGAGGTGGACAAGGGTGAGACCCTCGCCGAGAAGTTCCTGATCCGTTGGAAGGGCGAGGCCGACCCCAAGCACGTCAAAGCGATCGATGCCTACTGGAGCTCCGCAGCCGAACACGGCATGAACGCCTCCACCTTCACTGCCCGGGTGATCACCTCAACCGGTGCCGATGTGGCCGCTGCGTTTTCCGGCGCCATCGGTGCGATGAGTGGCCCGCTGCACGGCGGTGCTCCCTCCCGCGTGCTCGGCATGATCGAGGACGTCGAGAAGAGCGGCGATGCCCGCGCCTATGTCAAGGGCCTGCTCGACCAGGGCGAGCGGTTGATGGGCTTCGGTCACCGGGTCTACCGGGCCGAGGATCCCCGCGCTCGGGTGCTGCGTCGTACGGCGCGCGAGCTCAACGCCCCTCGCTACGCCGTGGCCGAGGAGCTGGAGAAGGCAGCCCTGGCCGAGCTTCGCGAACGCCGCCCGGATCGGGTGCTGGAGACCAACGTGGAGTTCTGGGCCGCGATCGTGCTCGACTTCGCTGAGGTGCCCGCGCACATGTTCACCTCGATGTTCACCTGTGCCCGCACCGGTGGCTGGTCCGCCCACATCCTGGAGCAGAAGACCACCGGTCGGCTGATCCGTCCCTCGGCTCTCTACACCGGCCCGGCCGCCCGCCCGGCCGATTCGGTCGAGGGCTGGAATCCCGCCTGGGCCAGCAACTAGCCCTCGCCCCGCAGGCCAGCACTTCAACGGGCAACCCACATCCAGTCCTGACCCGACTCGATCCATAAGCACACGACGACGCAGCACCACACCCAGAACTCCATGCCGTTCCCCCTGGGTTCGCTATCGACCACACGGCTGATCGGGAGGGCTGGTTATGAGTCGCGCTCCGGTGGCCGCTGTAGCCCGCGCGCTCGCCGAACTCCGCATGGCGAGCCTGCGGCCTCCAG
>CAZRKI010000065.1:9442-11910 GCA_964600765.1 uncultured Marmoricola sp.
GCCGCTGTAGCCCGCGCGCTCGCCGAACTCCGCATGGCGAGCCTGCGGCCTCCAGAATCGCTGATTGACTTGGCCCGCATCGCCGAGCTGCCTCGCCCGTGGGCCCGCCCAGTTGCCCATCCAGCATCCGCAGGTACCTGTGACGCTGGCTCGACGACGTCGTGGCATGGATCAACGAGGAACACACCTGGCGCGTCGACCAGATCATCCCGGCCTGCTGGGCCGAGCACCCCCACATCGTTCACGAACTCGCCGTCGTCGCCTGCAAACGTCACGAAGCGCTCTCCACGACCACACCCACCGAACTCGAGGACTGGCACCGCTACACGCTGCCGATGTTCATGGAACGACTCAACCAGCGGACCGGAGCCAACGGCTTCCCGCCGGGCAAGCACCCCCCAACCCCGAAGCAGGTCGGCACAGCGTCTACCGGACTCCCGACGAGCAGCAAGCCAGGCTCAACCGCTTCACCCGCGACATCGAAGGACCAATCCTGGTCACCTGACCAGTGCCCTAATCCTATCGAGCGGAGCCACGTCACAGGGTCACCCCACCTATCGAGATGCAGCGAGGATTGACGGACTCCCTGCGTAGATCTTTGACGAAACGGCGCTCGACAACAGCGACGGTCACAGTTGAGGACCGCCATCGAAATGTGCGCTCAACAAAACGGGTGCCCGCAGCCTTTAGCCCAGAGTGGGGCAGGTGACATGTGGGCCTCCGCCGCGACGACGAGCGATCACAACGGCCCGAAGACAATCCACACCTCAGCCTGAAGGTCGAGGGTTTCGAGCACGGTCAGCAACTGACGCTCTTCGCACCCAAAGTGGGATTCCATGGTCGCAGCGATGCCCTCCAGATGACGGTCGAGCTCATCCGGGCTTGCGCGGTGATCCACCGCCCGCTGGAGACCGCCCAGCAAGTGAGCGATCTTCGAGTGGTCCTGTTCCAGGTTATGCAGCGTCTCTCGCAGGTGTGGGTAGGCGGCAGCGATCGCGGGACAGAGTGCTCGGTCCTCACCCTCGTGGTGGTTGATCAGCGCCGTGCGGAACCCGTGACAGAACAGCAGCAGGTCACGGGTTGCCGTCTACGCAGAGCCACCATCTGCAAGGGTCTCCCGGGTCACCCGAAGCGCTTCCCACAGCCGGTCATGGACCACGCATCTCTCGACTCCAGGCGACCAACCTGGTCGTGTCGCCCTCAGTCACGTGAGGGCGAAGGGGTGAACAACATCATGCTCACACTCCTTCAACTTCGACGCCTCCATGCCTGACACCGTCTGCCACCGGCACGCGACGCTTTCATCAGCCTACATGTGACAACATCACAACACCGCGAGTAGCGTGCGCTGGCGGCCGTGCGTCCTTTTGCCGCATAGAGGCGCATTGGGAGAGCGTCACGCCCACTGTGGGTTAGATGTCAAACGGGCCAACCGACCACTTTCGGGCAGTCCTAGGTGCAGTCAACGGCAACTGCGAGGGAGGCACATACTTGGCGCATTCGCTCGTCGCTGAGACGTCCTATCCTCTCGACCAGCACCGCGACAGACACGCTTTCGATCGAATCGAGGTTCACCGCTGACCGAAGTGGGACGGGATCCGCTTCGGGTTCGAGAACGACCTCGCTGACGAGGCCGCGGATCGTGGTCGTGCAGGGCGCGATCAGGGCGCGGCGGTGGCGCGGGATCACGGCATCTCGAGAGAGCACGACGACGGGTCGACGTCCGATCTCTGGCAACTCGCACCACCAGACCTCGGCCCGCCTAGGGAAGTCGCTCACGAAGCGGCTGCCGACTCGCGGAAGGAGGCCAGGTCCCCCCACTCGTCCGGTTCGCTCAACGGATGTGCGTCGTAAGCGTCGTAGCTAGCGTCGATCTCGGCTGCACGGTGGATTGCCAGGAGCGCGGCCAGCGCCTCGTCCACGAGGGTCGCGTCGGTCGCGTCGGACCGAAGGCGGCGAGCGTCCTCAAGGAGTGCGGAGTCCACCGTTGTGCTCAATCGTGTGCGAGGCATGCCATCATTATGCCACGAGTCGCCGCAGATCGACCCTCGTCAATGGTCGGCAAAGCCATCGGGATGCGAGGCGCCTATTCAGGTTTGCCCGGTGGCCCCGCAGTGCTCGAATCCGGCTGACTTGCGGCCCGACCGAGCCCGTAGCAACCTTGACCACCACGGCGTCCACTTCCTCACCGCCTACGTCGTCGGTGTCTAACCGGAGCCAAGCCTGGGTGGCAACACTCGCCTTGCCCCTCTGGTACTACCCGCGGTACCATCAATGAGGTCGTCGGTGACCAAGATAGTGAAGGCCCTGAGGATCAATCCTCACAACGTCGCCTACTACGATCTGCACAAGGTTTGCGAGCACTTCTTCGGAAAGCCCCCGGCAGAGTGGGACTTCCCCCGCGGTGTTCAAGATGCCCTGGCCCGGCGATCCCCGGGTCAACATTCAAAGCGACAAGGGCAAGGCGA
>CAZRKI010000066.1:0-11910 GCA_964600765.1 uncultured Marmoricola sp.
GAAGGGCTCATCCGACCACTCGATCCTGGCATCAAAGATGTGCGTAACCCCAGCCTGCAACAACTCATGGAGTTGGCTGGCGGCAGTCTGCTCATCGGTGGCCAGGTCACCACCAACCAGCAACCATTCGGTCACGAAGTTGGCGTTGGCAAGGCTCAGGGAAGTAAGCATCACTTTTCAGGTTAGCCCCTGACCGCGACCTTTTCGCACGCACGTGACTGCGCCGGCTTGCCCGATCCCCTGATCTGGAGGAAGGTCAGCACATGCGCACACCAATCCCCAGCCTGGGGGGACATCCAACCCGGCTGCGGCAACTTGCTGAGCAGGACACCACTGCGATTGTGGAGCAGTGCCTGGACCCGGAAACCCAGAAATGGACCCGGATCTCAGCAGATTTCTCCGCTGCTGACGCCGAGCCCTGGATTAGGCACGTCGTACCGGATGACTGGCGCCGTGGACGTGCCTATCACCTGGCCGTGGAACATGAAGGGCGCTATGCCGGCAGCGTCTCACTGCGTCCCACCGGTCCGGGCACCGCAGAAATCAGCTACGGACTCCACCCGGATTTTCGGGGCAGATCAATCAGTCAGGCAGCCCTGAACCTTCTACTCGACTGGGCCTTTGCCGAGTTGGATCTGGAGACGATTCAGTGGCTGTGCCCGGTTGGGAATTGGGCATCGCGAAAGGCTGCCTGGCGGTTGGGCTTCAACTTCGTGGGCATCCTGCCCGGCTGGTTGCCCTTTCGGGAGGGTACCGTGGACGCCTGGGCTGGTTCCCTGATGCGCACTGAGCCGAGAGCACCAAGGGGTGAGTGGCTCGAGGTGCCAACCATCAACTCAGACCTGGTCCGGTTGCGTCGGGTCCGAACCGATGATCTGGAGCGCATCGTGGCTGGCGCCAACGACCCCCTGAACCAGGAATGGATCCGCAAGATCGCGGCCCCATTCACCATGACTGACGCCAAGTCCTATCTGAACGGATATGAGGAGGGAATGGCGACCGGGTCCGCGGTGCACTGGGCCATGGCCGATCCCACCACCGATAACTTCCTGGGCACCATGTCGGTACTCCGGATAGCGCACCCCCAGGGTGAGATCGGCTACTGGGCTCACCCGGAAGCGAGGGGGCGGGGACTGGTTACCAAGGCTGCCGAACTGGCGATCAGATATGCCTTTTCCGACCTCGGCCTGCAGCGGCTCTGCCTGTATGCCGCCACCGAGAATGTCCCATCCCGACTGGTGGCCGAGCGCAACGGCTTTGTCCGGGTGGGCACCGAACGGCAGATCGCGCACCGACGCAACACAGGCCTGGTTGATTGTGAGGTCTATGACCTGTTGCCCACGGACCTGATGTGATCACAGGTCTCATTCCGGGAGAGAATGCATCCCATGTCCACTGCAGCTAGCTCTGGGATTCACATCGCCTTCTACCGGTTCGTCCACATCGATGATGTCCCCGGCCTGGTCAACCGGCTGGAGTCACTGGCCCAGGAACTCCTGGGCACCATCCTGGTGGCATCCGAGGGCGTCAATGGGATGCTGGCGGGAACCGAGCAACAGATCGCTGACTTCCTGGCCGCAGCCGCGGCGGATCCCCTGGCCACTGGCGCTTTTGCTGGGATAACGGTCAAGCAGACCCGCTTCGAGCGGGCCCCATTCTCCCGACTAAAGATCAAGCAGAAAACAGAGATCGTGCCACTTGGAATTGCCGAGGTGGATCTGCCTGCCCGAGTGGGGGATGTCCAACGGGCAGATGTGCCACCGGCGCAGTGGCGCACGCTGATCCGCCGCAATGACGTAGTGGTCCTGGACAACCGAAACAGCTTCGAGTTTGAAACCGGTCATTTCGTTGGCGCCATTGATCCCGGAGTGACCAACTTTCGGGACTTCGCCGATTTCGTCACGGCCAATGCGGCCCAGTGGCGGGCCAATGGCACCAAGGTGGCGATGTACTGCACCGGGGGAATCCGGTGCGAGAAGTCCAGCCCATGGATGCAGGACCTGGGCCTGGAGGTCTACCAACTCCAAGGGGGCATCCTGAACTATTTCGCCCAGATGCCGGATGCCGAGGAGGACTTCGTTGGGGAGTGCTTCGTGTTTGACAACCGGATCACGCTGGACACCAAACTGCAGGATCCGGGCCGCCAGCGCTGGGAGATCCCGGGCTGAACCAGCACTACCCGATGATCAGGGTTGGTTCACTGGACCGGAATCGCCAGACGCTGTCCCGGGAAGATGTCAGAGTTCGGCATCGAGTTGAGTTCCTCAATCTGAAAGACCAGGTCCTGCACCTGACCGGGCGCGGCGTACTCCCCGGCGATTGAGTACAACGTGTCCCCAGCCGACACCTCGACATAGCGAACCTGCTGCGGCGCACTGGGCTCAAACGAAGCCACCGCCCGAGCCCCCACGAAGATCATCACGGCGGTCACCAGCCCCAGGAAGAGCATGGTGAACACCACCCGACCCCGACGGGTCAGGCGGAGCCCGGGCCGCGGATCAACTGCACCCGCCCGGTCGTTGGTAGCCACTGGGATGCGGCTGCTGTGGGCATTGCTCAAGCTGTAAACGTTGCTCATGTCATTTCTCCTGGGGAAGACCGGGCCCCTTTGGCCCGGTGGACTGATCAACCATCACGGCGACCCCGGCCGAGTGATCTGTGCTCTGTCTATTCGCCAGCACCGACAGTTCCGCAGTCTGGAATCGAACAGCCTGTTGATCGAACACATGTTTGAGATTAGAGCACCTGTTCGAACGGATCAACTCGAACACCCGTTCGGCGTGTCGATCCGGAAAGGCTTCAAATTTGCGCGACACGGTCGAACAAATGTTTGAAAAAGTGCTGGATCTTTGCTTGGCTGATTCCATGGGCAGTGATGACAACCTCAGCCAGTTTCCAGATAGTGCACCCGATGCCACCGGCCTCACCGAGCGCCAGAAGCGGATTCTGGACACTTTGCGCGATTCCATCGAGAAGCGCGGCTATCCGCCCAGCATCCGCGAGATCGGTCAGATCGTCGGCCTGACCTCATCCTCCAGCGTGGCCCATCAACTGCGAGTCCTGGAGAAGAAGGGCTTCATCAAACGGGATCCCAACCGACCGCGCGCCCTGGAGGTCTTCCTGCCCGAACTCATCGCCGCTCGCCGCTCCATCGCCAACCCTGAGGAAAGCCCAGCCAACTCCCCCGAGTTGGACAGCGGCCAGACTCATACCGAGCTTCCCAGCGCCAACTACGTCCCCCTGGTGGGTCGGATCGCCGCTGGTGGACCGATCCTGGCTGAGGAACGCGTTGAGGATGTCTTCCCACTGCCAAAAACCCTGGTTGGGGATGGCACCTTGTTCCTGCTGGAGGTCTCAGGCGACTCCATGATCGACGCAGCCATCTGCAATGGCGACTATGTCGTGGTGCGGCAGCAGCCAACCGCTGACAATGGTGACATCGTGGCCGCTCTTCTTGATGGCGAGGCTACTGTCAAGACATTTTCCCGCAAGGATGGCCAGGTCTGGCTGCTGCCCCACAATCCGGCCTACGACCCGATCGATGGCACTCACGCCACCATCCTGGGCAAGGTGACCGCAGTTCTCCGCCGCGTCTGAGGTTTCCAAACGCTTAACTATTTATATCTTTATGCGTTATATGTCCGTTTAGGGCATAATCGCCGGTATGCACCGGTTACTGGGGTTCGGCATTGCGGGCTTGGCAGCAGTTGTCGCCCTGTCCCCGATCGCCGCCAGCACCCCGGCGACCCCACCGGCCAGCGCACCAGGGGCCAGTGCCTCAACCAGTGCCTTCCACGAGCTCACCAGCCCGGCGAACCAGGACTCACAGAACCCGCGTTTGGCTGCGCCAACTGGCCATTCCTCCTCTGACCGGCATCCAGAACCTCAGACCCAACCCGCCACCCTGGCCGAACCAGCCCAGGGGCAAACTGCATTGGCTGCCATAGGGGATCGGCTCGATAAAGTAGCCGCGACCAACGAGATGAGCTCTGAGAACCTCACCCGGGTGTTGAGCCAGGACCACACCGCTTGGTTGGGTCGCAGTGGGCACCTGTTCTACGCCGAGGAGGTCAAGCCGGCAGCAGTTGTTGCGGACCTACCCCGGTCGGCCACCGCAGAGAGCTATCCGCTGTCCCAGACTTTCAACCTGCACAGCCTGCCGGGGTCAGATCGCACCATCTACCTGGACTTCAACGGCTACGATCTCGCCCCCAGCAACTCCTGGGTCGATTACCAATATCTACCCAGCCGCTCCTATTCAGGTTTCACCCTGGACGCTGACCCGCTCACCTTCACCAACACCGAACTGGCCCACATCCAAACAATTTGGCGGATCGTGGCCGAGAAATACGCTGCCCTGGATGTGGATGTCACCACCGAGGATGTCGGTTCGGCCCTCTGGGACCGGGCAAACTACTCCGACCAGCAGTACGGCACCCGGGTCGTCATCACAAATGATCCAGCAGCCAGCCTGGCCGCCTGCAACAACGGTTGCAGTGGTGTTGCCTGGATCGGCCAGTTCAATGCCAACACCAGCACAGCGGAGTACTGGCAACCAGCCTGGGTCTTCGCAAACATGACCTATGGCGCCGCGGCTCTGACGGCGAATACCGCCGCGCACGAAATCGGCCACACTCTGGGGCTGGATCACGATGGCACCACGACGCAGTCCTACTACGGAGGGCACAGCAACTGGAGCCCCATCATGGGCGGCGGGGTCAATGGCGTTCAGCAGTTCAGCAAGGGCGAGTACACCGGCGCCAACAACACCGAGGACGACTTCACCCAGATGGCCGCCAATGGAGTCTCAGGCAGGCCTGATGATCATCCGAACTCCCCGGCCAACGCCAATCCAGTCGCGGCCAGCGCCGAGATGGACTTTGCTGGCGTGATCACCACGCAGTCCGATACTGATGTCTTCGCAATCACCACGAGTTGTGCGGCCAACTTCACCGCCACGGCAACCGGAATCGGGGAGGGCAGCATGTTGGACATCGGACTTGAGATCCACGATCCAGCAACCAACCCGATGAGCACCGCTGATCCGGTCTCCGGCCAGAACACCAGCTATTGGCCGGCTCGCCCCACTGGCCTGGACGCCGCCACGTCAGCTACTGGAGGAATCCCGGGAACCTACTTCTTCTCGGTGCGAGGTGTGGGGAAGGGAAATCCGGCAAACACCGGGTACTCGCCCTACTCAAGCATCGGTAGTTATGAACTGAAGATCACCGCAACCTGCACTGATGGTGGTGTCCTGGCTGGGGACCCCCCTGAGGATCCACCAACTGACCCCGGCGAGGAACCAACGATCCCGACCCTACCCCGCCAGGATGGCAGCAGCGCAGCGGTTCCGATGACTCCACAACTGCGGGCAACCAGCGGTCGCAGGGGTGGCCCCAAAACAATTCAACTGCGCCTGAATGCGCAACCAACCGCAACCCACTACCTGGTCGCAATCTCCAGGGTCAGTAGAGGTAACAAACGGATCCGGGTGGTATCCGTCCCCAGCACCTGGACTGACCTCCGTACTGGAGCAGGTCGATTCCGCACCCGAGTGCTGGCAGTGGGCATCGCCGGCAGTTCGGGTTGGTCAACCTGGTCAGTGCCGGTGCGAGCCCGGTAGACCCGAACCGATCGGTTCACTGCGACTGTGCCGCCAACCGTGACAATGCGCGACGAACGAGGTCCGGATCAGATGTGGTCCACATCGGCGGCAGGCTGGCCCTCAGGAACCCGGAGTAGCGCGCATTGGCCAACCGGGGGTCCAAACAGGCCACCACGCCGCGATCCGTCGTACGCCGGATCAGCCGGCCGGCGCCCTGTGCCAGCAACAACGCGGCATGGGTGGCCGAAACTGCCATGAAGCCATTACCGCCGCGGCGATCCGCAGCCTGTTGCCGGGCAGACATCAATGGATCATCTGGCCTGGGAAAGGGGATGCGGTCGATGATCACCAACTGGCAGGTTTCACCGGGCACGTCAATGCCCTGCCAAAGGCTCAGGGTGCCGAACAGGCAGACTTGCGGATCAGCCACGAACTCCTTGGTCAACTCCGACAACTGAGCCTCTCCCTGGACCAGGGTGGTCAGGTGCGGCAGTGCCGCGCGTAGGTGCTCACCGGCAGTCTCGGCAGCACGTCTGGAGGAGAACAGGCCCAGGGTGCGTCCACCAGCAGCACTAACCAACTCGGTGATTTCCTCCAGATGAGCCGACTGCAGGCCCTCACGTCCCGGACTCGGCAGATGCCGGGCCAGGTAGAGGATGGCCTGCTTGGAGTAGTCGAAGGGGGAGCCAACGTCCAGGGCCTCCCAGGACTCGCCACGTTCCCTGGGCCAGAGCCCAAGGCTGGTGGCCACCGGCTCGAAGTCGCCACCCAACTTCAGGGTGGCCGAGGTGAACACCGCAGTTTTCTCCTCAAGCAGGTGGCTACGCATCTGGCCGGAGATGTCCAGCGGTGCCACCAATAAGGCGTTTCCACCCCGGTTGTCAGCTCGCTCGGCAATCCACAGCACGTCGGCATCGCTGCCAGCAGCCATCCGCTCAGCAGTGGCAAACAAGTCCTGGGCCCATCCCTTGCACTGGGTGACTGCCGCATCATCACCCGCCTCCTTGGGCAGGGCGGAGACCAGGCTTCGGGATCGATCCCGAACCGCAGCCAGAGCAGTGGCCAACTGCCCCTCCAGCACCTGGACCCGACCCACGCCAGCGACCTCGATTGCGTCCTGCAACTCCCCAGCCGCGTCAGCCAACTCATCGGCAGAATCATCGCTGACCAACCTCCGGGCCCTCCGGGTCAGGCGATCGATATCGGTCACAGTTAGTTCATCAGTGGCTGCCTGGGTCACCCTGGCCACGAACTCGTGGGCCTCATCAATCACAACTTCGTCGTATTCGGGGATCATCGGGATGCCCTCGATGGCGTCGATGGCCAGCAATGCGTGATTGGTAACGATCAGGTGCGAATCAGCGGCCTTGCGCTTGGCTCGTTCGGCGAAGCACTCGTCGTAGTAGGCGCAGTTCTGGCCCAGACACTCCCGATGCGAGACACTCACCTGCCGCCACACCCGCTCGGTATGCCGAGGGGCAGAGTCGCGTTCACCCGTGCCGCGATCCTCTGCCTCTGTCTCAACCCACTCCCGAAGCGCCACCACCTCGGCACCAATCGAATCCGGCGGTACCTCCACCAGGGTGCCCTGGTCATCAGGCACTCCCATCCGGACCCGATGCAGGCAGGCGTAGTTGGACCGTCCCTTCAGCACGGCAAAGGAGGTGTCCAGCCCAGCCGCATCCACCGCACTGACCAGGGCAGGCAGGTCACGTTCGGTCAGTTGGTGCTGAAGGGCCAGGGTCGCCGTGGCGACCACTACTCGTCGTTGATGAAGCATGGCGGGCACCAGGTAGGCCAGAGATTTTCCGGTGCCGGTGCCTGCCTGGACCAATAGGTGCGCGCCACTGTCGAAGGCGTTGGCCACTGCCCGGGCCATCGCCACCTGACCGGGACGCTCATCACCCTCCAGGCCACCGACCGCCTCAGCCAGCAATTCAGTCACCGAAGGAGCGGGATCGGCTGGCTGTTGGGGCATTACAGCACTGTAGCCAGTCACCACGGTTTGGGTGATGACTGGCTACAGGGTTGTGGATGCTCAGGCAGGGGGTTCGGTCGGTGGAGCCGGATCCGTGGCTGCCGGAGGAGCCGGTGGAGCCGGTGGAGCCGGTGGTGCTGCCGGAGTTGCTGGCGCTGCTGGTGGTGCTGCTGGGGCAGCCGGTGGCGGCGTACCGGCGCCAGCATCGAAGGAAACCTTTGGAGCCACCCGGGCGGAGTCCTCAGCCTGATAGAACTCCCGCTTGGAGACCCCCGCGATACCGACGAAGAACATCCACGGGATGGTGGCCACGGCGGTATTGAGCTTGGTGACCGCGTCGTTGTAGTACTGACGCGCAAAGGCGATCTGGTCCTCGGTCTCAGCCAATTGACGCTGCAGGTCCAGGAAGTTCTCGTTGGCCTTGAGGTCCGGATATGCCTCGGCGACGGCGTTGACCTGGACCAGGGCCCGATCCAGGGCGGCATCGGCATTTGCCTTCTCCACCACATCGGTGCCCTTGGCGGCCTCCACCACTCGGGCCCGGGCCCGGGTGACTTCCTCGAAGACACCCTTCTCATGGGTGGCATAACCCTTGACCGTCTCCACCAGGTTGGGGATCAGGTCAGCCCGTCTGGTGAGCTGCACGTCGATCCCACCCAGGGCCTCCTGGGCCCCGATGTCGAGGGTGCGGAGTTTGTTGAAGCCGACGATCACGAAACCGATCAGGCCGACGATGATTACTGCGATCACGATCAGAGCGATCAACATGGTGTTTCCCCTTCGTTGGGTTTGCTGGAACTGACTCTACGGGTCCTGCGGGTGGAGATGGGGTTACTCACCAGGAACCACCACCGCCACCACCGCCGCCGCCACCCCCACCACCGCTGCTGGAGGAGGACTGAGTGGCCTCATAGGAGGAAATGGCACTGCTCACGGTGGAGGAGAAGTCACTGGCAAAACTGTCGGCAAAGGAGGCCGCAGAAGCGCCGGCATAGAAACCGGATCCGGACAGATACGACGGTGTTGGCGGTTCACTTTGCATCTCGATCCGGTATTTCTCCGCCCACTCCCTGGCGCATCCAAAGGCCACCGCCCAGGGAATGTACTTGGTGTAGAGCTCCTGCTTTCCGGAGAAGTCGAAACGGGCCTCGCTGGAGGGCGTGGACAGGACCCGGTGGAAACCGCCCAACTCCGACCACAACCGACGACCGGTCTCTGTGCGCTTGGTGGCTGCACCCGGCAGCAGTACCTGCACGGCGAAGACCACGAAGACCAGCGGCGCCAGGGCAATGATGGTGGGAATGAATGCCTTGATGATCAGGAAAGCCGCCAATCCCACCGCCGCGATGATCACCAGGACATTCAGCCAACCCAGGCCAGCCTTGGTCATCAGGCCGTTTTTGCTGGCCCAATTGGTGGTTTCGGAGTTGAAGGAAGTCACCGCGCTCTTGAGCTTCTCCCCGATCTGCACATCCTTCTTCTTGGCGGTGAACGGCGCAGATCGCACCGACAGCAACTGGGCGGCGTACCCAGATCCGCTGTCCAGGCGCTCCCAGGCTGCTTCATCACCGGTTGAGGAGATCGTCCACCCCTTGTCGATGCGCTCCATCCGGGTAGCCCCCTCGGCACCGGTCTGCATGAGAGCCGCCACAAAGGACTGGACGTCTGCTTTCTCCTGCAGCAGATAACGACCCTGTGCTGGCCCAATGCCCTCCGGAGGGGAATACATCAATGGAAATGCCGGGGCGACCTCCTTGACCGCACGCGACAACTTGGCCCCGTAGAAGGCGGCAATCAGGGAGAGCACCGCCGCAATGCCAATAGCCAATCCAGATTTACCAAGCACCTTGTCCCAGGCTATTGACCAGGGCGAGGTGACCCGATCCGGGGTTGGCAGTGGCAGCCCGGCCCGCACGGTGACCGGCGTATTTGGAGCCAGGGGGCCGGTCGTGACCAACAGCGACTTGCCCTGCACCTGGGCCGTGCAACCAGTTGTCTGTCCGGCGCCAACCGCACACATCTGCACCGTTGGCACCGCTGGCAGATTGGCCCGTAGTGAGGAGCCCTCAATGGCCATCGCCCAGCCACCGGGGATCAGGTTGTAGAAGAACTGAGTGGGGTTGCCCTCGGTGCCCGTGGACAGCACTCCATCGATTGTGTATTTCAACACGTACACGTGATCCCCGGTCATCGTGACATCCGGGCTGCCAATCCGGTAGTTGATATACCTGCCCCCGCCCTCGGTCTGCTTCTTGATCTCCTCAGGTTTGCCATCTCTGGTCACCGAGAAGTTCTCCGGACGAAGGCGCACCTTGGAATCGCCTGGATCAGCCTGGTCAAAGAATCGGAAGATCCCATGCTTGGAAACCGGAAAATTCACCAAGAGGGTCTCAGTGGCAGTGAGCTTTCCCCTGGCATCCACGTCGAAGACGGCATCGTATTTCTTGATGATTGCCGGGTCAGAAACCACACTGTGGCCACCGCTGAGCCCACCGAAAAGTGCTGGCAAACTCACGATCACCAGCGCTGCCAGTACCCCGACAATCCTGAGTATCAGTTTCCCCATGTGCGTGAGCCTAGCGGCTCCCCCGCCGAGGCGGCAGTAGTTTACAGCCGCTCATGCGCCGAAGCTGAAGAACTGAGGTCTGGCACGTAGGCTGGAGGCAATGACAAACACCCCTGAAGACTTCAGCCTCGATAGCGCTCTGGCCCAGACCGAGGCCTGGGACGATGAGTTCGCGCCAACACCGCAGACCGCGGGATCCCTGGAACTGGCCGAGCGCTATGCCCTGCGCCGGGTTGCAGGTCTGTCCACCGAGTTGGAGGACATCAGCGAGGTCGAGTACCGCCAACTGCGCCTGGAACGCGTCGTACTGGTGGGCGTGTGGACCGAGGGCAGTGTCGAGGACGCCGAGAACTCAATGGCGGAACTGGCGCTGTTGGCTGAAACCGCTGGCTCGGAGGTGTTGGATGCCTTCTATCAGCGGAGGGACAGCCCCGACCCGGCGACGTACATCGGCCGGGGGAAGGTCGAGGGCCTGGCCGAGATCGTCCGGGCCACCGGTGCCGACACCGTGATCTGCGACGGCGAACTTGCCCCCAGTCAACTGCGCAATCTCGAGGACAAGGTCAAGGTGAAGGTCGTAGACCGGACTGCGCTGATCCTCGACATCTTCGCCCAGCACGCGAAGAGCCGAGAGGGTCAGACCCAGGTTGAACTTGCCCAGTTGAACTACATGAAGCAGCGACTGCGCGGCTGGGGCGGTAGCCTCTCCCGCCAGGCCGGCGGACGCGTTGCTGGTGGCGAGGGCATCGGCAGCCGTGGCCCCGGCGAAACCAAGATCGAGATGGATCGGCGCCGGATCAACACCCGAATCGCCAAGCTACGACGCCAACTCGCCGACATGAAGAAAACCCGCGACGCCAAGCGCTCTGGGCGGCGTAGCAATGCCATTCCCAGCGTGGCGATCGCCGGCTACACCAACGCCGGCAAGTCCTCCCTGCTGAACCGGCTCACCAACGCGGGTGTGTTGGTCGAGGACGCCCTGTTCGCCACCCTGGACCCTACCACCAGGCGGGCAACCACCAGCGACGGCCGCGTCTACACCATGAGCGACACCGTCGGTTTCGTGCGGCACCTGCCCCACCAACTGATCGAGGCCTTCCGCAGCACCCTTGAGGAAGTTGCCGAGGCCGACCTGGTGTTGCATGTCGTGGACGGCTCCCACCCAGATCCAGAAGGACAACTGGCCGCAGTGCGTGAGGTCTTCGCCGAGATCGGGGCCGACAAGGTCCCCGAGATCGTGGTGATCAACAAGGCCGATATCGCCGACCCGCTCGTGGTGGCCCGCCTCAAGCAGCGCGAACCGATGAGTGTCCTGGTCTCAGCCAGGACCGGCGAGGGCATCGCCGAAGTACTCGAAGCGATTGAGGCCGACCTGCCCAAACCCTCAGTGGAGATGAGCGTCGTGGTGCCCTATGCCCGTGGCGATCTGGTTTCCCGCCTGCATGACGAGGCCGTCGTACTTCACCTGGAGCACGCTGGCGATGGCACCCATGTGCAGGCGCGGGTGCACCCCGATCTGGCCCACGAACTCCAGCCCTACGCCGCAACTCCAGAACCCGACACCACCGCCTGAACCCTTGCCGAGGCGGCAGAAATTAACACGCCCTCGGTGCGCCACCACGCGTCGTACCCCACCGAGACGGCAGTAGGTCGCATGAAGCCGCGCCATTCACCCGACCAGAAATTCCTTTTGAACCAGCGCAAAATGGTCGTGCTTTCATGGGGCATTGCTTTGCGCACGTTAATTACTGCCGCCTCGGC
>CAZRKI010000067.1:0-11347 GCA_964600765.1 uncultured Marmoricola sp.
TTGTGGACAGCAATCCCAGTACCTCTAGGATTTGCTCCGAGCAAGGGAGTGCGCCAGATGGTCGACACGGTTACTTTGAAGGACGGAACACCCGGCTGGGCCTGGCCGCTGTTGCCAAGCCATCGGGGCTCCCTGGCCAGAGCATTCGATGAGCTATCACCAGAGTCACGGCGCTTGCGCTTCCTGACCCCGGTTGAGCATCTTTCCGAGGCCATGCTGCATCAACTGGTCGACGAGGTTGATGGGGTGAACCACATCGCCCTGGTCCTGTTCGCCGAAACCCCCACCCAGGTGCTCCCAATCGCGATCGGGCGGATCGTGAGATATCCCGAGATGGACGACGTCGCCGACCTGGCCGTAACCGTGCGCGATGACTGGCAGGGGCGTGGTGCGGCCACTGCGCTGCTACATCTTCTGGCCCACCATCGGCCAGCAGGGGTGCACCGGATTCTGACCGAGGTAGCGATGGACAATCCCGCATCCCTGGCGATGTTGCGCCATCTGGGACCGCTCCGGGTCACCGACACCGGCGCCGGCGTATTCGATGTTGAGATCGACCTGGACTCCGAACCCGACGTACCAACACAAGTGCCCGAACCAACAGCGGCCACCAACAGGGCTCATCCGGCGCTGGGGAGCCCCAACCGCACGTACCTGCGCAACCGGGACCGGTTGTGTGGTTGGCTGAACGAATCCCATCCCGAGACCACCGGGATTGACCAATCCACGTCCTGAGGAGGAATCTGTCTCCAGCAATCTGCTGTGGATTGGGAACTGGAGTTGAGATGACGGCCGCACCCGGCACTGCCCGAGGATTCTTGTCCCGGACGGGAACCATCCTGATCGCCTTGATGATTTCCCTGGCCATGATCAGTCCAGCCCAGGCAGCGAGTCGCAGCGCCAATCCGGTCAATCCACCCGCCCCACCCGAGGCAGAGGTCAACGTCACCGGCACACCATCCTCCACCCCATGGCCAGACGGCAGTATCCGCGGGTTCATCGACGCCCACACCCATCTGATGAGCAATGTCGGCTTCGGCGGCAGCATCGTCTGCGGAGCCACCTTTGACCCGGTGAATGGGGCTGCAGGAGCGCTGAAGGACTGCCCCAGCCACGGCGCCGACGGCTCCTCGGCCCTGATCGAGAACGTCACCAAGGTCAACGTGCCCTTCAACCCCTTCGCCAGGCACGACGTGAGTGGTTGGCCAGCGATGAAGGACTGGCCGGCGTACAACTCCCTGACCCACCAACAGATGTACTACAAGTGGGTGGAACGGGCCTGGCGATCCGGGCAACGAATCATGGTGGATGACACCGTGAACAACAATGTGCTCTGCGAGGTTCCCCTGGGCCAGGTCAACAAGCACAGTTGTGAGGACATGGCCAACGTGCGCCTGGAAGTCCAACGCAGCCGGGACCTGCAAACCTACATCGACAACCAATATGGCGGCCCCGGCAAGGGTTGGTTCCGGATCGTCACCTCACCAGCCCAGGCCCGCAAGGTTGCCGCCCAGGGCAAGTTGGCCGTCGTCCTGGGCATGGAGGTGTCGAATCCCTTCGGATGCAAGGTTTGGTACGGCGTGCCCCAGTGCACCCGGGCCGACATCGATGCGGGACTGGATGAGATCAAGGAGCTGGGCATCCAGTCGATGTTCCTGTGCCACAAATATGACAACGCCTTGTGCGGGGTCCGCTTTGACAAGGAATTGGCAGGTGTGGCTGTCAACGGTGGCAACTTCATCAACACCGGACGTTGGTGGGATCCCGGCAGCTGTCCCACCGAAGCCAAGGACAACCCGATCGTCACCGGCCTGCTCCCCCGCGAACTGAACGCACTCACCGACTTCCTACCCGCCGTACTTCCGATCTACACCAAGGCGCCGCACTGCAACAAACTGGGCCTGACCGAACTTGGCGAATACGCTCTCAAGGGGATGATGAAGCGGCACATGCTGGTGGAGTTGGATCACATGAGTGCCCGGGCAGCTGATCGAGCCCTGGACATCCTTGAGGATGCCAACTATCCGGGTGTTGTCTCCAGCCACACCTGGACCGACCCGAGCTACTTCTCCCGGATCTACCAGTTGGGCGGCTTCATTGCCCAGCACACCGACCATGACGGCGTTGAATCCTTTGTTGATCTTGCGCTGCAACAACGGCCTATGCGCCAGCAGTATCACGTGGGTTATGGCTATGGCATGGACATGAATGGTTTTGGGGCCACCCCAAAGGCACCCGAGCCCGGCACTCCGCGGGTGCAGTATCCCTTCACCGGGCCCCTTGGCGATGTGACCATCGATCGGCAGCGAACCGGGGATCGGGTGTTCGACTACAACACCGACGGCGTAGCCCATTATGGATTGATCCCTGACTGGCTGGAGAACATCCGACAACTGGGTGGTCAGGCATTGGTCGATGAACTCGCCCACGGCGCGGAGTACTACCTGCGCACCGCCGAGGCGGCTGCCAATCATCATGCCCAACCCAACCTGGCCCTGCGCCGGGCCACCAGGGCGTCAAGTTGGGAATGGAATTTCTGGGGTGGCCTGCCCACCAGAGCGGCAGTTGACGGCAAGTCCAGTACCCGCTGGGCCAGCGGCTGGAATGACCGGGAATGGTTCCAGGTGGACCTTGGTCGGGCAAGACAGGTTGGTCGGGTCAGCATCGACTGGGAATATGCCTTCGGCAAGCGGTACCAGATCCAGACCTCCACTGATGGTCACCACTGGTCAACCTCGGTGACAGTCAGCGATGGGCGCGGCGGACTCGACGTACATTCCTTCGCTCCTCGAACTGCCCGCTATGTGCGGATGCAGGGAGTCAAGCGGGGCACTGGATGGGGCTATTCGATCCGGGAGTTGCGGGTCTACCCCAACTGACCCAGGAGGGACAGGGCCCGATTCACCCGATCAGGCTCATCATGGGGCAACCAGGAGACCCTGGGGTCCTTGCGGAACCAACTGTCCTGACGTCTAGCAAAGCGCTTGGTGCCCGAAATCGTTTGTTCCCTGGCCTCATCCTCGGTGATCTCACCGGCGAGGTACTGCAGGATCTGTCGGTAGCCCAGGGCTCGACTGGCCGTACGAGAACCGACCAGCCCATGCGGGAGCAACCCGGTCACCTCGGCCACAAAGCCATCGGCCCACATCTGATGCACCCGGGCCGCGATCCGCTGGTCCAGCACGCGGCGTTCAATATCGACACCAATCTGCACGGCCCCGGGATAGTGGTAGTCATGAGTCGGGAGAGTCGCGGTGAACGGCTTTCCGGTCAGCTCAATCACCTCAAGAGCACGCACGATCCGGCGGGCATTGCCGGGAAGCACTTCAGCTGCAGCCGCTGGATCGAGTTCACGCAGGCGTGCGTGCAGCGCTGCCGCGCCCTCCTGTTCCAAACGGGTCTCCCACTTGGCCCGAATCCCCGGGTCGGTGCCAGGGAACTCGAACCGGTCCAGGATCGCGCGGGTGTACAACGCTGACCCGCCAACCAACACCGGGAGTACGCCGCGTTCATGGCAATCAGCGATCACCTTTCGCGCCCACTGTTGGAACTCAGCCACCGTGACTGGTTCGTTGGGGTCCAACAGGTCCAACAGGTGATGCGGAATACCACGTCGTTGGTCAACGGGAAGTTTCGCAGTCCCGATGTCCATGCCTCGATAGATCTGCATGGAATCGGTGTTGATTATCTCGCCGCGCAGTCGTTCGGCCAGATCGAGAGCCAGGGCACTCTTGCCAGCAGCAGTTGCCCCGACTATGGCCAGCACCGGAGCAGTGCTGCCCATCCGGTTGGTGCTCAAGCGGGTTGGCCGCAAGCCGGCGCCGGCTCCGGCTCGACCTCGGGTTTGCCGATGCCGGGCATCCCAAGCCCAACGGTGCGCCTGGGCTCCTGCGTCCGGGCTTCCCACGCATCGCCGGCGCGGGTGCGTCGTACGCTCTGGACCGGAGCGTCGGACACCAGGTGATGTGGCGCGCCGTAGGTGATCCTCACCGCGACCATGTCGCCGGGGCGCACGTCGATCTCAACACCCTGATCATCGATCGGGGTGAAGTGCACCAGGCGGTTGTCCGGGGCCCGGCCGCTCAACCGACGGGTTTCCTCATCCTTGCGGCCCTCACCCTCAGCCACCATCAACTCGACTGTGGTGCCCTCAAGTTTGCGATTCTCCTCCCAGGCGATCTGATTGACCAACTCGACCAAACGCTCATAGCGGTCCTGGACGACCTCCTTGGGCAGTTGGTCAGGCAACTCCGCAGCCGGGGTTCCCGGTCGCTTTGAGTACTGGAAGGTGAAGGCCTGGGCGAAGCGGACTCGTCGTACGACGTCCATCGTCGCCTGGAAATCCTCCTCGGTTTCACCGGGGAAGCCAACAATGATGTCGGTGGAAAGGGCGGCATCCGGCATTGCCTCCCGGACCCGGTCGATGATGCCCAAATAGCGGTCCTGACGGTAGGAGCGGCGCATGTCCTTGAGCACTTTGTCCGACCCGGACTGCAGCGGCATGTGCAGTTGATGCATCACATTTGGGGTCTGGGCCATTGCCTCGATCACGTCATCTGTGAATGCAGCGGGATGTGGGGAGGTGAAGCGCACCCGCTCCAGCCCCTCTATCCCCCCACAGGCCCGCAACAACTTGCTGAAGGCGAACTTATCGCCGAATTCAACACCGTAGGTGTTCACGTTCTGTCCCAGCAGGGTCACCTCGGTGACACCTTCAGCGACCAGGGCCTCGATCTCGGCCAGGATCTCACCGGGACGGCGGTCCTTCTCCTTGCCACGCAACGAAGGGACGATGCAGAAGGTGCAGGTGTTGTTGCATCCGACGCTGATCGACACCCAGGCGGCATAGGCGGACTCACGCTTGGTGGGCAACGTGGAGGGGAATACCTCCAGGGACTCGAGGATCTCGACCTGCGCTTCCTGGTTGACCCGGGCCCGCTCCAGCAGGACCGGAAGGGAGCCGATGTTGTGGGTGCCGAAAACCACGTCAACCCAGGGTGCCTTCTGGGTGATGGTGGCCCGGTCCTTTTGCGCCAGGCAGCCGCCGACCGCGATCTGCATGCCCGGCCGCTTGGCCTTCACCGGCGCCAGGTGGCCCAGGTTTCCATAGAGCTTGTTGTCGGCGTTCTCCCTGACCGCACAGGTATTGAAAACCACCACGTCAGCGGTCTCACCAACCTCAGCGGCCAGATACCCGGCGTCCTCCAACAATCCCGACAACCTCTCGGAGTCGTGGACATTCATCTGGCAGCCATAGGTGCGCACCTCATAGGTGCGCGCTGAGTCCCCGGCAGTTGCACCCGAGGCGTCAGGAATCACATCTTGGTTGATCGACATAACCGCTCAACTGTACGCCGAGGCGGCAGTACTTAACACGCCGAGGCGGCACTAGTTAACATCGCCCCGGCCACCCAGTGCTGCCGAGGCGGCACAAATTAACAAGCCGAGGCGGCAGAAATTTACGTCCCACTCAAACCCATCTCGCACAGAGTTGGCATTCATGCATTGCCAGATACATCCCATTTGTATACCGATTAACCGTCAAAACCAGGCATCTTGGGGCACTTCTCTGCTGGACAAATGCCTTGACAACCCAGGCATTCCTGTTACCTACTGCCGCCTCGGCATGTTAACTAGTGCCGCCTCGGCATGTTAAGTACTGCCGCCTCGGCGTGTTAATTAGTGCCGCCTCGGCGAAGGGGTGGAGGTAGGGGGAATCAGGATTTGGGGGTGACCCAGAGACGGATCTCGCCCTCGATCACCACGGTGCCATCCTCACGGACACCCTTGACACGGACCGCGAGATTGGGGTCATCACTGGTCCACTGCTCTGGATCGGTGTCGGCGTGACAGGTGATGTCGCTGGTGGCCTTGGCCGTGTAGGACACCTCCATCCCCTTGGGGATCCAACGCTTGTCAGCCGGAATGGTGGCCTCAGCCAGCGCGCCCATGGCCGCCTCCAGCCCATTGCACAGCGCAATGGCATGCACGGTGCCAATGTGGTTCTGGACTCCACGGCGCTTCGGGATCACCACCTCAGCGTGATTGGGACGGATCACCTTGAAGTGCGGCCGGACACTCCAGAAGTACGGCGCCATCTGCGCGAAGGCGATATCAAAAACCTTGTTGCCGATCACTGGAATGCTGGTGGCCCGCTTGTACATGCCCATTACGTCTGCCATGGGCACACCCTATGCCGCCAGCAACGTGAATCAGATGTGTGTTTGACTACATTTGTGTCCTGGTCACTTGAAGAGCTCAAAGCCGCCTTCGCCCATCACTGCGCCTTGATCAACAAGGCCGCCCAGACCGGAGACTGGAGCGAGTTCCCGGGCCTGTTCACCGAGGATGCGGTCTACATCGAACATTCCTATGGCACCTTCCACGGTCGCGAACAGATCAGCCAATGGATCACCAACACGATGACCACCTTCCCCGGCAATCAGATGACCAGCTTCCCGGTCAACTGGGTTACCTACGACGCGGAGGCCGGTCGGGTGATCTGTGAACTGGACAACCCAATGCGAGATCCAGGAGATGGTTCCCGGATCGGGGCCACGAACCTGACGATCCTCACCTATGCCGGTGAAAACCGGTGGAAGTCGCAGGAGGATGTCTACAACCCGATGCGATTCCTCAACGCCACCAAGAAGTGGGTAAGGATCGCAATTGCCCACGACAACCTGCCGACTGATGCCAGCGACTGGGTGAAAGATTTCGCCGGCTAAACCTCCAGCATCTCGGCTACCACTCGATAGGCGAGGCCGGGGCTGTGACCCTTGCGGGCGAGCATCCCAACCAGGCGCCGGGTCGCCCGGTCCTTGTCGAGATTGCGGACCGAACGCAGCCTGGCCGCCACCAGGGCCCGGGCAACCTCTTCCTCGTCCTCGGCCACTATCTCCAACAGTGCCTCCTGGGCGATGTCGTCGGGCACTCCCTTGTTGCGCAATTCGACGGCCAGTGCCCGCTTGGCCAACCCGCGGCCTCGTTGTCGCTGCTCTATCCAGTCCCGAGCAAAGGCCCGGTCATCGATCAGTCCGACTTCCTCAAAGCGATCCAGCAACCTGGTGGCCAGCTCAGCAGGCACATTGCGCTGCGCCAGTTTCGTGGTCAGCTCGGCTCTGGTGCGTTGCCTGGTGGTCAACTGATCCAACAGGATCTTGCGAGCCACAGACTCAGGATCAGCCTCCGGCCCCAGATCCTGTTGCGGATCAGTTGGTTCCTCGCGAGCTTTCACCGTGCTTAGAAATCGATCCCGTCTGGATCAATCGAGGGGTCATCTGCCCTGAAGTCGGCGGGCTGATCCACCTGTGGACCCACACCCAGTTTCTCCAGGATCCGCTTCTCGATCTCATTGCCCAGGTCAGGGTTGTCCCGCAGGAAGGCCCTCACGTTCTCCTTGCCCTGACCGAGTTGATCGCCCTCATAGGTGTACCAGGCTCCCGCCTTGCGGATCAGTCCGGCTTCCACACCCACATCGATCAAGCCGCCCTCGCGGGAGATGCCCTGCCCGTACATGATGTCGAACTCGGCCTGCTTGAACGGAGGGGCGACCTTGTTCTTGACCACCTTCACCCGGGTCCGGTTGCCGACCATCTCGGTGCCGTCCTTGAGGGTCTCGATCCGGCGTACGTCCAGGCGCACCGAGGAGTAGAACTTCAGCGCCCGACCACCAGTGGTGGTCTCCGGGGAGCCGAACATGACGCCGATCTTCTCGCGCAACTGGTTGATGAAGATCGCAGTGGTGCCAGAACCATTGAGGGCCCCGGTCATCTTGCGCAGGGCCTGGCTCATCAGCCTGGCCTGCAGGCCGACATGGCTGTCGCCCATCTCACCCTCGATCTCAGCGCGTGGAACCAGCGCAGCCACCGAGTCGATCACGATCAGATCCAGCGCTCCGGAACGGATCAGCATGTCGGCAATCTCCAGGGCCTGCTCACCTGAATCCGGCTGGGAGACCAGCAGCGCATCGGTGTCCACACCCAGCGCCTTGGCGTACTCGGGGTCGAGCGCGTGTTCGGCGTCAATGAAGGCCACGATGCCACCGGCTGCCTGGGCATTGGCCACGGCATGCAGTGCCACAGTGGTCTTACCTGATGACTCCGGACCGTAGATCTCCACCACGCGCCCACGGGGCAATCCGCCAATACCAAGCGCGATGTCCAGCGAAATGGCTCCGGTGGGGATCACCTCAAGGGGCGCCCGGGTGTCATCGCCAAGACGCATCACCGAGCCCTTGCCGTACTGCTTCTCGATATTGCCCAGGGCAATTTCCAGGGCCTTGTCGCGGTTGTCGCTTGCTGCGGATGAGTTTTTCGGTGCTGCGGCCATGGTGTCCGTCCGTTCCTGCGGCAGGGTGCCGCTGTTCGTCTGCTGTCTTCTGCTCCTGGACGCTAGGACCTGCCACCGACAATCTGCCATCCCCAGTTCTGGGGTTGTGGATTGAACTACGACTCGACCCTGCTGTGGATGACATTAGGCCGAACATTTGTTCGATTCAACCAAACACGCCGGAACTCAGCGCTCGCATGCCGGAAGTTCAAGTGCCTCCCATACCGCACGCCAGACTGTCTTGGCTGGTTCTCCCTGCGCCAGGGACTCATTCACGGTGCGGCCACCCAGATTGCCCAGAACATGGGTATCAGCCCAGTAACGCGCATAGGTGGGCCCCAGGGCCGCCTCCATCCGGGACCAGAACTCCGTCATGCGCACGGGCGCAAGCATAGGCACCCGGCTGCAATGATGGCCCGGTGGAGCAGTTCAGCAGCGTGACCCGGGCCTGGTTTGCTGCTGCCTTTCCCGGACCCACACCCGCCCAACTGGGCGCCTGGGAGGCAATCGCTGCGGGCAAACACACCCTGGTCGTGGCCCCGACTGGATCAGGCAAGACGCTGGCCGCATTCCTCTGGGCGATTGACCGGCTGGCTGCGACACCTGCACCTGCCGAGCCAACTCTGCGTACCCGCGTCCTGTACATCTCCCCCCTCAAGGCGTTGGGTGTTGACGTGGAGCGTAACCTGCGGGCGCCACTGGTGGGTATCCAGCAGACCGGTGAACGCCAGGGGCTCAAGGTTCCCGGGATCACCGTGGGGGTGCGCTCCGGTGACACCACACCAGCCCAGCGCCGGAAACTGCAGACCCAGCCTCCCGACATCCTGATCACCACTCCGGAGTCGCTGTATCTGATGCTGACCTCCCAGGCCCGCGAATCCCTGCGGGGCGTGGAGACAGTGATCATTGATGAGATCCATGCTGTTGCTGGCAGCAAACGCGGCAGTCATCTTTCCCTGTCCCTGGAACGCCTGGACCGCCTGCTGCCCCGTCCGGCCCAGCGAGTCGGCTTGTCGGCCACGGTCCGTCCGGTTGATGAGGTGGCCCGCTTCCTGGGCGGTACGACGCCAGTCGAGGTGGTCGCGCCACCAACCGGGAAGCAGTGGGACCTGCAGGTGGTGGTTCCGGTCCCGGACCTGACCGAACTCGACGATGATGAATCAACCCGGACGGGTTCACTTTGGCCGCACGTCGAGTCCCGTGTTCTCGACCTGATCGAGCAGCACCAGTCCACCATCGTCTTCACCAACTCCCGCAGGTTGGCCGAGCGGTTGACCGCCCGGCTCAACGAGTTGGCAGCCGAGCGGGCCGGACTGACGATGTCGCCGGATTCAACCCGAACCCCAGCGGAGACAATGGCTCAGGCCGGTCAGAGCCAGGGCGCCCCGCCAGTGGTGGCGAAGGCACATCACGGGTCGGTGTCCAAGGAGCAACGCGCAGCGATCGAGGACGACCTCAAACGCGGACTGTTACCGGCGGTGGTGGCCACCAGTTCCCTGGAGTTGGGCATCGACATGGGCGCGGTTGACCTGGTGATCCAGATCGAGGCGCCACCGAGCGTGGCCGCTGCTCTGCAACGAGTGGGCAGGGCAGGACACCAGGTCGGAGAGGTGTCCCGAGGTGTCCTCTTCCCCAAGTTTCGGGGCGATCTGATCCCCACCGCAGTGACCGTCGAACAAATGCGATCAGGCGGGATCGAGGCATTGCAGGTCCTCCGTAACCCACTCGATGTACTGGCCCAACAAATCGTGGCGGCCACTGCGGTGGACGCCTGGCAGGTGGATGACCTCTACGCGATGGTTACCCGCAGTGCTTCCTACGCGACCCTGCCCCGGTCTGCATTCGAGGCAACCCTCGACCTGTTGGCCGGGCGCTATCCGAGCACGGAGTTCGCCGAACTTCGCCCCCGAATCGTCTGGGACCGGAGCACCGGCCTGATCCAGGGGCGACCAGGTGCCCAACGACTGGCGGTGACCAGTGGCGGCACGATCCCGGATCGGGGGATGTTCGGGGTCTTCCTGATCGGCGAGCGGGCCTCACGGGTTGGCGAACTGGATGAGGAGATGGTCTACGAATCCCGGGTGGGTGATGTGTTCACTCTCGGCACCACCAGTTGGAGGATCGAGGACATCACCCACGACCGCGTGCTCGTGTCACCAGCACCGGGGCAACCCGGGCGGCTTCCCTTCTGGACCGGTGACGCCCTGGGCCGACCCGCCGAGTTGGGACAACGCATCGGTGAGTTCACTCGCGAGTTGGCGGCACTTCCACCCGCGGAGGCGACCGCCCGGGCGCTGACCTGCGGGATGGACCAATGGGCCAGCGACAACCTGTTGTCCCTCCTCAACGAGCAACGAGAGTGCACCGGCGTGGTGCCACATGACCAACAGTTGGTGGTCGAGCGTTTCCACGACGAGCTCGGCGATTGGCGGCTGGTGGTGCATTCGCCATACGGCACCCCGGTGCATGCCCCGTGGGCACTGGCGATCAATGCCCGGCTGCGGGATCGGTACGGCACCCAGGCACAGGCGATGGCGGCTGACGACGGCATCGTGCTGCGAATCCCCGAGACCGATCAGGACCCACCCGGCGCTGATCTGGTGGTCTTTGAGGCCGACGAGTTGGAGCAATTGATCACCGAGGAAGTGGGCGGATCGGCTCTCTTCGCGGCCCGGTTCCGGGAGAGTGCCGCACGAGCTCTGCTGCTTCCCCGTCGCGACCCGGGACGCCGCTCTCCGCTCTGGCAACAGCGCCAGCGCAGTGCCCAACTGCTTGAGGTGGCCAGCCGCTATCCCTCCTTCCCGATCATTCTGGAGACGGTGCGTGAGGTACTCCAGGACGTGTACGACGTGCCGGCCCTGCTGGATCTGTCCCGGCGGATCGCCCGACGCGAGGTGCGGGTGTTGGATGTGGCCACCAATCGACCTTCCCCCTTTGCCACCTCACTGCTCTTCGGGTACGTCGCCCAGTTCATGTATGAGGGCGACAACCCGTTGGCAGAACGACGGGCTGCAGC
>CAZRKI010000068.1:0-11033 GCA_964600765.1 uncultured Marmoricola sp.
AAGCGCATCCAGGCTGGGGAGAAGGGCCGGGAGTCGCGCTCGGCCGAGCCGGTGGAGCTGGCCAAGTCCAACATCCAGATGCTGGGCCCGACCGGCACCGGCAAGACCTATCTGGCCCAGACCCTGGCCCGGATGCTCAATGTTCCTTTTGCGATGGCAGATGCCACCGCTCTCACCGAAGCCGGTTATGTCGGTGAGGATGTGGAGAACATCCTGCTCAAGCTGATCCAGGCTGCTGACTACGACGTCAAACGGGCCGAGACCGGGATCATCTACATCGATGAGATCGACAAGGTTGCCCGCAAGGCTGAGAATCCATCAATCACCCGGGATGTCTCAGGTGAAGGCGTCCAGCAGGCCCTGTTGAAAATCCTTGAGGGTACCCAGGCATCAGTGCCGCCCCAGGGTGGGCGCAAGCATCCGCATCAGGAGTTCATCCAGATCGACACCACCAATGTCCTGTTCATCGTTGGTGGTGCATTTGCCGGACTGGAGCACATCGTTGAGCAACGGATCGGAAAGAAGACGCTGGGGTTCACCGCCCAGGTCCAGGAATCAGCTACTGCCGATGCCGATCAGATGTTCGGTCAGGTGCGACCAGAAGATCTGGTGAAGTTCGGTCTGATCCCTGAATTCATTGGTCGACTTCCGCTGATCGCCAATGTCAACCAACTCGATCGCACCGCGTTGATCCAGATCCTGACCCAGCCCCGAAATGCCCTGGTCAAGCAGTATCAACGCCTCTTCGAACTTGATGACATCGAGTTGGAATTCACCGAGGAGTCCATTGAGGCTATTGCCGATCAGGCCCTTGAACGCGGCACCGGTGCCCGTGGGCTCCGAGCCATCATCGAGGAAGCCCTGCTCAACGTGATGTATGACGTGCCATCACAACCAGACGTGGCCAAGGTGATCGTTTCGCGGGAGACCGTCGATGACGGTGCCAGCCCCATTCTGGAGACCCGCGAGCCCAAGAAGAAGAGCGCCTGACTGATCAGGCTTTCGGCTTCTTCTGGGGTGGTTCCCCAAGCACTGTCGTCATCTCCATTGGGCCGTCCTGCTCCACCAGTTCCCACTCGCCGGTGATCTGGCCAGCTGCGTTTAGGTCATCGGTGGCACTGTTGATTGCCTCCAAAACCGTAGCCGAAGCGCTGACCCGGATCTGTTCCACCGGGGTGCGTTGGGTCACCTTGGCGGTGGACTTGGCACCCCGGATCCCGGCCAGGACCTCACCAAGGGCGGTGAGAAGTTCTGGATCGGTTGCAGCAGCAGAGCCAAGGTCAACTGCTCGTGGCCAGGCCTGTTGATGCACCGACCCCTCCCAGACCCAGGACCAGGCCTCCTCGGTGGCATAGGGGAGGAAGGGAGCCAGGAGCCGGAGCACGTTGTGCAGGGAGATGGCCAGGGCAGCCCGGGCTGATGCAGAACCAAGTGGGTCAGTGCCATATGCCCGTTCCTTGACCAGTTCCACATAGTCATCGCAGAAGTCCCAGAAGAACTTCTCGGTCACCTCCAACGCACTGGTGTAGTCATAGGAATCAAAGGCGGCAGTGGCCTCATTGATGGTCTGGGCCAACCGGCCCATCAGGGCGCAGTCAATCCGGTTTACCACGTCCTTGGGGTCGAGGCTCCTGGCGCCCACACTGCCCAGAACGAACCTGGCCACATTTAGCACCTTTAATGCCAGGCGACGGCCAACCTTCATTTGGGTCTCATCAAATGGTGAGTCGAGACCAGAACGGGCTATTGCGGCCCGCCAGCGAACTGCGTCAGCACCGAATTTGTCCAGGATCTCGGTGGGCACCACCACATTGCCCTTTGACTTGCTCATCTTCTTGCGATCGGGATCCACAATGAACCCGGAGATCATGGCATGGCTCCACGGGACGGTCTGGTTCTCGAAATGGGCTCGCACCACCCTGCTGAACAGCCAGGTTCGGATGATGTCGTGGGCATGAGTGCACAGGTCCATTGGGAAGACCCGTTGCCACAGATCCGGATCAGTCTCCCAACCACCGGCGATATGTGGGGTCAATGAGGAGGTGGCCCAGGTGTCCATCACATCCGGGTCGCCAATGAAACCGCCGGGGAGGCCACGTTGGGATTCTGCAAAACCGGCCGGGGCGTCGCTGGAGGGGTCCACAGGCAGTTCCGCTTCCGAGGGCAGGATTGGATTGGCGTAATCCGGTTCGCCTGCTGCATCCAGGGAGTACCAGACCGGAAATGGGATGCCAAAGAACCGCTGTCTGGAGATCAACCAATCGCCGTTCAGACCGCCGACCCAGTTGTCGAAACGGTGCTTCATGTGATTCGGGATCCAGGTGATCTCTGCGCCCCGATTGAGCAGTTCGCCACACAGGTCGGTGTCACGACCGCCATTGCGGATGTACCACTGCCTGGTCGAGACGATTTCCAGCGGCTTGTCGCCCTTCTCGAAAAAGTTGGTCATCCGCTTTGTGGGAGTTGGTTCTCCATGCAGATCCCCGGATTCCTGAAGAAGCCGGACCATGGCCTCCCTGGCTGAGAAGGCGGTCTTACCGGCAAGTTCGGCGTACGCCGTCGCTGCCTCTGGGGTGCTGAGCCACTCGGGGGTGTCCCGGTGTAGTCGACCGTCGCGGCCCATCACCGTGCGTACGGGAAGGTTCAGTTCCCGCCACCACTGCACATCGGTGAGATCGCCGAAGGTGCAACACATGGCGATGCCGGCACCCTTGTCCGGTTCTGCTGCCTCATGTGGCAGCACTGGTACCTCAACCCCGAAAACCGGGCTGGTCACGGTCTGTCCGAAGAGCCCCTGGAAGCGTTCATCATCTGGGTGGGCGATGAGGGCCACCACAGCGGGGATCAACTCGGGACGGGTGGTCTCGATGTGGATTGGTTCGCCATCAGCACGATGGAAGGCCACCTTGTGATAGGCGCCGGGATACTCCCTGGCCTCAAGTTCAGCCTGGGCAACGGCCGTCTGGAAAGTGACATCCCACAGGGTGGGAGCTTCCTGCAGATAGGCCTCGCCTCGGGCCAGATTGCGCAGGAAGGCAGTCTGACTGACCTTGCGGGACTTGTCGCCGATGGTGGTGTAGGTCTGATCCCAGTCCACCGACAGACCCAGGGTGCGCCACAGTGCCTCGAAGGCCTTCTCATCCTCTTCCACCAACTGCTCGCAAAGTTGGATGAAGTTGGGCCGACTGACCGGAACCTGCTTCTTGGGATCGGGAGTGGCTGGAGGAGTGAAGTCCGGATCGAAGTGGAGGGTTGGATCGCAGCGCACGCCGAAGTAGTTCTGCACCCGACGTTCGGTCGGGAGACCATTGTCATCCCAACCCATGGGGTAGAAGACGCTCTTGCCAGTCATCCGCTGATAGCGCGCGATCAGATCGGTGTGGGTGTAGGAGAAGACATGCCCGACATGGAGGCTGCCACTCACTGTGGGGGGTGGGGTGTCGATGGAGTAGATCTCAGCGCGTGGCCGATTGCGGTCAAAGCGGTAGGTGCCCGCTTCCTTCCAGGCCTGGGACCACTTCTCCTCGAGCCCTTCCAACGCTGGTCGATCGGGTACGCCGTTGCCTGAACCGGTAGCCGGGATGGTGGTCATGGGGCTAGATGCTACGGAACACCAGGTTTGTCACCAAACGAGGATGGGCTTGATCACCTTGCCGGATTCGGCGTCGCTGATGGCCTGATTGATCTCGCTGATCGGATAGGTGGCCAATAGCCCATCAACCGCGAAGCGGCCAGCAGCAGCCAATTCCAACAACTGCGGAATGGTGACCTGGGGATCAGAATCACCCATGATCGCCCCTACCACCTGTTTACCGTTCATCATCAGATCCACGGCATCCAGTTCCACCAACGGATCTCCCAGGGCCAGCACGACTGCGGTTCCCTTGATCGCCAATGCCTGCACCATTTGTTTGAGCACCGGTGTCTTCCCGGTGGTGTCGATGGCAAAATTGGAGCCAGCACCCCCGGTTAATCCCTTGATGTGTTCGACCAGGTCCTCGACCTGAGTCGGATCAACGGTCTGGGCGCCCAGTTCAGCAGCAGTTGCCAGACGTTCTGGGGAAATGTCCACCGCGATCGTGTTGAACTCGGATCTCGCGACGGCCAGGGCAGCCAGTCCCACGGCACCCGCGCCGTAAACCACCAGGGTGTCCTGGTTGCTGGTGCGCTTTGGCATCAGGATGTTGAGCACAGTTCCTGCTCCGGTCATGAAGGAGCAGCCATAGGGGCCCAGCCGGGTGAGGTCCAGGGCCGGGTCCACTTTGACGGCATTGCGTTCAGTGGCCAGGGCGTACGCCGAGAAGCTGGACTGCCCCAGAAATTGGCCGTGCAATGGAGCTCCATCCAGCTGGTAGGTCGTGGAACCGTCCATCCGGAAGCCCATGTAGTTGAGCACCAGGGTGTTCTCGCAATACCCCGGACCACGGGCGGCGCAGTTGGTGCAGTCGCGGCAGGCATCCAGGGAAAGGACGACATGGTCCCCGACGGCAACCCGGGTCACCTCAGAGCCAATCGCGGTCACCACACCGGCACCCTCATGGCCGAACACCCGTGGGAACATTTCCTGGGGCAGGGTGTCGCGAACCGACAGGTCTGTGTGGCAGATGCCGGTAGCCACGATCCGGACCACTACCTCATCTGGACGAGGATCATCCAGCTCCACATCTCGGAGCAGGAAATCCCCACCCGGCTCGGTTACCACTGCAGCAGTTGTTTGCATGTGCCCTCCTTGGTGATGTGGGCACTCTATAGACTCTTGACCGATGTCTGAATATCCCGATGGCGCGCGTCCGGCTGCCACCTACGCCGAAGCCCAGGATGCCCTGCTCTCGCGTTGGCCCGAGCACCGACTGGAGCCATCGCTGGACCGGATCCAGCAGTTCGTCGACTACCTCGGGGATCCACAGCACAATTACCGAGTGGTGCACCTAACGGGCACCAATGGCAAGACCTCAACGGCTCGGATGATCGAGCGCCTGCTGCTTGCTGTGGGATTGCGAACCGGGCGCTTCACCAGCCCACACCTGGAGTCGATGACTGAGCGCATCGTGATTGATGGTGAGCCACTGAGCGAGGAGGACTTCGTGGCTCACTTCAATGATGTGGCTGCGTTCACCCATCTGGTCGATGCCAGTCAGCCGCATCCACTGTCCTTCTTCGAGACGATTGTCGGTGTGGCCTATTCGGCTTTCTCCGACGCCCCGGTCGACGTGGCCGTGGTCGAGGTTGGCATGGGTGGAGCCTGGGATGCCACCAATGTCGCCGATGGGGCCGTAGCCGTTCTCACCCCGATCGCTGTCGACCATGCGGCCTACCTGGGCCCGGATCCGGTAGCCATTGCTCGGGAGAAGGTGGGCATCATCAAACCCGGTGCTGAAGTTGTCACAGCAGCGCAACCCCCTCAGGTTCTTGAAGTGATCGCCCAGCGCTGTCGTGAGGTGGGTGCCACCCTCCATATCGAGGGCGTGGATTTCGGGGTGGAATCCCGGGTTGCTGCAGTGGGCGGCCAGGTCCTGACGTTGACCAGCCCCGGGGGGAGACATCAGGATCTGTTCCTGCCCCTGTACGGCGCTCATCAGGGACAGAACCTCGCCCTTGCGGTATCAGCCGTGGAGGCGCTCCTGGGAGGTCAATCACTGGGTGCCGAAGTGATCACTGAGGCCTGTTCAGAGATGACCTCTCCGGGGCGTCTGGAAGTGGTCCGCAGGTCCCCAACGATCGTTCTGGATGCAGCTCACAACCCGCACGGCGCAGAGGCCGCAGTGGCAGCGCTATCGGATTCCTTCTCCTTCTCCCCACTGGTCGGCGTCGTGGGGGTGATGGCGGACAAGGACGTGGAGGGTCTGCTGGCTGCTTTCGAACCCGTCCTTGCCCACATCGTATGCACTCAGAACTCCACGCCACGAGCGTTGCCTGCAGTCGAACTGGCCCAGATTGCCGAGGGCATCTTCGGTGTGGATCGGGTGGTGGTGGCCCCAGACCTGGTCGATGCGATCGACCGGGCCACCACCCTGGCCGAGGCCGGCGGGGTCTTTGGTGAGGGCCTGGGATCCGGGGGAGTATTGGTTACCGGTTCAGTGATCACAATCGGTGAAGCCAGACGATTGATCAATCCGAAAGGCCTGTGATGCAGCGCCGACTGTGTGCCGCGATCCTGTTCCTTGAATCCATCATGTTGGGTTTGACCACACCGATCCTGATCAGCGTGAGCGGGGTGGATCAGACGCTTGCACTATGGATTGGGTTGGGCCTGTGCGTGTCCTGCCTACTGCTGGCCGGCCTGCTGCGCTTCCGGGCTGCCTATTACCTGGGTTGGTTGGTTCAGGTGCTGGCCATTGGGTTGGGCTTCAGGATCGGCGTGATGTTTGCCCTGGGCGGGATCTTCCTCGCGCTGTGGGCCACGGCGTACTTTATGGGGGCCCGGATCGAGCGCGAGGTTGCCGAGCGCGAGCGGCTAGGGTCCTGAGGGCAGAAACTCATAGCTGGAGTCGGTGAGGATGAACCGGCCACCGGATTGCAGATTACGGCAGTCCACACCGCCAGCGATCGAGACGCACTGGAAAGGTGCCCGCTGAATCCCAGTGCCCACTGAAAGGGCCCGGTACTTCTGGTCATACATGGTCACCAGCGCATCTGATTTGGAGCGCCCCCACCACCAGGTAGCCGATGAATCTGGCGTTGGAATGCCGAAGACGGTGTCACCAACACAGCCGAACCCAGGTGATTCGGTGAGTGTGATCGCCGTACCCCAGTCCAATGGGCAATCAGCTGGTTTGGTCGGGGGCTGCCAGGTGTGGTTGGTGATATCGCAACGAAGTTCGGCTGGGCCCTCGAAAGCAAAAATTGCGCAGGTGATGTTTCCAGAAGGAGTGATGAAGGCAGTCTGTTCGGCATTGTCATCCACCCGCAGGTCGGTCGGCACCCTGAAGGCAGCATCATCGCTGGGACTGGCACTGGGCTGGGCGGTCACGGTGACGGTTGGCTGGGCACGTCCTGGTCCGATATTGATGCTGCAGGAGCTCAGGGCCAACAGGGTGCTGAGCAATATGACCAGGCTGGCCAGTGACTTTGACTGCATCAGGATCATCCCCTCAACAAGTATTGCCTGGGATGCTACCCCCAACCGGGTGCCTTTGCGGTGATCGCTGGGCCTAAGCTGAACCCATGACAGAACGCACCCTAGTCCTGCTCAAGCCTGATGCAGTCCGCAGAGGACTGGTCGGCCAGATCCTGGCCCGTTTTGAGGCCAAGGGGTTGCGACTGGTGGCCCTGGAACAGCGTCAGATCGATGAGGCCATGGCTGATGCGCACTACCACGAGCACGTTCAGCGGGATTTCTATCCGCCTCTGCGGGATTTCGTGACCAGTGGCCCGCTCGTCGCAGTGGTCCTGGAGGGTGATGATGCGATTTCGGTGGTTCGTGGCCTGAACGGGGCAACTGATGGACGCGTCGCGGCGCCGGGAACCATTCGTGGGGATTGGTCACTGTCAAATCGCGAAAACCTGGTGCATGGGTCTGACGGAGTGGAGTCCGCAACCCGAGAGATCTCACTCTGGTTTCCAGACCTGACCAACTGAGCGTGTCATCCGGGGGATAGGGGCATCGGCAACCTAACCTGAATCTGGGCACGACGCGACGCGGCGTACCCACTTCCCCTTCCCTCATGTACCTGCGAGGCACCGGATGGCCAGTAGTCTGATCGGCCGAGACATCGCCGTGGATCTCGGCACGGCCAATACTCTGGTCTACGTCCGTGGCCGGGGGGTCCTGGTTGATGAGCCCTCCGTGGTGGCCATCAATGAGGACACCTTTCAGTTGATGGCGGTGGGTGCAGAAGCCAAGGAGATGATGGGTCGCACCCCGGAGGGCATCATTGCGATTCGGCCGCTCAAGGATGGGGTGATCGCGGATCTCGATGCCACTGAACTGATGTTGCGGGCATTCATCCAGCGGGTTCACAAGCGCAGGTACTTCGCCAAACCACGAATGATCATCTGTGTACCCAGTGGCTGCACGGTGGTGGAGCAACGCGCAGTGAAGGAGGCTGGCTATCAGTCCGGTGGTCGGCAGGTGTTCATCATCGAGGAGCCAATGGCCGCAGCCATCGGTGCCGGACTACCCATCCATGAACCGACCGGGAACATGGTCGTCGACATCGGGGGAGGTACCACTGAGGTGGCGGTAATCTCCCTGGGCGGCGTGGTGACCACGCTTTCAGTGAGGACCGCTGGTGATGAGTTGGACCAGGCGATAGTCAACTGGATGAAGAAGGAACACTCCTTGCTGGTTGGTGATCAAACTGCAGAGACGATCAAGATCCATCTGGGCAATGCCTATCCGAGCGCAACGGAGAAGTCAGCCGACATCCGCGGTCGGGACCTGGTTTCCGGGTTGCCCCGAACCGTGTCGGTGGGTGAGTCGGAGATCCGAAGAGCCATCGAGGAACAGGTCCAATCAATCGTGGACGCGGTGCGTTCCACCCTGGACCAGACTCCACCCGAGTTGGCGGGGGACATCATGGACCGTGGCATCGTGCTGACCGGTGGGGGTGCCCAACTCAAGGCGCTTGATGAACGGATCAGGCACGAGACCGGCATCCCAGTGCATGTGGCACCCAATCCGATGTCATCGGTGGCGGTTGGTGCTGGTCGTTGTGTGGAGGACTTTGATGCTCTGAGCCAGGTCCTGGTCGCGGATCGGAGGCGCTGATGGCCCGGCTCAGATTCGGGAAGCGGACCCGCTCACGCAGTAGCCATTTGGTGGTCTTGTTGGTTGTGGTCGCGGGCGTACTCGTGATCCTTGACTCCATCTCGGTCACCCGCCCTGCCCTACAGCCGCTGCGAGTGGTTTCTGACGGCCTGCTGGGCTCGACCGAACTGGTCGTCCATGGTGCAACCGCTCCCATCCGGCGTCTTGGTGAATACGCAGATACCAATGCCAAATTGCGTGGCGATGTGGCCAGATTGAGCAATCAGAACTCTGAACTGCGCAGTCAGGCGGAGTTGGCCGGGTTGGATCGTGCCAGGCTGGCGGATCTTGAGGGTCTGACCAGGTTGTCCAATCAGACTGAATACCAGTTGATTCCGGCCCGGGTGGTTGCCATGGGACCGTTGCAGTCCTTCTCACGAACCGTGACCATCGATGCTGGCACCGGTTCGGGCGTGCATCAGGACATGACAGTGGTCAACCGGGCCGGTCTCGTTGGGCGAGTCATCAGGGCGACCCGAAGCACGGCCACGGTGTTGTTGATCATTGATCCTGATTCAGTGGTGGGTGGCCGCTTGGGTGAAAGCCTGGAGATCGGGTTCCTGAATGGGCGCGGTTCCATCAGTAGTAGAGGCAGACTCGACCTGGACATGGTGGACGACTCAGTGACTCCGAGCATCGGTGATCTGGTGGTCACCTGGGGTTCCAGGGGAAATCGTCCCTATGTGGCGGGCATTCCGATTGGCACCATCGAATCGGTGTTCACCACCAGGGGGCAACTGGGCAAACACGCAGTGGTCAGGCCATTGGCGGATTTTTCATCCCTGGACGTGGTCGGTGTGGTGATCCCCAAGGTCACGCAGGGGGACCGATGAGCTTTTTCAGGGTGCTGATGGCGGGAGTGTTGCTCATCCTGGTGGTCAGTTTGCAGAATGCTGGACTGGAGTGGGTATCGGTGGCAGGGGTGGTGCCCAACCTGATGCTGCTGGTCACGGTGGCAACTGCCCTCTCCCAGGGTCTGGAGGTGGCGGCACCAGTTGGTTTCGTGAGCGGATTGTTATTGGACCTGGCTCCTCCCGCGGACCATCCGCTGGGTGCCTGGGCGCTGGCACTGATTCTGGCCGCGGTCCTTGCAGCCCGAGTCCGTGATGAAGTCGCGAACTCCCCACTCCTGGCCATGGCCACAGTCGCAGCCTGTTCTTTCGTGGCCTCTTCGGCCTTTGCTCTGATAATCACGATCTCCGGCTCACACACCTACCGTGCTGATCAACTCATGTCCGTCATTGGAATCGGGCTGCTCTGGGATGTGGCCCTGGCGCCCTGGGTACTTCCAGTGCTCATAAGGGGCATCAACCGCCTGCACTCCCCAGAACCAATCCGCTCATGAACGCTGCCCAACATCACAGTGAGCAGGGACGCCTGCGCCTGATTGTGGTCCGGGTGCTCTTGTTGTCCTTGTTGGTGACCCTGCTTTCTCGACTGTGGTTTCTCCAGATCGCGAGCGGGCAGGACTATCGGGATGTGGCTGAGTCCCAGGCAAAGCGCGAGTTGATTATCCAGCCAGCGCGAGGACTGATTGTCGATGACATGGGGCGAGCCCTGGTCGCCAACCGGAGTAGTTGGGTGATCAGCCTTGATCGAAACCTGTTCCTCAAGCTGAGTGCCACTCAGCAGGAATTGGTTCTGAAGCGCACCGCCGGTGCAGTTGGCCGGTCCGCGGCAGAATTACGGGCTCGCACGATCCTGTGCAGTGAACCCGGCGCTCAGCCTGAGAGATGCTGGAATGGTCTGACCTATCAGCCGATTCCGCTGGCCAGTGATATTCCCCAGCAGACGGCTGTCGACATCCTGGAGCAGGCAGAGGATTACCCATCCATCCTCGCTCAGAAAGAAAGTATTCGGGCTTATCCAGCGCCTTTCGGAGTCAATGCGGCCCAGGTTCTGGGCTATCTCAGCGGGATCACCAAGGAGGAGTATCAGCAAGCCCGAACCGAGCATGACCACACCCTCAACGGAGCCAGTCTGGTCGGGCGGTCTGGTCTGGAGAAGACCTATGACCGGTTCCTGCGGGGAGTACCTGGCAGCCAGACCCTGGCCGTCGATGCCCGGGGTCGGGTGCTTTCCCAGGGGGAGCAGCGACCGGCACAGGCCGGGGATATCCTGGTGACCTCATTGGACGCCAAGTTGCAGGCCTATGTCGAGCGGCAGTTGCACGAAGCCCTGGTCACGGCGCGCTCCACTTTCGACAAGGTCACCGGTAAGAACTATGTCGCCGATACAGGTGCGGCAGTGGTCCTGGAAGCGCGCACCGGACGCATTATGGCCA
>CAZRKI010000069.1:0-7606 GCA_964600765.1 uncultured Marmoricola sp.
AGCCAGGGGAGGGTGGCCAGTTGCCGGGCAACAAGGTCTATCCCTGGGTGGCCCGGACCCGGCACAGCACCCCGGGCGTGGGGTTGATCTCGCCGCCACCACACCACGACATCTACTCGATCGAGGACCTGGCCCAACTGATCCACGACCTGAAGAATGCCAATCCATCGGCCCGGGTGCACGTGAAGTTGGTTGCCGAGGTTGGCGTGGGGACGGTGGCCGCTGGCGTGTCCAAGGCGCACGCGGACGTCGTACTCATCTCCGGTCATGATGGCGGCACCGGTGCTTCTCCGTTGACCTCGCTCAAGCACGCCGGTGGTCCCTGGGAACTGGGGTTGGCCGAGACCCAGCAGACCCTGCTCCTCAACGGGCTGCGCGACCGGATCGTCGTACAGGCAGATGGGCAGCTCAAGACCGGTCGTGACGTGGTGATCGCCGCTTTGCTGGGTGCTGAGGAGTATGGCTTTGCCACCGCGCCACTGGTGGTTTCTGGTTGCATCATGATGCGGGTCTGCCACCTTGATACCTGCCCTGTGGGTGTGGCCACCCAGAATCCAGTGCTTCGAGAGCGCTTCTCGGGCAAGCCCGAGTTTGTGGTGAACTTCTTTGAATATATCGCCGAGGAAGTACGCGAACTCCTCGCCGAGTTGGGCTTCCGCTCGTTGGATGAGGCCATTGGCCATGCGGAAGTGCTGGACACCAGAGATGCAGTGGCCCATTGGAAGGCCGCGGGACTGGACATCTCACCAATCTTCCATGTGCCGACGCTCCCCGAGGGTGCTTCACTGCGCAACTCAACGGGTCAGGACCATGGGCTGGACAAGGCCCTGGATCAGGAGCTGATCCGGATCGCGGCGCCAGCGCTGGAGAATGGTGATCCAGTACGGGCCCAGTTGGCCATCCGCAACGTAAACCGCAGCGTGGGCACCATGTTGGGGCATGAGGTGACCAAGCGCTATCGAGGCGCTGGGTTGCCAGCCGGAACCATCGAGTTCACGCTGATCGGTTCAGCCGGCCAGTCCTTTGGAGCCTTCCTACCCAGCGGGATCACCCTGCGCCTGGAGGGCGATGGCAATGACTACGTCGGCAAGGGCCTCTCTGGTGGCCGGGTGGTGATCCGTCCTGATCGAGATGCCACCTTTGTGGCTCGCGACCAGGTGATTGCCGGCAACACCATCGGGTACGGGGCCACCTCGGGGCAGATATTCCTCCGGGGCCAGGTCGGCGAGCGTTTCTGCGTCCGCAACTCCGGGGCCACTGCGGTGGTCGAAGGTGTCGGTGACCATGGTTGTGAGTACATGACCGGAGGCACGGTCGTCGTACTCGGCCCAACCGGCCGCAACTTTGCTGCTGGCATGAGTGGCGGTGTGGCCTACGTGCTCGACCTCGATCAGAGCCGGGTCAACCCTGAACTGGTGGAGTTCGCTGCAGTGAGCGGTAAGGAAGCTGACGAGCTACGGGGACTGATCCAGGAGCATGCAGAGGAGACCGGTTCCGGCGTGGCCGCGGATCTACTGGCTGACTGGGATCAGTCCGTGGCCAGGTTCACTGAGGTGATGCCGCGCGACTACCGCGTGGTGATGGAGGCAAAGGCCCGTGCGGTGGCCGCCGGACTGGACGAGAGACAGACTGCAGAAGCGATGATGGAGGCACTCCATGGCTGATCCAAGAGGATTTCTCAAGCATGGCCGCGAGGTCGCTGACCGACGCCCGGTTTCCGAGCGGGTTCACGACTGGAAAGAGGTCTACGAGGGAGGGCCGGCGCGACCGCTCCTGCCGATCATCAAGACTCAGGCCAGTCGCTGTATGGACTGTGGGATTCCGTTCTGTCATCAGGGATGTCCGCTGGGCAACATCATCCCCGAATGGAATGACCTCGTATACCGCGATGACTGGGATGCGGCCATGGACCGGCTCCATGCAACCAACAACTTCCCTGACTTCACCGGCCGGTTGTGTCCCGCGCCCTGCGAAACAGCATGTGTGCTTGGCATCAACCAGGATCCGGTGACCATCAAGAATGTTGAGGTCTCGATCGTTGAGCACGCCTGGGACAACGACAGCATCAAACCAGTGGCTCCCGAATGGCTTTCCGGAAAGACAGTTGCCGTGGTCGGATCCGGGCCGGCAGGTCTGGCCGTTGCCCAGCAACTAACCAGGGCCGGACACACGGTGGCGGTCTTCGAGCGCGCTGACAAGATAGGTGGCCTGCTGCGTTACGGGATCCCCGAGTTCAAGATGGAGAAGGCGGTCATTGATCGCAGACTGCGCCAGATGGAGCAGGAGGGAACCCGGTTCCGTCCTGGAATCGAGATTGGTGCTGAAGGTGAACTCAGCGGTGCCGATCTGCGTGAACGCTACGACGCCGTCGTACTTGCGATTGGGGCCACGCTGCCCCGTGACCTCCCCGTGCCGGGTCGACAACTGGCTGGGGTGCACCAGGCCATGGAGTACCTACCCCAGGCCAACCGGGTCGCCCTGGGAGAAGCGGTTGAGGGGCAGATTCGGGCAGATGGAAAGCACGTGGTCATCATCGGTGGTGGTGACACCGGTGCTGACTGCCTGGGCACCGCGATCCGACAGGAAGCCGCCTCGGTTACCCAACTGGAGATCATGGAGCGTCCGGGACTGAACCGTCCCTCCGGCCAGCCCTGGCCCACCTACCCGATGATTTTCCGGGTCTCCTCGGCTCATGAGGAGGGTGGCGAACGGGTCTATGCGGTTTCCACCAAGGAGTTCGTCGACGACGGAGCCGGGAATGTGAAGGCGCTGCGGTTGGTCGAGGTTGATTCTGCCTTTGCTGAAGTGCCGGGTACTGAGCGCGAGATCCCAGCGGATCTGGTGTTGTTGGCCATGGGATTCACTGGGCCGCAACAGGCCGGACTGGTTGAGGAGTTGGGTCTTGACCTGGATCTCCGGGGGAACGTGGTTCGCGATGCCTCCTACCAGTCCTCGATCCCGGGTGTCTTCGTGGCTGGTGATGCCGGACGAGGCCAGAGCCTGATCGTGTGGGCCATCGCAGAGGGTCGGGCTGCTGCCGCCGCTGTGGACACCTATCTGACCGGCAGTACCAACCTGCCCTCACCGATCCCACCCACCGAACGCCCAGTAGTGGTGTGATCCCACTGGTGGGTTGATCCAATCGTGGTCCCGGCCACGCTGGGTGATCGCCCGACTGCGGTCCTGGCGGTGCCAGGAGAGAGGTGGGATAGGGTTCATAGCGTGCGAAAGGCCAAGATCGTCTGCACTTTGGGTCCAGCGACTTCCTCCAAGGAAAAAATCCGTCAGTTGATTGATGCCGGAATGGATGTGGCCCGGCTCAACATGAGCCACGGAACTCACGAGGACCATCTGGAGACCTACCTGAACGTACGCCGGGCCAGTGACGAGTCCGGTCATGGTGTTGGGATCCTGGCGGACTTGCAGGGACCCAAGATCCGGCTGGGTAGTTTTGCCGAGGGCTCCAGCATCCTGATCAGGGGCCAGCAGCTCACCATCACCACCAGGGACATCCCGGGCGACGGAGATTTGATTTCCACCACCTACCCCGGACTGCCCGGTGACGTAAAGGTGGGGGATCCAATCCTGATTGATGATGGTCGGGTCCGTCTTCGGGTCACCGGTGTAGAGGGCACCGAGGTGCACACCGAGGTTGAGGTCCCCGGCCGGGTCAGTGATCACAAGGGGATCAACCTGCCAGGTGTTGCGGTCAGTGTGCCCGCGCTTTCGGAGAAGGATGAGGCTGACCTGCGTTTCGCACTGGGCCTTACCGTGGATTTCATTGCGCTTTCCTTCGTCCGATCTGCTCAGGACGCCATTGATGTACGCCGCATCATGGATGAGGTGGGCCAGCAGTTGCCCGTGATCGCCAAGATCGAGAAGCCGCAGGCGGTCACCAATCTGGATGACGTAATCGATGCCTTTGATGGCGTGATGGTCGCTCGGGGTGACCTGGGCGTGGAGATCCCCCTGGAGCAGGTGCCGGTGATCCAGAAGCGGGTGGTGGCCCGGGCCCGGCGCAAGGCCAAGCCGGTGATTGTGGCCACCCAGATGCTCGACTCCATGATCTCGCAACCGGCACCCACAAGGGCAGAGGCATCCGATGTGGCCAACGCGGTCCTTGACGGCACCGATGCAGTGATGTTGTCGGGGGAGACCAGCGTGGGGCGTTACCCGGTGGAGACGGTGCAGACGATGACCCGGATCATCGAATCCACCGAGGCCAGTGGCTTCTACGACGTACACCCGATCGACTGGCAACCCCGAACCCGTGGTGGGGTGATCGCCAAGGCTGCTGCCGAGGTTGCCGAACGGGTTGAGGCCAAGTATCTGGTTGCCTTCACCACCTCGGGTGATTCAGCCCGGCGCCTGGCCAGATATCACTCAGTGGTGCCGGTCCTGGCTTTCACCCCGAATCCGCACGTGCGTTCGCAACTTGCCCTGACCTGGGGTGTGGAGACCTTCCTGACCGAGAAACCCGCCAGCACCGACGCAATGGTGCGTCAGGTGGATGAGGAACTCCTCAAGATCCGTCGGGTGGAGCAGGGGGATCTCGTCGTGATCATTGCTGGGAGCCCTCCGGGCATTCCCGGATCAACCAACGCGCTTCGCATTCACCGGGTTGGTGATGCGATAAACGAGGTCACCGAGGCCTATCGTCAGTGAGGCCCGGTTGCCTGCTGCTCATCCGGTTTGTGATCTCAGGACCCTGGGTTTCAAAACCAAGACGAACTGGTAGCCAAAGAGGGTGGGGCGGGCCCTGATCAATCCCTCATCAATCCGATTGATCGCCCGCACAACTTTTGAGCCCGGCTCGCCAAAGGGGACATGCGTGCGGGAGTACTGCATCTGATCGATCTCCAGACTGGAGCCGTTCAGGATGCGTTCCAGGCTGCGCCTGGTGAAGAATCGCAAATGCGTCTCATCAAGGATTCCACGGCGGTCATAATCAAAGGTTCCGCTGAGTACCCTGGCGCGCACATACCAGTGACCGAAGTTCGGGGTGGAGATGATCATTCGTCCACTTGGATTCAGCCGCTGCGCCAACTGGTTCAGGAGACGTTGGGGGTCACGCACGTGCTCGATGACGTCAGCGGCAATGATCACGTCGTACTCAGGCCCGATACCGGGCAGGCCTTCGTCCAGATCTGCGTTGTAGAACTCGTCCAGATTGGTGCTGGTGCCTGGATGCTGCCTGATGTCGATGCCGGTGACGTGATGTCCCAGCGCCCGGACCTGAGCGGAGAAACTGCCATCCGCACAACCAACATCAAGGATCTTTCCAGGTGGCATTGCCCCGAGGATTTCCAGGATCTGGTTGTGGGAGGACCCGTCCTGCTCCTTTACCTGGTACTCGGTGGGTGGTGGCACCCAGGCTGGTAGTCCCAGTCCGGCCCTGGATGCGCGATAGGTGAACACTGCCCTGACCACATCACGTGCATAGGCGATTCCATTGACATAGCAGATCTCATCGCCGTAGTAGGTGGGGATGGGCACCTCGAGGATCCGTTGGTCGGTGGCCATCATTTGCACGATGATCTGGGTGTCGAAATCAAATCCGTCGCTGTTGGCCTCAAAGGGAACCCCGGCGAGTGCCTTTACGGAGTAGGCCCGATATCCGGAATGGAACTCCGATAGATCACTGCCCAGGGTGGTGTTCTCGATCCGGGTCAGGATCTTGTTGCCGATGTATTTGTAAAAGGGCATCCCGCCTCTACGGGCCGCGCCTGGTTCCATCATCCGCGATCCGAAAACAGCATCTGCCTCGCCATTGAGGATTGGATCCACCAGGGACTCAATGCACTCAGGGGCGTACTGACCATCTGCATGGAGAAGTACGACGACATCGAAGCCCTGATCAATTGCCCTGCGGTAGCCGGACTTCTGATTGCCTCCGTAGCCACGATTGGCCAGGTGGCGGATTACTGTGGTGTTGACGCCCGGGTTGCGGTCGCGCCAGGCGGTGCCCCTGGCGAAGGTGTCATCGCTGGAAGCGTCATCGGCGACTACGATTTCGTCGATCCGCGAGCGGAACTGGCTGGGGATGCGTTCGAGGGTTTCCTCCAACGTGCTGCTGGCGTTGTAGGCCACTACCAGCACCATGATCCGCGCCGCCTGGCTGCTTTCCATATCTATGACGCTAGCAACCTTCCTCAGAATTTGCGGTTGGGTGCAGCGGAAAGCAACTTCCTTCCGCTGCACCCAACCGCTGGTCAGGCCAGATCGAACCGATCGTTGTTCATCACCTTCACCCAGGCTGCGACGAAGTCGCTGATGAACTTCTCGCTGGCATCGTCGCTGGCGTACACCTCTGCGACGGCCCGGAGTTCGGCATTGGAACCGAAAACCAGGTCAGCCCTGGTGCCGGTCCACTTAGCTGCTCCGGCAACGGTGCCCTCGAAGCTCTCTGCGTCCGGGCCACCCTCGCCCAGTGGCTTCCATGAGGTGTCGATGTCCAGGAGATTGACGAAGAAGTCATTGGTCAGGGTGCCGACCCGGTCAGTCAGCACACCAGCGGTGGAACCACCGGTATTGGCACCCAGGACGCGCAGACCACCAACCAGGACGGTCATCTCCGGAACGCTGAGGTTGAGCTGGTTGGCCCGATCCAGCAACAGATACTCGCCGGGCAGGCCATGGCTCTTGCCGATCCAGTTACGGAATCCGTCAGCGCCCGGCTCCAGGTGACCGACTGACTCGATGTCGGTCTGTTCCTGGCTGGCATCGACCCGGCCACCAGTGAAGGGGACCGAAACCTCGACGCCTGCTGCCCGGGCTGCCTGCTCGATGCCGACACCGCCCGCCAGGACGATCAGATCAGCCATCGAGATGGGCTTGCCGAAGCCCTGTTGGACCTCCTCGAGCTTGCTGAGCACACCTGCGAGCTGCCCCGGATTGTTGACATCCCAGCTGCGCATGGGTTCCAGGCGGATCCGGGCGCCGTTGGCGCCACCACGCTTGTCGCTGTGCCGGTACGACGCAGCAGACGCCCAGGCGGTGGAAACCAACTCGGCAACGCTCAACCCGCTCCCGGCAATGGCCTCCTTGAGTGCGACCAGATCAGCGTCACTGAGTGGCCCAGCGGTGGCCTCTGGCAGAGGGTCCTGCCAAAGGAATTGTTCGCTGGGCACTTCGGAGCCGACGTACCTGGAAACCGGTCCCAGATCCCGGTGGGTGAGCTTGAACCACGCCTTGGCGAAGGCGGCGGCGAACTCGTCGGGATTGTTCAGGAAGCGCCGCGAGATCTTCTCGTAGATCGGATCCTCGCGCAGAGCGATGTCTGAGGTAAGCATCCGTGGTTCGCGCTTCCCATCACCAAATGCCTCCGGGACCATGTCCGAACCCGCCCCGTTCTTTGGCCGCCACTGCTTGGCGCCAGCGGGGGACTCGAACAGTTCCCACTCATAGCTGAACAGGATGTGGAAGAACTCATTGTCCCAACGCGTCGGGTGGTAGGTCCAGGTGACCTCGAGACCGGAGTTGATCGTGTCCGGGCCGGCACCACTGGCGTAGCTGCTCTTCCAGCCAAGGCCCATCTGCTCCATCGGAGCTGCTTCTGGTTCAGGTCCGACGTGATCGGCGCTCGCGGCGCCGTGGGTCTTGCCGA
>CAZRKI010000069.1:7616-10858 GCA_964600765.1 uncultured Marmoricola sp.
TCGTCGTTCATCGCCATCCGGGCGAAGGTCTCGCGAATATCGATTGCTGAGGCCAGGGGATCGCAGTTGCCATTTGGACCTTCCGGGTTGACGTAGATCAAACCCATCTGGACGGCAGCAAGCGGGTTGTCCAGATCACGCTCGCCGGTGTATCGCTGCTCACCCAGCCATTCGGTCTCTGGGCCCCAGTAGACATCATCATCAGGCTCCCAGGCATCGACCCGGCCGCCAGCGAAACCGAAGGTCTCAAAGCCCATGGTCTCCATGGCCACGTTGCCGGCGAGGATCATCAGATCGGCCCAGGAAAGGCTCTTGCCGTACTTCTTCTTGACCGGCCAGAGCAGGCGCCGGGCCTTGTCCAGTCCCACGTTGTCTGGCCAACTGCTCACCGGTGCAAATCGCTGCTGGCCGGATCCAGCGCCGCCGCGACCGTCGTGGACCCGGTAGGTGCCAGCACTGTGCCAGGCCATCCGAACCATCATGGGGCCGTAGTTGCCGAAATCTGCCGGCCACCACTCCTTGGAGTCGGTGAGTACCGCGGCGATGTCCTGCTTGACCTCAGGCAGGTCCAGCGCGGCAAATGCGCTGGCATAGTCGAATTCCTCCCCGAGCGGGTTGGCGACCGCGGGGTTCTTGGCCAGGATCTTCAGGTTCAGGCGATCAGGCCACCACTGCTGGTTGCGGTCACCGCTGGTGGGATGGCCAGCAGTACCGTGTACTACGGGGCAACCGCCGGTTGTCTCCTGGGACATGTCTTACTCCTTACAGTTGTTATTGGTTGTTGGGTGCTTATTGGTCATCGGTGGGTGCGGCAGCGCATCGGGGGCAGAGACCCCAATAGATCACCTCGGCCTCATCAACGATGAAGCCCTGGTCATCGCTTGGGGTCAGGCATGGGGTCAGATGGATGGCGCAGTCGACGTCCACGACACTTCCGCAGGAGCGACAGGCCAGATGGTGGTGGTTGTCCGCGGTGCGGGTCTCATACAACGCGACTGATCCCTGCGGCTGGAAGCGCCGCAGCAGCCCGGCAGCGGTCAGGTCATGGAGCGCGTCGTACACGGTCTGATGGGAGACGGTGGGCAGGTCCCGTCGTACGCCATCAAGAATGGTCGCGGTGTCAGCATGCGGTTGCTGGGAGACCACGTTGAGAACGGCAAGCCTTTGTTTGGTCTTGCGCAGCCCAGCAGCACGCAATTGTGCCTGGTGGTCGAGGGTGCTGGGCATGCCTCATGTCTAGCACTTATCTGGAATAAGTCAAGAAAAGGTGCGGAGTGGTTGCTCAGCAGGCGGTGGGCGCGACCTGTTTAGCACTGATTCCGGATCTGAGGTTTCCGGATTTGAGTGCCCCGGGTGAGACTCGAACTCACACTGGACGGTGTTTGAGACCGCTTCCTCTGCCGATTGGGATACCGGGGCGCAGAAGATGTGTAGCACGAGAACCCTACCGGATGCACGCACCGATAACCTTGGGGGTGTGAGTCAAAGTCTCGTCGCCCCTCGGGTGGTTATTGCCGAGGATGAAGCCCTGATCCGTCTGGACCTTGCTGAAATGCTGGCCGAAGAGGGCTATGAGGTCGTGGCCCAGGCTGACAATGGAGCTGATGCGGTGCAGTACGCCCGGGAGTTGCGGCCCGACCTGGTGATCCTGGACATCAAGATGCCAAGACTGGATGGGATCAGTGCCGCAGAGCAGATCGCGAGCGAACAGATCGCTCCGGTGGTGATCCTGACTGCGTTTTCCCAGCGGGAACTGGTCGAACGGGCGCGCGATGCCGGCGCCATGGCCTACCTGGTCAAACCCTTCAACAAGTCCGACCTGGTGCCAGCCGTGGAAATCGCCATGAGTCGATTCATCGAGGTCAGACAATTGGCAGCTGAAATCACCGAGTTGGGCGATCAATTGGCCACCCGCAAAGTGGTCGATCGGGCCAAGTCGGTACTCCAGGAGCAGCTTCGGGTGACCGAACCGGATGCATTCCGCTGGATCCAGAAGACCGCGATGGACCTGCGTTTGTCGATGCGCGAGGTGGCTGAGTCGGTCATTGAACACGGCCCCGGACTGGCAGATACATCTGTGGAGGGGCCGTCCTGATGTAGGTGTGCGTCAGCATGGCTAGAGTTGATCAAGCGGTACGGGGCGAAATGCAGAGGAGATTTTGTGGGATCACGGACGTCACTCACCATTCGTGACGCGGAAATGGCTGATGCCCGTTTGATCAAGGAGATCCTGGTCCGGACCCGCTCGATGCCAAGTGCTGACCTGACCGTCAAGGACATCAGGGCCTCGATCAAGAGGGCCGCTGAGGACGATGAGATGCGTATCCTGGTCGGCACCGTCGCTGATGAAGTCGTCGGGATGGTGCACCTGCGTTGTATCCCCGTCGGTCCGTTCACAGATGATAAGGCGGTGCTCACCTCCTTCCTGTTGGTTCATCCTGAGCACAGAAGGCACGGTTATGCCCATCACCTGTTCAGTGCAGCAGTGGCCTGGGCCGAGGAGCAGGACATCCAGCAGGTCAACGGAGTGGCCCACTCGACCGTGCGGGAGGCCAATCGGTTCTATGCCCGCTTGGGAATGAGCGCTGCAGCCAGTCTGCGCAGCGCTCAGACCGGGGCTCTGCGAGCCAGGCTATTGGCTGAACGAGCCACCCGGGAGACCGGCGCAAATCGCAAGGTGCGAGCCACCCTGGCCCAGCGTCGTAATCTACGGCGCCGCCAACAGGGCACTTCCGGTCCGGCCATCTCCTGAACCCTCGTCGTACTCGCCGAGGCGGCAGTAAATCACCTGATTGAACCAAGGCAGCAAATGCCGAGGCGGCAGTAAATCACGGCAGTATGTGGCTATCGCCCCATTTGCCGCGTGATTTAATGCCGCCTCGACGGGGGAACGAGCAGTGAGAGTTTGCTAATTACTGCCGCCTCGACGGGATGGGTTTTACTGGACTCGGTCGGCGGGGATCAGGGCGCAGGTGATCCGACAGGTGCACAGGCGGCGACCCTCCTCGTCGCTGACGACGATTTCGTACGACGTCATGGTGCGACCCAGGTGCAGGGCGGTGGCGACGCCGGTGACCAGGCCAGTGCGTGCAGAACGATGGTGGGTGGCGTTGATGTCCACTCCCACGGAGAGTTTTGAGTCAGGCAGACCGTGCAACGCTGACCCGATCGAACCGAGTGACTCGGCCAGGGTGATGGAGGCGCCTCCGTGGAGCAGTCCATAGGGCTGGGTGTTGCCCTCC
>CAZRKI010000070.1:0-8360 GCA_964600765.1 uncultured Marmoricola sp.
GCTGCTCACCTTCATCGCTGGGGCCTCGGCCACAAAGCTGGCCGGAACCTTGTTTGGTTGAGCAGTTGGCGTGGTCTGGAAGAAATGCGCCTTCACCGAGGGATACAACTGCTTGATGAATGGTTGGGCGAAGGATGCGCCGGTGTAGGGCTGAGCCGGATTGGTGATTCCAGCATCGCTTGCCTCCGCACTGCCTGCTGGCAGCACTCCGGTCCAATCCGGAGTGGCAGTGAGTGAGCCCATGGGTGACCCAGCGGTCCAATCGGTCTGATCAGCATCAAAGGTGGTAACCAGAACCCGCTGGGTGTCAGTACCACCAGGGGCAATCCCACCGTGTTCAGCGTAAGCCTGTGAGGTCACCTCAGCAGTAAGAGAACCGTTACCGGCGCCATCAACCCTGAGGGTCGGGTTGGCGATCCGGATCCAGAAGCATGTGGTGTCACCTGCGGTGCCATCCCCGGGGCAGGAGGCATCCTCAAAGCCAGCCTGCACGTATCCGGAGTAGGTGATGTTGGCTGCACCGTTGGCCGGGTTGTAACTCCCTGAGCCACTGGTAAAGGCAATTTCCTTCGTAGCCGGGTCCTCAGACGCACCGGCGCCGACCTCGTGCACCGACAAGAGGTTGGCAAACTGGTCCGAAACCATCCAGGTGAACGTAGCCGGGGTGTCCGCGACCGCTGCGGGAGTCTGACTGAACACCAGTCCGGCTGCTGCCAGCGCTCCAGCCACGAGAGCTGAAACCCACGGCCTTCTCTGCTTGATTCGAGTTTGCATTGTCTTCCTTACTGTTCGCGTCTGAGCCCGAGATAGGTCCAGTACGGGGTTGTGATGGTTCTCCGCCTCGCCGAGGCGGCAGTAGGTCGCGTCAGTTGTGCGTAGTACTTGTGATCTACTGCCGCCTCGGCAAATGAGAAGGAGCGGTTACCGCTTCTTGACTCGTACGACGAGCGAGGTGGCGGATGGGTGGGTGGTCGCGGAGCCGAGGTACTCAACTGTTGCCCGCCACTTGCCCTTGCTCAGCCCAGCAGCCTTCAGGGTTGCGCTCCCGTTGGCGAGCGTTCCCTGCACCACCCGGGTCTTCTTGCGCTTCTTCTTGCCCTTGGTCAAAGTGACCTTGACCAGGCCATCAGGAGCAACCCCGCCGGCAGTCCGGGCAACCACGATGGCCAGGTGACCCCGCTTGCTGACCACGCTGGCCGAGGTGGCTGTGGCCGCAACGGGTACGGCCGCAACCGGCGGGGACTGCAGAGCAGCGAAGTCGATGCTCAGTGGGGTCTCGGTGTCCTGGGTGACATTTGAGTGCGTGTGTGCCTGCCAGGTGTAGATCGAGTAGCTCTTGGTGGAGTCCAGTTTTGCTGCCGGTGTCGTCAGCGAACTGGTGAAGTTCCCGCTGCTGATGGCCGCTGAGGAAACATAGTTGGATGCTGCGAAGTTGGACATGCCACCCATCGACGTAACGTCCGGCAGCCCTCCTGATTCAGCGATCGCGACATAGATTCCGGTGTCCCCGGGGATTGTCACCCCTCGGAAACCAGTGCCACTGACCTGCAGGGTCAGACCAGTGGTCGAGTTTGCCGATGTCACGTTGCTGGTCACCTTCATGGCCGGGGCCTGGGCCACGAACTGCGCCGGTGCCTTGTTTGGCTGGGCCGTGGCCGAGGTCTGGTGGAAGTGTGCCCGTACCGAGGGATAGAGCTGCTTGATGAATGGCTGCGCGAAGGAGGCTCCGTTGTAGGGGCGGGTCGGATCGGTGATGCCGGCATCCACCGCCTCGGCGCTTCCTGGTGCGAGTACGTTCTCCCAGGCCGGGGTTCGGGACAGGGTCCCGAATGGATTGCCGCCCACCCAGTCGCCAGCAGTTGCAGTGAAGGTGGTCACCAGTACTCGTTGGGTGCTGGTCGCGCCGGCTGGCACACCTCCGGACTCGAAGAAAGCCTGGGAGGTTACATCGGCTGAAATCGTGCCATTGCCACTGGCATCGATGGCAATGCTCGGGTTGGCGATCCGCACCTGATAGCAGGTCGTATCACCAGCAGTGCCATTCCCGGGGCACATTGAGTTCTGGAAGGCTCCCTGCACCCAACCCGAGTAGTTCACCGTCGCGGTGCCATTGGCTGAGTTGTAGGAACCCGACTGACGCGGGAAGCTCACCACCTTGGCAGCATCCTCGGTGGCACCATCGCCGAGGGTGTGTACTGGCAGGAAGTTGGCGAACTGATTGGAGATCTTCCACTGCAGGCTGGCCTCATCTGCTGCCTGTGCTGGCGCTGTCATGACGGCCAGCCCAGCAGCGGTCAGGACTCCAGCCAGCAGCACTGCCACTCTGCTGCCGAGCCGGGATTTGGTGATGGACATTGGGTTTCCTTTCCTGGGTGTTACAACTTGGGTGGGATTGGTCAGGACCGGGTACGTCGCGCTGGCGTGAGCAACGAGCCGATGACCACGAAGAGCGAGACCAGGAACAAACCGCTGCCCAACCACCAGCCCATTGCTGGTTCGTCGATCACGGATGGCCTGGTTTCGGCCGAAACCAGATGGAGGACCGGAGCTGCGCCCGGCGCCTGGATCAGAGGTGTAGTAGTCGAGGGCACTTCGGCAGGTGGCACTGGCGCATTCAACGCAACGCTGACGTCGTTGGAGTTGCTGGTCGTCGATGTGCTCCTGGTCGGCGCCGTTTTGGCGGTGTTCGTGACCTCAGGGCGGACTGTTTGCGCTGGAGGTGGAGTCACCGCCTGGGGGTTCTCCTCGGCGTAACTGACCGTCAGTGCCAGTGGCTTCTTGGCCGGGTCCATGCTGCTGCCAGTGGCGCGCCAGAAGGGCGCCGTACCGAAGTCGTCCATGGCTGAGACAAAGGACTGTGGGAAGGAACCCACCGATTCCACCCCGCCCACGGTGGTACGCACCTGGTCATAGATCGGAGTGCTGTTGAATCCCAACTCGCCCAGGGACACGCCCTCAAGCTCAGCCACCACGACCTCTCGCGGGGTGACCGGGAAGCTTTCGCCCGGGTTATCCTGGGAGGAACCGAAGCCGGAGACGGTGGCCCTCAGGGTCGCTTTCCCATCGGCCACGGTGAGCTCTGGGTCCGAGAGGTAGAAGAAGACCATGCCGCCGTAGAAGATCACCGACACCGAACCCGACCAGTTGATCTGGGCAGCCCCCGTGGCCCGGTCAACGGTTCCGGTGCCACCGGTAAAGACAAACTGATGTCCGCTGAACCGGCCAGAGAGCGGATTGGTGATCTCAACGCCGGACGGGTCCGTTGAGAGGCCTGCCCAGGAAGCATCTTGATAGGCAGAACCGTTCCATTTCTCGATTCGCACCCGCCCGGCCGATTGAGCCCAGGTGGACTGCAACACGATCCCGCCCACGGGCTTGGGGATCTGGCCGGCGGAGAAGAAGTTCATCGCGCCTGAGGGAGATCGATTATTGGCCTCGTTGTTCATTCCCCAGCGCAGGACGGCGCTGTTCACCGCGAACTCCCCATCGGTAGCGGTGGCTGGAGCCACGAAGCCAGCCAGAGCCACCAGGAGCACAGAGAGTACGACGCCACTCCAGCGCCGGATCAGATCAGTGCGCACGATTCAACCTCCTGCGACGGACCATTGCGAAGCCCAGGGCAAACACCAACGCCAGAGCACCCGCTCCGGCGAAGGCGTAGGGCGCCCACCTCGACAGCCCACTTGTCGGCTGCTTCTTGCCCACCACCGCAAACCGGGCGCTGGGCAGTTCGCCCTCTCCGACCAGTCGGATCTCATAGGTGCCGGTGCTCAGGTCCGCAGGGAGTTGCACCATCCCGGCCACCTGTCCGTTCATGCCGACGGTCAACGGACCCACTGCCACCAGCCCATCAGCGAAGGTGGCACTGACCTGGCTGGCCGGAGCCAGCCCGGTGGCGCTGAAGGTGAGCACCCGCCCGGCATGAGCTGAAGCCCGATCCACGGTCAGAGTGGGTGCTGCAGCTGGCTTGCTGGCCGTGACCGGTGCCACGTGAGGTGCAGCCACTGCAGCACTATCGGTGGTGGCAGCAGGCGTTTGGGCCGTGGTGGTTGGGGTTTCGGCACCATTGAGGCTCTTCACCGACACTGGGCTGAAGGTTTCGTTGCGGGGATTGTTAACCCCGTGGGCCCCCATGGTGAGCACCCCGCAGGTGGTTTTGCGGCAGTCAACGGTGGTGACCCGACCAGCTCGGTCATAGGTCTTGAAAACCGCTCCGGGCACCTTGAGCGTGGTTGACCAGCTGCCATCGGCGCGGAGTACTCCCCCATTCGCTGATCCGGAGGTGTCACTTCCCGGGAAGGCCACGAACTTCACGTAGCCGGCATTGTTGGCCTGCTCGCTGTCCGGGACGGTGAAGTAGTTGCGGCCGCTCTGGCCACCCTGGCTGGGCCGCCAGTTGCCCTTGACTGCACCGAACATCACATAGATGCCGCCATGGGCCTTGGCGATCGACTGGAAGCCACGGCCACTCAGGGTCAACGTGGTGGCGTAGATCGGGTCAATGGCACTACCACCAGCGCCGTTGTTTATCGTCACCCTGGCGGCGGCCTGGGCCGGTAGGGCCGATCCCAGACCAACGAGCAACAAGCCAGCCGTAAGTCCCACCAGGCCCCGGTGGATCATGATTCTCAACTCAGGCACGAGGCCTCCTTCAACAAGCTCTGCGTGGAGACCGGATGGCTCCGTCGCGGTACCAGCACCAGCCGGTCCTGGTGTTCGATCACGTCAATGGGGTGCTCATAGACCGAACTGACCAGGTCTGCGGTGAACACCTCCCGAGGAGTGCCGACAGCGGCCACCCGTCCCTGTTTGAGGACCGCCACCCGATCAGCCCAGGCAGCCGCCAGCGACAGATCGTGCAGTACGACGACCACCGCCAGGCCGGCGCTGGCCAGCTCCCTGGCCACCGCGAGCACCTGCTCCTGATGGCCGATGTCCAGGGCAGCAGTGGGCTCATCCAACAGGACGATGCCGGTCTCCTGGGCAAGTACCCGCGCCAGGGAAACCCGCGACTTCTCCCCACCCGAGAGAGAGGGGAAGCGACGGAGGGCGAACTCCTCGACATCGGCCTGCTGCATGGCTGCGGTCACCGCGAGCTGATCCCGCCCCTCCGCAGGAGTGCGGTGCCACACGTTTCGGCCCATTTCCACGACCTCCCGGGCCAGGAAACCGAAGGCGATCTGCTGCTCCTGCAGCAGTACGGCGCGCTCCCTCGCCGCGGTACGGGCGGTGAATTCACCAAGATCGCGGCCGTTCAACTGCACTTGTCCCGCGGTGGGTTCGACATCACCGCAGGCAACTGCCAACAGGGTGGATTTGCCGGCGCCATTTGGCCCGACCAGCGCGAGGATCTCGCCGTGGTTTACCTGAAGTGACACCGAATCCAGGATCTGGTGCCCGCCCAGCTCAACGCTGATCTGCTGCCAGAGCAAGGCTGCTGATGTACTCATGCCCAACCACCCGCCGTACGACGCGTGCGGCGCAACAGCCAGAAGAAGAATGGGCCACCGACCAGGGCGGTCAGCATCCCAATCGGCAGATCCGCATAGGCCACCGCGGTGCGGGCCACCATGTCGGCTGCTACCAGCAGTACGGCGCCCCCCAGCGCACTGGCCGGCACCAGGGCCCGATGTCCGGGACCGAGCAGAATCCGGATCAGGTGCGGCACCACCAGTCCGACGAAGCCGATGATCCCGCAGAAGGAGACCGCGGCCGCGGTCAGCAGCGCGACCACCACGATCGCAACCAGACGCAACCGCTCCACATCAATGCCCACATGTCGCGCCGACCGGTCACCCAGAGAGAGCAGATCCAGTTTCCGGGACATGAGCAGAGCGCTCAGGATGCCGATCAGGGTGAGCGGGGCGACCAGGGCGACGTACTGCCATCTGGTGCCGTTCAGGGAGCCCAACGTCCAGAAGACGATCTCCTCACGCGCCTGGGTATCGGCGGCGAACATGACAAAGGCCATCCCGGCATTGGCCACGGCGTTTACGGCCACACCGGTGAGCACCAGGGTGACCACCTCGGTACGACCTCCGTCGCGCGACATGGCGTACACCAGCAGGGTGGTGATCAGGCCACCGATGAAGGCAAACACCGGCACCGTCCAGACCCCAAACACTGATGCGCCAAAAGCGATCGATGCTGCGGCAGCGAGTGCGGCACCTGAGGAAACTCCAACCACACCGGGCTCGGCCAATGGGTTGCCGAAGACTCCCTGCATCACCGCGCCAGCGCAGGCCAGAGCAGCCCCAACGAGCACCGCCATCAACACCCGCGGGAACCGGATCTGCCACAACACCGCTTCGCCCTGAGGGTGGGTCGGCAATGAACCCGTGCCCAGACCGAGCCGGTTCAGGATCGAACCGATCACCTCGCCGGGTGGGATCGACACCTGACCGATGCCGACGGCGAAGATCACGAGAACCACCAGCAGCAGGCCGAGGGTGGTAAACACCACGGGTCGGCGCAGGGCGCTGTTCTTGGCCGGCGACCCGGTCCAGGTGAGTACTGCCATTTGCTCAGTTACCGCCGATCGCGTCGGGGGCGTAAATGGCAACGGCAAGTGCATTCAGGACAGCCGGTGTCAATGGTCCGTAACCCAGGATCGCTGAATCATCCATGTCCACGATCCGCCGGTTCTGTCCGGCGGGGGTATTGGCCAGAGCCGGGAATCGTTTCAGCAAGCCGTCGACGCCACCGGCCGAGGACAACCCCTGGGTCATCATCAGGATCACATCGGGTTGCGCCGCGATGATGCCCTCGTCGGTCAGCGGTTTGCTGCCCTTCCAGTCGATCTCGGCTGCCACGTCGTACAGGCCCAGCGAGGTGATCAGGGAATCGGCTCCAGAGCCCTCGCCGAACAGGTAGTAGACCCCGGACTTGCCGCGGGCGTAGATGAAGACGGTGCGTAGTTGGTCGCTGATCGCGGTCGGGGCGACCTTCTTGATCTGGGTGCGAACTCCGTCGAGTTCTGTGGAGATGCGCTCGTTCAACTCCGCACCTGCCTGCGGTACGCCGAGCGCAGCGGCCACCTGGGTGGTGATGGTGTCGATGTTGTCCAGGTTGCGGGCGGACTCAGTCACCACGACCGGGATGCCGGCATCACGCATCTGCAGGATCACATCCCAGGGCCCAAGGGAGGTGTCGGTGATGATCAGGGTTGGATCCAGGCCCAGGATGGCCTCAGCATTGAGGTCATGGCCACCCGGAGTGACCAGCGGCAACTTCTTGGCCGGGTTGAACTGGGTAGAGAGATCGCGTCCAACCAGTCGCTCACCCTGGCCCAGCTCAAAGACAGTGCGCGACAGGGTGCCGTAGATATCCAGGGCCAGCACTCGGCTGGTGTCAGTAACCTGCACCCTGGTGCCCTGGGCATCAACAACGGTTGCCGGGAGGGACGGTTCACCAGCGGTCACTGGGTGGATGCCGGCGTCCTTGATCACCGCGGTGCTGGGCCCTTCATGGGACCGGGGATCTGCGAGCGGCGTCACTGAGGCCAGCGGGGGCGCGGGTTTGCTGGTACCCGCTTTGGTGCCGGTGGGCGTCGTACATCCGGCCAGCGGCAGGGCCCCAATCAGGGCCATTGCTAGCAGCAACCGTTGCCACCCCTTGTTCATCCGTCCTCCAATGTTGCTAAGGTAAGGCTCGCCTAATGAAGGGCAGCCTAACCTAAGGATGAATGATGACCCTAACTGCACCCCCACAACTCCCGACCCAACTGTCAGTGCTGATGCGGGATGGCTCCCGGACCGAGCACGAAGCCGCAGAGGGCTCCAACTTCATGGAGGAGTTGCTCGCCGGACGGTTGTCGCCGCAGGGGTACTTGATCTATCTGCTCCGGTTGCGTGAGGTGTACGACGCCATGGAGCAGACCGCTCAGAGCCTGATGGATGACCCCATCGCCGGGGTGATGATTGATCCAGCCCTGGACCGGCTCGACGCCATCGATGCCGACATCGCCTACTGGAGCGAGCGCATCGGCACCAAGGTGGTCGCCGGGGAGAGCAGCCCAGCAGTTGCGGCGTACGTCGCCCGCTTGCACGAGAGCACCACTTGGGGCGGTCTGTTCGTGGCGCATCACTACACTCGCTACCTGGGCGACCTCTCCGGTGGGCAGGCAATCGGGAAGATCCTGACCCGGGCCTACGACCTGGTCGGACGCGGAGTCGCCTTCTATGACTTCCCCGAGATCGAGAAGCTAAAGCTGTACAAGGATGAATACCGGGCCAGCCTGGACTCACTCCCCCTCGACGCCGAGGAGAAACTCCGCCTACTCGATGAGGTCAAGGTGGCCTTCAACCTCAACCAGGCCCTCTTCGAGGAGCTCACCGCCGAGCTCCTACCCAGCTAACCCC
>CAZRKI010000070.1:8460-10740 GCA_964600765.1 uncultured Marmoricola sp.
GCCGAGGCGGCAGTAGTTAACAGGCTTCGCACTTGGCATTTCTGCTGCGAGTTGGCCGGGCCTGGCGCGAAGTACCGTCAAACCCGCTCAAAAGCACCCCCAGACACGCAGCGTCATTAGTTGCTACCCAATCAACTTGCGATTGCCTCAATGACCAGGTGTTAAGTACTGCCGCCTCGGCGTTCGGGTTTGTGTTAACTACTGCCGCCTCGGCTTGTTAATTTCTGCCGCCTCGGCCTGTTAACTACTGCCGCCTCGGCGTGCGGGGAAGCAACAACCCGGCCTCGGGGCACTCCGATCACTCAGTTGGAGTACCCGAAACCGGGTTGCTCTATGTGCTGGTCGACCCTCAACCGGAGGTCACATTTCAGGCTCGGGCCCAGCAATCGGAAAGGGACTCAGTCCTCGGAGACGCGCTGGGTGGGGATGATGTCACCCAGCAGTTCCTTGACCTCAGACTCGCGATAACGGCGATGTCCTCCAAGCGTGCGGATGGCGCTCAGCTTGCCAGCCTTGGCCCAACGCGTCACCGTCTTGGGATCCACGCGGAACATGGCAGCAACCTCGGCCGGCGTCAACAGCGCCTCTGATTCAGTCGGTCGCGATACCACTGCGATCACCTTCATTCTGTGCTTCGTCGGGAACTTCCCGCCAGGGAAATCCCCAGTGAGAAGCATCTTGCCACTTCATCAACGAGCCGCAAACCTGAAATGTCCATCTTGTGGATTATTAGCGTTTCCGCACTAGACCACACGGACATTGGCCCACGTTTCATGTCAGAAGTCATGAAACTATGGTTACCAGAAAAATCGGGCATTTACGAGACTATCCGCAAAAACTGGTGCAGATAATTGTCCAATGCCTCCCCGAGCAGGGTGGTAAACCAGTTCAGTTGTGGCTAATCGCGCCTGGGTGGGTCGGCATAGTCCGACCACTTGTCCAGTTCTTCTGGATCGACGTCGCCTTGGACGTCCTCTCCATGCAGTTCTCTGGCCAGCGCATTGAAGTCCGTCTCGTGAGTGCGGTACTTCAGATCGCGGGCAACCTTCGTCTGCTTCGCCTTAGCACGGCCGCGCCCCATATGGGTCGACCCCCTCGCACGTATGGCCGGCGCTCCAGGGCTGCCGGTCGGTAATCAACTGTTCGTGAGGACAACTCTAACCCGTCCCCCAACATTCCGGCACATCGGCCGGATATTTGACGACATCGGTGTGTCGAAAAGGCCGCGAATCAGCTGGCGTGGGAGCCCACCAGACTCACCCGGCCACCGTTGTTCCCCTCAGCGGTACTGACCTCTCCTGCCACCCAGGATCGTACGCCGTGTTGCGCCAGGGTGGCGATGGCCTTGTCCGCGTCCGCCGGATCTGTCAGCGCCACCATGCCCACCCCACAGTTGAGTGTCGCCTCCAGATCAGGCAGGGACACGTTGCCGGTGCGACGTACCAACTCAAAGACCGGAGGCAACTGCCAGGTGGAACGATCCAGTTGGGCGCTCAGCTCCTCAGGCAGCACCCGCTCCAGGTTGGCCGCCAGTCCACCACCGGTGATGTGCGACATCGCATGAGTTCGGGTCTGATGGGCCAGATCCAAACAAGCCTTGGCATAGATCATCGTGGGCTCCAGGAGCTCCTCTCCCAGGGTGCGCCCGAGGTCATCGATATGTCCGGTCAGGCTCATCCCGGCACTGTTGAGCAGCACATGGCGCACCAGTGAATAACCATTTGAGTGCAGGCCGCTGGAGGCCATCGCAATCACCACGTCACCAGGCCGGACCCGGCCCGGTCCCAACAACTTACTGGCCTCGACCACTCCGGTAGTGGAACCGGCAACGTCGTACTCATCTGGCTCCAACAGTCCCGGATGCTCAGCGGTCTCTCCGCCGATCAGGGCGCAACCAGCGGCCACACAGGCCTCAGCGATGCCCTTGACGATCGCCGCGATCCGCTCCGGTACGACGCGTCCGGTGGCGATGTAGTCGGTCAGGAACAAGGGTTCGGCACCACACACCACCAGGTCATCAACCAGCATCCCGACCAGGTCGAAACCGATCGTGTCGTGCTTGTCCAGGGCCTGGGCAATCGCCACCTTGGTACCCACACCATCTGCAGAACTGGCCAACAGCGGGCGCTGGTAATTCTTCAGGGCGCTGGCATCAAATAGCCCGGCAAAGCCCCCGATACCCCCGATCATCTCGGGCCGTTTGGCCTTGTCGATCCAGACCTTCATCAGCTCAACGGCCTTGTCGCCAGCCTCGATCGATACGCCAGCAGCCTCGTAGGT
>CAZRKI010000071.1:0-5476 GCA_964600765.1 uncultured Marmoricola sp.
GTACTGGGTGGCGGAGTGGTTGCCCCAGATGGTCATCTTCTTGATCTAAGTTACCGGGGCGCCGGTACGGGCGGCCAGTTGGGAGATTGCCCGGTTGTGGTCCAAGCGGGTCAGTGCGGAGAAGCGTTCCCGGGGGATATCCGGTGCGTTGCTCATGGCAATCAGGGCATTTGTATTTGCCGGATTGCCGGTGACACCGATCCGGACGTCGTCTGCGGCGCTGTCATTGAGGGCCTTGCCCTGAGCTGTGAAGATGGCGCCATTGGCCTCCAGGAGATCTCCACGCTCCATTCCCGGACCGCGGGGGCGGGCACCTACGAGCAGGGCGAGATTGACGCCATCGAAGATCTTGTTGGCGTCGTCGCCGATCTCGACCCCGGCCAGGGTTGGGAAGGCACAATCATCAAGTTCCATCACCACACCTTCCAGCGCCTTGAGGGCGGGGGTGATTTCCAGGAGTCGCAACTCCACGGGGCGATCGCCAAGTGCGCCGCTGGCGAGACGGAAAAGCAGGCTGTAGCCGATCTGACCAGCAGCGCCGGTCACAGCCACCTTGAGGGGTTCGGTCACGACAACTCCATCGTTGAATTCATCGGAAATGACTGAACCGACGCTAGCAAAATTCTCCAGCGCCGGTTCAGTCGGGTTGCCTGATGGAACTCAGCCCTCCATTGCGGGCTCCAGGTCTGCTCCCTTGCCGAGCAGAGTGCGATAGCCGATCCCGGCGATGGCTGCTCCCAGTAGCGGCGCCAGGAAGAACAGCCACACCTGGGTCAACGGGGTGCCGCCGGCATAGGCCGCAACCCCCAGGGAACGGGCTGGGTTCACCGAAGTATTGGTAACTGGGATGGAGACCAGATGGATCAGGGTGAGGGCCAGGCCGATGGCCAACGGGGCAAATCCCTTGGGAGCCCGGACATCGGTGACCCCCAGGATCACCCACAAGAAGACTGCGGTGAGCACCACCTCGATCACCAGGCAGGCCATGAGGGAATACCCACCCGGTGAGTGGTCGCCGTACCCGTTGGTCGCAAAAGCACCAGCCTGGGTGTTGTCGATGCCGAATCCTTTGGCGCCAGAGGCGACCAGATACAGCACCCCACCGGCCAGGAGTCCGCCCACGAGTTGAGCTGCCCAATAGACGGGCAGGTCCTTGGCAGGCATCCGTTTGCCGAGGAACACACCCAGGGTCACGGCCGGGTTGAAGTGACCACCGGAGAAGTGGCCGACGGCATAGGCCATGGTCAGGACGGTGAGCCCAAACGCGAGGGCAACTCCCAACAGGCCAATGCCCAGGTTGTATTTGCCATCAGCGGTCAGAAACTTTGCAGACAGCACCGCCGCCCCACAACCGCCGAAAACCAGCACGAAGGTGCCGATGACTTCAGCGAGGGCTTTCTGAGCGGTGGTTGGTTGGTTGTCAGTAGCCATCGAAATCCTCCACAGGGTGGTGGGTGAGGTGGTTATCACCTGGTTGCCCGCTCAGCCTAGGAGTCAGTTGGCCAGGTCCTCGGGAGCCACGCGGAATGGCCGGGCAGCTGAAGACCACGATAAAGTGCTGCTTTGTGACTGACTCCAAGCGTTCCCCGATCATTTACACCCACACTGATGAGGCGCCCATGCTGGCGACCTACTCATTCCTGCCAATCATCTCCGCCTATGCCGGAGTGGCTGGTGTAGCAGTGGAGACCCGTGACATCTCATTGGCAGGGCGGATCATCGCCGCGTTCAATGATCGACTGCCTGAGGGGCAGCGCAGCCCTGATGCCCTGGCTGAGTTGGGTGCACTGGCAAAGACTCCTGAGGCCAACATCATCAAGTTGCCAAATGTCTCTGCCTCCATCCCGCAGTTGCAGGCCGCTATCAAGGAGCTCCAGGAGAAGGGATACGACCTACCGGACTATCCCGACGCCGTGACCAGCCCAGAGGATGAGGAGGTACGGGCCCGCTATGACCGGGTCAAGGGCAGCGCAGTGAACCCCGTGTTACGCGAGGGCAACTCCGATCGACGAGCCCCCGAATCAGTGAAGAATTACGCGCGGGCGCATCCCCACTCAATGGGTGCCTGGTCTCCGGATTCCCGGACAAATGTGGCCACCATGGGTGTCGATGACTTCTTCAGCAATGAGTTGTCGGTCGTGCTTCCTGCAGATGACACACTGCGGATTGAGCATGTGTCCACTGATGGAGCAACCACTGTTCTCCGGGAATCAATTCCGGTCCTCGCTGGTGAGGTGGTCGATGCCACCTTCATGAGCGTGGCAGCACTGTAGTCCTTCCTGGCCAAGCAGATTGAGCGCGCCAGGGATGAGGAGGTGCTCTTCTCGGTGCATCTGAAGGCCACCATGATGAAGGTTTCTGATCCGATCATCTTCGGACATGTGGTGGAGGCATTCTTCCCCGAGACCTTTGCCCAGTACGGCGCCCAGCTGCGTGAGGCCGGACTCTCGGCAACCAATGGTCTGGGTAGCATCCTCAATGGGCTGGCCGAGGTGCCCAATGGTGCTGAGATCAAGGCCTCCTTTGAACGTGAGCAGAGTGCTGGCCCAAGTCTGGCCATGGTTGATTCCGATCGCGGAATCACCAATCTGCACGTGCCCAGTGATGTGATCGTGGATGCCTCGATGCCCGCGATGATTCGTACCTCCGGTCACATGTGGGGGCCGGATGGCCAGGAGGCCGACACCCTGGCGGTTATCCCGGACAGCAGTTATGCGCCGGTCTACCAGACGGTTATTGATGACTGTCGGGCCAATGGAGCCTTTGACCCGGCCACCATGGGGTCAGTGTCAAATGTTGGTCTGATGGCCCAGGCAGCCGAGGAGTACGGCAGCCATGACAAGACCTTTGAGATCGCATCCGATGGCGTGGTGCGGGTGGTCAACCTGGCCGGGGAAGTGCTGATGGAGCACCGGGTTGGCGCAGGCGACATCTGGCGGGCCTGCCAGACCAAGGATGTGCCCATCCGGGATTGGGTGAAACTGGCCGTGACTCGGGCTCGGGCCACTGGTGCCCCAGCAGTCTTCTGGCTGGATGCGGCCCGGGCCCATGATGCAAACCTGATTGCCAAGGTGAATCAGTATCTGCGAGAGCACGACACCGAGGGACTGGTGATCAAGATCCTCAGCCCGGCCGAGGCAACCGCTTATTCACTGGAGCGGATTCGCCGTGGGGAGGACACCATTTCGGTAACCGGAAATGTGCTTCGTGATTACAACACTGACCTCTTCCCGATCCTTGAGTTGGGCACCTCGGCAAAAATGCTCTCGATCGTCCCGTTGATCAATGGTGGCGGATTGTTCGAGACCGGTGCTGGCGGTTCGGCTCCCAAGCACGTGCAGCAATTGGTCAAGGAGAACTACCTTCGCTGGGACAGCCTGGGTGAATTCCTGGCCCTGGCCGAAAGCCTGCTCAAGTACGGCGAGGTGAATGACAACGCTGGCGCCCGGGTGTTGGGTGCGGCGCTGGATCGGGCCACTGGCACCTTCCTCAACCAGGACAAGTCACCTACCCGACGACTGGGTGGGATCGACAACCGGGGAAGTCATTTCTATCTGGCCATGTACTGGGCCCAGGAACTGGCCCAACAGGCCGATGACACCGACCTGGCTGCACGATTTGGCCCCCTGGCCGCGAAACTGGCCGAGGCTGAGCAGCAGATTGTGCAGGAACTGATTGCGGTACAGGGCCAGCCGGCGGACATCGGTGGGTATTACCAACCGGATGCGGAGAAGGCTGCGGCCGTGATGCGCCCCTCGACCACCCTGAACGCTGCGATCAGTTCACTCTGATCGCAGCGTCGGGGGATCAGGGGTAGGTCATCCCCATGCGTTGACGGACCTCGGCCAGAGTGGTTTCGGCGATCTCGTTGGCGCGGGCGTTGCCCCTGGCCAGCACCTCATCGACAACTCCGGGATCGGCGGCCAATTCGCTACGCCGGGCACGGAGCGGCGCAAAATAGGTGTTGATGGCGTCGGTGAGTCGCTTCTTCAACCCGCCACCACCAGCGTCACCTAGCTCGGCAGCGACTGTCTCTGGGTCAGATCCCTCGCAAAGAGAGATCAACTTGAGCAGGTTGGCGACCTCTGGGCGGTTGGCGGGATCGTAGGTGATCACTCGGTCGCTGTCGGTCCTGGCTCCCTTGATCTTCCTGGCAGTCTCATCTGCGCTCATCCGCAACTCGACCACATTGCCCTTGGACTTGCTCATCTTGGTGCCATCGGTGCCCAGGATCATCGGCGCCTCGGACAGTAGCGCACCGGGCTCGGGGAAGAGCGCGCCGTACTTGTCATTGAACCGACGGGCCACCACCCGGGTCTGCTCAATGTGGGGCAATTGGTCACGTCCCACCGGGACCACATTCGCCTTGCAGAACAGGATGTCAGCAGCCTGATGAACCGGGTAGGTCAACATCAGCCCATTGATTGAGGTGATGCCGGCGGTGGCCGCTTCATCCTTGACGGTTGGATTTCGTTGCAGCTCAGCCACCGAGACCAGGCTCAGGAAGGGGAGCAGCAACTGGTTAAGTGCGGGCACGCTCGAGTGGGTGAAGATGGTGGCCCGCTCGGGGTCAATCCCAGCGGCCAGGTTGTCCAACATAACCTCGCGTACGCTGCCCCGGATGTCACCAGCGATCTCGCGATCGGTGATCACCTGATAGTCAGCCAGAACGAGTAGGATCTCCACACCACTGGCCTGCAATTTCAGCCGATTGGCGATTGACCCGAAGTAGTGCCCAAGATGCAGCGATCCGGTGGGCCGTTCGCCGGTCAACATCCGGAATTCCTCCGGGCTGCTGGCGATCCGCGCCTCAATCGCAGCACTTCGGTCAAGGGCTGCCTGATAGGTCGCTGAATGGTTGGTTGGTGGCGTCGGGCCGGTCATGAATCCCCTCCTGAATGGGCGCGCTAACTCTACAAACTGGGATCCTCCGAACTCGTTGCGGGGGATCGGTAGGGTGGCTGAGTGCAGCAAATCGGTGTCTCCATCGCGGTTCCCGAACCCTGGGGAGCCCAGTTGCAGGAATACCGGCTCAGCGTTGGGGATCTAGCAGCCGAGCAGATACCCACCCACATCACCCTGCTGCCACCGCTTGAGATTCCACGCTCAGCGATGACCAGAATCAGCGCCCACCTGGAGCGGATTGCCCAGGAGCACACCCCGATTCAGGTGCTTTTGCGCGGCACTGGAACCTTCCGTCCGATCTCACCAGTGGTTTTCATCAATGTGGTGGCAGGCATCTCCCAGATGGAGATGCTGGCCAAGCAGGTCCGCCAGGGGCCGCTTGCGGTACGGACCAGGTTTCCCTATCACCCACATGTCACGGTTGCTCAGGAAGTGTCGGTGGACCTGTTGGATCAGGCGTTCACAGAGTTGGCTGATTTCGAGGCCAGCTTTCTGGCCAGTGAGTTCTGGCTCTACCACCACGACGAAAAAGTGGGCTGGCAACCTGAGCGCTCATTCGCGCTGGCTTGAC
>CAZRKI010000071.1:5486-10531 GCA_964600765.1 uncultured Marmoricola sp.
TGCTGTGGGCGGGCGCGCGGGGGGGGCCCCCCCCCCCACTTCTGGTGAGGTCGGAGTACGCCGATCAGCGACCCTGCTTCATCGCCGTACGGAGATCCTTGTTCAACTGGGAGATGACGTCCAACGGAATCTCCTTGGGACAGGCCGCTGAGCACTCACCGATGTTCGTGCAACCACCAAAGTGCTCGTGGTCGTGTTGGGCAGCCATCTTGACCACACGCTCGTTGCGCTCTGCCTGACCCTGGGGCAACTCACCCAGGTGGGTGATCTTGGCACCCAGGAAGAGTGAGGCCGAGCCATTGGGACAGGCAGCCACACAGGCACCGCAACCGATGCAGGTGGCCATGTCAAATGAGCGGTCGGCGTGTTCCTTGGGGATGGGCAGAGTGGCGGCCTCAGGGGCGGCGCCGGTGTTAACCGAGATGAAGCCACCCATCTGGATGATTCGATCAAAGGCGCTGCGATCAACAACCAGGTCCTTGATCACCGGGAAGGCCTGAGCCCGCCAGGGTTCGATGGTGATCGTCTCACCGTCGTTGAAGGAACGCATGTGCAACTGGCAGGTGGTGGTCACCTCGGGCCCATGGGCCTCACCGTTGATCATCAGTGAGCACATGCCGCAGATACCCTCGCGACAGTCACTGTCAAAGGCGATTGGTTCCTCGCCCTCAGCGTTCAACTGCTCATTGAGTACGTCGAGCATCTCCAGGAAGGACATGTCCTCGGAGACATCATCCACCTGGTAGGTGTGCATGGCGCCCTTGGCGTCCTGGTTTGGCTGCCGCCAGATTTTCAGGGTTAGTTTCATTACTTGTAGCTCCGCTGCTTCATCTCGATGGCGGTGTAGATCAGATCTTCCTTGTGCAGGACGGGCTTGCCCATCCCGGGATCATTGCTGCCGGTCTGGTTCGGGGTGAACTCCCAGGCGGCGACGTAGGCGAACTCGTCATCATGACGCAGTGCCTCGCCATCCTCGGTTTGGGATTCAGCCCGGAAGTGGCCGCCGCAGGATTCCCTACGGTTCAGGGCGTCAATGCACATGAGCTCCCCGAGTTCGAGGAAGTCAGCCACCCGACCAGCCTTCTCCAGGGACTGGTTGAGACTGTCCGCGGTGCCGAGCACCTTGAGGTTCGACCAGAACTCCTTCTTCAGGTCCCGGATCAGCCCGATGGCCTTCTTCAAGCCGTCCTCGGTGCGCTCCATGCCGCAGTATTCCCACATGATCTGGCCCAGCTCCTTGTGGAAGCTGTCGACGCTGCGCTCTCCGTTGATGGACAAGAATTTCTCCACCCGGGCCTCCACATCAGCCCGGGCCTCAACCACGGCTGGGTGGGAATCATCGATTGGCTCGAAGGGGCCATCGACCAGGTAGCCACGGATGGTGTTGGGCAGCACGAAATAGCCATCAGCCAGTCCCTGCATCAGTGCTGATGCGCCCAGACGATTTGCGCCGTGGTCGGAGAAGTTCGCCTCGCCGGCGACGAAGAGCCCCGGGATGTTGGACTGCAGGTCATAGTCGACCCACAGGCCACCCATCACGTAGTGGACCGCGGGATAGATCCGCATCGGGGTCTCATAGGGGTTCTCGCCGGTGATCCGGGCGTACATGTCGAAGAGGTTGCCGTACTTGGCCTCAACTGCATCGCGACCCAGCCGCTTGATCGCATCGGCGAAGTCGAGGTAGACGCCCAGACCGCCGGGACCAACGCCCTTGCCGTCATCGCACTGGTACTTCGCAGCACGGGAGGCGATGTCACGGGGGACCAGGTTGCCGAAGCTGGGGTAGATCCGCTCCAGGTAGTAGTCGCGATCCTCCTCAGGGATCTCGCGGGGGTCCTTGTCCTTGTCGGCCTTGTTCTTGGGGACCCAGATCCGACCGTCGTTGCGCAGTGACTCCGACATCAGCGTCAACTTGGACTGATGATCGCCGGAGACCGGGATGCAGGTCGGGTGGATCTGCGTGTAGCACGGGTTGGCCATGTAGGCGCCCTTGCGGTGGGCCCGCCAGGCGGCCGTCACATTGCTACCCATCGCGTTGGTGGACAGGTAGAAGACATTTCCGTAGCCACCAGAAGCCAGGACCACCGCATCGGCGAAGTGGTTCTCGATCTCACCAGTGACCAGGTTGCGGGCCACGATGCCGCGGGCCTTGCCGTCGGCGACGATGATCTCGAGCATCTCGTGGCGGGTGAACTCCTCCACGGTGCCGGCGGCGACCTGACGCTCCATGGCCTGATAGGCACCGATCAGCAACTGCTGGCCGGTTTGCCCACGGGCATAGAAAGTGCGCGACACCTGTACGCCGCCGAAGGAGCGGTTGTCCAGCAGGCCGCCGTACTCGCGGGCGAAGGGCACGCCCTGGGCCACGCATTGGTCGATGATATTTGGGGAGACCTCAGCCAGTCGGTAGACGTTGCTCTCCCGGGAACGGTAGTCACCACCTTTGACGGTGTCGTAGAACAGTCGGTGTACGGAGTCACCGTCACCCTTGTAGTTCTTGGCTGCGTTGATGCCGCCCTGGGCGGCGATCGAGTGGGCCCGACGTGGGGAATCCTGGTAACAGAAGGACTTCACGTGGTAACCGGCCTCGCCGAGAGTGGCTGCCGCTGCGCCACCAGCCAGGCCGGTGCCCACGATGATCACCGACAGTTTGCGCCGGTTGGCCGGGTTGACCAGGCCGGCCTCGAACTTGCGGTCGGTCCAGCGCTCATCAATCGGGCCACTGGGTGCCTTGGTGTCCTCGATCTTGTCGCCGAGGGTGTAATAGCCAGCGGCGTCGTCGGATTTCTGGACCGAGGGCTGATTGGTTGCAGGCGGATTGGGTTTCTGGATTGCCATGTGTTGTCTCAAGCCTTACTAGGAGATGACGCCGAACAGCGTGAACAGGGGGACCAGGGTGAAACCACCGGCGATGACCACGGCCACCACCAGGCCAGTGCTCTTGGCGAGCTTGCGAGAGCGGGCACTATTGGTCAGTCCCAGGGTTTGCAATGCGCTCCAGGTGCCGTGGTGCAGGTGCAACCCAAGGGCCAGCATGGCCAGCAGATAGATCACAGTCAGCCACCAGGTGCTGAAGGAGTCCACGACCAGGTTGTAGGGGTCGCTGTTCTCGCCGCCAGTGACATTGATCCGGACGATGGTGAAATTCAGCAGATGCCAGATCAGGAACAGCAGGATCGCGATTCCACCCCAGCGCATAGTGCGCGAGGAGATCGAGGAGTGCTTGTTCTTCTTGGCCTGGTACTTCACCGGTCGGGCCTTGCTGGCCCGGGCCGCCAGGGATGCCGCACTGGCCACATGCACCACCAGGCAGACGATGAGTACGACGCGGATCACCCACAGCAGGCCGCCATAGGGGAGCATCGGCTCCCCGAAGGTGCGCAGGTGCTCGGCGTACTTGTTGAAGGCATCGTGTCCGGCAAAGGCCTTCAGGTTGCCGTACATGTGCAGGAGTACGAAGCCGATGAAGACGAGCCCGGAGGTCGCCATCGAGAGCTTGAGTGCGATCGTCGTGCGCGCGGCGCGCGCATTCTTCACAAGAGTGTCGGTTGCCACAAGGGGTCAGGTTACCGTGGCCCTGGCATCAGATGAAAGGCGCCCGGTGTTTGGAGGCAGCAGGCATGCAGGTTCGGGGTGAGTTGGTAGCGGTCGTACTGGCCGTGGACGGAGCCACCCCATATGTGCTGGCCTCAGGGGATCCGGCTCGCCTGCCCTCAGGTTCTCTTTCTTCCCAGGAGCGCTCACTACAGGAGTCGGTTCGTTCGTTCGCGGCTCAACAGGCAGGTCGACCAATCGGATATCTGGAGCAGCTCTACACCTTTGCTGATGCAGATCGGGTCTCGGTGGCTGGAGCGGATCCCGGGCGGATCGTGTCGATCTCATATCTGGGCCTGACCCGGTTGGACCCGGGTGAGTCCCATCGGGACTGGTGGCGTCCGATCTATGACCTGTTGCCCTGGGAGGACCACCGGGATGCGCAGCCCCCAATCCTGGGGGCGCTGAGCTCTGACCTATTGGATTGGGCAGGACCGGATAGCGAACGCCGGGACCGGGTCAACTACTTGTTGGGACTCGGGGAGCAGCCCTGGCGACCCGAGTTGGCCCTGCAGCGCTATGAGTTGTTGTGGGAGGCCCAGTTATTGCCCGAGTCGCGGACTCAGCCAACGCCTGACCCCGCCCGTCAGGGGGAGCAGATGCTCCATGATCATCGCCGGATCCTGGCCACGGGTCTGGCCCGGGCCCGGAGCATGCTGCAGTACCGTCCGATGGTCTTTGAGATGGTGCCGGACACCTTCACTCTGGGTCGTTTGCAGGAAGTGGTGGAGTCCCTGGCTGGGCAGCCACTGCACACCCAGAACTTCCGACGGTTGATCGAACAGCAGCATCAATTGGTGGAGCCGACTGGCCGGGTGGATCGATCCACTGGGGGCAGGCCGGCCCGGCTGTATCGCTATCGTGCTGCGCTGGTTCGCGAGCGCCAGCATGTTGGTACCAAACTGCCGTTGCCCCGGGCTCGCTGAGACCTGAATCACCTGCGCCCCCACTTGGGAACCGGACGGCCACCCGGTTATGCTCATGGTGAGCATCTACTCTAAATGAGTAAAAGGAGATCGCCATGACCACGACCCCGATTCGCCCCTCTGATCTGGTCCGGGAGCGCCTGTTGCAGGTGGTCCCAGCGGTGGAGTTCGCCACATTTGCCGATGACATTGACGCAATCTGGCGACTGAAGCAGGAACACGACGCCGTGGTTCTGGCCCACAACTACATGACCCCGGAGATCTTCCACGGAGTGGCTGACATCTCCGGGGATTCCCTGGCCCTGGCCCGTGAGGCCCAACAGGTCGAGGCCAGCACCATCGTCCTTGCCGGTGTGCACTTCATGGCAGAGACCGCAAAACTGCTCAACCCCACGAAACGGGTGCTGTTGCCGGACCTGCGATCAGGTTGTTCCTTGGCTGCCAGCATCACCGTGTCTGACATCGAGGCGCTCAGAGCAACGCATCCGGGGGTACCGGTTGTCACCTATGTGAACACCTCTGCAG
>CAZRKI010000072.1:0-10208 GCA_964600765.1 uncultured Marmoricola sp.
TGCCGCCTCGGCATGTTAATTAGTGCCGCCTCGGCATGTTAATTAGTGCCGCCTCGGCATGTTAAGTACTGCCGCCTCGACGGGTTGGGGACAGCGGCCTAGAGGGTTTCGAACTTCAGGCCGGCCCGGACGAGGCGAGCCTGGAGGTTCTCCCCCATCGCCTGGGCGGTGGTGATCGAACCGGCTACCTCAGGGTTTTCATCCAGGGCCAAGCACATGGCTGATTCGGCCAGCATCTTGGCGGTCTCCGTGTAACCAGGGTCTCCACCAGAGACCCTGGTGTGCAACTCCTTACCGGCCTGCTCGGCGATGAAGTCCACTGTGAACCAGGACTTCGCACGTCGCTCAGCCGATGGCCCGGTTCCCTGCTTGACCCGCGACTTCAGGAAATTGCGAGCCGGCGGGATCTTCGCAGCCACCCCAATCCCGGTCACTGCCGCCACTCCACCCAGCGTGTAGGTCAGCGTCTTCAGGCCAGCAAAATGGCTGTAGCTGAACTCCGGCCCGTACTCCGCCAAAGCGGCAGCAGAGCGAACCACAATGAATGGATCGATGGTCGGCAACGGCAGCAGGTAATAGCCAAGCCTCGCATCCCGCCCCGGCTTCCCATGTACGGCGCGCACCTTGCGGCCCGCGGGGCGCGATTCGCGCTTGCGGCGCGCCACCATCGCCTTGCGCAATTCGCCGGATCTGGAGAGCTGATCCAACGCCGAGTGGAAGGTCCCGCCAGAGAAACCGGCACCACTGCGCACCACCCCACGCATCCGGATCGGTTTGGTGGGATCCAGTTGGCGCACTGTCCACCAGGCTCCGAGGTCGTGTGGGATCGAGTCAAAACCACAGGCATGCACGATCCGGGCTCCGGTCCGCACCGCCAGCTCGTGGTACTTAACGAACATGGTGTCCACAAACTCAGGCTCGCCGGTCAGGTCGACATAGTCGGTTCCGGCGCCGGCACATGCAGCCACGAGCGGTTCACCATGCGCCAAGTAGGGCCCCACGGTGCTGCAGACCACCTTGGTCGAGGCAGCGATCTCCTTCAATGCAGCATGATCTGAGGAGTCAGCCACCAGCAATGGCAGGTCGGATAGCTCGGGATGCACCTGGGCCAGTTCCCGGCGTACGGCGGCCAGCCTGGTCTCGTTGCGACCGGCCAGGGCCCACCGCAATTCCGCGGGCGCGTGCTCGGCAAGGTAGTGGGCGGTCAGACCCCCAGTGAAGCCAGTGGCTCCGAAAAGTACGACGTCATAGCTGCGCTGGTCTCTGGGCATCGCGATCTCCTTGGCTGCTTGGCCCTATTCAAGACCATTACTGGTCCAGTGGAACCAACGGGTGGGTCGCTGCGTCCCAACTACAACAGGTCAGGAGTGCAGATGAACACCAAACAGATCACCGCGGCAATCGGCGCCCTCAGCGCTGCCATCATCCTCACCAGTTGCGGATCGGGCGGCTCGACTGGGCCCGGGTTGAAACTGGTGGCCCAGCAATTGGAGCCCTTCCAGTCCTGCGACCAGTACCTCACCTGGCAGATCAAACACAACCTCGACCAGGTGGGCCCCTACGGCTGGGGAGGGGACCTGCCGGTCTACGCCCAGATGGAGAAGGCGGCTCCTGACACCGCGGCAGCCCAGGACCAGGGACAGGCCTCATCGGCAACCGGCACCAACACCCAGGAGACCGACGTCGACGAGCCCGATTTCGCCAAGACCAACGGGAGGATCGTGGTCTCGGTCCGGGACAACAGCGTCGTCGCCACCGACGTGACCGGACCTGAGCCCCGCGAGCTGGGGCGCTACCCCTTCCCCAGCAATACCTTCATCGCCGATCTGTTGCTGGTCGGTGACCATGTGATCGCTACCGCCGACACCCCGATGATGGCCTACGACGCGCCGATGGAATCCCACGGCATCCTCCCGGTTTCGGGAACCACCATTCATGACCTGAACTTCAGCAACCCGAGCTCACCGGAGTTGGTTTCCACCCAGTCGTTCTCCGGGCGCCGGGTTTCCGCGCGGCAGTACGGCGACGTCGTACGGCTGGTGCTTGCTGATGGCCTGCCGCAACTTGATTTCGTGCAGCCACGCCCCGGTCTGAGCAGCGATCAGGCCACCGCAAAGAACCGCGACATCCTCAAGCAGAGCCAGGTTGAGGATTGGTTGCCGACAGTGACCACTGATGGGAGCAGCGAACCGCTGGTGGATTGCGCCGACGTACGCCACCCCAATGGCGCTGCAGGCGGTCAGACCCTGACTGTGGTGACCTTTGCTGTAACCGATCCGGGCAGGCAGGAGACCATGGCGATCACAGCAGCCGGTGACAATGTCTACTCCTCCAGTCATCATCTCTACATCACCTCCACGAATTGGTCCGATCGGCCGTGGTTGATCAAGGAGTTCCGGGCGCCGAAGGTGACCACTGACATCCACGAGTTCACTCTCGACGGGCTGGACACGAAGTACGTCGCCACCGGGCAGATCCAGGGCACGGTGCGCGATCAGTGGTCACTTGATGAGTACGACGGTGACCTGCGGGTGGCGCGCAGCACCGTGGGGACCGATGGGGCCACCCGGGACAACGGCGTGGTGATTCTCCGCCGCGAAGGTGACCGGCTCAAGCCAATCGGCCAGATCAACAGTCTCGGGATCGATGAAGAGATCCAGTCAGTTCGTTGGATGGACGACCTGGCGGTGGTGGTCACCTTCCGGCAGATGGATCCGCTGTACACCCTGGACCTGTCAGATCCGACGGCCCCGCGGATGCTGGGCGAACTCAAGATCCCCGGCTTCTCGGCGTACCTGCACCCCATTGGTGAGGACCAACTGATCGGGATCGGGGTCGATGCCACCGATCAGGGGCGTCAGATCGGCGCGCAACTGGCCACCTTCGATTTGAGCGATCTGAGCAGGGTGCGTCAGACCCAGGTGCAGCGTTTTGGTTATGGCAGCAACCTGATGGCCGCCAATGATCCGAAGGCCTTCACCTGGTTGCCCGCCAGCCGCACGGCGTACACCAGTTTGCAGGATGGGATGTCGAATCAGTTGCTCAGAATCAAGGTTGCCCCTGACGGAATCTTCACCACGACGACTTACCCATTGCGCAATGACGAATACGAGGTGCGTACGCTCCCGTTGCCCGAGGATCGGGTCGCCGTGGTCAGCCGCAACCACCTCCTCCTCCTCCTCGAGGCGGCAGAAGTTCACAACTCTCCGGCTCCCTGAACCCCGCCGAGGCGGCAGTAGTTAACATGCCGAGGCGGCACTAGTTAACACGCCAAGATCTAGCGCTTTTCTCGCCGAGGCGGCAGTAATTAACACCGGATTCAGCTCACAGCATCATTCGGAAGCGAGATTCACCCGCATTCCTCGAGTCCCCAGTCGTACCCATCGGCTCAAAGACGCGGGACAACGTTAACTAGTGCCGCCTCAGCATGTTAAGTACTGCCGCCTCGGCGCGTTAACTAGTGCCGCCTCGGCGTGTTAAGTACTGCCGCCTCGGCATGTTAATTAGTGCCGCCTCGGCGTGATAATTACTGCCGCCTCGTCATGTTAATTAGTGCCGCCTCGGCGTGATAATTACTGCCGCCTCGAGGGGGTGACGAAGATGTGGGCGGCGTCCTCGGCGTCGATTTCGGCGGTCTCCCCGGAACTTCCCAGGAGCACTCCAGCGGTGGTGGTCTGGGCGGCTATCGCCTGCCCCGGTACGACGCCGCAACGGTGCAGCGCAGACATCAGGGTCTCGTTCTTCTGCAGTTCCTCGCTGATCCGCTTGATCTGCACCCGCGTGCTCTCCGGCCCCACCACCTTGTTCAGTGGCTCGACGCCCTCCATGAACTCCCCGCCGGTCTCCTCCTGGCCCAGTTCATCCAGGCCCGGGATCGGGTTTCCGTACGGCGACTCGGTGGGATGCCCGAGGATCTCCAGCAACCGCCGCTCGACGCGTTCGCTCATCACGTGCTCCCAGCGGCAGGCCTCCTCGTGGACCTCCTGCCACTCCAACCCGATCACATCCACCAGCAGCCGCTCGGCCAATCGATGCCGCCGCATCACCCGAGTGGCCATCCCCAGGCCCTTTTCAGTGAGTTCGAGATGACGATCATCCTCCACCCGCAACAGGCCATCGCGCTCCATCCGGGCGACGGTCTGACTGACCGTGGGACCACTCTGGTGCAAGCGCTCAGCAATCCGGGCCCGCAACGGAGGAATGTCCTCCTCGACGAGTTCATAGATGGTGCGCAGGTACATCTCGGTGGTGTCAATCAGGTCGCTCACCTGACCCATTGTTGCCCATTGCCGATGGAAGGGGCATGGTTGCCACGTGAGTGAGATATTGGGCGAGTCGCCCGCAGCCACCCTGTTGGTGCCCCACCGCTACTGCGGACCGCCCAACTCCGGCAACGGTGGCTACACCTCTGGCGCCCTCGCGCACCTGCTCGGCGGCCAGCTGGGTACGCCGTACACCATCACCCTGCGCCAGCCACCGCCCCTGGAAACCGAGATGGCCCTGCACACCAACAGCGGTGAACTCTCCGCCACTCACGAGGGCAGGGTCGTGCTCGAGGGGCACGAGGGCGGCGACCTACTGACCCCACCCACTTTCATCCGGTACGGCGACGCCGAGGCCGCCCAGGACCAATTCTTCGGCCACCGCTTCCACCCCTTCCCCACTTGTTTCACCTGCGGTGTGGAGCGTTTCGACGGGTTGCGGATCTTCCCGGGCATGGTTGACTCCGCCCCCGATGGGTCCCGCCAGGTGGCTGCTACCTGGGTACCGGACGTTTCGGTTTCTGAAAACGGCAGCACGGTCAGTACCGAGGTGACCTGGGCAGCCCTGGACTGCCCCGGCGGTTGGGCCACCGACCTGGAGGAGCGGCTGCTGGTCCTGGGGCGGATCACGGCCCGAATCGACGCCCTGCCAGAGGTGGGCGCCCCCCTGGTGGTGGTCGGCCGAACCGGTCCCAGCCAGGGTCGCAAGTCCTTTGCCAGTACGGCGCTCTATGACATCAAGGGGCAACTGCTGGGCCAGGCCGAGCAGGTCTGGATCGCGGTTAATCCGCAGGACTTCGGGGCCTGACTCAGACCTGTCCCGACTCCACGGTGCGGTTGTAGCGCCCCAACAGTTGGGCCAGGGAGTGCAACTCGGCCCGGTCCCAATCGGCGAACCGATCAGCCAGTTCACTACGCCGAGTGCTCGCCACCTCCTCCAACCGATTGGCTCCGGCAGAGGTCAGCCGGAGCAGTTGGGCACGCCCGTCCTTGGGATCGGGTTCCCGGTCGATCAACTCCAGCGTCGCGAGTTGCGCGACGTACCGGCTGACCGCCCCCTTGTCGAGGCCGAAGCTCTCCACCAGATCAGCAGCCCTGGTTGGGCCGCGTTCGTGCAGCGCGGCCATGATCCAGTAACTGGGCGCGGACAGGTCCGGGTGCACCGCTCGGGCGCGCTCGTCCATCACCCGGCGGATCCGCCGCATGATCACCCCGAGCTCACCCTCGATTGCGCGCAGCGAACCGACCTTGTCAGGCCCGCCTTGGTCACTCACGATGCCCATCCTTTCCCGAACAAGGACCTCAGAGACTCCCCACCACGTGGTCGATGCACTTGGTCAGGGCAGCCACATCGGCTGGGTCCACTCCCGGATACATGGCGATCCGCAGTTGGTTGCGTCCCAGCTTGCGATAGGGCTCGGTGTCCACGATGCCATTGGCCCGCAGCGTCGCCGCGACCACATCAGCCGGGATGCTGTCGTCGAAATCGATGGTGCCGACCACCAGGGAGCGATGCTCCGGATTGGCGACGTACGGCGTGGTGTACGACGTCTCCTCCGCCCAGCCGTACAGCGCCGCCGCCGATGCGGTGGTGCGAGCCACCATGCCATTCAGGCCACCTTCGGAGTTCATCCACTTCAGCTGCTGATCCATCAGGAAATAGGTGCCCACTGCGGGGGTGTTATAGGTCTGGTTCTTGGCGGAGTTGTCGATCGCGGTGGGCAGATCGAAGAAGGCCGGGATCCACCGATCGGAGGCGGCGATCCGGGCTGCGCGTTCGAGTGCTGCCGGGGACATGATCGCGAACCACAATCCACCGTCGGAGGCGAAACACTTCTGCGGGGCGAAGTAATAGACATCGGTTTGGGTCAGGTCCACCGGAAGTCCGCCCGCACCAGAAGTGGCATCGATCAACACCAGGCCATCACCAGCCACCCGCTGCACCGGGGCCATCACCCCGGTCGAGGTTTCGTTGTGCGCCCAGGCGTAGACATCCACGCCATCCTCGGCCACCGGCTGTGGCAACGAGCCCGGATCCGCGCTGATCACGGTGGGTTCGGCCAGGAACGGCGCAGCAGCAGCCGCCTTGGCGAACTTCGCGGAGAACTCCCCAAAGCTCAGGTGCTGGCTCTTGCGCTCGATCAGACCGAAGGTGGCGATATCCCAAAAACAGGTGGCCCCGCCGTTGCCCATCACGACCTCATAGCCGTCGGGGATGGAGAAGAACTCACCCAATCCCTCGCGCACGCTGCCGACCAGGTTGCGCACCGGCGCCTGACGATGGGAGGTGCCCATCAACGAAGTACCGGTATCGGCAAGTGCCTGCAGCGCGGACACCGGGATCTTGGAGGGGCCGGCGCCGAAGCGTCCGTCGGCGGGCAGCAGGTCGGCGGGGATGGTGATGTTCTTTGCACCCTGGGTCATAACTGGCATTGTTTCAGCCGTGTCCCCAGCACCCCAGTGGCGGGTCGTCCCCGTCCCCTTCACCCACCCCGACGCGAGCCTGTTGATCGAGGAGGTCCAGCAGGAGTACGTCGCCCGCTACGGCGACCGCGATGACACCCCGCTCCGGGCGGCGTACTTCGAACCCCCGCTCGGCGCCTTCTTCGTTGGCTACATCGGGACCGAGCCAGTCGCGACCGGGGCCTGGCGGATCCGCACCGACGTCACCCTGGGCGGCTTATCCCCCACTGCTGAGGTGAAGCGGATGTACGTCGTACCCAGGATGCAGCGGCGCGGACTGGCGCAACTGATGCTCGCCCACCTGGAGGAAACCGCCCGGTCAGCCGGAGCTGCAGCGATGATCCTGGAAACTGGTTCAGAGCAGCCCGAGGCGATCGCGCTCTACCGCAAATGCGGCTATCAACCGATGCCCGGGTTTGGGTATTACCGGGATTCCCCGAAGTCACGTTCCTTCGGGAAACCCCTGTGATTACCGCTAGTGGTCTGTCTGCGATTTGATCTGGTGGAGGGTGTCTCGGCTGAGCTGGACCCTGGCGATGATGTCCTCGGCGGTGGCTTTCCGGATGAATGGCTTGGGGTCGGTATTCCAGTGCTCGGCCCAGGTCGTGATCGCTTCGCTGAGTTCAGAGACGCTGGTGAAAGTGCCTCGGCGTAGGCGCCGGTCGGTCAGTTCTTTGAACCAGCGCTCGATGGGGTTGAGCCATAAGCTCGATGTGCGAGTGAAGTGCAGGTGCCAACGGCGCCTGTCGCGGTGCGCGAGCCATTTCTTGATCTGCGGGGTTGTGCGTGCGGATAGGTTGTCGAGCACGAACCGGTGACCGCCACGGTAATCAGCAAGTACGGGACGGCCGTTCTCGCCACGTCCGTACCCTAGATCGGGGATCCGTTGCGTCGATCCGACGATCTTGAAGTGCTGTCCGATTCGTCCCTGGCTTGCGTCCGGCTAACGAACGGCGCGCAGGCCGACCTCACTCGTGATGCGCGACACCGCCGTCCCAAGCGCTTCGGCGCTTACTGCGCTTGCTGGGCTTCGATCAGCTGTGCGGGACCATCCGCATGTCGTCCACGCAAGAACTTATGGCGCGCCGCCCTCGGCTCCGTACTTGCGGATGAGACGTTCGAGCGTTGATGCTGTGCGAGAGGTGACGGGGACTTCGAGCAGCGATTCTAGGAATCCAGTTACGTCGCCTGCGGAATTCTTCGGCTTCCAGCAGACGCTCCACGCGTAAGAGTTGTGAAGCTTTTCGGACCTCCACGAGGCCGTCAGGGCTGCGGAATGGCCCTGAACTGAACGGCATGTCGGTGGCGTTGAAGAAGGACAGCATGAGTCGATACACGCTCTCGTTCGGGTCCACCTCCGGGGCTTCATCGCTGAGACGCGTGAGATTGGCGAGAGATCGAACAACAAAGCTCTGACGGAACCCTGCTGCGAAGAGGCGATCCTTTGCCCCGCTACTCGCCGATTCGTGGTCGTCGGCGTCGAGGACGACCGTCCCGTTCGTCTGGAAGACGCTCGCGACAGCCGGGCCGCGAACGCTTCTACGAGCATCGCCCCGGAAGGGCTGCCTGGATGCCCGAGGTTGAGATTTCGGAACAGAGCGACGTATCTCATGCGTACCACATTGCGTCGATGATTCGTTCTGCGAGCTCCTCCGGATTGGTGATCATCGGCCAGTGAGAGCTGTCTATCGTGCTCGTCGTCCAGCCTGATGTGCCTTCCGTGATCGGTGCCGCAGGAGGGCGTGTGCGCAGGCAAGTCACCTAGTGCAAGCGCACTCCTGTTGCGAGGGTCTGGAGGGGTTGTGCGGTCGCAGCCTCGCCGTAGGTGCCCATTGGCTGTGGGGTCACGTGCCCGTGCAGCCATTCCAGGTCGGAATCGGTGATTCCATTGTCTGGGTGCACCTGGTCGAGCTGATCGCGTGAGTACCAGGGGATAGCGCCGTTTTGTGCGATGCTCCGCATGAAGCCCTCGGTCTGGGGACCCATGGTCTCGAACCACGACGCGCCGGGTTGCGGGAGCACGGCATCGAGAAAGATCACGGAGCGGAGATGCTCGGCGACTCGACCCATCGCTCCAGCCGCAACGAACCCAGCGAAGGAGTGGGTGACGAGCGTCGCGTTCTTTACTCGGCCTAACTCCGCGGAATGGTCATCAATCCAATCGGTCAGTTCGACGCCAACGGGAGGAGTCTTGTCGCTACCGGTCGCGCGCAGTTGCGGCGTGATGACAGTAAGACCTTGCTGTTCAAGCAGCGGCACAACGCGAGTCCATGCCCAGGGACCGAGTCCCCCTCCGCCGACGAGGACGACGGGGCCAGGTGTGTTCACCAGTGTGCTCCTATCTGCGGATCGGCGAGTGGGCCAGCGGCGTAGCTATAGCTGCAGGTGTAGGCGCAGCGCGTCGTCGAGCTTCGCCATGACGTCTGTGGGGACCTGTCCGAGAACCGCGCCCAGCCGCTCAACGGCGATCGAGCGGACCTGCTCGGCATGGGCCTTGGACTCTTGACGTAACCCGGTCACAGCCGCGGGCAACAGAGCTTGGAACGGGAAGACCTGGTCGGTGTTGCTGGTGACCGGTACGACGGTCACCACTCCGCGGCCGAGCCGTGCCGCGGTCGAGTTCGCGCGATCGTTGCTGACAATCACTGCCGGACGTCGATTGTTGGCCTCGCTTCCACGCACAGGGTCCGGGTCGGCGAGCCGGATCTCACCGCGCAGCATGGTCCAACCCGTCTGCAGCGGTCACACTCCACGCCGCGTGGTCGCTTGATGCTTCCCACTCCTGCCAGGCTGTCTCATAGTCCTGCTCCAGCTCAGGAAAGCGCAACAAACGCACGGCATGGTGCAACGCGGCCGACCTCGAAGGGAGACCGGCGTTGCGGGCGAAATCATCGAGGATGGCCACATCCTCCTCCGGCAGGCTAACACTAAGCTTCATACCGCTGTGCTACTGCAGTACTACTACGGTATGGCAGCCTGCAACGGCAACCCCCGTGACACCGTCCCACTCGCCGGGGAACCCTCTCTGGCCATCAAGCAGATGGGCTCGCACTCCGGTAGTAGGGTGTCCCGCAACACCCATCTGGTGAAGCTCACCGCCAGGGTTCCTTCTGTGGATCGCCGGCAAGTCGCGTGGATCACTGGCCGATGAAGACCTCAGAGCCGCTTCTTGCCTTGGAGACAGCCCTCACGCGGTAGCCCATAGTGGGCGCGATGACCGCCGGGTGCGTCCGCAGGCGGCAGTAGAACTCACCGAGGCGAGGGCCGGTGCGGGACCCCATGCCGCGGGTTTCGCTGGGAGCGCCTTTAGCCGGAGGCGAGCTTCCTGATGACGTACTGATTGAGGCTCAGATGTTCCTCGGCTGCATGCATCACGAGGTCGCGATGAAGGTGCTCGCCGATGCGAACGTTGAAGGTTCCCGAGAACTTGCGCTCCGAAAGCGGTTCGGGGATGGCATCTCCGCTGCTGGCCATGTCCTCGAC
>CAZRKI010000073.1:0-10125 GCA_964600765.1 uncultured Marmoricola sp.
CGCTTGTACTTACCGCAGTAGCACTCCCAGTCCCGGGTGGGACCGAAGATCTTTTCGCAGAACAGGCCGTCACGCTCAGGCTTGAGGGTGCGGTAGTTGATGGTTTCGGGTTTCTTGACCTCACCATGACTCCAGTCACGGATGTCATCGGCATTGGCCAGGCCGATTTTGAGTTGATCGAAGAAATTTACGTCGAGCACCTTGGCTTCTTTCCTCGTGGTTCGCAGGGTTTGTTAATGATCTGGGGACTGGTGTTGGTGGAGCACCGGATCACCGGTGCCCCACCTGACATCAGACTTCTTCGACCGAGCTGGGCTCGCGGCGGGAGAGGTCAATACCGAGTTCTTCAGCTGCCCGGAAGACATCGTCCTCGGCATCCTTCATCTCGATGGCGGTGCCGTCCTGACTGAGCACCTCAACGTTGAGGCACAGGGACTGCATTTCCTTGACCAGCACCTTGAACGATTCCGGGATGCCGGAATCGGGGATGTTCTCTCCCTTGACGATCGCTTCGTAGACCTTGACGCGACCGGGCACGTCATCGGACTTGATGGTGAGCAATTCCTGAAGTGCATAGGCGGCGCCATATGCCTCCATTGCCCACACTTCCATCTCACCAAAGCGCTGGCCACCGAACTGGGCCTTACCACCCAATGGCTGCTGGGTGATCATTGAGTAGGGACCGGTGGAACGAGCATGGATCTTGTCGTCAACCAGGTGGTGCAACTTCAGGATGTACATGTAGCCAACCGACACCGGATCCGGGAACGGTTCGCCGGAGCGACCGTCAAAGAGGCTGGCCTTGCCATTCTGACCCACCATCCGGACCCCGTCACGGTTTGGCAACGAAGCACCCAGCAACCCGACGATCTCATCCTCTCGGGCACCATCAAACACCGGCGTGGCGACGTTGGTGTCCGGCTCGGATTTGTCGGCATGGATGTCGATCAGGCGTTGCTTCCACTCCTCATCGCTGTCACTGAGGTTGAGATCCCAGCCGTTCTTGGCCAACCAGCCCAGGTGGATCTCCAGGATCTGCCCGATGTTCATTCGCCGCGGCACACCCAGGGGGTTGAGGATCACATCGACCGGGGTGCCATCCTCCATGAATGGCATGTCCTCGATCGGCAGGATCTTGGCGATCACACCCTTGTTTCCGTGGCGCCCGGCCAGCTTGTCCCCAACCGAGATCTTGCGCTTCTGGGCGACATACACCCGAACGAGTTGGTTGACCCCGGGTGGCAACTCATCGCCATTCTCCCGATCAAACTCACGTACGCCGATCACGGTTCCGGACTCGCCATGGGGCACCTTCATCGAGGTGTCCCGAACCTCACGGGCCTTCTCCCCGAAGATGGCCCGGAGCAAGCGCTCCTCTGGGGTCAACTCGGTCTCGCCCTTGGGGGTGACCTTACCGACCAGGATGTCACCGGTGGTTACTTCTGCACCCACCCGGATGATGCCGCGCTCATCAAGATTTGCCAGGAGTTCATCGGAGACATTTGGGATGTCCCGGGTGATCTCCTCGGGGCCGAGCTTGGTGTCGCGGGCATCGACCTCATGCTCCTCGATGTGAATCGAGGTGAGCACGTCTTCCTGGACCAGGCGCTGGCTCAGGATGATGGCATCCTCGTAGTTGTGGCCCTGCCACGGCATAAAAGCCACCAACAGGTTGGTACCCAGAGCCATTTCGCCCTCATCGGTGCAAGGGCCATCAGCAATCGCCGAACCGATCTCCACCCGGTCACCTTCGCTGACCAGCGGACGCTGGTTGATGCAGGTGCCCTGGTTGGAACGGGTGAACTTGGCCAACCGATGGCTCTTGTTGCCGCCCTCGTCGTCCATGATCACGATCTCATCGGCAGAAACCTCCTTGACCACACCAGCGACCTCAGAGACAACCACGTCGCCGGCGTCCACAGCAGCGCGGAACTCCATTCCGGTACCGACCAGTGGCGCGTCAGTGCTGATCAACGGAACCGCCTGCCGCTGCATGTTGGCACCCATGAGAGCCCTGTTGGCGTCGTCGTGCTCCAGGAATGGGATCAGCGCAGTCGCCACTGACACCATCTGGCGCGGGGAGACATCCATGTACTCCACGTCATCGCGGGGTACGTCGACCGCTTCACCACCGCGGGTACGGACCAGGACGCGCTCATCAACGAAGTTGCCCTTGTCGTCAAGGGTTGCGTTGGCCTGAGCGATGATCTTGTAATCCTCCTCATCGGCAGTCAGGTGATGGATCTCCTCAGTGACCCGGCCCCCCTTGACCACTCGATAGGGAGTCTCCACGAATCCAAACGGGTTGATCCGACCGTATGAGGCAAGGGAGCCGATCAGACCGATGTTGGGACCTTCAGGAGTCTCGATCGGGCACATCCGACCGTAGTGACTGTGGTGTACGTCGCGGACGTCCATCTGGGCACGGTCACGGCTGATCCCGCCGGGACCCAGAGCCGACAGCCGGCGCTTGTGGGTCAGGCCAGCGATCGGGTTGGTCTGATCCATGAACTGGGAGAGCTGCGAGGTTCCGAAGAACTCCTTGAGCGCAGCCACCACAGGCCGGATGTTGATCAGGGATTGGGGCGTAATTGCCTCAACGTCCTGGGTGGTCATCCGCTCGCGAACCACTCGCTCCATCCGGGCCAGGCCGGTGCGCAGTTGGTTCTGGATCAACTCGCCAACCGTGCGCAGGCGCCGATTGCCGAAATGATCGATGTCATCTGGTCGGATGACAATGCTTTCGCCAGCCGGATCCAGGATCTGCTCGCCCCGGGCATCAACCAGGGTGACCTTGTCATTGTTCACATCGTTTTGGTCAGCGGCGTGCAACTGAACGATGAATCGAATGGTGGCCACCACGTCAGCGATGGTCAGGGTCTGCTGGTCAAAGGCCTCATGCGAACCCAGCTTGCGGTTGATCTTGTGTCGACCAACCTTGGCCAGGTCATAACGCTTGGGGTTGAAGTAGTAATTCTTCAGCAGCGTCAGCGCCGCCTCACGGGTAGGCGGTTCACCCGGACGCAACTTACGGTAGATATCCAACAGGGCATCGTCGGGGCCCTCGGTGTTGTCCTTCTCCTCGGTGAGCTGGATCGATTCGTACTGACGCAACTCAGCCATCACGGCCTCGTAGTCATACTCCTCGTTCCAGTCCTCCTCAGCCGCCAGGGCCTGCAGCGCCTTCAGCAGCACGGTCACATGCTGCTTGCGCTTGCGGTCCAGACGAACTCCCACGAGGTCACGCTTGTCAACCTCGAACTCAAGCCAGGCACCCCGGCTGGGGATCACCTTGGCAGTGAAGATGTCCTTGTCAGACGTCTTGTCCGCTGAGCGCTCGAAGTACACGCCAGGCGAGCGCACCAACTGGGAGACCACAACCCGCTCGGTCCCGTTGATGATGAAAGTGCCCTTACGGGTCATCATGGGGAACTCACCCATGAACACCGTCTGGCCCTTGATCTCACCGGTGTCGCCATTGATGAACTCGGCAGAGACATACAACGGTCGGGAGTAGGTGAAGTCCTTCTCCTTGCACTCTTCCTCGGTGTACTTGGGGTCGAGGAAGACCGGGTTCTCAAAGGAGAGCTGCATGGTCTCGGTGAAGTCGGAGATCGGTGAGATCTCCTCGAAGATCTCATGCAGACCTGACTTGTCTGAGACATCCTCACCCTGGGCACGACGGTCAGCCACGCGCTGGGCCCAGCGCTCATTGCCGATCAGCCAGTCGAAACTGTCTGTCTGCAGGGCCAACAGTTGTGGCACCTCAAGGGGTTCGGCGATCTTGGCGAAAGAGGTACGGGCGGGGGCTAGCGATTTCTTGCTGCGCGAGGCGGCCAAGAGGGGTCCTTCCAGGGCTCACAGGGTGGTGCACACCATCCCACCACGAACCAGCCACCGGGCAGGCAGGAAGCATCTGAGGGAGGGCGCAAGGGACTAAGCTACCGCAACACTCCACAGCACACAAGTGCGGGGGTGTCAACCACTATCTGGCAACTAGTGGCGCTTGATTGGGCTGGCTGCCCTGAGCCAGCGGCTCAGAGGCTGGTCGCCATCGACATGTTCTCCTGGAATGACCCCGGAGGTGGCACCACGCCATTTGCCCGGCACCAGGCGCCCGGCTCACGCTGACCCCGCCGCGGAATGCCATTTGAGGGCTCCAGCTGCAGTGGGATCGGAGGCAGGGGTGGCATATCCATGCCCTTTTCTGCCTCGAGCTCGTTGGCGTCCTTCTCCTCGGACATGCCGATTGGGCCAACAGTCTGGGCATTGAGGAACTGGCGCACCACTGGCTCCTCAGAGCTGAGCAGCATCTCGCGGGGCCCGAACATGGCCAAGTGCTTGTGGTAGAGCAACCCGATGTTGTCCGGCACCGTCCGAGCGGTGTTGATGTCGTGGGTCACGATCAGGAAGGTGGCATCAATCTGGGCGTTCAGGTCCACGAAGAGCTGGTTGATGAACGCCGTACGGACTGGGTCCAGACCGGAGTCGGGCTCATCGATAAGCAGGATCTCCGGATCCAGCACCAGCGCCCTGGCCAGGCCGGCGCGCTTGCGCATACCGCCGGAGATCTCACCCGGAAGCTTGTCCTCGGCTCCGATGAGGCCCACCATGTCCATCTTTTCCATCACGATGCGCTTGATATCCGACTCGGACTTCTTGGTGTGCTCGCGCAATGGGAAGGCCACGTTGTCGAACAGGTTCATCGAGCCGAACATGGCGCCGTCCTGGAAGAGGACACCGAAAAGCTTGCGGATCTCATACAACTGCTTCTCCGAGCAGGAGGCGATGTCCACACCCTCGATGTTGATCTCGCCCTGGTCTGGCTTGAGCAGACCGATCAGGGCCTTCAGGAAGACAGACTTACCGGTGCCGGAGGGACCAAGCATGACCGAGATCTCTCCTGCGGGAATGGTCAGCGTCACGTCACCCCAAATCAACTGCTTCCCGAAGGACTTGGTGAGGTTCTTGACCTCAATCTCGACACCCATGCAACTGGCTCCTAGTTAAGTACGATCCCCCGATTGTGGCACAAGGCACAATCAGGCACGACGGATAAGCTAACGCGCGAACCCACCTTCGCGCTACGCCTGTCCATCCCTTGTCTGGCCCGGTTGGTGTTACGTGGTGAAACTACTCGGCTCCCCGGGCCGTGGAGATAGCCCAACGGCCGCCCCAGCAAGGGAGACGGCCGTCGGGTTGGATTTCCCGGCTTGCGCCGGAAGGATCACTTCAGAGTGACAGTGGCTCCGGCGCCCTCGAGGGACTCCTTGGCCTTGTCTGCGGTCTCCTTGTTGACCTTCTCCAGGATGGGCTTGGGAGCGCCTTCAACCAGCTCCTTGGCCTCCTTCAGCCCGAGGCTGGTCAGCGCACGGACCTCCTTGATGACATTGATCTTCTTCTCACCAGCAGCTTCGAGGATCACGTCGAACTCGTCCTGTTCGCCACCGGCGTCACCGGCGTCACCGCCGGCAGCGGCTGCGCCAGGAGCGGCAGCAACGGCAACCGGAGCGGCTGCGGTCACGCCGAAGGTCTCTTCGAACTGCTTCACGAACTCGCTGAGCTCAAGAAGGGTCATCTCCTTGAACGCATCGAGGAGCTCGTCGGTGCTGAGCTTCGCCATTTTGGCGTTCCTTTCGTTGGTGGTTCACATCCAGGTGAACCGGGTCATTACTGGGTGGTCAGGCCTCTTCGGCCGGCGCTTCGGCAGCTTCAGGTGAAGCTGCTTCGGCTGCAGCCTCCTCGGCGGGTGCCTCGGGGGCTGCTTCCTCGGATTGGGCTGCTGCTGCCGGTTCGCCGGCACCACCCTTGAGGATTGATGGGTCCTGCTCCGCCTTGGCCTGCAGCGCACCGGCGAGCCGGGCAGCCTGCGAGACGGGGGCATTGAGCAGGTAGACGGCCTGGGACAGCGAGGCCAGCATGGCGCCGGCAAGCTTGCCCATGAGTACCTCGCGGGATTCCAGATCGGCCAGTTTGGCGATCTCCTTGGCATCCATCGAGGCGCCGTCCACAAAACCGCCCTTGATCACAAGAGCGGGATTCGCCTTGGCAAAGTCACGCAAACCCTTGGCTGCTTCGACCAGATCACCATTGATGAAGGCAATCGCAGTCGGGCCAGTGAGGAGATCGTCGAAACCTTCGACGCCTGCCTCCCTGGCTGCAATCTGGGTGAGCGTGTTCTTGACCACGGCGTAGGTGGCGTTCTCACCGAGAGCCCGTCGCAAATCCTGCAACTGCTTAACGGTGAGCCCGCGGTACTCGGTCAGCACAGCACCAGAGGAGGCGTTGAACTGCTCAACGATCTCCGCTACGGCTGCTGCCTTGTCTGGCCGCGCCATGGGTCTCCTTCCAACATCTGACTGAGTCATCCGGGTGGATGGCTCAGGGAAAAGACCGGGCAAAAGAAAAAGCCCCGTGCTCAGGCGCACAGGGCGGACATGGAGACAGGCTCCGGATTCCTACCTTGTCACCTGCGCAGGTCGCTTGCCGTTTGCAAACCTTCTGGATTCAACAGAATCCGACCGGCGGTCTTTGGTTCCAAATGGGAACTCTACGGCCATGGGTGGGGAACCTCCAAATCCACCACCATCACCCCGCGCCCAGGCGGCAGGAATTACCACGCCGGATCACGCCGAGGCGGCAGTAATTAACACAGCTCGGTGTGAATTACTGCCGCCTCGGCATGTTAATTACTGCCGCCTCGGCGGGTGAACCAGGGCCAGTTGGGTCAGTTGGTTGAAGGCATCGACGGTAGGCCCATCTGGAAGTTGCCGACCTGGTTCCGCGGCGGGGCAGTGGCATTCACGGGGGTGCCGTACCCACTCAACTTGACCGTGAGTGACAGCGACTGGCCCTGGACCGGCAGTCGTTGGGATAGCTGGCGGGGCAGGTCATTGGCGTCCATCCAGACATTGAGCACCACCTTCTTGGGCAGGAACTGGCGCATCTGTTTGGGCATCTTCAACCAGTTCTGCATGGCTGAGGAGTCCATCGTGATCTGGTATTCCATGGTCTTGATGCCATCGACCACCGAGGGACCGATCCGTTTGAAGACCCCCGGATTCTGCAGGGAGAGCAGCAACTGGGTCGGGTTCAGATAGGACAGCGGGCCACTCAATCCCATTCCCATGTCGTTCTCGGGAAGCTGCATCCAGGGCTTGCCATTGGGCACCTGCATCGGTGGCTTCACAAAGGTCTGATTGTCGACATAGATCATCTTCCAGGGCCCCATCATGTTGATGTTGACCACGGCCCTGGGATTGGCCTTGCTCAGGGTCGCCTCACCAGTAGAGGACACTTGCATGCCGCCGAAGTCCGCCCTGGGGATCTCAAAGTGCACGCTCTTGGCTCGCGCCAGGGCCGCAGCCAGCCGGACCGGCATGGTCTGGGCATTGAGTGTGGGAGCCGGAACGGTGGGAGCAGCAGTCTCTATCGCGCCTGGCGAGGGGGCCGTCGTGGGAGGAGCCGCGGTGGTTGGCGTGGGGGTTGGTGCGGCACTCGTGGTGGCGCCTCCAGCCGGGGTGGGGCTGGTTGCAGCCGACTTGGATTCATCATTGCCGCCACATCCGGCAAGTACGACGCCAAGCAGCGCCGCCGTGACGAGTGCAGAGGTACGACGTGTGGTCAGGGCGAGCATTTGTTCCCCCGGTTGGTTTGGGAGCGGGCAAAAGAAAAACTACCCGGCTGGTAAAAACCAACCGGGTAGTTCCTCAGAACTGGTCTGGATCAGGCATCTTCATCGGTCGCCACGTTGCGGGTCCGGTTGGGATCGATCTGGATCCCGGGTCCCATCGTGGTGGAAACGGTGACCTTCTTGATGTAGCGGCCCTTGGAGCTGGCCGGCTTCAACCGCAGGATCTCCTCCAGGGCGGCTGCGTAGTTCTCGGCCAGCTTGTCCTCCTCAAAGGATGACTTGCCGATGATGAAGTGCAGGTTGGCGTGCCGATCCACCCGGAACTCGATCTTGCCGCCCTTGATGTCATTGACCGCCTTGGCCACATCAGGGGTGACGGTGCCGGTCTTCGGGTTGGGCATCAGGCCGCGGGGACCCAGGACCCGGCCCAGACGACCGACCTTACCCATCATGTCCGGCGTGGCGACGACGGCATCGAAGTCGGTCCAGCCACCATTCACCTTCTCGATCAGCTCATCGCCACCGACGATGTCGGCCCCGGCCTCACGAGCCGCATCTGCCTTCTCGGCGTTGGCGAAGACCAGCACCCGGGCGGTCTTGCCGGTGCCGTGGGGCAGGTTGACTGTGCCACGGACCAACTGGTCTGCCTTTCGGGGGTCAACCCCGAGCCGCATGGACACATCAACGGTCTCATCGAACTTCTTCTTGGCGCCATCCTTGGCGATCCTGATTGCGGCCAACGGGCTGTAGAGCTCGTCCTTGTCGAACTTCTCCGCGGCTGCACGGTAGGTCTTGCTGCGCTGCATGTCCTGCTTCCTTAATGCTGAAGTTGTGGTCTGGGCCATGCAAGCCCTGCCACCTGATTGGTTTTGGTCAGTCGGTCAGAACGCCCATGGAACGGGCGGTGCCCTCGACGATCTTCATCGCCGCTTCGATGTCATTGGCGTTGAGGTCTGGCATCTTGGTCTCAGCGATCTCACGGACCTGATCCTTGGTCAGCTTGCCGACCTTGTCCTTCTGTGGGACACCAGAGCCCTTGGCCACACCGGCAGCCTTCTTGATCAGCTCAGCAGCAGGCGGGGTCTTGGTGATGAAGTCGAAGGTGCGATCCTCATAAATGGTGATCTCAACCGGTACGACATTGCCGCGCATGGACTCGGTCTGGGCGTTGTAGGCCTTGCAGAAGTCCATGATGTTGACACCGTGCGGGCCCAGTGCGGTACCGACGGGAGGGGCTGGAGTCGCTGCACCAGCCTGCAGCTGCACCTTGACGAGCGCAGCAATCTTTTTCTTGGGAGGCATTCCTTTGTCCTTCTTTGTTGTGCGTTGTGGTCAAACGAGCCGGACCGGCTCTGCCACATGGTGGTTGAACCCCAACTAGACCTTTTGGATCTGGTTGAAGCTCAGGTCGACCGGGGTTTCCCGACCGAAAATCTCGACGAGGGCCCGCACGCGCTGGGCCTCGATGTTGATCTCGATAATGGTTGCCTGCATCGGCGTGAACGGACCATCGATGACCACGACCGTGTCATTGATCTCGAAGTCCGAGGTGAGCACTGCACGGGGCTTGGTGGCTGCCTTGCCGGGCTCACCGGAGCCAGCCTCAGCTTCTGCTTCGGCCTCAGCCTGCGCCTGAACTGCCGGGGCCAGCATCCGCTCGACCTCATCGAGGGTGAGGGGAACTGGGTCATGGCTGGTGCCCACAAAACCGGTCACCGATGGGGTATGACGAACGGCTGACCAGGACTCATCATCAAGGTCCATCCGGACCAGAACATATCCGGGCAGGGACGGCTTGGTGCGTACCTTGCGCTGACCATTCTTGATCTCAGCGACTTCCTCGGTGGGGACCACGATCTCGTGGATGTAGTCCTCCATGTTCAGTGAGGTGATTCGGTTCTCCAGGTTCAGCTTGACCCGGTTCTCCATGCCGGCATAGGTGTGAATGGCGAACCAGTCACCCGGCTTCTCGCGCAGAGCCTGACGGAACTCCTCCATCGGATCAACCGGGGTGGGTTCATCGGCAGCGGCCTCATCGACCGCCGCATCCTCGACAACAGCCTCTTCCACGGCAACCTCCTCAGCGGCGGGTTGCTCGTCAACAGACTGCTCATCAGTGTGCTCAGACACAGACACTTCCTTGTAACTCCCTGGAACTCTTCGTTTGTCGGATCCGGTTAACGCTCACCAAAGATCCAGAACACCAACTTGCCCAGCCCCAGATCGAGCAGTGACACGTAGGCGATCAGCACCAGCACAAAGACCAGTACCACGATCAAATAGGTGATCAGTTGTTGCTGGGTCGGCCAGACCACCTTGCGCAGCTCGGCCACGACCTGCCGGTAGAAGGTCACCGGGCTGGTGCGTTCCGACTTTGTGGAAGTGCCTTCAGCCACGCCCACTCACCATCCAATCCATTCAGACCAACATCGCAAAAACCAGACCATATTCGTTTCTCGCAGGGCACGAGGGACTTGAACCCCCAACCTTCG
>CAZRKI010000074.1:0-10111 GCA_964600765.1 uncultured Marmoricola sp.
CCCGAAGATGCCTATCGCAACCCCCGAGAAGTACGCCGAGATGCTCGACACCGCAAAGGCGAAGTCCTTTGCCTTCCCGGCGATCAACGTCACCTCATCGCAAACCCTCAACGCAGCCCTGAAGGGTTTCGCCGATGCCGGTGCTGACGGCATCATCCAGGTGTCCACCGGCGGTGCGGAGTATTTCTCCGGCCAGGGCGTCAAGGAGATGGTCGCCGGATCAGAGGCATTTGCTGCCTTCGCCCGCGAGGTCGCCAAGAAGTACCCCATCAATGTCGCGCTGCACACCGACCACTGCCCCAAGGACAAGCTCGACACCTTCGTGCGTCCGTTGATCGACATCTCCGCAGCCCGGGTCAAGCAGGGCCTGGAACCTCTTTTCCAGTCGCACATGTGGGACGGGTCCGCCGTACCACTTGATGAGAACCTGCAGATCGCCCAGGAACTCCTCGAAAAGTGCGCTGCGGCCAACATCATCCTCGAGGTCGAGATCGGTGTCGTTGGTGGTGAGGAGGACGGCATCGTTGGTGCGATTGACGAGAAGCTCTACACCACACCCGAGGATGCGCTCAAGACGGTGGCGGCGCTTGGCCTGGGGGAGAAGGGCCGCTACATGACCGCCCTGACCTTCGGCAATGTGCATGGCGTCTACAAGCCGGGCAATGTGAAGTTGCGCCCGGAGATCCTCAAGGCAGCCCAGGAAGCGATCGTGGCGCAGTACGGCGATTCGGCTGGCCAGCGTCCGATGGACCTGGTCTTCCATGGCGGCTCCGGCTCCACCGAACAGGAGATTTCCGATGCCGTGGACTTTGGTGTGGTGAAGATGAACGTCGACACCGACACCCAGTACGCCTTCACCCGCCCGGTGGCCGCGCACATGTTCAACAACTACGACGGTGTGCTCAAGGTGGACGGTGAGGTCGGCAACAAGAAGGTCTACGACCCCCGCTCATGGGGCAAGGCTGCTGAGAACGCCATGACCGCCCGGGTGATCGAGGCCTGCGAGAACCTGCGCAGCAGCGGTCACGCCATGGGCTGACCCCGGTTGTTGCCCGTGGCGGCAGTAGTAAACACGCCGAGGCGTTTTACCTACGGCCGCCTCGGCAAAGTTTTGGGTCCAGTGGGTCAGCTGATGCCGTGTACGCCGGGGGAGTTGGCCCCGGTTTCGGTGTTGGCCACGGTGGGTTTGCCGTTTCCGTCACCGCACTGGAAGGCGTCGCTTTTCTCGCGGGCGTAGGTGATGAAATCGCTGTTGATGTAACGGGTGGTGTCACCGGAGTACAAGTACCCGCGCCACATGAAGGCCACCCAGGCGCCGGTGCCGAACCAATCACCATCATTGTTGTTGATGTGGTCTGAGTTGATCCCGGCGTAGTAGCGGTACTTCGCGGAGTTGATCCCAGTGGCACTGGAACCACCTGTTGTGTAGGTGCTGGAGCCAGATTGATTGTTTGACTGCTTGAACTCAGCCCAGACCCCGGTGCTGGGATTCTGGCGCATGATCACGAAGCGATGGATGGAGTGGGTGCCGGTCCATTGCTGACGGTCATCCTCTGCTGGCGTCGGCCACCCGAAGCCGAGATCGCCATAGGCTCCGAACAGGCCGGAGTTGCGGCACACCGCGCGAGCACCCGGGTAGGTCAGAGGAGGCGCGGTGACGGTGTACTTGAGCACCGGGAAAGTGCCCCCAAAGACGGTCTGCCAGGTGGCCGCAGCAGGTGAGCGATAACGGCCCTTGACGCGAAGCCCCACATGGCGTCCAGCGCTGGCCAGTACCAGATCACGGCGACCGGTGTAGGTGCTGGTGTTGAACTTGGAATTGACCCGTGGGCAGATCACCCGGGTTCCACCCGGAGTGACATTTCCTCCAGTAACCGATGTGTAGCCACGCGTCGTGGCGTAGTTGTTGCTGGCGGCCAGGTTGCCAACCGCGTTGCTGCCAAAGGTCCAGGCCACCGGTGTTTGAATCCCGCTGCTGCAGTCCGCGCTGGTACTGACCGCGACATCGACGGTTGAATCGGTGAACAAGCGGTTGTTACTGGTGGTGGAGGTGGCGCTGGAATCGCTGGTGTTCTTCATCAGGAAGGCATCAAAGGAGTACACGTCCAGGTTGCCATGCAACCGATCCGAGGTGAGTCCTACCTGAAGCCCAGGGGTGGACGTGGCCGGATCCAGATCACTGTCCCCGACGTGGAGGGTTGGGGTGATGCTGGCGTCAGCCACGGTTTGCGCGAACTTGTCGCTGCGCGTGTCTGCAGGAGAGTACGACGTGCCCTGCGACCAACCACCCAGGGTCGCGGGTGCGCTCATGGTCAGGCTGAGACCAACCACCAGCGCTGCCACGGCAATCAGGGACAGGGTGCGTCGCACCGCTATATCCTCTCGCCGATGGATCGGGTTGGTCCCCGAAATGAATCAACCGGCTCCTGGCCCCTGGTGCTGATGGCGATGATGCCCAGATAGATCAGCAGGCCACTGAGGCTGATCAGGATCAAGGTCTGATTGGCAGATAGACCAGAGCCAGTTTCGGGAAGGGGCTCATCAGTTTGCTGTTTGGTGGCCCTGTGGTCCCGGCTTGGAATGTTTTCGTTCGTGGGCGGAGCCAAACAATCACTTGATCCAGCCGGGGGTTTTAGGGCGGAGGCCCGAACCGACATCGGTATCAGCAGTTCCTGTGTCTGTAACTCATTTCCGGCGTGCCAGGGCAGGCTGACCGTGGTGATGATCTGCCTGGTGCCACCACTAGGGACCCGTCGGGTAACGAAGTTGATGCATTCGCTGCCCAGGTCGGCGCTGCGAAAAGTAGTCGTTGAGGTGGTGGCACTCGGATCAGTTACCCGCAACTCCAGCCGGGCATTGGTGGAGTCCATCGGAACCAGATGGTCGGCCAATCGGATGTCAGCCAGAATCTGGAACCAAGCAGCCTGGTTACTGCCATTGCTGACCCAGAGCTCACTGGTCACGGAGTCACCGGGTGCCATCCGGTTGACTCCGGGGAACAGAGTCGGAGGCGTGGGACTCCAGGAGACCCCATCGGTGGAGAAGTTGATCTGTTCGGATGCCTGGGCAGGAGCGGCCAACCCGATCGTGAGAATGCCAATCAGGTAACCAAGCAGCCAGACAGCTGAGTGCGGCATCATGGCAACTCCGCCTCCCCGCGTCCCCGCCGACTTCGTACGGCGCCGAAAAGCTGATGCCCGGCGTAGAGGAACAAGGCGCCGGAGATGATCCAGATGCCGGTGTCCTTCTGCTCCTGCGGCAGTGACCTGGCGGCATACCCAATCCAGGGCACCCAGTATTTCGCCTTGCCACGCACCTGCTTGGCAGTCAGTTCCCAGGGGTCCTCGGTGTTGTTGGCATCGCCCCTGGTGCGCAGCCGTACGGTCCCATCCGGGTCGGTGGCTTTGGCCACGATGCGATGGGTAACGGTGTAGCCCGAATCGGGCTTTGGCAGGAAGGTGATGATGTCCCCGGTTTGCAACTCAGCGAGATCAGCATTGCCATGAATGCGTTCGACAACTACCTGACTGCCGATCGGGATAGTCGGGGTCATGGATCCGGTCAGGACAGTCAGCGGCACCCAACCCATGGCCTTGGGGATGATCACCACCGCGGTCAGCGCCAGCCCGACCACACCGATGAAGGTCCAGGACAGCCAGGTGCCGAGGGCGGGCAGCCAGCCCGGGATCCGGCGGGTGTGGTCCTGATCCGAGTCAGATTCTCTGGTGGGCAGCAGCAGTGTCATCAGTTACCCCAATCAGACCTGGGCCAGGGTGACATTGAGGCTGCCGAAGTTGATGCCCTTGTCGGTCAGGGCGTCCAACCAGTCAGCACCGGCATTCGTCGGGGCTACCGCCATACTCCAGGTGACCGTATAGGTGCCTGCTCCAGTGGTCCCGGTGACCGGTCGATCCACCTGCCAGCCCGTCCCACTGGTGATTGGGGTGATTGAGGCGTCCGGGTTGGTCACCGAGGCAGTGAGCGTGGCCGCACAGGCATAGGCGTTGCTCTGATCCCCAGGGCAGGCTGCTCCGGTATTGGGCAACAGGGAAGCGACATCCACCTGCAACTCACCCTGAAGGTTGTTGCCGGAGGCAGTCACTGTGAACGTCCTGGTGATGGTCAACTTGTCGCCCGGAACCAACCGCTCGCTGGCCAGGGTGCTGCTCACGTCCCGACACTCGGTGTACGGCGCGGAGGTGCTGCACGTCGTGCCGGAGGCGAAGGTGCGCTGGCCAGACGTGATTTGGCTGTGCAGATTGATCATGGGAGTGCCAGCAGCCAGGTCGAAGTCAGCTCCGGTTAGGTTCTGATTGCCCAACGCCTGGGTGGTTCCCCAGAGGGCGAGGGTGTTCAACCCTCCGGTGAGGAGGAAGACCGCCAGCGCAATGGCGACCATCGGTCTCCACAGCGCAGGCAGCTTCCGCCCCGCCGGCTTGCCAGACCCCAGTCGGGGTAGGCGTGGGTTGCCCTTCATCGCGATCCTTGTCTCCTGATCTGCCAGCCGTGATCAGGTGACCCACATCGGCACCTGCCGGTGCGGATCACCTATCCAGATCAGGGGACCTGGACCAGGTTCAACTTGAATGAGGTCAGGCTCACCGAGGTGGTGGTGCCGTCCTGGTTGGAAACGGTGGACGGGAGTTGGACGCTGACGATGGCCGTGTGGGCCACGCCGCTGTCGGCCTCGGTCAGTGAACCAGTGGTGCCAGAGAGTCCAGCGCCAATGGTCAACCAATGAGCCAGATCTGACCCCGAACCAGTGGCCGGCACGGTGGCGGTCAGGTCTGCTTTGATGTTGTCGCCAACCAGGGTCGGGGTGGCGGAGGCGACGTACTTCAACTTGTCGCCGGGGACCATCCGGAAGGTGGTGATATCAGAGATTGAGGAGCAGCCAGTCAGTCCAACCGGCGACGTGGTGGTGTCGGTGGCAGCAGCGGTGCCATTTGCGGTGCAGTCATACCAGGCGGCGCCGGAGACGGACAGGGACAGGTTGCCGGCGGTGATATTGCCGGTGCCCATATCGGTGGACTGTTGCCAGTAGGCGAAGGTGCCACCCACGCCGGTCATCAGGGCCAAACCGAGACCAGCAGCGACGACGCCCCGCTTGGCCTGGGACTTTTTCGGTGTTGTGTTCATGAAGGTTTTCTCCTCGTTGGGACTCGCCAAAGGGCACTCCGGCGATATGACGATTATGGGATAAAAAGTCTGAAATGACTCAAAAACGAAAAAAGAGAAAAAAATTCCGCTGAAGCGAATAGCTACCATGGGCGCATGGACAGCACCCGTGATCTATTGGCCGGACCAGCCCCGATCAACCTGCCAGCCGACCCGGCCCAGGACTTGCTCCACCAGGAGCCAACCCTGGTGGTGCTGCGCCAGCACCCCGAGTCGCCGTTGGCCTGGGCGGTACTGGCCGAGGAGGCTTTCGTCGAGGGAGCCGATGACATCACCGTCTACGCCTATGCCCGCACCGGCTACCACCGCAGCCTGGATCTGCTGCGACGCAATGGCTGGAAGGGCCATGGCCCGGTGCCCTGGGAGCACGAACCCAATCGGGGTTTCCTGCGCTGTGTTGCGGCCCTGTCCCGAGCAGCTGGACGGATCGGTGAAACTGCTGAACAGGAGCGGTGCCGGGAGTTCCTGCGGGACAGCAGCGAGACCGCCTTCGCGGAGTTGCTCTGACCAAACGGCTGTCGTCGGGATTCCCGGGGTTTGCTAACGTACGCGGGTAAGAGCCCGGTGCTGTTGCGCTGGGCTTTCATATTTCGCAGGCCCTGGATCAGGGTTGGCAACCGGGCGATGAGCCAAATGAAGGGGTGCAGTAATGCCTGCAGTCGTCGTACTTGGTGCGCAATGGGGAGACGAAGGCAAGGGGAAGGCAACTGATCTGCTGACCACGGAGTCAGCGATCGACTTCTGCGTGCGGACCAGCGGTGGTCACAATGCTGGCCACACGATAGTGGTGGACGGCAAGAAGTTCGCCACCCATCTGTTGCCCAGCAGCATCCTGACCAAGTCCTGCGTCTCGGTGATCGGCAATGGTGTGGTGGTTTCACCGGAGGCCTTGTTCCAGGAGTACGACGCCATGGCCGCCGAGGGCGTGGAAATGGGCGAGCTGCGGATCAGCGCAAATGCCCACATCATCGCCTCCTACCACTCCACGATCGACAAGGTCACCGAACGCTTCCTGGGCAAGAACAAGATCGGCACCACCGGTCGCGGGATCGGCCCGGCGTACGCCGACAAGATCAACCGGATCGGCATCCGGATGGCCGATCTGTTCGATGAGCACATCCTGGCCGAGAAGATTGAGGGTGCCCTGGATGTGCGCAATCACCTGCTGACCAAGGTCTACAACCGCCGGGCAATCACCGTCGATGAGGTGCTTGAGGATCTGCTCTCCTACGCCGACCGTCTCCGGCCGATGATCACCGACACCACGTTGCTGATCAACCGGGCCCTTGATGAGGACAGGATGGTCCTTTTCGAGGGCGCCCAGGCCACCATGCTCGATGTCGATCACGGCACCTACCCGTTCGTTACCTCCAGCAGTCCAGTGGCGGGTGGCGTGTGCACTGGCGCTGGCATCGGGCCTACCCGGATCGACCGGGTGATCGGCGTGATCAAGGCCTACACGACCCGCGTGGGCTCAGGCCCCTTCCCCACCGAGCTCTTCGATCGGGACGGTGAGGAGTTGCAGCGCATCGGTGGCGAGATCGGGGTCTCCACCGGGCGGACCCGACGCTGCGGCTGGTACGACGCAGTGGTGGCCCGCTATGCCAGTCGGGTCAATGGGCTGACCGACTTTTTCATGACCAAACTCGATGTGTTGTCTACCTGGGATCGGATCCCGGTTTGTGTCGCCTATGAGATCGACGGCGTCCGACATGACGAGATGCCGATGACCCAGACCGAGTTCCACCACGCCAAGCCCGTTTATGAGTACTTCGATGGCTGGGGTGAGGACATCTCTGACTGCCGGGAGTTCAAGGAACTACCCGCCAATGCCCAGCGTTATGTGCTGGCGCTCGAGGAGATGTCCGGTGCGCCGTTCTGGGCAGTTGGGGTCGGTCCTGGTCGGGAGCAGACGATCGTGGTGCGCCCGGGCTGAGGCCCGGGTATCCAACTGGGGCCACCAGACCCCGCCCGCTACCGGAGAAACACGATCGCTCAAGCGGGTCGTGGAGTCACGCTGCAACCCCTCCGACGGGCATCTCAAGGTGTCTGTCGGTATCGCCTACGGAGAACAAGGCCAGCGACCCCGGTCAACGTCGCCAACCCAAACGTCACTAGGCCAGAACCGTTGGCCGCCAGGGGGTCGTAGGTCTTCCCGGTGTTCGGTAGCGCATTGGGACGGTTGTGCGGGCGGGTCTGCGGAGTTGTTGGGGTAGTTCCTGTGTTCAGTGGAATCTGTGGTGCCACCGCCACCGCAACTGTCGCTGAGTTGTTGTCCGGGCTGTTGCGATCCACCACACCAGCGGTGTTCTGGATGGTGCCTGCGGTGTCATAGGTGTCGGTGTAGGTGATGGTCAGCGCTTCGCCAACGTTCAGCCCACGGACACCTGAGGGTGAACCGGACAACTCCCGAGAGCATTCGACTTCGCCCGAAGCGGGTATTTGGCTCCCCACCGCTGGGTTGCAGACAAAACCACCGTCGACGGCAGAGACACTGGTTACGGTCGCGCCGACGGCGTTGGTGTCCCTGATCGTTACGGTGTCGCCGCCGCCCATCGGATCTGGGCCTTGATTGGTTACCACCACAGTGTAGGTAACCGCCTGTCCGGGAGCTACCGATGTTGCCGAGGCAGTTTTGGCCACAGACAGGTTGTAATCACAAACGCGCCACGTCAAGGACATGCTGCCGTCAGCCTCCTCAGCGGCCAATCCACCAGAAATGAAAGTCGTGGTTGGCGACACGAAGCTGGCCCCGCCACCACCGCCGCCGGCGGTGTTGTTATTTCCGGTGGTTGAAGCACCACCGCCACCGCCGTAGTAGCCGCCACCGCCACCACCACCGGTATCAACAAATGGGTCCGGCCCGCCATTACCACCGTTCATCCCCACGCCAGCAGCTCCGCTGAAGGCTGGATTCCCAAGGTGAACACCGCCTGCCCCGGGGGCTGTTGTTGAGCCACCCGAACCGCCTTGAGCAAAGAAGCCGTCGGTAGGAGGTGTACCCCAGCGGTCCCACCCATCGGCTCCGTCCTGCCCCGCAAAAACGCCGGTGCCTGTGGGAACACCAGCGTCCCCGCCAAAACCATAGGTGGCGCTGAAATGACCTCCGCTACCCCCACCACCACCTGCTACAGCGATCAGGTCCACGCCAGCAAAAACCTCGGTGTAGCCGCCGCCACCACCACCTCGGTGACCGCCAGTTCCGCCATTTCCCCCACCAGGAAAGCCGCCAACCTCATCCAATGCGGCAGCCCCGATTTGGCCATTCACGTATTGCCCGGAAACAACCGGGGCGACGAAGCTCAAGGAGGCTCCCTGGCCACCGGGCGTCAGCGGGTTTACCGACACTGATTTGTCGCCTGCGCCACCCGAAGCCGAGATTTCAGCCGAGCAAACAGCGTTGGGAACCTGAACCGCAAAAAGGCCGGGGGTGATCTTGGCCCAACTCATTTGCGACGGAGGATCTGCGGGGTCAGCGTGGGCTGCTGTGGAGCACAACGGCACCGTTGCTGTGGTGAGGCCACCGACGACAAGCGATGCCAGGGCAGGTCTGGACACCGGGAAAAATCTGGACACCGAGAACTCCTTAAGGCCTCACTAATCTCTGCAATCTGGGCAAACATATCGATGATGTGTCCAGCCGTTATCGGTTTTTCGAAACTGCCCGGGAGGAGTTTCTCGCGTGTTTGAGTCGTCCAAAGCGTTATTCAGTGGGACTGGGCCACCCACTATGTCCAACATCTGCTGGGTCGAAGTCGAGAAATCCTGTCGGACCCCCGCAGCAGTCGATCGTGGTGCGTCCGGGCTGAGGCCCAAGGTCTTGCCGGCACTGCTGGGCTGATTAGGGTTGGTCGCGTGAAGACGCTCGTGATTGGCCCCGGGGGCCGCGAACACGCCCTCGCTCTGGCACTTTCCCGTGACCCCTCGGTTACCGAGGTGCACTGCGCGCCGGGCAACCCCGGGATGGCCTCCATCGCCACCCTGCATCCCGTGGCAGCTGAGGATGGGGAGGCGGTGGCAGAGCTGGCCCGGTCACTCGACATAGACCTGGTGGTGATCGGCCCCGAGGCGCCCCTGGTGGCGGGTGTGGCCGATGCGGTCCGTGAAGCCGGGATCTCCTGCTTTGGGCCGTCGCGGGAGGCCGCAGCTTTGGAAGGCTCCAAGGCCTTCGCCAAGGAAGTCATGGCGGCCGTTGGAGTTCCTACCGCTCAGGCCCGGGTTTGCCAGACCCCCGATGAGGCCGCGGCTGCGCTGGATGAGTTCGGAGCGCCGTACGTCGTCAAGGACGACGGCCTGGCTGCCGGCAAGGGCGTGGTGGTCACCACGGATCGGGACGCGGCTCTGGCACATGCCTCGGCCTGCGAGCGGGTGGTGATCGAGGAGTTCCTCGACGGTCCGGAGGTCTCGCTGTTTGCGGTGACCGATGGGGTGACGGTCTACCCACTGCAACCCGCCCAGGATTTCAAGCGGATCCGGGATCATGACGAGGGGCCGAATACCGGCGGCATGGGCGCCTACACGCCGCTGCCGTGGGCGCCGTACGACCTGATCGACGAGGTCCTCGAAACCGTCCTGCAACCAACGGTTGCTGAGATGGCCCGGCGCGGAACCCCCTTCCAGGGGCTCCTGTACGCCGGGCTGGCACTCACCTCAGCCGGGGTGCGGGTGGTGGAGTTCAACGCCCGGTTCGGCGATCCGGAAACCCAGGCGCTGATGGCCCTGTTGGACTCCCCGCTTGGTGAGCTCCTGAAGGCTGCAGCCGACGAGCGCCTGGCCGAGGTTTCCCCTCCCCGCTGGCATCCCGGTGCTGCGGTTGCGGTGGTGATGGCCAGCAAGGGATATCCGGAGGGTTCGAGCAAGGGAGATGTGATCACCGGAGTCGATGCCGTCATCGACGCTGAGGTCATTCACGCCGGCACCGCCCTGGCCGATG
>CAZRKI010000075.1:0-9923 GCA_964600765.1 uncultured Marmoricola sp.
GTGGAGCGACCGGTGTCCCGGTTGTCGAAGCGCACCACGTGGAATCCCTCATCCGCGATCCGCTGGCAAAGGGTGTCGTCCCACCAGATCATTGGCCCGCCCAGGCCCATCACCAGGATCAGTGGCTCACCACTGGGGTCACCGAAGGTCTGGTAGCAGATCTCCAGGTTGCCAACCCGGGCGAACCGTTCAGCGCTTGCGGACATGTGCAACGTGTCTGGTGAAGTCCGCAGAGACCTCATCGCGGGTCGGCGGGTTCGCACCCCTGCGTTCGCAGGTGATCGAGGCGATCTCCACGGCACCGGCCAGGAGCGCCTCCCAGGTCTGTGCGTCGGTGGGGAGTTTCTTGTGCCCGAGCAGGTGGGCCTCGTCGAGCATCGCGAGCAGGCCTGCGGTGAACGCATCCCCGGCGCCAATGGTGTCGGCGACGTTGATCTCGCGGGGCTCGGCAGAGACCTTGAAATCCTCACCGAAGGCAGTGGCTCCGGCAGCACCCCGGGTGAGTACGACGACCCGGGTGCGGGAGCCGCGGAGCAATTCCCGACAGACCTGATCCGCGGGTACGCCGGGTCGCATCAACTCCGAATCAGCCTCACTCAACCGGACCAGCGAAGCCCGACTCGCCACCGAAACCACATCGCGCCAGGTGGCCTCGGGATCACTCACATGCGCAGCCCGCAGGTTGATGTCATAGCTGAGCATGTGCTTGTGGGCGGTGGCTTCCTCGACCAGTTCGAGCACCGACTGGCGTCCCGGTTCCAGCAGGGTGCCCAAAGAACCGATGTGTACGGCGTCGCAGCGGGGTAGGTCCTGTTCGGGGAGATCCCAGGTGATGTTGAAGGAGTACGTCGCCTCGCCGTCCGCATCGAGTTGGGCGGTGGCGCTGGAGGTGCGACCGTTGCGGGCGGGAGCAGCCATCACCGCCACCCGCGAATCACGCAATGCCCTGAGGATCAACTCGGCGTCCTTGTCGTTGCCCAGTTGGGTCAACAACAGGGTCTCCACCTTGAGTCGCCCCAGTCCGATGGCGACGTTGAGGGGAGACCCGCCAGGGGTCCTGGTGACCTGCCCGCTGGCATCGGTCACCACATCAACCAGGGATTCACCCACCACCACGATCATGGTGCTCAGTCTCTCAGTCGCTACAAATCAGCGTTCGAAGTCGACTGCGGCGTAGGCACTCAACTTGGCGAACTGGTGGTCTGAGCGGATCGAGCGGATCGTGCCGCTGCGGGAGCGCATCACCAGGGAATGTGTTGAGGCGCCACGTGCGTGGTAGCGCACCCCCTTCATCAGCTCGCCATCGGTGATGCCGGTGGCCACGAAGAAGGCGTCGTCACCGGAGACCAGGTCATCGGTGGTCAGGACGCGGTCCAGGTCATGACCGGCATCCAGTGCGCGTTGGCGCTCGTCGTCATCGGTGGGCCACAAACGTCCCTGGATGACTCCACTGAGGCTCTTCATGGCGCAGGCAGCAATGATCCCCTCGGGGGTGCCGCCAACGCCCATCAGCAGGTCGACCCCGGTGCCCTCCCGGGCAGCCATGATCGCGCCAGCCACGTCACCGTCAGTGATGAACTTGATCCGGGCGCCGGTCGCACGGATCTCCTCGACGATCTGCTGGTGCCGGGGTCGGTCGAGGATCACCACGGTGACGTCCTCGTTCTTCTCGCCCTTGGCCTTGGCCACGCGATGGATGTTCTCGGCGACCGGCAACCGGATGTCCACGACATCAGCGGCCTCCGGACCGGTGACCAGCTTCTCCATGTAGAACACCGCTGAAGGGTCATACATGGTGCCGCGGGGTGCCACCGCCATCACGGCGATCGCGTTGTTCATGCCCTTCGCAGTCAGGGTGGTGCCATCGATCGGGTCCACGGCGACATCGCACTCGGGACCGCTGCCGTCACCCACCTCTTCACCGTTGAAGAGCATTGGGGCGTTGTCCTTCTCGCCCTCACCGATCACGACGGTGCCGCGCATCCCGACGGTGGAGATCAGGTGCCGCATCGCGTTGACAGCCACGCCGTCGGCGCCGTTCTTGTCGCCCCGTCCCACCCAACGCCCGGCTGCCATCGCGGCAGCCTCGGTCACCCGGACCAATTCAAGGGCCAGGTTGCGATCGGGGTGGGCGGATTCGACGGTCAATGAGTCTGGGATCAGGCTTTCTGACATGGCCATACCCTACCGGCGGAGGGTGTGAGTTTGGTGACAGGCATCGCTTGGCAAGATAGTCGCCATGCCCACTCGCCCCTCAGACCCAGCTGCGTCCGCACCTCCACCCGGGGAACCCCGCCGAGGTGGGCACTACGAACGCTCTGCGCTGGGCCTGATCGGTGCCCTGTTGGTCACCTTGCTGGTGGTGGCCGGTTTCATGATCTTCCGGGGTGTTTTCCGGGACAACAAGCCCGTGCCAACCCGCGCGGTTGACCATCAGATCTGGCTGGAGCGGGGCCAGTCGGATGGGCAACTGGTGATGGCTGCGCCCAGGGAGATCCCCTCCGGTTGGACCGTGACCAGCGCGTCGTACGACGGTGGGCTGAGGCCGGTCTGGCGGATGGGCATGTTGACCGAGGAAAAGAAGTTCATCGGGCTGGTGGAGTCTCTCGACAGCCTGGATCCACTACTGCAAAAGCACATGCAGGAGAACCCGCAGTCAACCGGCACCAAGCAGGTGGCTGGGCGGGACTGGAAGTCGTTCACCGCCGCGGAGGGGGATGCTGCCCTGGCGCTGGAGTTGACCTCGCCCAGGGGTGAGCCGGAGATCCTGTTGGTCTACGGCGATGCCGGGATCGAGCAGATTCGAGAGTTCGCGGCGGACCTGACCATCCCGAATCAGTGACATGAGCCGGCTGCCGTGGGTCGTGCTTGGGCTCGTCATGCTGCTCTGTGGCTGCACCGGCGTCGCTGAGTCAGCCGATCCAGTGACTCCGCCGAGCACGGTGGCGACGACGCCTCAGGTGGAGCAACCGGAAACGACTGCGGCTGAGGAGGCCCAGACCCCGCTGCCGGAAGTGCCAGCGCAGTCGCCCAGCGCGACCCCAACTGCAACAGGTCCAGCCGCGCCCCGGGTACGAGCCCTGCTGGCCGGATTGCGCACCACCGATCGCCACGCGGCCAGGGCGCCGTACTCGCGGGACGCCTTCGGCTCATCCTGGGCGGACACCGATGGCAATGGCTGCAACCAACGTGATGATGTGTTGTTGCGGGATGCGATCCCGGGGTCAACCAGAGTGGCCCAGCAGGGCAGCTGCGATCACGACGTACTCGCTGGCAAGTGGCGCGATCCCTACACCGGCAGGTTGTTGGTGCTCACCGACCTGAAGGACCTGCGCCAGGCCCAGGCGGTGCAGATCGATCACATCGTGCCGCTCTCGGAGGCCTGGAAATCCGGGGCCGACCGGTGGAGCAGTGACCGGCGGCGTGAGTTCGCCAATGACCTGCGCGGTCTGCTGGCGGTGGATGGCCCCACAAATGCCAGCAAGAGTGACTACGACCCAGCTGCCTGGCGACCGCGCAAGGGATTCCAGTGTCAGTACGCCAAACGCTGGATCCGGATCAAGGCGCGCTGGGATCTCGCAGTGGATCCCAGCGAGCGTCGGGCGCTGACCGAGATGCTCGACTACTGCCGCTGAGCGCGGATATCTGGCAGGCTGATAGGTGCAACCTGAAACCACGATCAGGACCGGGAGAAAACATGCAACTTGACGGAAGAGTCGCCATTGTCACTGGTGGAGCATCGGGCATCGGTGCCGCTATTTCGCGGGTATTCGTGGCCCGGGGGGCCAAGGTGGTTGCGGTCGATATCGCCGAGGAGGCCGGTGCCGGGTTGGCTGCTGAGCTCGGGGATGGATTCAGTTTCCTGGCCGGTGACATCACCGATCCAGCTGTGCCTACTGATGCGGTTGCCCTCGCGGTGGAGAAGTACGGCCACCTGGACACCCTGGTCAACAATGCGCACGCCTCCCAACAGGCGATGTTCGTGGACCTGTCCGAGGAGCAATGGGCCCAGTCCTTCAACACCGGCCTGGTGGCCACCATCAGGTTCATGAAGGCCGCCTACCCGCAATTGCGCAAGCAGGGCGGTTCGGTGATCAACTTCGGCTCCGGAGCCGGGTTGGAGGGGCAACCCACCCAGGCTGCCTACGCCTCAGCAAAGGAAGCCATCCGGGGGCTGTCCCGGGTGGTCGCCAATGAGTGGGCACCTGAGGCGATCCGGGTCAATGTGGTCTGCCCGATCGCCCTGACCGGGGGAGTGGCCCACTGGAAAGAACAGTTTCCTGACATGTACGACGCGGTGGTCGCCAAGATCCCGTTGGGCAGGTTCGGTGACCCAGAGGCCGATGTGGCTCCGGTGGTGGCCTTCCTGGCCAGTGCCGACTCCGCCTACATGACCGGGCAGACTCTCCTTGCAGATGGTGGCTCCAGCAAACTGCGCTGATCCAGGAGATGAGATGGCCCTTCCCAAACTGCCGATGCAACTACCCCGGATCAAACTGCCGCGGTTGATCAGCGACGTACCTGCTGATGTGACCGAGCGCGATCCGGACTACATCCGCTCCCTGCTGCCCACGCTGTGGTTGATCGCCAGTGTCTACTTCCGGGCCGAGGTCAACGGGCTGGAGCGAGTGCCGGATGAACCGGTGCTCTTCGTGGGCAATCACAGCGGCGGGGCCAGTGCCCCGGATAGCTCCATCTTCCAGATGGCCTACATGACCTCGGCCACCGTTGATGGGCGACCGCTGTTCTCCCTGGGTCATCAGATCGTCACCGGGGCGCCGTTGGTGGGGCAGTTCATGCGTAAGTTCGGGGTGGTGACCGCCGGCTTCGATGCGGCCGTGGAGATCCTCAGGGACGGCAACTCGATCCTGGTCTACCCGGGAGGGGATGTCGATGCGCTGCGCCCCTGGAAGGACCGCAACAAGATCACCTTCGACGGCCGCCAGGGCTTCCTGCGCCTGGCGCATGAAGCCGGGGTCAAGATCGTGCCGGTGGTGGCCACCGGTGGTCATGACACCTTCCTGGTGCTCAATGATGGTCGCGAGGCAGCCAAGCGTTTCGGCTTCGACAGGATGTTGCGGGTCAAGACCCTGCCGATGACCCTGAGCATCCCCTGGGGTTTCCTGCCCGGTGGGCTGCCCTTCCTGCCCTTCCCGGCCAAGATCCGCATCCAGGTGCTTGACCCGATCGATCTGCGGGCCCGGTTCGGGGATGACCCAGATTTCGATGAGGCCTATGAGTATGTCTCCAGCTACATGCAGGTGGGTCTGTCCGAGTTGGCCACGCGCACGATCCTCCCCGTGGTGGGCTGAGCCATGAGCGTGCGCGTAAGGGTCTCCCGCAGTGTTCACCTACCAGCGGCTGAGGTTACTGAGTTTGCGATGGACACCTCCCGGTTGTTTCCCTGCTTCGCTGGGGTGGCCCGGTTCGAACCAGCCGGTCAGGATGGGGACAGCGAACTGTGGGATATCCATTTGCGCGTGGGTAGCTATGAGGTGGGCAGTCGGGTGGCCGTACGTCGTACCGCACCGGCTGAGTTGACCTGGGAGTCGGTGCGCGGCGCGAGGAATCAGGCGCGGTTGTGGGTGGAACCTGCCGGTGCCGATGAGTCGCTGGTGCACGTCGTACTGAAGTTCCATCTTGATGGTCGGATCCTGGCCAGGACCGCCATGCTGTTGGCCCGGGGGATCCTGACCCGGCATGTCGAGGCCGGTCTGGAGAACATGCGCCACAAAATTGAGTTCGGTGACTGATCCAGCAGGGTTGTTGGTTCTAGACTGCAGTGACGCCCAACCGGGCAGTCACCTGTCCACTGAAATGGAATCAAAGGGAGTGCTGCGATGGGCGTGATGCGCACCAAGTCGATTGAGCAGACCATCCTCGAGGGTGATGAACCCGAATACCAGCTCAAGAAGCGACTCACCGCACTTGACCTGACCGTGTTCGGAGTCGGAGTGGTGATTGGTGCTGGCATCTTCACCGTCGCGGGTCGAGCGGCTCACTCCCTGGCGGGTCCAGCGGTGGTTATCTCCTTCATCGTGGCTGCGCTTTGTTGTGGTCTGGCTGCGCTTTGTTATGCAGAGTTCGCCTCCGCGATCCCGGTGTCCGGCTCTGCCTACACCTTCTCCTACGCCTCCCTGGGTGAGCTGATCGCCTGGATCATCGGCTGGGATCTCCTCCTGGAACTCCTCCTGGGCGCCTCGGTGGTGGCGCAGGGATGGTCGGCGTACCTGGGAGTCTTCCTGGACCGGCTTGGTGTCACCATCCCTGAACAGATCGCGTATGGCTCGCACTTTGACCTGCCTGCCTTCGTGCTGGTGCTCTTCCTGACCGCACTGGTGACCCTTGGGATCAAGGAGTCAATGCGGGTGAACATGGTGCTGGTCGCACTGAAGGTGTTCATCGTGTTGTTCGTGATCATTGCCGGGATCGGCTTCATCAATACCGCTAACTACACGCCCTTCATCCCTGAGTCAGTTCCCACGACCGGTGCTGACTCGATCTGGCAGGCACCCCTGGTGCAAACGATTTTCGGGATGGCCCCGGCCACCTTCGGGATTGGCGGCATCCTGGCTGGTGCATCCCTGGTGTTCTTTGCCTATATCGGTTTCGACGTGGTGGCCACCACCGCTGAGGAGGCCCAGAACCCAGCAAGAGACCTACCCCGCGGCATCATCGGCTCCCTGCTTATCTGCGTGGTTCTCTACTGCGGTGTCGCCCTGGTGATGACTGGGATGGTGCGCTATGACAAGTTGTCCGCTGATGCCTCCCTGGCCCAGGTTTTCGTTGATGTGGGCAAGCCCTTCTATGCCACCATGATCGCGGCTGGGGCGGTCGCTGGCCTTACGACTGTGGTGATGACCCTGCTGATTGGTGCCTCCCGCGTGGTCTTCGCGATGTCCCGTGACTGGTTGCTACCAGCCAGCCTGGGCAAGACCAATCCGCGCACCGGTACTCCCGTGAGGATTACGCTCAGCCTGGGCGTCCTGGTGGCCCTGACCGCAGCCCTGACCCCGATCGGCAAGTTGGAGTACATGATCAATATCGGCACCCTGACTGCCTTCTTGTTGGTGTCGATCGCCGTCCCCGTGCTTCGTAAACGGCGCCCGGACTTCGACCGGCCGTTCAAGGTGCCCTTCTCGCCGGTGATCCCGATCCTGTCGGCGGTGATCTGCTCCTACCTGATGCTGACTCTGCCGCTGGAGACCTGGGTACGCTTCCTGATCTGGATGGTGCTCGGGTTCGTGATCTATTTCGCCTACGGTTACCAGCGTTCCAGGTTGGCCAAGAACGCCTATTCGGTTGGAGCGGAGACTCCCCAGTCCGGATCATCCGGCTGATCCGGCAACCCGGCCAGGTAGTGCATCAATCCGTTGAGGCGCCGGGCTCTGCCCTCGTCCACGTCGCGTAGTACCAACCAGGCCTGAGCAGCCAGGCGACTGGCGTCATTGGGGCGTCCAGCATCCCCCAAATCGCGCAGGGCCTGGGAGAGGATCCTGGCGACCTCTTTGGTGACCGGGTCGTCGTAGGTGTTGGTCACAGGGACATGGCCACTGAGCGGGCCCAGTTCACCTGCTGGGTCACATATCCGTAGGTGGTTCGATTGGCCGCTGGGATCGAGGCCACGTGATAAAGACCGGCATCAGGATTGGTCACGGTGACCTGTACATATCCCTCGGTGACTTCTTCCTTCATCAACAAGAACAACAGGCCGAGTAGGCACAGGAAGGCGAAGATGATGGCCAGGACGATCGCGACCGTCGGGATCCGGGAGGCCGTGCGGGACTGATCGGTGACAATCCAGGTGGTGCCCTTCAGCGGATAGATCCCAGCTGGTGTGATCACGGCGTTGCTGGTCACGCCAATATCACCGATCACACAGACCGGTTGCTCATCAAATGACGGCCTGATTTCCCCAGGATTGTTGGTCACCATTGCATAATCCCATACCAGGTCAGGCCATCAGGTGGCCCCCAATGGGATCGAACTCAGGAGCAACCGCACTTGAGACATTCGCCTAGCCTTGACCACAGGTCACGATCGACCATGCTGGTCGCCACAACCTGCGTCAGTGAAACCAGGAGGCATGGATGGAAAGGGTTCCCCAACCCGTTCAAACCCCATCGGGGCCGGCCTTTGAGGGGCGACCGCTTGCCCGGCCGGGGGAGGAACTAGTCGATCAGGGTGCCGCTTTCGACATTGCGACCCTGCTCACCCGGCGAGGGGTGTTGGGTCTTTTCGGTGCTGGGGTGGGAGCGCTGGCGGTGGCCGCCTGCGGTGGGTCCGGGTCGGATCGCCCAGAGCAGGTCCTGGGGGTGGGCCGCAGCGAGATCCCGGAGTAAACCAACGGACCATTCCCAGCCGATGGGACCGAGGACCTCAACATCCTGCAGGAATCCGGCATCGTACGCCGCGATCTGACCAGCAGCCTGGACGGTGGCGAGACCGTTCCCGGCGTACCCCTCACCTTCGATTTCTCGGTCTTCGACATGTCCCGGGACAATGCGCCGTACGTCGGTGCTGCGGTCTATGTCTGGCACTGCGATGCGATTGGTCGCTACTCGATGTACTCCGAGGGTGTGCAGCAACAAACCTGGCTGCGCGGGATGCAGTTCACCGATGAATCCGGGCGGTTGTCCTTCGAGACCATCGTGCCCGGCTGTTATCCGGGTCGATGGCCGCACATCCACTTCGAGGTCTACCCCAATGCCGCGGCAGCCACCAACGTGGATAACGCCATCGCCACCTCACAGTTGGCCTTCCCACCGGAGATGTTGGGCGATGTCTACGCCCTGACGGCGTACGGCGACTCCGCCCGGCACCTCTCCGACATCGGCGAACAGGTCACCGACGACGTCATCTTCGCCGGTGGCAACTGGAAGTCGCAGTTGGCCACGATGAAGGGAGATGTGAACTCGGGTTTCACCGGATCCCTTGAGGTGAACATCGACCCAACCACCAAGCCAATGATGGGTGGCATGTTCGGCGGCGGTGACTCCGGCCCGACGGGCTGAGTACGCCTCGGGGTGTTGGGTTACGCGGTTGGGTGCTGTAGTGGCTGCTATAGCGACCACTCCAGCACCCAACCGCACAAAACCCGGTACGTCGAGCTCTGCCGCTCAACCCAGGCCGCCGAGGTAGAAGCGCAGGGAGGCATCGAGATCACGAACCAAAAGGGAGACAAAGCTCAGCCGGGGATCCATGGATGAAACTTTCACAATCCCGGTGTGGTGTTGGGCTTCAGGTACTTCCAGCACTGCGCCCTGTCCTCGTCCTGCGCCCTGCTGGGTGGGACAGTGGAGTAGATGAGACGAAACCACCGCGTCACCCTCACCGAGGCGCGCAGATCACAAAGCGAGCGACTGCGTCGGCGTCGACTCTGGTACTTCGCCCTGATGGGTCTTTGCCTGGCGTTGATCGTGTTGGCGTGGAATGTGGTCCGGTTCTGGTCGACGACAGCAGCGGTAGTGATGTCGGCTGTGGCTGCGGTGATCCCACCGATCGCTGTGATTGTCGCCAACTGGGACGAGGATCACTGATTACTGGCCGGGCCTCTTACTAGCAGGGCCTAGCGCGAACGCCGTAGAACCAGCCGCTTCATGGGGTCGTACGACGTGCGGCCGTTCTCGTCGAAGACCTGGCCGACCTCCTCGGGTCGTCCTTGAGGAGGCCTCTGTCGGCTGCGATCGCGGAGCTGCCTGATCTGTTTGACACGAAGCCGGCAGGCGTAATCGACCCCATCGAAGGAGATTGAAGAAACCCTTGACTCGAACATATGTTCGACATATGATGGGATCATGATCCCGGCACTCCTCGACCTCCCTGCTGTACCAGCAGCGCAGGTGACGCTGGGCAGCGACGAGCTGAAGCGGGACGGTTCGGGGTTGGGTGAGTCGCAGCGGGTGGCTTTGGTCGAGTTGCAT
>CAZRKI010000076.1:0-7485 GCA_964600765.1 uncultured Marmoricola sp.
CCCGGGAAGTACGGCGTGGAACAGGTCGCTAAACCCTGCCTCCGCAGGCATAAAACCAAACCACCAGCCAAGGGTTTGATCACATCAGCATGGAGACGGCAACCAAGGAACCCGGGGTCCAGCGAAACGCACTGACCAGGGTTTCGGGATCAACAATCTTCGTCAGTCGCTGGCTGCAAGCGCCCTTGTATCTGGGACTCATCGTCGCCCAGGGTGTTTACGTGATCCTGTTCTGGAAGGAACTCTCACACCTGATCACTGATTTCGGTCATCTGACCGAAGAGGACATCATGTTGATCGTCCTGGGACTGGTCGATGTGGTGATGATTGCCAACCTGCTGATCATGGTAATCATCGGCAGCTACGAAACCTTGTCTCCCGGATCAATATGCGTGGACATCCTGACGAGCCGGAATGGCTCAGCAGCGTGAATCCAAACGTGCTCAAGGTCAAACTGGCCATGTCCATCGTCGGCATTTCCTCAATCCATCTGCTGAAAACCTTTATCGAGGCCCATTCAATTGAACCCACGGTGATGATGTGGCAGGCCCTCATCCACGTGTGCTTCGTGGCTTCAGCAGTTGCGCTGGCCTTCATCGACAGGATCGGTCACGGATCCCATTGATTGGGCCCAGGACATGGTGACAACAACCGATTCGTGTTGTCCGAGCGAACCCGCATCGGTCCAGTCACGTGTTAGGTCACAGGGCGATCTCGGGCTTGATCTGCGAAACCCGCCAGATCCGGCGTCGATAGGCCGCCAGCGAACTGAGCGCGACCGAGGCAATCAGATACGCAAGTAGCACCCCGATGTTGGAGGGCAACCCTTCCAGGGAGGCTCCGTACATCAGGTGCCGGATCCCGTCGACCGCATAAGACATGGGCAGGAACCCATGGACCACCTGAAGTGTTGGCGGCAGAGTCTGCCATGGGAAGGTGCCGCCGGCGCTGGCCAGTTGCAGGACCAGGAGGACCAACCCCAGCAACTGCCCGACCGGTCCCAGCCAGGCGTTCAGACAATGCACGATCGCCACAAAGGCAGTAGCCACCAGGATCAGGAAAAGCACCACCTGAGCTGCCCGGGTGACGTCGATACCCACGACGGCCATCACCACTCCAAGCATGATTGATACCTGCGTGGAGGCCAGTAGGGCTGGGGTCAACCACCCGCCGAGGGCAATCCGCCAGGGCGACTGGCGGGCTGCGATCGCCCGATTGGACAGCGGCCGGACCAACAGGAACATCACATAGCCGCCCACCCAGGCACCGATGGCAAGAAACAGAGGAGCCAACCCCGCTCCGTATGAGGTCACTTCTGCCTGGGTGACATCTCGAGTGGTTAGCGGGGAGGCGATCGCCTTGGCGGTGTCAGTACGACGCTGCTCGTTCAGGTCCGGTATGGAGGCCACTCCATCGCTGAGCCCATTGGCGAGACGGTTGGCGCCTGCCTGGGCCGGCTCCAGGCCGGTCGCAAGCCGCTCAGCTCCGTTGGCCAACTTCGCCGCCCCCCTGGCTGCCTGCTGTTGCCCAGCCTGCAAGCGGGCACTACCAGCACGAGCGGTGTGCAGGCCGCGCACCAGTTGAGCGTTTCCGGCCGCGACCTGGCCGGCGCCATTGGCCAACCGGTCGATCTGGGCATCAGTTGCCTGTACTCGGTCATTGAGTCCGTCAAGGGGCTGGCGTAGTTGATCCAGGATGGCGATGATCTCGGCCTGCTGCTGAGGACTCAGCCCGGAAGCAGCCAACTGGGTGACTATCTGTTCCCGGACCCGGTCCAGGTCACCGTGTGCCTGCTTGGAGATGGCTGCGATCCGGTCGGCAATCCTGGCCAACTGGGCATTCCCATCAGCCACCTGGTCAGCCCCAGAGGCCAACTTCTGGGCACCACGGTTGGCCTTCGTCAGCCCTGCCCCCAAAGCCTGCTGTCCTTTCAGCAAGCGTCGGTTGCCAGCAGCCAGAGTTTGCGCACCAGTAGCCAACTTCCCAGCGCCATCCTGGGCTTCGGTCAGCCCGTCGGCCAATTCAGTCGCCCCATCCGCTGCGTGCTTGAGCTGGTCATGCAAAGTGGCGAACCCGAGCAGGAAGGATGAAGCAGCGCGTTCACTGACGTGTTGGGCGATCGAACCACTCACCCTGGTGATCACCTGCTCGGCAATGGTCGCCGACAGGTAGTTGTTGGCCTCGTTGGTGGTGAGGATCAATTGCGCCTTCCTGGGCTCGAAATCAGCCGTGTCGGCGAGCGCCTGGGAGAACCCCTCCGGAATCGTCAGCGCAAACAGGTACCTGCCATCTCGTACTCCTGAGCTGGCCTGCTCAGCGCTGACCTGCTGCCAGTCGAAGGAACCATCCTTGATCAGATCAGCAGCCACGTCCTGTCCGGCATGAATGCTGCCGCTGTTCGCGCTCTCCGCTGGCACATCATCCACCACTACGGCGGCCTGAACGCTGGCCAACCGGCCGTATGGGTCATGGTTGGCCCACAGATAAAGCGAGGCATACATCGTGGGTATCAACACGATCGCCAGGACAGCGAGCTTCGGCATCCGTCCTGCGGTCAGCCGGCGTAGTTCACTGAGCGCAAGTCTCAGGGAAGTCATTGGTCACCGCCAAGGCTCACGTGGGAATCACCAACAGTCCGGACCGTGTTGGTGGTCATTTGCAGGCACACACCAAAGCCCTTCTCGGCTTGCTCATGGGCGATATCCAGCGCAGCAGGACCATCGGTGCCATACCTGTCCGGACAACACAGCACCAGGGTGGTGACCCCTGGCCGGCTCGCCGCCAGCTCAACCAGCAACCGGCAGCGTACTTCGGGTGGCACATCCTCAACCCTGGTGTGCAACCACTGACCTGCATCACGCTCCGCCAACCATCGGCGTACGTGGTGGGACCGGGCCGACAACCCGGCCATGGCCAGGTCCTCACCGACGGTGGTGGCCAGTGAGACGACCTCATCGGGTTCGGACACCTGAGGCACATCCACCATCGCCACAGACCTGCGCAGCTTCATCCCATCCTTGGCTCCATCAATCAGCACCTGCCCCGAGGATGGCACCAACCTGCCGCCGATCAACAGACTGAAAGCTGTATGACCTGCCCCCGGTGGGCCATCCACGATGGTCACCGATCCGGAACTGATGGTGGCGCTGGTTGGGTTCAGCACCGGTGAATGCGGACCATCAACTGCTACCGCGATGGTTTCAATTTCCATGTAACACCTCAGGCAAGTACTGCTCCGCAACTGTGGAGACCAGATCCACCTTGGCGCATCTGCACTCCTGCGCCAATTCAGATCAAGGTGATATTACCCACGAGTAACACAGAACCGGGTCGCCAGCAGAGCACGAACCTGGCCGGGGCCAGAGCGGATTGTGAGGTTGTGAGATCTAGTTGATCTTTCCGCCACATCAGACAACATCCCGCGAAACATCACTGCTCCACATTTGGCCCAAGCGACCGAAGGAGCCCAGTGATGTCAGCAGAACTGCTTACCAACCCAGCCCGGAAACTGGTCATGGCAGGCGTGTGATGACCAATACTCACTGCCCCTACTGCTCGCTGCAGTGCGGCATGAAACTCAGCGGGAAACGGGAGCTGGAGGTGAACCAGTGGCCGGAGTTCCCGGTTAACCAGGGCGCCCTGTGCCGCAAGGGTTGGTCCGCTGCGGGACTGCGCGGTCACCGGGAACGGCTCACCACTCCCCTGCTCCGCGATCAGCACAGTGGACAACTGCGCCCGGTGACCTGGGATCAGGCCCTGGACCACATCGCGGGTCGGGTCAGAGCGCTGCAGGCAGAGCATGGCCCAGACAGCGTGGCCGTGTTCGGTGGCGGCGGCCTCACCAACGAAAAGGCCTACTCCCTGGGCAAGTTCGCCCGGTGCGTGCTCGGCACCAGCCAGATCGACTACAACGGACGCTGGTGCATGTCCTCAGCAGCCACCGCCGGAAACCAGGCCTTCGGCATCGACCGGGGTCTGCCCTTCCCGTTGGCCGACATCGAGCAGACCGACGTGCTGGTGCTGGTCGGATCCAACCTTGCCGAAACCATGCCCCCAGCCGTACGACACCTGGATGCGCTCCGCGCCCGGGGCGGAAAGGTAGTGGTGATCGACCCACGGCGTACGCTCACCGCCGACCGCGCCGACACCCATCTGCAACCGGTGCCGGGCACCGACCTGCCCCTTGCCCTGGGTCTGCTGCACCTGATCGATGGCTGGGGCGAGGTGGATGAGGAGTACGTTGCCTCCCGCACCACCGGCTATGACCAAGTGCGCGCCACCCTCGCCGCCTGGTGGCCCGAGCAGGTCGAGCGGATCTCCGGGGTCACCGTCGGTGAACTGAAGGATCTGGCCCGACTGCTGAGCGACGCCGAGCGGGTGATGATCCTGACTGCCCGGGGCGCCGAGCAACACGCACAGGGCACCGACACCGTGCTCGCCTGGATCAACCTCGCCCTGGCCCTGGGACTGCCGGGCCGACCCTACTCCGGTTATGGCTGCCTCACCGGGCAGGGCAATGGTCAGGGTGGCCGTGAGCATGGCCAGAAGGCCGACCAGCTGCCGGGTTACCGCTCGATCACCGACCCCGCTGCGCGCAGCCAGGTGGCCCGGGTCTGGGGAGTGCTGCCCGAGAGCATCCCGGGGCCCGGCCGATCGGCGTATGAGTTGTTGAACTCACTTGGCGAGGAGGACGGTGCCAGGGCGTTGCTGGTCTTCGGCAGCAATATCGTCGTCTCGGCCCCGAACGCCTCCACGATCAGCAAACGGTTGGTGGGCCTGGATCTGCTCGTGGTGGCAGACATCGTGCTCAGTGAAACCGCTGCCCTGGCCGATGTGGTGCTCCCGGTCACCCAGTGGGCCGAGGAGACCGGCACCATGACCAATCTCGAGGGGCGGGTGATCCTGCGCCAGGCAGCAATCTCCCCGCCTGATGGGGTCCGCAGCGATCTGGAGATCCTGAATGGCCTGGCCGCACGACTCGACTCCCCCACTGGATTCAGCGCCGATCCCGAGGAAGTGTTCACCGAATTGGCTCGCGCCTCGGCCGGCGGCAGGGCCGACTACTCCGGGATCAACTACGAGCGGATCGTCGCAGAACAAGGCGTCTTCTGGCCCTGCCCAGCGCCCACCCATCCTGGTACGCCGCGCCTGTTCGAGTCGGAGTTCGCCCACGTCGATGGTCGGGCCAGGTTCATCCCTGTGCAACACCGCGGTCCCGCCGAGACCATCGATGCCGACTACCCGGTGCACCTGACCACCGGCCGGGTGCTGGCGCAGTACCAGTCCGGGGCGCAGACCCGGAGGATCCGCGAACTCCCCGACCACGGCCCGTTCGTGGAGCTCCATCCATCCCTCGCGGACCGGATCGGCGCCTACGACGGGGATCAGGTCACCGTTTCCACCAGGCGCGGGCAACTGCGCGCTCCCGCACGAGTGGTCGACACCATCCGGACCGACACCGTATTCGTGCCCTTCCACTGGGTCGGCGCCAACCGACTCACCAACGATGCCCTGGACCCGGCCAGCCGGATGCCCGAGTTCAAGGTCTGCGCCTGTGAGGTGACCGCATGAACGAGCACATCGTGATCATTGGCAACGGGATGGCCACCACCCGACTGGTGGAACATCTCGTTGCTTATGGCCACAGCCAGATCACCATCATCGGCGAGGAGCCTTATCCGGCGTACAACCGGATCCTGCTCTCCGCCGTGCTGGAAGGCACCCACAGTCCGTCATCGCTGACCCTGCGCGACCCGCAGTGGTACGCCGATGCCGGCGTCACCGTGCACCTGGACACCCGGGTGCAGCAGATCCACCGGGACCCCCGGGAGGTCGAGCTCGGCAACGGCGACCGGATCGGGTACGACCGGCTGGTGCTGGCCACCGGGAGCATCCCGTCACTGCCGCCGATCCGCGGCCTGCGCAACCTGGACGGCACCCTGAACGAGCGCGTGCACGCCTTCCGCACCCTCGCCGATTGCCTCCGCCTCGATCAGGCGTTGCCGGGTGCCCAGCGGGCCGTCGTACTTGGTGGTGGCCTGCTCGGTCTGCAGGTGGCCCGGGCGCTCAGTATCCGCGGTCTGGACACCGAGATCGTCGAGGGTGGCGATCACTTGTTGCGCAGCCAGGTCGATTCCAAGGCCGGCACCATCCTGGCTGGGGATCTGCGGCGCCTGGGCACCTCGGTTTACACCGGTGCCCGCGGGATCAGGTTCACCGAACGCGGCCTGGTGCTGGACAACAAGTACGAGCTCGACACCGATCTGCTGGTGATCACCGCCGGTGGTCGCCCCTCCACCGCCCTTGCGCGGGCTGCTGGCCTGGAGGTGGATCGCGGAATTCTGATCGACAGCCAACTGACCACCTCAGACTCACTGATTCACGCAATCGGTGACTGCACCCAGCACGCCGGCGTCGTGACCGGTTTCGTCTCCCCCGCATGGGAGCAGGCAGAACTACTGGCCAGCCACCTCAGTGGCCGACCGGTCAGCTACTCCGGCTCCCGGACGGTGGCCCGACTCCGGGCAACCGATCTCGATGTCGCCGTGCTGGGTGATCCGATCCGAGCGGCCGGGGAGGTCGTCGAGGTGACCAACCCGATCCGCGGCACCCACCGAAAGATGGTGATCAACGATGGCGTGATCATCTCCGCCACCCTGGTCGGGGACCTGTCCCAGGTGGGCGCCATCACCCAGCACTACGACCGGGGCACGGTGCTGGGCGCCCAGGAACCAGTTGACCTGCTGATGGGCCACACCATCACCGCCGCATCCGGCTTCGCCGGACTCCCCGATGAGACCGAGGTGTGCACCTGCGCCGGTGTCACCGCCGGTCGGATCCGGGCCTGTTGCTCCCTGGAGGACGTCCGGGAGTCCACCCGCGCCACCACCGGTTGCGGTGGCTGCGCGGACGTCGTACGAACCCTGCTGGCCAGTCGCCCAAGCCCAAGGAAAGGAACCAACTGATGAGTCCCAACCAACGCAAGCAAATAGTCGTGGTCGGCCACGGCATGGTCGGCCACCACTTCATCGAGGCGGCCATTGATCGCGGGCTCACCGAGACCCACGACATCGTCGTGATCGGCGAGGAGTCACGCGCGGCGTACGACCGGGTGGCCCTGACCAGCTTTTTCGAGCGAGGCGCCGAGGAGCTTTCCCTGCTGCCCAATGGGTACTACGACGACCCCCGGGTGCGGCTGATCCTGGACTGCGCGGTGACCAGCCTCAATCGCGACCGGCAAACCGTGGATCTCTCCGACGGACAGCGGTTGCGTTATGACCAGTTGGTGCTGGCCACCGGAGCCGCGCCGTTCGTACCTCCGATCCCCGGCAAGGATCTGCCGGGTTGTTTCGTCTACCGCACCATCGAGGACCTGGAGGCGATCCGCGAGGCAGCAAAGGATGCCGAAACCGGAGTGGTCATCGGCGGTGGCCTGTTGGGACTGGAAGCCGCAAATGCCCTGCGCCAACTCGGGTTGCGAACCCA
>CAZRKI010000076.1:7585-9762 GCA_964600765.1 uncultured Marmoricola sp.
ATGGCAGAGGTGGTCGTGGACGCCATGCTTTCCGGGCCGGGTGCCTTTACCGGGGCCGACATGTCCACCAAACTGAAACTGCTCGGTGTCGATGTGGCCAGCTTCGGTGATGCCTTCGCCACCACCCCCGGCGCACTGGAGTTGGTGTATTCGGATGCGGTCAATGGCACCTACAAGAAGCTGGTCATCTCCGAGTCCGGCGATCGGCTCCTGGGCGGCATCCTGGTGGGTGACGCCTCGGCGTACGGGATCCTGCGACCGATGGTGCTCTCCGGTCTCGACCTGCCCGAGAACCCCGAGGAACTGATCCTCCCCGAGCGGGGTGCCGCGCCTGACTCGAACGTGCTCCCAGCCCAGGCGCAGGTCTGCTCGTGCAATGACGTCTCCAAGGGCGACATCCTGGACGCGATCACCGACGGGGTGGACGGGGACCCCTGTGACAGTCCCACCTGCGTCACCAAGTGCACCCGAGCCGGCGCGACCTGTGGTTCCTGCAAGCCGCTGATCAAGTCGATCGTGGAGGAGCACTTCGCCACGATTGGCCGAACCGTCGACAAGAGCCTGTGCGAGCACTTCGCGGTGACCCGGCAGGAACTGTTCGACATCATCGCGATCCACCAGTACGCCACCTTCGATGAGGTGGTGACCAATCACGGCACCGGTCGCGGTTGTGACATCTGCAAACCCACGATCGCCTCCATCCTGGCCTCGCAGTTCAACACCCACGTCCTTGATAAGAGCAATCGCACCCTGCAGGACACCAATGACGCCTACCTGGCGAATATCCAGCGCAATGGCTCCTACTCGGTGGTGCCCCGGATTCCCGGTGGCGAGATCACCCCGGACAAACTGATCGTGATCGGTGAGGTGGCCAAGGACTACGGGCTCTACACCAAGATCACCGGGGGCCAACGGATCGACCTGTTCGGGGCCCGCTTGGAGCAACTCCCCCAGATCTGGAAGCGACTGGTGGACGCCGGGTTCGAATCCGGCCATGCCTACGGAAAATCCCTGCGCACGGTGAAGTCCTGTGTTGGCTCCACCTGGTGCCGCTACGGCGTACAGGACTCGGTGAAGCTGGCCATCGACCTGGAGTTGCGTTACCGGGGGCTGCGCTCGCCGCACAAGCTGAAGGGTGGGGTCTCCGGTTGCGCCCGGGAATGTGCCGAGGCGCGCGGCAAGGATTTTGGGATCATCGCCACCGAGAAGGGCTGGAATCTCTACGTCGGCGGGAACGGCGGCGCCACCCCGGCGCACGCCCAGTTGTTGGCCGGCGACCTGGATCGGGAAACCCTGATCAAATATCTGGATCGGTTCCTGATGTATTACATCCGCACCGCAGATCGATTGCAGCGTACGGCCGCCTGGGTGGACTCCCTGGAAGGCGGCCTGGATCGGGTCCGCGAAGTAGTGGTCGAGGATTCCCTGGGACTGGGCGCGGAACTGGAGGCCGCCATGGCCCGACACATCGGCAGCTACTTCGATGAGTGGCAGGCCACCCTGGCGGACCCGGAGAAGATGAAGCGCTTCGTCTCCTTCATCAACGCACCCGATGTGCCCGACCCACTGATCAGGTTCACCACCCAACGGGAGCAGATCACTCCGGCTGAACCAGACGGGCTCGTTTCACTCGGGGCATCCATCCCGGTAGGTGCGCCGTGAGCACCCAGGGACTCACGGCCATTTGCCGACTCGATCAGATCGATCCCGAGAGTGGCGTTACTGCACTGGTTGACGGAGTCGCCGTCGCAATCTTCAGGACACATGACGGAAACCTCTACGCGATCTCCAACCACGATCCTGTGTCCCAGGCGTCGGTGATGTCGCGCGGCATCGTCGGTAGCAGAGGTGACATTCCGTGCGTGATGTCGCCGATGCACAAGCAGGCCTACGACCTGCGCACCGGGGAGTGTCTGGATCAGGAGGGTCTTCAACTGGACACCTATCGGGTGCAGGTGGTTGACGGGTTGGTCGTGATCGGCTGAGGAGGAGTGATGGGACTTCCACTGAGTGGCTTCCGGGTGGGCGTAACCGCTACCCGCAAGGTTGATGAGCAACTCTCCCTGCTGCAACGACGCGGAGCTGAGGTTTACTGGGCACCAGCCCTGGCCCTAAAACCACAGCTGATGGACGAGGCCAGTCTCCGGGCCGCCACCGAGGGCGTACTGGCGCGGCCG
>CAZRKI010000077.1:0-9410 GCA_964600765.1 uncultured Marmoricola sp.
ATGTTGACCTGGTGCACGATGCCGGTGCCGGGGGGCACCACCTTGAAGTCGGAGAAGGCACCCTGGCCCCAGCGCAGGAACTGGTAGCGCTCGCGGTTGCGCTCGTACTCGATCTCGACGTTGCGCTCGAAGGCCTGGGCGTTGCCGAAGAAGTCGGCGATCACGGAGTGGTCGATCACCATCTCGGCGGGGGCCAGCGGGTTGATCTTGTTTGGGTCACCGCCGATGTCGCTCATCGCCTCGCGCATGGTGGCCAGGTCGACCACGCACGGAACGCCGGTGAAGTCCTGCATGATCACCCGAGCCGGGGTGAACTGGATCTCCTTGTCGGGCTGGGCATCGGCATCCCAACCGGCCAGGGCCTTGATGTCATCGGCGGTGATATTGGCGCCGTCCTCGGTGCGGAGCAGGTTTTCCAGCAGCACCTTCAGGCTGAATGGCAGTGAGGCGACGTCCAGCCCCTCACCGGTGACCGCGTCCAGGCGGTAGATCTCATAGTTCTTGCCATTGACATCGAGGGTGCTCTTCGCGCCGAAACTGTTCACACTTGCCATTTGTCTGTGGCCCCACCTAATCAAGTCGAGAATTGTCAACTTTCAGGATAGCCCCAATATCTCTCGACGTCAAGAGAAATAAAGTCTGGCGAACCACTGACAAAGGGCTCCAAAGGCACCTAACCTGAGCAAATGGTGGCGGAACCCATGCCGCTTGCTCAGCGGACCCTATGGATAGTCAGCGTCTTCGTCTCCGGCGCGCTGGCTGCGGTTGCGCACATCACCACCCGGCATGGCCTGCTGATCCCTGAATCCCTGGGACTCGCCGCGGCCAATACCGTCTGGCTGACCACCGTGCTCTCCCCCCACAAACCCCGCTTCGATTCGCGGGTGGTGTTCACCCTGGCCCTGATGGCCGGTCTGGGGATGGCGATCAACCTGGCCTACGGGCTGGATCTCCCCCAAACCCTGCGGATGGCGGTCGGCAACACCCTGTTCCCACTGATGGTGCTGGGCCTGCGCAAGGTGCAGCAACCGCGCCTGCGGGAATGGGTGGTCAACGGCGCCGCCGACCTGTTCTCCCTGCTCAGTGCCACGGTGCTGGCCAGCCTGTTGATCCTGCTGATCGGCGCCACCCCCGGGGTCTACCTCGGTGGCCCGGCCACCCCGCTTGAGTGCTTGTGGTGGGCAGCGCGCAACACGGCGTACGTTTTCATTGCGCTTGCTTCGATCCCGATCGTGTGGCGCGCCGATCTGATCAAGGAGCTGCTGCGGGTCCCCTCCGACGCGGTGATCGCCACCGTGCTGTTCTGGATTGCCACGCTCTCGGTCTGGGCGGTCTTCAGGTTCCCCGAGTACGCCATCACCTTCCTGCCGCTGTTGCCGATGATCGCCGCCGGGATGGCGTTGCGGGTGCTCAGCTGCGCATCAGTAACCGGCCTGACCGGGGTGGTTGCCTCACTGTTCTGCAGCCTGCCCTTCTTTGAGTGCAACTACGACTCGGTGCTGCCGATGCCGATCGCCCTGGATCTGTTGATCGTCTGTTGCGCGCTAATTGCGTTTTATCTGTCCTTCACCCGCCACCAGCGCGACCACTACAGCGATGAGTTGGAGGTGAAATCCGCCGAACTCGAATCGGCTAACCGCTTCATGCAGCATGTGCAGAACAGCATGGATGAAGGCGTGGTGGTCTTCGATCCCGCTGGTCTGTCCACGATCCACAACCGCTCAGCCGCACAACTGCTGGGTGTTTCCGCTACCACCGAGGCGCTACCCGCCAGCAGTTGGTTCGACGACGTACGCACCCTGGACGGGTCTCCCCTGCCGGTTGCTTTCATCCGCGGGCCGCGCCATCGCGATGAGGGCACCTACCTGTTGGCACGTGGTTCCACCATCGACCCGCAGGTCCTCGAAGTACACCTCGGTGCCCTGGATCCGTTTTCGGCAATGCCCACGATGCTGGTGCTGGTCCGCGACATCACCCTGGAACACCAGCAGACCGAGGACCTGCGTGGTTTCGCCGCCTCTGCCGCACACGACCTCAAGGCTCCTCTGACCGGGCTGACTGGTTGGCTGGAGTTGGCCGTTGACCAAATCAACTCGATGCCGAACAACAAGTCGGCTCTCTCCGCACTACAGCGGGTGGAGCGCAGCACCAAGGCCTTGTCCGCGGTCATCGATGACTGGCTGGCCTACAGCCTCGAACGCCGCGGCAGCCTGGCCCCCGAGCAGGTCGACCTGGCCGAACTGGTCGCCCAGATCCTGCCCACCTTCCTGGTGGACACCGGCAACGGTCTGCCCACGATCTCAACCTCGCTGGATGACCAGGTGATCGCCGATGAGTCCCTGATCAGGCAGGTGATGTCCAACCTGATCAGCAACTCCTGCAAGTACGCCAAGCCCGGCAAACCTCCGGCGATCTCGATCAACTCCACCGCCCTGGACGACGACTGGGTCCGGGTCGAGGTCAGCGACCAGGGCCGCGGCATCCCCGAGAGCGACCTGAAAGACATCTTTGTGCCCTTCCAGCGCGGCTCTGAGAAGAGCACCCGCCGGATCAACGGCTCCGGCCTCGGCCTGGCCCTGTGCGAACGGATCATCCATCGCCACAAGGGCACCATCACGGTCACACCAAACCACCCTGATGGGGTCACGGTTGCTTTCACACTGCCACGGGCCAAGGCAGTTGAGGGTGCGGATCTGCAGTTGCAGAGCGCTTTGTGAGGTAGACCCCGGTCGGCCCCTCTCAGCGCCGGGATCTGATCAGGAGTTCCAGTAATGACCACGCAGAATGTGCCGCTCAGCGACCACGGCCTCGAATACGTCGCCGCTGTCGTTGAGCGAGGAGAGGCGAAGGACGCAGCTGAGGTCGTCGACCAGGCCCTTCGGAAGATGGAAGCAGACCAGCGGTCCCATGAAGACCGGGAAGCGGCATTCCGCGAAGTCGTCCAGACCGGCCTTGATGACTTGGACAACGGCCGGTTCACGGCGGTCGCGGTTGATGACCTCCCCTCGTTCATCAACGGGTTGAGTCCGCGACTCTCCCAGGGCACGTCAGGACAGTGAAGCCCAAGCCCCACATCTCGGATGTGGCGCAGAATGACATTGCCCGCGCACTGGATTGGTCCTTCGAGAACTTCGGGGCAGCCGCGGAAGCGAGATACTCGGCGCTCATCGCCGCCGCGATAGCACACGCCGCCCAGGACCGAGATTCTCCCGGATTCAGGAAACGCACCGAATTGCCAGACAGCGTGCTTGGTTGGCACCTATCTCAGAGCATCATGCACAGTCCAGGTGGTCTGGTGCGTAAGCCAAGACACATTCTGATCTGCCGCTGGGTTGGCGATTAATTTCAGGTGGCCCGCATGCTCCACGAAGTGCAGGACCCCACGTTGAACCTCGATCCGACCACCGATTGGCAGTAACTGGCATCTCTCCGGTTAGCGCAACCAGGTCCGCAAATTTTACAACTGCGAGCAAGCACCCATCCAGGGAAGAAACCGCTGGTTTCACCACTGGGGTTAGCGGAGCCACAGGACCGAGAGCACACCATGTGGCACTTCCCTGGAGCCCGGCTGGATCATCCGATCCGCGATTCCACGGACGCGATCCCCAGCCAGGTGTGCCGATTGCCTGCCCAACACCACCCGACCTTGGGAGCATTGCGTCGAGCCGTGCCGTCGCGGCCAGTGCCATTGCTCAGCCAGATCGCCGGCGTACGCGCATCAAGACCCTTGCCCTTGGGTTTGCGCGAGCCGATGCACATGAAACATGCGTCACGTTCCAGACGGCCTGGCTCCTGAAGCAGCCAGGAAATGCCCTCGCTCAAAGTCATTGGGCTCCGACCGCGGGACTCAAGCTCAGGCATCGCCTCGTTGGGACTCCAATTCCGTAGATCGTCACCCCGGTCGACCCCCCGAATGATGTAGAGCCCAGCGGTTGGCACCTCTACCTGATCGGCGAAGTCATCAAGGTCGGTCAGATCCTCCACCACGAAACCGGGTTTGCCACTGGACTCCAACAAGGGCGCGAGTAGTCGAGGAGTCACAAGCCCCGGACCAACCACAACGACACCATCGGCAGGGAGATTGGCCCCGAGTCTGCGGAAGTCGTCACCCGTTAGGCCAGCAAGCTCAGATACGCCGAGAGCGACAAGCCGTTCGATCTGGTCAGGAACCAACATGGCGTGGAGTCTAGAAAGGAGCCCCAAACACGCGTACTCCGGTTACAGCGGGGATTCGTCTATCTATGTGCGCTGGTCGGTGCACACGCGGGTCCTATGCCGAGAACTTGTACTGACGCCCGGGAGTTCCGTGAAGGTCGCGGTGCTGCTGCGCCCTGGACCGACTCTGACATATCGGGCGCCGCTGGTGATCGGCGCTACATCGGACCTGTCCTGGGTCTCGTCATTCTGGTCCCTATCGGATCTTCGACGATCTGGCGAACACAACCTCCCTGAAGTCTGACGACCTTGCGGGTAACGGTTGCTGCCCATGCTCCGGACGCCTCAACTGCGCCAGGGTTCGCTGCCCTGCTTGAGTCGCGCGGCAATGTCCGAGGCCTCGTCGAGTTTTCTAGACGCTACAGCACGGACACCAGCACTTCCGGTCCGAACGTTCGCTCGGCGACATGTCGAAGTTCAGACAACGACAGGTAGATCACTGCCCGAGCCGTCTGAGAGCCTCGGCGTAGCGCGGGAGTTCCTCATCCAGAACCTGATCGAGGAGCTCTGCCCGATTGCGGGTGTCGATGTATTCGCGGACGGCCTGCCTGGCCACTTCCTGCATGGAGCGGGACTCCCGCTGGGCACGAAGCCGTAACGCCTCGGTCTCCTCGTCACTCAGTCGCAGGGTTATCGCCATCACTGGATGGTATCTACTCGTGACACCATCGAGTCATCGAACGCAAAGAGTGCGCAGTCTCCAACAGTCGAGCTCAAGTGCCAAAGCCCAACCGCAACTCCCGACGCGGCCACTCATCCTCATCAAGGGGCTCGATCCATTGTGGCCAATCGGCGGCCTGGGCAACGTCTTCCGGCAACACTCCATGCTTGAGCGCGCTCGGGTGAACCTTCACGCAGCAAAGTTGGCGAGTGCCCGCCGAATGGCTTCGGAGCGCGTCAGGTGCTCACGCTCGGCGATCGCATCCAGCGCCGCAATCTCCTCTTGGCTCAGACGCACTACCACCACCTGCATCGGCTCGGCACCGCGACCTGGACGGCAACGGCACAGCAGGCAAGGCTCCCTGCCGCCATACGGCGGCAACGTAGGAGGTCATGAACTCAGAACCATTGACGTTGACCCGAGTCCGATTCGTCCGCAGATGGAAAAAGGCAGCACCGATCTGGGCTCAGGATTCGAAACCAAGGAAGACCAGCAGGCGCGTCAACCAAGCCGCTTCTCTCGTCGGTGACGGTGACGATGTCTTAGCTTTCATTCGGCCTAGTTGTCGGAGACGGACCTAGACGAAGAGACGCAGGAGACGAACAGCCACTCTCTTTATTGAGCATCCTTCAGTCGCTTCATGTGATTCTGCATGCGTGATCGCCGACTCCGGACGAAGTCGAGGGTTCGCCGGCGGTATTCCGGGTACTCCTCGGCAGAAGGGAAGGCTGATCCTGAGTTGAATCCCTTCCAGTTGGTGAAGAACCGAACGGCGCCTCCCTCGACGAGGTCTTGAAGGAGCCAGAAATCCACGTAGCCGTCGAAGTTATCGAAAAGGTCGAAGAAGGAGGAATACCGGTTCAGAACCTTCTCCAATGGGTTGCTCTGGGTGAGGTAGTGGAGACGGATGCACTCCAGGGTGAGGTCGAGACGATCCGCAATCCGTGGGTGCATACCCCGCGCCTGGTTGATCGTTTGCCTCCGGCCGATCCTGTTGCCAGGAAAGAGCATGCACCCAGCCACCGTGGTGCCCTCGCGACGGAACTCTTTGAGCTCCTCGGGAGTGATACTGGCGACGACTTGGCTCATCCTGCCGACCCTGGCGAAAGTACGGATCGACGCGTCGCTGGAAAGCGAGAAGGTCTCGCCGCTCTCGGAGTCGTACTTCAGGTATCCATTCGGATATACATCAACAAGGTCGAAGCTCGGCCCTGTTGGCAGCGGTTTGGTCCACAGGAGCCGATGCTGCTCTCGAAGCGTCGGGCTGTGTCGATCCGCGTCCTGTCCACCTTGCCGGTCGCTCATGATGTCGAAGCGGAGATCCCAAACGCTCTGGTTCATGATGTCGAGGGTACGGAGTTTGTGGTCATATCGGGCGAAAATTCACGGATCAGGGCAGGCGTCTGGCGGTGCGGTGGAGCGATTCATCCAGGCAAGGGCCGTTGCTCGGCCCATGTCACGGGTTTCGTCGGGAGCGCCTTGGCTGGAAGCGAGCTTCCTGATGACGTACTGATTGAGGCTCAGATGTTCCTCAGCTGCAAGCATCACGAGGTCGCGATGAAGGTGCTCGCCAATACGAACGTTGAAGGTTCCCGAGAACCTGCGCTCCGAAAGCGGTTCGGGGATGGCATCTCCGCTGCTGGCCATGTCCTCGACTACGTCAGCGACAACCTGCTCCAACCCATCGATGGCCTCGGCCCGAGATCCCGCGAGCCACGACAGCGAGGGGAACTCAAGGCAGGTGGCGACGTACTCGCTGTCCTCGGCGGACCAGGTCACCCGATAGGTGTAGTGCGCCACGTCTACCTGCGGGTGGTCCAGTGCGTCCATCACATTGCCTCCGTCTTGTCGATCGCCGCGAGCACCTGGCGAACCTGGTATACCTTCGCCTTGCCCTTGTCGCTTTGAATGTTGACCCGGGGATCGCCGGGCCAGGGCATTTTGAACACCGACGGCACCATTGATGTTCACCACGGGTATTACTACGTGGAACTGCTGTTCAGCGCCCAAGGCTTGGTCCCGGTTAGGACGCCAGCGACTTACGCGGGAAGGAAGTGCACGCAGTGGCGGTCGAGGAAGCCGCTGACCCGGTCGTAGTGTTCGATGGTGCGGGGTCGTCGCGTCGGAGGATCGGTTTGCCCGACATCGGACGAGGGACCGGCGGTCCGAATCGCTGCCTCGCCGTACCTCAAACCCCACCACTCCAGTAGTGGCCAACTGGTGTCGGTGTTGATCTACACCCACTCCCCCGTGGACCACTTGTCCCTCCTGCCGACGCTGGGGACCGGACAGGGACTGTGGCGGATCAAGCACAGTCGTGCGTCGTTCAGCATCAGCTCCATCCTCCCGAGTTGGAGTCGTCCGACACCTCAGCGGGATACACACGGGGTGCGGTGGGTACAGCCGGGTCGAACTGCACAGCCCTGAATGGGCCTAATGCAACGTGGCCTGGTGGAGCTGACGCTCGCTATCGAGGCGAAGCACAAGCGTCAGGCCGAGTCGCCGCAAGAAGCGCTGGTCGTGGCTCACGACGAGGAGAGCACCTCGGTAGGCGGACAAGGCTTCGACGAGCTTGTCGACACTGGCGATGTCGAGGTCGTTGGTCGGCTCGTCAAGAATCAGGAGTCCTGGGGTCGGGTCGGCCAGAAGCAGCGTGGCGAGCGCTACTCGGAAGCGCTCCCCACCCGAGAGATTCCCAACCACCCTGTCGACCATCGTTCCACGGATAAGGAGCCGGGCAAGTCTGTTGCGCAGTTCTCCCGTGGGTACGCCCGGAGCGGCCTCCTCGATCAGCCCGATGACTGTGGCCTCGTCGTCCAGCGGGATGCGCTGCGGAAGATGGCCAACCTGTGCCGTGCTGCTCCTGGCGAGAGACTCCAACAGGGTCGTCTTGCCAACACCGTTCGGCCCAATGATCGCGATCCGCTCCGGCCCCCGAATGACATGGGACCGCCCATCAGCACTTGACAACTCGCCGATCCGACGGCCGTTGGGCACCTTGGGATCTGGAAGATCGACACGAATACTGTCGTCATCACGCATGGATAGTTCCGCCGCAGCGACGGCCTCGCGCGCTGCATCGACCTTGGCATTGGCGCCGCGTCGTCGTGCTCCTTGTGCCTTCTCAGCTGAGTTGCGGTGGTCGTTGATGACTGCTCCGATGTACTTGCGGTTCTCCCTGTCCTTGCGGCCTTGCCGCTCGCTATGGGCGATGCGCTCCTCCGCCTTCACCCGCTCCCTCATCTCCTTCTTGAGGGTCCGCTCGGCTGAGCGAAGTGCCTGCATCGCCGCCTCTTGCTGCACATTCAGCCACGCGGCGTACTCGCTGTATGGGCCGCCGAAGGTGGTCAGCTCGGCGCCGCGCAACTCGACTGTGGCGTCCATTCGGTCGAGAAGGTCGAGGTCGTGGCTGACGACGATCAGGGTGCCATGCCACCGGTCGACGAGCTCATACAGGCGTTGGCGGCCTTCCAGATCGAGGTTGTTTGTCGGCTCATCGAGCAGCGCGATGTCAGAGCCGCGTAGCCGAATACCGGCGATGGCGGTGAGCATCGCCTCGCCGCCAGACAGTGTCTCGACTGCGCGATCCAGTTCGTTTGGAAGACCGAGGCGGTCGAGTTCGACGATCGCTCGGTCCTCGATGTCCCAGGTATGGCCGATGGTCTCGAAGTCGACCGGATCAAGCGAGCCAGCCTCCACTGCACGGAGGGCATCACGCACCTGGTCGATGCCCAGGAGACCTGACACGGTTCTGGTTCCACGAGTCACATCCTGGGGGAGGTAATCGACGACTCCAGTGGTACTGATCGACCCGGCCGTGGGTGTCAAGTCGCCTGCGATGAGACGGAGCAGGGTGGTCTTGCCGGCACCGTTGGCGCCGATGAAGCCGGTCCGTCCGGCAGCGAATGAACCAGTAACGTGGCTGATGACTTCGGTGCCATCGGGCCAGTCAAACGAAACGTCGGTAAGTGTGACGGCAGATGAGGTGGACAAGGGTTCTCCCGGAGTTCTCGACGGATGCGCCGACACCAGAAGAAGGTGTCAGCGCACGAGGGCTGTTGAGGCACTCCGGATATTGGTCAAGACATTTCCTTGTCGTCGTCCCCTGACACACGCGAACTCTCGCGAGAACACCACCATTGTCTCAAACACCAGCGTCGCCGTGAAACCGGACACCGCCCCTCCAGGTTCCGAGGTATCTGGTTGAGCACCAGTTCCTCTGAGACATGAGGCGCCTGATGTGAGCCCTGTCCCGAGACTTCTCGTCTCGCCAGGCGAAGCTCGAAGCCCTGCCACAGAAGCCACCGAGCCCCGTCTGCGCGCTGCTCATCGGCGATGTAGGTGCCGGTTCCTGAGCCGATGCGACGTACGTTGCTGGCTCCTGGTTGGACCCGGTCACCAGTTGTGCGCGTTGTTGTCTCAACTTCCGTGTAGCGAAGTCGAGTCTCACCTTGCTGATCGCGCTCGGGCTCCAATGAGAGCACCAGTAGGGCTACCGACCAGGATCATCTCCGCTTCCTACACTGTTCAGTAT
>CAZRKI010000078.1:0-9184 GCA_964600765.1 uncultured Marmoricola sp.
ACCGTTGCCAATCTGATGGCATGCCGCTGAGTACCCACATCCACGTTGACGACCGGGGAGAGCACGGGAATCCCACTGGCGGCCTCAACCGTTAGGTTCACCGTTGCCGACTCCCCAGCAACCGTACGGGCTGGAACCACCTGAGTCCGGCCGGTCAGGGCACCCGGAATCACCATGGTCACCAAGGCCAGAATCCAGAGCACCAAGCAGATCACTGCGACAATCTGCATCAGTGGCCACTGACCAAAGACCGCCATCCCCCAGGAGACGAGTCCGAGCACCAACAACGAGCGCCCAAGAGGTGTCACCAGCCTCTTCAGCGCATCGAAACTGAACTCGATATCACTCACTGAATCACTGCTTGCGTACGGCGGGTGCCGCCACCTGCTTGAGTAGGTCTTCGATGACCTCATCGACGTCCACGCCCCGGAATACTGCCTCACCATCAAGAATCAGACGATGCCCCAGGACCGGGTGGGCCAGATCCGCCACATCCTGGGGTACGACGTAGCTACGACCATTGGCAACTGCCCAGGTTTTGCAGACCCGGATCAGGGCCAGACAGCCACGTACTGACAGCCCCAGCCTGACATGATCGGCTTCGCGAGATGCCTCTGCGAGTTGGCGGATATAGGTAATGATCGCCGGATCAACGAAAACCTCATCTGCAATGGCACTCATTGACTCGATCAGGTCAGCAGACATGATCGGTTGGACCAGTCCGGCCCGGTCCCTGGTCTTCGATTCCAGCAACAAGTTCTCCGTGGCGTCTGCATCCGGGTACCCGACCGAGGACTTCATCAAGAAGCGGTCCAACTGGGCCTCAGGCAGCCGATAGGTGCCCGCCTGTTCGATTGGGTTCTGGGTGGCGATCACCATGAATGGCTGGGGCACCTCATGGGTGACGCCGTCGACCGTGACGTGTCCCTCCTCCATCACCTCCAGCAGCGCGGCCTGGGTCTTGGGACTGGCCCGGTTGATCTCATCGGCAAGCACGATGCTGTGGAAGATCGGTCCGGGGTGGAACTGGAAGGCTCCACGTTGTTGTTCATACACCGTCACGCCGGTTACGTCTGAAGGCAACAGGTCTGGAGTGAACTGGATTCGTGCATGCGAGCCAGTCATGGTGGATGACAGCGCCCGGGCCAACATGGTCTTACCTGTTCCTGGGTAATCCTCCAGGAGCAAATGCCCCTCAGAGATCAGGCAGGTGAGGGCCAGGTGGATGACATGGCGCTTGCCGAGCACGGCCCGCTCCATGTTCTGGGTCATCGCCTCAAAAGTGTTGGTGAACCAGGTAACCCGATCATCGCTCAATGCCATGGCCGCAATGTTAGACGGAGCGGCTGGGCCAGTGTTGCGGATACCAACTAATCAAGGCAGCACCGGATCACTCAGTGTCCGCCGAAAGGGACACCCATCGCGTTGAGGCGGGCCCGGCCACCATCCAGAGCAGTAAGGATCCAGGGTCCATCCGGAGTAATGGTGAAGGTGTGTTCGTAGTGTGCTGACCAGGATCCATCGCTGGTGACCACTGTCCACTCGTCATCGGCAAGGAGTGTGTCGAAGGACCCCAGGGTCACCATCGGTTCCACAGCCAATGCCAATCCCTTCTTCAGCCTGGGTCCACGACCGGGTTTGCCGAAGTTGGGCACATTTGGCGGTTGGTGCATCGCGGTTCCGATGCCATGCCCGGTGTAGTCGCGCAGGATCCCGTACTGGTTGCCACCGGGTTGTTGCTGGCTGAGTACATAGGACTCGATGGCGTGGGAGATATCAGTGACGTGACCACCAAGACGAGCTGCCGCAAACCCCTGCCACATCGACTCCTCAGTAACCCGCATCAACTCCAGAACCGCAGGGTCCACATTTCCGACTGCCACCGTGATGGCCGCATCGCCATGCCATCCATCGACGATGGCCCCGCAGTCAACTGAAATGACATCGCCATCCTCAAGGACCCGATCTCCGGGAATGCCATGCACGACTTCATCATTCACTGAGGCACAGATCGTGGCTGGAAATGGCGGGAAGCCATATCCCAGAAACGAGGGGATGCCGCCACCAGCCCGGATGTTCTCCTCTGCAAGCGCGTCCAATTCCCCGGTGGAGACCCCCGGTTTGACCGCTGACCGGATCAGTTCGAGTGTCTGGCCGACCAGCAATCCCGCAACCCGCATCCGATCGATCTGCTCTGGGGACTTGATTTCGATCCCACGGTCACCAAAGACCATCTGGTCCTCCCTGGAAGATACGGTTCCTAGGAACTGTGTACGCCCTCAAGAGCCGCCATGATGCGATCGGTGACTGCCTGGATCTCGCCCATGCCATCGACCTCAATCAGCATCTGACGATCCCGATAGAGATTGATCAGGGGCTCGGTCTGCTCGGCGTACACCTCCTGGCGACGACGGATCACCTCTTCGGTGTCGTCTGCCCGACCCTCGATCTGGGCGCGTTGCAACAGCCGCGCCACCAGTTCGTCCTGATTTGCAGTGAGCACGAGTGCCACATCAAGTTCGTGACCGGTGGCCTTGATCATGGCGTCGAGCTCATGGACCTGGTCAAGGGTGCGCGGGTAACCATCCAGCAGGAAACCTGCCTCGGCATCTGGTTCGGCGATTCGATCCCGCACCATCGCATTGGTGACCTCGTCGGGCACGTAGTCCCCACGATCCATGTATTCCTTGGCCTTCAGGCCGAGCGCTGTCCCCTGGCCGACATTGGCGCGGAAGATGTCACCGGTGGAAATCGCCGGGATGCCGAAACGCTCGGCCACGTGCTTGGCCTGGGTGCCCTTGCCGGCACCGGGGGGACCCATGAAGATAAGTCGCATTAGCGGAGGAACCCTTCGTAGTTGCGTTGCTGCAACTGGCTCTCGATCTGCTTGATCGTGTCAAGGGCGACGCCAACCATGATCAGCAGCGAAGTGCCGCCAAATGGGAAGTCCTGGTTGGCATTGACCATCACCAGGGCAATCAGTGGGATCAAAGCCACAATGCCCAGATACAACGAGCCAGGCGCGGTGATTCGGGACAGTACGTAGGCCAGATAGTCCTCAGTGGGTTTACCTGCCCGGATCCCGGGGATGAACCCGCCGTACTGCTTCATGTTGTCCGCCACTTCCTTGGGTTCGAAAGTGATGGCCACATAGAAGTAGGTGAAGAAGATGATCATCAAGAAATAGGTCACCATGTAGATCGGGTGATCCCCACGGACCAGGTGCTCACTGACCCAGCGCACCCAGGGCGAGGTCGAGTTCTGGTTGAACTGCACCAGCATCGCCGGTAGGTACAACAGACTGGAAGCAAAGATCACCGGGATAACCCCAGCCTGGTTAACCTTCAGCGGGATGTAGGTGGAGGACCCACCAAACATCTTGCGCCCAACCATTCTTCGGGCGTATTGCACCGGGATTCGACGCTGAGCCTGCTCAATGAAGACAACCGCAGCCATCACCGCGATGCCAACGATAATTACTGCTGAGAAGATCCAGGGGCCCTTGGCCTTCTCGACCTGCCACAGGGCAATCGGGAAGGTGGCGATGATCTGGGCGAAAATCAGGATCGACATGCCATTGCCGATGCCACGCTCGGTGATCAATTCACCCAACCACATGATCACCACGGTGCCAGCCGTCATGGTCACCACCAGGATGATGGCGGTCATGGTGTCGTTCTTGTACAGCAGGTCGCGGTTGCAGTCCTGAAGTAGGTTGCCGGTTCGCGCCAGGGCCACGATGCCGGTTGCCTGCAGAATCGCCAGACCCAGGGTCAGGTAGCGGGTGTACTGGGTGATCTTGGCCTGGCCTGCCTGACCTTCCTTCTTCAACGCTTCCAGTCGGGGAATCACCACGACCAGGAGTTGCAGGATGATGCTGGCGGTGATGTAGGGCATGATGCCCAGCGCAAAAATTGTCAATTGCAGCAGTGCGCCACCGGAGAACATGTTGATCAGGCCATAGATGCCGTCCTTGCTGTTCTGGAAGCAGGCCTGCACATTGCTGGTGTTCACCCCTGGTGCGGGCACCTGGGAGCCCAGGCGAAACACAGCAATTATGAAGAGCACAAAGAGCAATTTCTTTCGCAGATCCGGAGTCCGGAATGCACTCATGAATGCGCCGAGCAACGTGCCCCTACTTTCTCGTCCTGAACAGTTCCCGGCATCCCTACCGGGCCCGGAGAAGCCTAACAGGGCAGGCCCACACTCCGACGCCTAGTCGGAAAGCAAGTCCTGCCCTGCCGGATTGGTCATTCTGATTCGGTTGCGGTACCGCCTGCAGCGGCGATCTTCTCCTTGGCGGAGGCAGAGAACTTCTCTGCGGTAATCTGAACGGCAACAGAGATGTCTCCCTGGCCCAGCACCTTCACCGGGTGACCCTTGCGGACCGCCCCACGGGCCACCAGGTCGGCGACCGTAATGGCACCGCCCTCGGGGAACAGGGCGTTGATCCGATCCAGATTGACCACTTGGTACTCAACCTTGAACGGGTTCTTGAATCCGCGCAGTTTGGGCAGGCGCATGTGAATGGGCATCTGCCCACCCTCAAATGCAGCCGGCACCTGGTAGCGAGCCTTGGTCCCCTTGGTGCCGCGACCAGCGGTCTTGCCCTTGGAACCCTCACCACGGCCCACGCGGGTCTTGGCGGTCTTGGCACCTGGCGCTGGGCGCAGGTGATGCAACTTCAACGACATGTCAGTTTCCCTTTCCCTGGGTCACTTCCTCGACCGTCACCAGGTGACGGACGGTGTGGACCATGCCCCGGATCTCAGGACGGTCCTCCTTGACGACCTCATCGCCGATGCGCTTGAGACCAAGCGAACGCAGGGTGTCGCGCTGGTTCTGCTTGCAACCGATCGATGACTTCTTCTGGGTCACCTTCAACTGCGCCATTACGCTTCACTCCCTGCTGCGGCAGCCACCGGTGCCTGCGCATCGCTGTCGGCCTGGGCCTTCAGCAGCGCAGCCGGAGCTACCTCTTCCACCGGCAGTCCACGGCGAGCAGCAACTGTTTCTGGGTTCTCCAGGGAACGCAGCGCCTCAACCGTGGCGTGGACGATATTGATCTGGTTTGAGGATCCCAGCGACTTGCTGAGTACGTCGTGGATGCCTGCGCATTCCAGGACTGCACGCACGGGTCCGCCAGCGATCACACCGGTACCGGGTGAGGCCGGACGCAGCAGAACCACGCCTGCCGCCTTCTCGCCCTGAACCGGGTGCGGGATGGTGCCCTGGATCCGAGGGACCCGGAAGAAGTTCTTCTTGGCCTCCTCGACACCCTTGGCGATTGCCGCAGGCACTTCGCGGGCCTTGCCGTAGCCAACCCCAACCATGCCGTCGCCGTCGCCAACGATCACCAGAGCGGTGAAACTGAACCGCCGGCCACCCTTTACGACCTTGGCGACGCGGTTGATGGCCACCACGCGCTCGAGGTATGTGTTCTTGTCTGCGGCGTTGTTGCGACGGTCATCGCGACCGCCCCGGCGATCATTGCGACCGCCGCGGTCGCTGCCCCGGTCACCACCGGCACGTTGCGCAGGTGCGCTCATGAGAGTTCCCTTCGTTGAGAAATAGTCGCGATCAGAACGTCAGGCCGCCCTCACGGGCGCCATCAGCAAGGGCCGCGACACGGCCGTGGTACTTGTTGCCGGCGCGGTCAAAGACCACGCCCTGGATTCCCGCAGCCCTGGCGCGCTCAGCAACGAGTTCGCCAACTTTCTTGGCCTTGGCAGTCTTGTCCCCAGCCACACCGCGCAGGTCTGCTTCCATCGTGGAAGCAGAGGCCAACGTCTTGCCGACCAGGTCGTCGACGACCTGGACCGAGATGTGTTTGGCGGAACGGGTCACAACGAGGCGGGGACGCTCGGCAGATCCCTGGATCTTCTTGCGTCCACGCATCTGGCGCCGCAGGCGTGATGCCTGGCGAGCAGCCATGTGCTTTTGGTGCTTCAAAGAGATGGCCATGATTACTTGCCAGCCTTTCCAGCCTTGCGGCGGATGTGTTCGCCTGCGTAGCGCACACCCTTGCCCTTGTAGGGCTCTGGCTTGCGCAGCTTGCGGATGTTTGCAGCGACCTCACCAACGAGCTGCTTGTCGATGCCAACCACGCCGAATCGGGTTTGGTTCTCAACATTGAAGGTGATGCCTTCAGGAGCATTGAAGGTGATCGGGTGGCTGTAGCCAAGCTGGAACTCCAGCTGGGCCGGACCCTTGGACAGCACCCGGTATCCGACACCCACGATCTCCAGACGCTTCTCATAGCCCTCGGTGACACCGATGACCATGTTGTTGATCAGGGTCCGGGTCAGGCCATGCAGCGCCTTGTTGTTGCGATGATCATCCGGGCGCTTGACCTCAACGGATCCATCACCCTTTTCCACCGTGATCGGGTTTGCCACGGTGTGGGTCAGGGTCCCCTTGGGGCCCTTGACCGTGATCTCCTGGTCAGCGATGGCCACGTCTACCCCAGCGGGGATGGTCACCGGGAGCTTGCCAATGCGAGACATTGCGTCATACCTCCCTTGTCACCAGACGTAGGCGAGGACTTCCCCACCTACACCCTTGCTGTTGGCCTGACGGTCTGTGAGCAGACCCTGGCTGGTTGAAATAATGGCCACACCCAGGCCACCCAGAACCTTGGGCAGTGCCGTGTGCTTGGCATACACCCGCAGACCGGGCTTGCTGATCCGGCGCAGACCGGCGATGGAACGCTCCCGGTTGCGGCCGTACTTCAGCTGAATGTCGAGGGTCTGGCCAACGCCGGACTCGGCATCACGCACCTCGAAGGTGGTGATGTACCCCTCTTGCTTGAGGATCTGTGCCACGCCAGCCTTCAACTTGCTGTACGGCATGGACACTGAATCGTGGTACGCCTGGTTGGCGTTACGCAGACGCGTGAGCATGTCTGCGATCGGATCAGTCATCGTCATGATGTGGTTTCTTTCTGTTCTGCGGTTTCTGCCTGGGGCAGACCTTCAGCTTCGGTTACCAAGAACTCTTGGTAACCCCGGGCAGCTCACCTCGGTGAGCCATTTCGCGCAAGCAGATCCGGCACAGGCCGAACTTGCGGTAAACCGACTTGGGTCGGCCGCAGCGCTGGCAACGGGTGTAACCGCGAACTGCAAACTTCGGCTTGCGGGCTGCCTTGACCTTGAGTCCAGTCTTTGCCATCTCAGTTGCCTTCCTTGAAGGGGAATCCAAGCTTCTTCAGCAGCGCCCGGCCCTCATCATCGTTGGTCGCGGTCGTCACGATGGTGATGTCCATGCCACGGGAACGATCGATCTTGTCCTGATCGATCTCGTGGAACATGACCTGTTCGGTCAGACCAAAGGTGTAGTTGCCGCGGCCATCGAACTGCTTGCCGGACAGCCCACGGAAGTCCCTGATCCGGGGCAGCGCCAGGGACAGCAGTCGGTCCAGGAACTCCCACATCCGGTCACCACGAAGGGTGACGTGGGCCCCGATCGGCATTCCCTCGCGCAACTTGAACTGGGCGATCGACTTGCGGGCCTTGGTGATCTGAGGCTTCTGGCCAGTAATCGCGGTGAGGTCCTTGACCGCACCCTCAATCAACTTGGAGTCACGCGCAGCCTCGCCGACACCCATGTTGACCACGATCTTGGTCAGGCCGGGAACCTGCATCACATTGGCGTAGTTGAAGTCATCCTGCATCGACTTGATGATTTCCTCGCGGTAGCGAGTCTTCATCCGAGGCGGCTGCTTGGTGGTGGTTTCACTCATCAGATCTCATCTCCGGACTTACGCGAGATGCGCACGCTGCGCTGCACCTTGTAGGTGGAACCGTCAGCACGACGCTTGGTGGCCTCGGTCTTCTTGAAACCGATGCGGGTGGTGCCCTTGCCCTCAACCAGCATCACATTGGAGATGTGGATCGGGGCTTCGGTGTTGACGATGCCGCCAGTTCCTCCAGCAGGACCGCCCTGTTGCGGGGTCCTGGTGTGCTTCTTGACCTGGTTGACACCCTCGACGATCACGCGCTGCTCAGCACGATAAACGCGGATGACCTTGCCCTCAACACCCTTGTCCTTGCCAGCGATCACCTTCACGGTGTCGCCCTTCTTGATATTGACGCTCATCTCAGATCACCTCCGGAGCCAGCGAGATGATCTTCATGAACTTCTTCTCCCGCAGTTCACGGCCAACCGGGCCGAAGATACGGGTACCACGGGGCTCGCCGTCAGCTTTGAGGATCACCGCAGCATTCTCATCAAACCGGATGTAGGAACCATCCGGACGACGGCGCTCCTTGGCGGTGCGCACGATGACAGCCTTGACGACATCGCCCTTCTTGACGTTTCCACCGGGGATGGCGTCCTTGACCGTGGCCACGATGACGTCGCCAATGCCGGCGTACCGCCTTCCGGAACCACCCAGGACACGAATGCAGAGAATCTGCTTCGCACCGGTGTTGTCGGCGACCTTGAGTCGCGACTCCTGCTGGATCATTTGGCCTTCTCCACAATCTCCACCACGCGCCAGCGCTTGGTAGCGCTGAGCGGACGGGTCTCCATGATCAGTACGCGATCGCCGATGCCAGCCTCATTGGCCTCGTCATGGGCCTTGAGCTTCGAGGTACGGCGCATCACCTTGCCGTAGAGGGCATGCTTCACGCGATCCTCCACGGAGACAACCACGGTCTTGTCCATCTTGTCGCTGACCACCAGGCCTTCGCGGACCTTGCGGCGAGGACGCTCCTGCGCGGCCTCTGGGGTAACTGCCTCGGGGCTCACGCAGCACCATCCTTGTCATTGTTCTTGTTGTCCGGACCCTGGCGAATACCGAGCTCACGCTCACGCACCACGGTGTAGATCCGGGCGATGTCCTTCTTGACTGCCTTCAGGCGGCCATGGCTCTCCAACTGCCCAGTCGCGGACTGGAAGCGCAGGTTGAACAGCTCCTCCTTGGCCTCGCGCAGCTTGGTCTCCAGGTCGATGTTGTTCAGCTCATCGAGCTCGGTTGCGGTCGCCATCAGAAATCACCTGCTTCACGGGAAACGAACCGGCATTTCATCGGCAGCTTGTGCATCGCTCGGCGCATTGCCTCACGAGCCACGTCCTCAGGAACACCGGAGAGTTCGAACATCACTCGGCCAGCCTTGACGTTGGCCACCCACCACTCGGGGGAACCCTTGCCGGAACCCATGCGGGTCTCGGCCGGCTTCTT
>CAZRKI010000079.1:0-8721 GCA_964600765.1 uncultured Marmoricola sp.
CAGGGGTCGTGGTAGGTGATCGAGCGAGTGCCACCCTGGCTGGCCACTGGCGCCAGCTTCTTCTCCCGCACCAAACGATTCAACAGTTGGGTGTGGTGCACGACCTCAAGCTCGATGCCGAAGTCCTTGTACTCGTTCTTCAGGGTGTTGAAGCAGTGCGCACAGGTGGAGACGACCTTCTTGACCCTGGTCTCCTTGAAGGTCTCAACGTTCTGGCTGGCCAGGCCCTGGAAGACGAACTCGTTTCCGGCTCGGCGAGCGGGGTCGCCAGTACAGGTTTCCCCATTGCCCAGTACGGCGAATTCGACGCCGGCGATGTTGAGCAGCTCAGCCACGGCGCGGGTGGTCTTCTTGGCCCGGTCCTCATAGGCGCCGGCGCAACCAACCCAGAACAGCCACTCGACCTCGTCGAGGGATTCGACGTCCTCGCCGACGACCTTGACGTCGAAGTCGAGGCCCTGGGCCCACTCCATCCGGGAGTTGGGGTTCATATTCCAGGGATTGCCCTTGTTCTCCAGGCCCTTGAACAGGCCATTGAGCTCAGCGGGGAAATTGGCCTCCACCAGCACCTGATAGCGCCGCATGTCGACGATGTGATCGACATGTTCGATGTCGACCGGGCATTGCTGCACGCAGGCGCCACACGACGTACACGACCACAGGGCGACGTCGTCGATAACCGCGCCACCGGTGGGGTCCCAGGCCCAATCGCCCTCAGTGGCGCCGACCAGAGGCCGTTCGGCCTCAGTCAGTACGTCGCCGGGCAATGCCGCGCGGGCCTCGTCACTGCTCGCCAGGGAGTACGGCGCCTTGGCGTAGGCGTGGTCTCGCAGGCGCAGGGTAAGTAGCTTGGGCGAAAGCGGCTTCTCGGTGTTCCAGGCCGGACACTGGGACTGGCAGCGGCCACACTCGGTGCAGGTGGTGAAGTCGAGACGGTCCTTCCAGGTGAAGTCCTCGATCCTCCCCACGCCGAGGGTGGTTTCCTCGTCCATGTCCTCGAGGTCCTCGAAGTTGACCGGCTGGCCGTTGGCCATCATCGGGGTCAACGCGCCCAGCGCGGTGCGACCGGAGGACTCACGCTTGAACCAGATGTTGAACCAGGCGGTGAAGCGGTGCCAGGCCACACCCATGGTCAGGTTTGCCGAGATCACGATCAGCCAGGCCATCGCTGAGACGATCTTGACCATCGCCACGAAGAAGATGATGTTCTCCAGGGAATGGGCGTCATCGGGGTAGAAATTCCCGATCAGGTGGCTGAAGGGGAACTCTATCCTCCGGGCACCCTCGATCAGCTTGAACTCCGCACCCCGTACGAACAGGATCGCCGCGCTCTCCAGGAGCGCCATGAACTCAACGAAGTAGGCCTGCCACTTGCTGGAACCGAAGAACCGGCTGGAGCGGCCCAACCGAGTTGGGTTCTTCACCTGGCGGTAGATGATCAGCACGATGATGCCGACCGTGCCGAGCAGGCCCAGCAGCTCCGCGGTCCAGCCGTAGATCAGGGTGTCGCCGATCAGCGGGATGGTGAAGTGTGGATCAAAGAGCTGGAAGTACGCCGCCAGCACGGCCGAGGAGAGGAATAGGAAGGCAGCAAAGACAAACCAGTGCATGATGCCGATCCAGTGCCACTGCAGCATCCTGGTGTGCCCAAGGGTTTCCTTGAGCATGTTGATGGTGCGGGCTGCTGGATCGTTGGTACGTGAGGCTGGCTGACCGGCCCGGATCACGCGCAGGATGTGCCAGACAGCACGAGCGGTGAACGCGATGGCGACCACAGAGATCGACAGCGACACGATTATGGCGAAGAGCTGCATTGCTCACTCCGGATTCATCGTCAACAGTTCAGTTCTGAGCCTAATGGCCAGGATGCGCACCATTCAGCAACGGCATAGCCTACCCGCGACCAGTGCTGCTGGGTTCGCGATCTTCGTCACGACGTGGGATCAGTGGCAGGGCGAGCAGGGGAGCCAGGGTGATCAACCCGAAGGTGACCGAATAGCCAAGGTGGGTGATCAGCACGCCAGCCAGGGGTGCCGACGCGGTTGCGACGGCGTACTGGCCGGTGTTCTGGATGCCCAGGGCGCGACCGGCCCAGTAGTCCCCGGCGCGCTCGGCCACACTGGTGAAGGCCAGTCCATTGTCAGCCACCGTTACCCCAGAGGCCACCACCATCAGCAGTACGGCGAGTGGCGTCTGTTCCAGGGCGGCCAACAAGCCCATCGTGATCGCTGCAGCCAGGGCCACCCAGGCGAGCGGACGGACCCGGGAGCCAACCACGTCAGAGAGATGACCCACCCCGATCCGACCAAGGGCGCCGAGCACATGCATCCCAGCCACCACCGTTCCGGCCAGGTCAATCGGCCAATCACGATGGTCAACCAGCCAGGTCAGGGCAAAGGTCCAAACTACGAACTGGGGGATGACCAGTAACGCCGACACCAAATGGATCCGGGTCAGAAAGGAGGACTCACGGTAGGGATTGGCAGAGACCACTTGGGACCTGTGCAGGCGAGGCGGGTCGATTACCACCACCAGCACCGCCAGCAGGCCGAATGCCGAGGCAATCACTGGCACCCAGATAGCCACCGGAAGCCCCCACCTGTGGGCGATGCTGCCCATCGTCAGGGCCCCGATCGCCACCCCGAGGGGCTGGGCCATTTGGCGGATCCCCATGGCCATGCCACGCCGGTGGGGCGGGAACCAGCCGATCACCACGCGCCCACTGGCCGCGCTGGTGCTGGCGCCGAAGGCACCCATCGCGAAGAAGGACCCGCCCAGGAGATAGGGATCCCTGGCCGCAGTGCCCACCAGAGCTGCGACCAGAGTGCCCAGGATGCCGAGCAGCAGCACCCGGCGCTCCCCCCAATGGTCGGCCAGCCAGCCCCAGATCACCAGCATCGCCAGAACGCCGGCGATGGACAGGGCGGCCAGGGTTGCCGCCGTGGTGAGACTCAGACCCAGGTCCTGTTTCATTGCCGGGATCAGGAAGGCAGGTCCGTTGATGGCGACTGAGGAACTGGCCTGGGCCCAGGTGCTGGCGGCGAGGATGGCCCAGCGGTGGGAGTTGGAGAGTGGCTCCGGGTTGTCGCGAAGCTCGCTCAAGCCGGTGCCTCCTGTGCTGACCCGCTCTGGTGCGGGTCGATGGGAGGGTTAGCCTATCGAAGGCGAGGCATACCAAACGGTGCGCTTGGTCCACTTGCCCGGGCCGAGGCGCTTGCCGGAGCAAACCACCAGGGCGAGCTGGGAGCGGGAGCGCCAGGCGTAGTACTGCCGCATCATTTTCTTGCCTCTGGGTCGATAAACCACTCGCTTGGTGACGCGATAGCACAAATGCCGACCGCCGCCGTACATGATGATCAGGTCACCAACGTTGAGGCCGGACAGGAGCCGGTTGCCGAGTGCGCTGCCATCAGGCCAGGTGTGGGCGTTGAGCAGCACATTGCCCCAGTAGCTACCCGGCGCGGCGTCGCTGGTTGACCAGGCCACGACGTTTTTCCCGTAACTGCTGATTGGCGGGGTGCCGGGGATGCCGGAACGACGGTTGCGGGGGATGCTGAGCACATCGATGCCGCCGCCGATTCCGAAGATGTCCATTCGAGTGGGTCGGAAAGGAGTGGGCCGGACGTAGCAGTTGACCATTGCTGAGCGTGTCTGCGCCTGGGTGCCTGCTGGGGCCACCGGTTGAGCGTTGGCACCTGAAGGCACGGTAAGGCCCACACCAGCGACGAACAGGCCGCTGACCGTGGCGGCAGCCAAACGGCTGCGCAGACGAATAGGCATGCCTAAATGCTAGGCGGTTTGTGCGTATCAGGGAAGAGAATTCCAGGCTTGACCAAGTTCCCGTCTAGCCCTGATTGCTGTCCTCACCGACCCGGGCGCGGGTCGACTCTGCAATCAGGAGTTGCGCGGTGGCGTAGGTGGCCATCACCGCACCCTCCAGGAACTCCGGGTCATTGCGGAGAAAGAACTTTCGGACTCCCAGCAGGGTGTCGCTGAGCAGAAAAGTGGCAGCTCCCATGAGGCGCAGGCGTCGGTTGCGCTTGGAGATCCGCCCGGGATCGAGATTGCTGGCACCCGCAGCATGAGTGGCCAGCAGGGTGCCATAGCCGGCAACAGCAGGTCCGAGGACTGGTTCCTTCAGATACGCCGCGATGGCCGCACCCGGAGCCAGAGCCAGCCCAGTTGTCACAAAACGTCGGGCGATCGGATTGCCGGTGATGCGCCGGTCCCGATCACGTAGTCGGACCACATCGCTGATGTAGGCACTCTGGGCCACTGAGAAGGCCAACAGGCCGCGTTTCAGACCGGAGTTGCTGCGATTGAGCAGGGCGATGTCTCCCACCCAGGAACCAGCCAGTCCGACGTAGGTGGCCGGTGCCATTTCGTTGCTGGGCCGTTGGCTCATGGCCGCTGCCAGCGTGGGCATCAGCAGGGGCTTGGTGATCCAGCGGATCCGACCGCCCTCATGGTGGCCGGCCAGCCAGGTGTCGGCGGCACTCAGGGCGACGTACCCGGACAACAGCGCGAAATGGCGACTGGCGGAGAATCGCGTTCGTGAATCGGTCACCTGAGCGAGAGTACTTGCCGCCAACGCCCTGGTTGTGGATTCGGCGGGGCATCTTTTTGGTCGCCCTGTTGGTGAGCCTGGTGTTGCTTTTCTCGCCGGCCACTCCGAACAGTCCGGATCCACCCATCAGCGACAAGGTGATCCATGCGCTGATCTTCCTGACCCTTGGGGTCACGGCGCTGGCAGCGCGGCTGGGGCCGTGGGGACTGGCATTGGTCGGGTTGGCCACCTATGCGGCGGGTTCGGAGGTCCTACAGGACCTTTTGCCGATCGGTCGGGATGGCAGTTGGGGTGATCTGGCCGCGGATCTGGTTGGCTTGCTCCTGGCCTTTGGCCTGGTCTGGTTGCTTGCCCCCCGAAGTAGCGCAAATCGGGCGCAGAGGTGAGAATGTCCGGGTGTGGCGGCCGGACTCTCCCCCTTCCGCCGGTCGCCACACACCTACGCCCAGGAGTTGTGTCTGGTCACCTCTTTGGGAGAGCGTCGACGACGGCGTCCTGGTGAGCCGGTGGCACCACGAGTCGCGGCCGGGTAGCCGATGGTGATGGCGCCAATCGGATCATGGTGGCCCGGGATCCCGAAAGCCTCACGAACCCGCGGTTCCCGCTCAGGTGGGATCCCGAAGAAACAACTGCCCAGGCCCTGATCGGTCGCGGTCTGCAGGATCAACAACGACGCCATGGCGGTGTCCAGGTGCCAATAGGGCATCGGCCAGCGACTCTCATCCCGATCGGTCCAGCCCTTGTCCGGTGCGGCATATCGCTCCAGGTAGGCGTCCTTGTTTGAGCACGGGATGATCACCACCGGTGCCGACATCATGCCGCGCAGCCAGGCATCGGGTCGCTCCGGGTCTGCACTGGTCACCGACCAGAAGGTGTGCACCGACTCTGGCTGGTCCAGGACCAGGAAGTCCCAGCCCTGGGAGAACCCGGCGCTGGGGGCCCTGGTGGCGTTGGCGACCAGCAATGAGACCACCTCGGGGTGCACCGGATCGGTCCGGTAGTTGCGGGTCATGCGTCGACTCTGCACCACATCCTGGAACTCCATGGAGCCATCATGCCGTCAGCGGCGGACCCCTTGAAGGGCAGTCCTTGGACCAGGGTTTGGGAAATGTAACGCAATCGCGACCCCAATGACTCCCATATTTGAGTTCGGTAGGACTAGGGTGCGGGCCATGGACAAAAGAATGCTCTCGCCGCTGGCATTGATCGCGGCACTGTTGCTCACCCTCTCGGCCTGTGGTTCTTCAGGTGGGGAGACTGAGGGCGGCGGCAAACTGATCACCAAGGACACCCTGACTGTTTGTTCGGATGTTCCCTACGCTCCTTTCGAGGAATTCGACAAGAGCGCCGATAGCGGTTTCAAGGGCTTTGACATCGACATCGTCCAGCACATCGCCGATGAGTTGGATCTGGATCTAAAGGTCAAGGACTCCTCATTTGATGCCCTGCAGAGTGGTCTCGCCCTGAACTCCGGCGACTGCGACCTGGTGGCCAGCGCCATGACCATCACCCCGGAGCGGGCCAAGAAACTGATCTTCTCCGAGCCGTACTACGCCTCGAAGCAGTCGCTGCTGGTGCCAAAGGGTTCCCCGATCAAGTCGATCAATGACCTCAAGGGCAAGAAGGTTGGTGTCCAGAAGGGCACGACCGGCAAGGACTACGCCACCGAGCACGCCAAGGGTGCTGAGATCATCGACTTCCCAAGTGATGGCGAGATGTGGCAGGCAATCCAGGGCGGCACCGTGGACGCATTGCTGCAGGACCTTCCGGTCAACCTGACCCACACCAAGGACGGCAAGTTCGTGATCGTGGAGACCTTCGACACCGGCGAGAACTACGGTCTGGCCATGCAGAAGGACAATAAGGCGCTGGCCAAGGAGGTCAACGCGATCCTGTCTAAGTTCCGCAGCAGTGGTGACTACCAGGAGACCTACGACAAGTACTTCGCCACCAACTAGTGCGCAAGTAGGTCAGTAGGACAGCCAGACCCCAGCGCCCGAGAGGATCGATCGTGAAGCGACGTACGAAGAAGAAGCTCAATCAGGGACTTTTGTACCTCGCCCTGATCGTGATCGTCGTGGCGCTGGGGTTGGTGGCTGATTGGGCCGCGATCAAGGACAACTTCCTGGATCCGGAAGCCTTCAAGGCCATGTGGCCCGAGATCATCACGGTGGGTGCCAAGAACACCGTCATCTACACCGTGGTGTCATTCATCGGTGGTCTGATCCTGGCCCTGATCCTGGCCCTGATGAAGTTGTCCCCGGTCGGCCCATATCGGTGGTTGGCCACGTTGTATATCGAGTTTTTCCGCGGTTTGCCCGCGTTGTTGGTGATCATCGGCTTTGTTCTGGTGGTACCGATTGCGTTCAACTATCGATTCCCGGCGGGTGCCGCTGGTGGTGCGGTCGCCGCGCTGGTGGTGGTCTCCGCGGCGTACATGGCCGAAACACTGCGTGCGGGCATCCAGGCGGTGCCAAAGGGCCAGGAGGAAGCGGCCCGCTCCCTGGGCATGAGTTCCGCTCGCACCATGATCACCATCACCATCCCGCAGGCGATCAGAGTGGTGATCCCGCCACTCACCAATGAGTTCGTGCTGCTACTCAAGGACACCTCGCTGATCACCGCTGTCGGCGCGGCAGCTGGCTCCCGGGAGTTGCTGGCCGTCTCCCGTGATGGCCTGGTTGAGACCGCAAGCGGTACACCGTTGCTGATGGCGGCGGTCATGTATCTGGTGATCACGCTGCCACTGACCCAACTGGTGGCCTGGCTGGAGCGTAGGCAAGGAAGGTCGCGATGAGTGAGTTGACCAAGGAGTCCACCTCCAAACGCGCCATTGAAGTGCGTGGATTGCACAAGGCATTTGGCGAGAACGAAGTCCTCAAGGGCGTTGATTTCTACGTCAATCAGGGCCAGGTCGTGTGCGTGATCGGGCCTTCTGGCTCGGGCAAGTCCACCCTGCTGCGTTGTGTGAACCGCCTGGAGGAGCCAAACGCCGGCACCGTCCTGGTTGAGGGACAGGACATTTGTGATGAGGAGACTGACCTGAACCAGGTGCGCTCCCGGATCGGGATGGTGTTCCAGCAGTTCAATCTGTTCCCGCACATGACTGTCCTACGCAACCTCACCATTGCCCAGCAGAAGGTGCGCAAGCGTTCTCGGGCTGAGGCCAATCAGATCGCGATGGCAAACCTGGAGAAGGTGGGGCTGGCGGAGAAGGCCGATGCCTATCCGGCGCACCTTTCGGGGGGCCAACAACAGCGGGTCGCCATCGCTCGCGCGCTGTCGATGGATCCGGACATGATGCTCTTTGACGAACCCACCTCGGCGCTTGATCCGGAGCTGGTCGGCGACGTACTCGATGTGATGCGTGCCCTGGCGGCCGAGGGGATGACCATGATGGTGGTCACCCACGAGATGGGATTTGCCCGCGAGGTTGGCGATCGGTTGGTCTTCATGGACGGGGGGGTGATCGTGGAGGAGGGCGATCCCACTGAAGTGCTGACCAATCCGCAACACGAGCGCACCCAGAAGTTCCTGTCCAAGGTCCTCTAGGCTCGTCCGCGTGAATGCTGGTGAGGGACGTTGTTCCCTGCTTGCCAGGGAGAGCCACGCCCAGGTGGCCGGTACCTCGCGTGAGGCAGGCGTTTTCTTCCTGGTGCAACAGGAGGGAGCCTGGCCGCGCGATGCGGTCCGGTTGAGCCACCTGACGGATGAGGTAAAAGAGCATCTGTCACATCCGGACATCGAGACCTTCCTGGTGCGGGGCCACCCGCGAACCGAGCAGCGTTTGGCATTCCTGGCCCAGATCGATCAGGGCCGGTTGCAGGAAAAGGAGTTGAACTCAGAAGCTGACCTCCTCGCTCTGGACGCCGACGCACTGGTGGCCGGAGTCGATCCGGGCTGGTCACCCCGGGAGTCCTTGCTGTTGGTGTGCACGCACAGCAAGCGGGACCGCTGTTGTGCTGAATTCGGTCGGCCGATCTTCAACGCGCTGTCGGCCCGCTGGCCGCAGCGCACCTGGGAGATCTCCCATGTTGGAGGACATCGTTTCGCGGGAAACCTGGTGGTCCTGCCCCAGGGTTGGTTCTATGGCAATCTTGACGTGTCCTCAGCGCTCGCTGTGGTGGAAGCCCTGGACCAGGGAAGGCTGGTGC
>CAZRKI010000080.1:0-8160 GCA_964600765.1 uncultured Marmoricola sp.
TCAGGCGGCAGCGTGACTTCAGGCGGCAGCGTGACTTCAGGAAGTACCGATGCGGGGGTTTCCTCACTCCTGGGTTCAGTTGGCTTGCTCTGACCGGGCGCGGCAGGAGGAGTGGTGATCTGCGCTGCATCCGGGTCGGGTGGCGTAGCGGTATTTGCCTCAAGCCAGGCCCGCATGGAGTCATCAGAACCGGCTTCCGAAGCCTCCTGTTCCTTCCTCCGCCTGCGGAACAAGCCACGTTTCGGCTTCGGTTCAGGGTCGGCTACTACTGCTCCTGGACTTGGCTCGGGGAGTGATGTTGATTCGCTCTTTTCAGTTGCCTCAACATCAATTGGGGCGCTGATCGGAAGTGCCATCGTGGCATCCGGGGTTGGCTCGATTGGTTCCGGCTGTTCTGGCTCAACAGGAACCAGATCGACTGCTGTCGAGGGTGGTGGGGTCCTCGACAAACCAACCTCGGTTGGCTGGCCTGGTTCTTCTTTTGCTACTTCGCTCTCGCCGGGCAGGTCATCGCTCAACCAATCCACCATCGCGGCGGAACTGGTGGCGACTGGCGCCATGGCAGCCTGGATTGGCTCCGCCTTGGGCTCTGGATCCACAGCCGACTCTGTATCCACCCGGGTGCTGGTGGCCTCCACAGTGCTTGGGGGAGGTACGTCGATCGTGGGTGGCGCTGAGGAAGTAGGTACTGACGAAGTAGGCGCTGACGGCTCCACAACGACCGGATCTGGCGCGAGCCAGTCCTTTGGGGTGGGGCTTTCGGGTACTGGCGGCGCGCTGAGGGGTACTTGCGTGGTGTCCCAGGGGGGTGTTGGTGGAGTTGCTGGTTCCACCACCACGGGTTCCACAACGACTGGATCAACCAGTGCGGGTTCTGGTGCACCCGTTGGTGGCGGCGTAGGTCTGGTTGGTGCGGGCTCAACCACTACGGGCGGTGCTGCCACTGGTGTTATTGGTGGCTCGGGTGATGCGAAATCAGGGGCCTGCCAGTCCTTGGGAGCGGGGCTCTCGGGAACTGGTGGGGTGGCGTGCTCCACAGGATGCGGGGTTTGGCTTGCTGCCGCAGTAGGTTCTTCAGACCGCATGGCTGGTGCCGGAGGTCCTGAATATGCCCACCCCGGTCGTTCCGCAGCCGGACGGGGCGCGGGTGCCGGCGGGGCTTGTGGGGCAGGCTCTGGATCCGCCGCGGGCGGTTGGGTCGCGGCTGGACGCCGGCGCCGCCCGAACCGGGTCGGGTGTCGCTCTCCCTGGGATGTTCCTTGTCCGTATCCGTGCTCCAGGGCATCACGCATCACCGCCAGAGGGTCTGGCGGAGCGAACTCATCTGACTCACGATTCCCGGAACCGGGTCGGTCGTCATCAGGTCGTTCGGGCAACGCCCCCTCCTCTCGCGTTGTGCCGCTGGTGCAATGAATCCCGCGGCATTGTTGATTCTCCCAAATCGCCACAGGTCAAACCTGAGGTTTGCCGGAATTTTTCCAACTCACTCAAGATCTGACCCTCCCACCCTCTCACGCGGTGAACGCCATAGGGGACTCGAACCGACAATTCAGCGACAGGTTGTCCGAGTTCGACAGATTTCTTTCCCGCCAGCTCGGATTTGGGTCGCTCTGATTCGCGAGCGACTCCCCAAAATGGCTGGTCTGGTGGGTACGCAATGCCGGACACCCCCGCACCCCCGCTTGGTATTGGTATCGATGTTGGTAGTGTCATGACTGCCAAGGTGCAGTTCCAGCGGTACAACGCGCTCGTTGGAGTTTGTGATCCAACCGGCGGTTCTGAGCTCAACCTGAGTCGGGACGAGGTTTCACGCAACTTGGTGAGGTCATCAAATGATGGCTTCTCGCCCCGAAACAAGGAGTAAACGAGCATGGCTCAGGGCACCGTTAAGTGGTTCAACGCAGAAAAGGGCTTCGGCTTCATCGCCCAGGAAGATGGCGGCGACGATGTCTTCGTCCACTACTCAGCCATTCAGTCGCAGGGCTACAAGTCCCTCGATGAGAACCAGAAGGTTCAGTTCGACGTCACCCAGGGCCCCAAGGGTCCCCAGGCGGAGAACGTAGTTCCTCTCTGATTCACCAACGATCAAGGGCCCCGGTCAGTTTGACTGGGGCCCTTCATCATTTTCAGAACAAGCGGTCTGACTAGCCGAAGCGACCGGAGATGTATGCCTCAGTGGCCGGATCATCTGGGGTGTTGAACACCTTGTGGGTGGGATTCATCTCGATCAACCGCCCGGGTTGGCCAGCGCCAGCGATGTTGAAGAAGGCCGTGTTCTCCGAAACCCGGGCAGCCTGCTGCATGTTGTGGGTGACGATCACGATCGTGTACTCAGACCTCAACTCATGGATCAGGTCCTCGATTGCTGATGTCGAGATCGGGTCCAGGGCCGAGCATGGTTCGTCCATCAGCAATACCTCTGGTTGTACGGCGATGGCCCGGGCGATGCACAACCGTTGCTGCTGGCCCCCGGAGAGACTGGCGCCTGGCTTGTTCAGTCGGGAATGCACCTCATTCCAGAGGTTGGCGCCTTTCAGGGCGTGCTCGGCGATCGCATCGGCCTCGGCCTTCTTGATCGAGCGCCGGTTCAGTCGGATGCCGGCGAGCACGTTTTCATAGATGGACATCGTGGGGAAGGGGTTGGGACGTTGGAAGACCATGCCCACCTCACGGCGTACCGCGACCGGATCCACGTCTCGGGCATAGATCGAACGGCCAGCGAGCGCCACCCTTCCCTCCACCCGAGCGCCAGGGGTCACCTCATGCATCCGGTTCAGGGAGCGAAGCAGAGTTGATTTGCCGCAACCCGAAGGGCCGATGAATGCCGTCACGGACCTGGCGGGAATGGTCATGTTGATGTCGGCCACGGCTTTGAAGTCGCCGTAGTAGATGTTCAGATCGGTGATGTCGATGCTCTTGGACATGTGTTCCTATCCGGTCACCCCTTCTTGGGGGCAAACCACTTTCCGGCCAGTCGGGCCAGGAGATTGAGCGCCAGTACCAAAAGGGTCAGGACGAAGGCAGCGCCCCAGGCCATCTCGGTCAGCAGTTCAGCATCTGGCGAGGTCTTGGTGATGTTGTAGTAGATGAACACCGGAAGGGTCATCATCCGATCAGCGAACAGATTGGCATTCACTGAATCGGTGTAACCAGCGATGATCAACAAGGGTGCGGTTTCGCCGATGATCCGGGCGATCGCCAGGGTGATGCCAGTGATGATCCCGGACAGTGCCGTGGGCAGCACCACGCTGGTAATAGTGCGCCACTTGGGCACACCCAGTGCGTACGACGCCTCACGCAGGTCAGGCGGTACCAGTTTCAGCATCTCCTCCGCCGAGCGCACCACGATCGGGACCATCAACAAGGAGAGCGCCACCGCGCCGCCAAGTCCCATCCGGACGCTGGGACCGAACGCCAGTGCGAACACAGCGAAAGCGAACAAACCAGCCACGATCGAGGGGATCCCGGTCATCACGTCAACCAGGAACCGGATCCATCGACCCAGTTTGTTCTGCCCGGCGTACTCAACCAGGTAGATCGCGGTCAGCAAGCCGATTGGCACCGAGATTGCCGTGGCGGCGAGGGTGATCAGGACCGTGCCCTGGATGGCATGCATGATGCCACCCTTCTCGCCCACCACATTGCGCATCGACCAACTCAGGAAGCGCCCGTTGATTTCGGGGGCACCCTGGACGATCACATTCCACAGCAGTGAGGCGAGTGGGGCCAGGGCCACCAACAGGGCAGCCCAGACCAGGATGGTGACCAGGTGATCGACTGCCACCCTCCGGCCCCGGGCCACCCAGAGCCAGGCAATGCTGAGCGCAGCCAGCAAGGTGGCCAGGCCCAGGATGAAGGAGATCGTGGTAGCGGTGCTCATCTCGAATTCCTCTCCGAGCGGGCCACGATCCCCTGGGCAATGAAGTTGACCACGAAGGTGATCACGAACAGGGTCAGACCGCTGAAGACCAGCACATTGATCTTGGTGCCGAAGGCTTCTGGGAACCTCAGCGCGATATTGGCAGCGATGGTCGAGGGATTGTTGGCCGAGATCAGGTTCAGTGAGAACAAGCCACCCTGCGTGGACAGGACCATGGCCACGGCCATGGTTTCCCCCATGGCCCGGCCGAGTCCCAACATGGCTGCTGAGACCATTCCCGAGCGTGCGTAGGGAAACACGGCCAGTCGAATCGTCTCCCACCTGGTGGCCCCCAGTGCCAGCGCTGCCTCTTCATGAAGGCGAGGCGTCTGGATGAATACCTCCCGGGAGATTGCGGTGATGATGGGAATGATCATCACCGCCAGCACTATTGCGGCGGTAAGGATGGTTCTCCCCGAACCACTTGCTGGTCCAGCAAAGAAGGGGATCCAGTTGGTCAGTGGGCTCTCGGCCAACCAGGCATAGATCGGGGTCAGGTGTTTGCCCAGCGTGTAGGCGCCCCACAACCCAAAGATCACCGAAGGGACTGCTGCCAGCAGGTCAATGGCGTACCCGATCGGTGCGGCCAGCCTTCGTGGCGCGTAGTGCGAACCTGCCAACGCAACCGCGATTGCCAGTGGCATCGCCAGCAACAAGGCCAGTACTGCAGCCAGCAGGGTGCCGAAGGTCAGTTTGGCAACGTAGCTGAACAGCGATGTCTGCCCGTCCAGGTCACCCTCGCTGGCATTGACCGCTGGCAACCCCTTGGCGGTCAGGAAGACAGCCACCCCCGCCAGCGACAGCAGGATCATGACCCCTGAGAGTCGGGCCAGGTTGCTGAAGATCAGGTCACCCAAGCGGGGCCTGGGTGACCTGATCCGGATTGTCGATTGGAGCACTAGTTTTCCTGGGAACCCATGCCGGCCACGATGCTGGCGGCCTTCTCCTGCAGGTCAGCAGGAAGTGGGGCAGAGCCCGCGTTCTTGCTGGCGGACTCCTGTCCCTGGGTGCTGATCACATAGCTGAAGAACTGCTTGACCAGTTCACCGTTGGCTCCGTCGGTGGTTGGGCATCCGATCAGATAGGACACCAGTGCCAATGGGTAGGCGCCCGGCTCAGTGGTGGCCCGATCCAACTCAACCACCAGGTCGGTTTCACCGCGGGATTCATCGGCGGATGAAGCGGACAAGGCCTTGGCGGCACCATCCTCGCTGGGCGCAACGAACTGGCCGCCAACCTTGATGCTGACCTGGGCCAGATCCTTGACGGCGCTCAGATCGGCGTACCCGATTGAGCCAGCGGTCTGCTCCACGGTGGCCACCATCCCGGAGGTCTGGGCAGCAGCCTCACCGGTCAGTTCGGTCGGCCAGACCTTGTCGGCCTCAAATCGCCAGGCTCCTGCTGAGGCCTTCTCCAGGTAGTCGGTGAAGTTCTTGGTGGTGCCGGATTCATCCGAGCGGTGCACTGGACGGATCTCGATGGAGGGCAACTCAACTCCGGAGTTGTCCGCTGTGATCCGGGGGTCATCCCACTTGGTGATCCTGCCAGCGAAGATCTCTGCCAGCACCTCTGGAGTCAGATTCAGTTGGTCAACACCAGGAACATTGAGGACCACTGCGATTGGGCTGATGTAGTTGGGCACCTCGATGGGGGCGGCGCCACAACGCTTGGTGGCCTTTTCAAGTTCACCCTCATCGATGTCCAGGGCCGAGTCAGACCCAGCGAAGTCGACGCCCTGCTGCAGGAAGGACTCGATTCCGGCGCCCGAGCCTGAGGGGTCATAGTTGATGGTGACTGCGCTGTTCCTGGTCTGGAAGTCCTTGCGCCAGGCATCCATGGCGGCTGACTGAGCACTGGATCCGGCTCCATTGATGGTGCCGGACAGGTCTCCGATCGAGCTCGCGGTTTCGTTGCCGGCGCTGCACGCGGTCAGCGCGGCGCTGATGCTGAGGGCGGCGATTCCGCCAGCCAGCAGTCGTTTGGTTGAAGTGCGATTCACTTCATTTTTCTGATTCTGATTTCTGTTCACGCCAGCAGGCTAGGTAGCTGATGTGGCTGGCTGGTTGGCAGAAAGTGAACGGCTGGTGAACAGCAGTTGAGGAGTCACTCCTGATTGGTTGCCACCAGGATTCGTTCCACTGACAGCAGTTCCCCCTTGCGGTGATGGCAGATCACCATCTCGCCAGCCGCAAGCGGCTCTTCATACCAACCGATCGCCTCCAGGAGATCAGGCAGAATCGGTCGGTGGGTGCACATCACGATCCCATGTCGGGCCTGTAGGGCAGCCCGGGTCAGCTCGGCGGCGAGAGGGGCGTCGTACTGTTCCTCGCTGAGAGCTGTCAGGGACTCGATGGGGAACACGAAATCAGTGGCATAGGGCTGCACGGTTTGCTGGCAGCGAAGGCTTGAGGAACTGAGGATCTCGCTGATGCCATAGGCGTGCAGGATGCCACTCAGGTTTGTTGCCTGGACCTTCCCGGCCTTGGTCAGGGGACGCAGGGAATCATCGGGTCCAGTGAATCGGTCCCGCTTCTGGGCCCGCGCATGGCGGAGCAACACAAAGGCGCGGGTGCCGCGGCGTACCTGGCCGAACTGCTCCAGGGTGTGTACGTCGTGGCGATAACTCAACACCGACCCCGCCTGCTTCACCGGCACCCAGATGACCCGGTCGATCTCGTTGTTTGCCGGGAAGTGACTCACATCGTCGTCGCCAACCACCTGACCCACCCAGTAGTGCACAGTCTTGGCTCGACCCCCGCCTACTGAGTACAACTGCGGTCGCAGGGGCTGACCGAGCCGGATCTCCACTCCGGTCTCCTCCAACACCTCTCGACAGGCCGTCTGGGTGACATGCTCACCTGGGTCGCGCTTCCCCTTGGGGAAGGACCAGTCGTCGTACTTTGGGCGATGGACCAGAAGAACCTCCCGGCCCGTTGGACCCTTGCGGGTCACCACCGCTCCAGCAGCGATCAGGTCAGGGGCAGGTAGAGCGGTCATGGGGAAAGTCTCCACCACTGGGTGGCTCAGGTCGGTGTGAAGAGGTCGTGTCCGGATGAGTAGCGTGGAGTTATGGCAGCAATTCGGACTCGAGTGGAATCACTTCTTCTGCAGGCGATCACCAGCCTCCCGGATCCGGTGTTGCGTGCAGCGACCCCAAACCGGGATCGGGACGGGCTCGAATTGTCTCCCGAGTCGCGGATGCTGCTAAAGGCGATTGACCTGGTGGGTGAGCCGCCGCTGGTGGATCCGCCAACACCAGAAAGCCGACAGAACTGGAACCAGTACGCCCGGATGGTCGGCGGCAAGCAGCACGTGGGCGCCGTACACGACCTGACTGTGTCAGGGGCAGCTGGACCGCTGCCCGCGCGCTTGTACACCCCGACCACGCACCTGGCCAGGCACTCAATCCCCACGATGATGTTCTTCCATGGCGGCGGGATGTCCCAGGGCGGTCTGGACAGCCACGACCCCACCTGCCGATTCCTGGCTGAACGCTCCGGAGTGCAGTTGTTATCCGTGGCCTATCGGTTGGCACCAGAACATCGCTTTCCGGCTGGGGTGCAGGACACCTTCGCGGCTTATCGTTGGTTGACCGAGAACCACGCTGAGGTCAATGCCGATCCCGAGCGCCTCGTGGTTGGTGGTGATTCCGCTGGGGGTTATTACTCAGCCACCACAGCCATCCAGGCAGCTGAACACGGGTTGCCTCTGCGCCATCAGTTGTTGATCTACCCAGTCACCGACTTCGTCAACAGAAGCAAGAGCCGGCAGGTATTTGCTGATGGCTATTACCTGGATGATGAGAGCATCGAACGATTCAAGCGCTGGTACTTCGCCGATTCTGCTGACTGGTCTGACCCGCTTGCCTCGATTGCTCTGCGGAAGTCCTTCCCCGCGGGGTTGGCTCCCGCAACGGTGATCACGGCTGGCTTTGATCCACTTAGGGATGAGGGCAGGGCTTATGCCGACGTACTTCGCGAGCATGGCGTTGCGGTTCAACACGTGGAGTTTGCGGACATGCTGCACGGTTTTGTGAACATGATTGGGCTCGGGCATCGCCCGCAGCAACACACTGGTGAGATTGCGCAAATACTGAACGCAGCAGTTCACTAATTCTCAGGAACCAATGTCTTCTCGCGGTAACAAACCGAGTGTCAGATCCGGGTAGCAGGCATGGCTGGAGATGTTGCTCAGGGTCTTTGGTGGAAGGTGATTCCGCCGGGTCCGGTTCGGTGTCGGTA
>CAZRKI010000081.1:0-7311 GCA_964600765.1 uncultured Marmoricola sp.
CTGCGCCGGTATCCGCTCCCCCAGCACCCCCAACCCCGGTTGCGGCACCGCCAACTCCGACTCCAGAGCCCGCAGCACCGGCCCCCGTTGCACCAGCGGCACCCGCGGCTGGCGCTGGCACACCAGTAACCCTGCCTGCGCTCGGCGAATCAGTCACCGAGGGCACCATTACTCGTTGGCTCAAGCAGGTCGGGGAATCGGTGGCCGTGGATGAGGCCATCGTGGAGGTCTCCACCGACAAGGTCGACACCGAGATCCCCTCCCCGGTTGCGGGCACGATGCTCGAACACCGCGCCCAGGAGGACGAAACCGTCGAGGTGGGCGCGGTCCTGGCCGTGATTGGCAGCGGCGCCGCAGCACCTGCCCCCGTTGCGCCGGTTGCTGAACCCCCAGCCCCAACGACACCGGTTGCGACAGCACCGGCCCCAACTCCGACACCCGCAGCAGAGGCAGCACCTGTGCCTCCAGCAACACCGGAGCCGACACCTGCCCCGGCTGCACCTGCGCCAGCAGCCAGCGCACCTGTCGCCAGCCAGGGCTCCGGCGTGGCCGAGTTGGCATCAGGTGGTGGCTATGTAACTCCTCTGGTCCGCAAGATGGCCGCAGAGCATGGCGTCGACCTGAGCACCATCACCGGCACCGGTGTTGGTGGGCGGATCCGCAAGCAGGATGTCCTGGAAGCTGCTGCGGCTGCCAAACAGTCTGCGGCTCCAGCCCCGGTGGCTAGCGCCTCTGCGCCGGCTGCGGCAACTGCCATCAGCCCCCTTCGCGGTAAGACCGAGAAGATGTCAAGACTGCGCTCGGTGATTGCCAAGCGGATGGTTGAGTCGCTGCAGACCGCTGCCCAACTCACCACCGTGGTCGAGGTGGATGTCACCGACATCGCTCGCCTGCGGGCCGGCGCCAAGGCTGACTTCGAGGCCCGTGAGGGAGTCAAGCTCAGCTTCATGCCCTTCTTCGCCAAGGCCGCTACCGACGCGCTGAAGGCACATCCCTCGCTGAATGCCGCGATCGACACCGAGAAGGGTGAGATCACCTACTTCGATCATGAGAACCTCTCGATTGCGGTCGACACCGAGAAGGGTTTGTTGACGCCAGTGATCAAGGACGCCGGTGACCTGTCCATCTCCGGGCTGGCCAAGAAGATCGCTGACCTGGCCGAGCGCACCCGTACCAACAAGATCGGCCCCGATGAGTTGGCCGGGGGCACCTTCACGCTGACCAATACCGGTAGCCGGGGTGCGCTGTTCGACACCCCGATCATCAACCAACCCCAGGTGGCCATCCTGGGCACCGGCTCGGTGGTGAAGCGGGCCGTGGTGATCGATGACCCCAACCTCGGTGAGACGATCGCCGTACGCCAGATGGTGTATCTGGCCCTGACCTATGACCACCGCCTGGTGGACGGCGCCGATGCGGCCCGATTCCTCAGCGATGTGAAGGCCCGGCTTGAGGCTGCCCAGTTCGAGCTCTGATTCGAGATCTGAGCAGCAACTGCGAACCTGATCGATCTGTGCACCACCCCCGGTTGGGGGTTGGGTTCACAGATTGATCATGTGTCCAGCGATACCTTCCACGGCTTCCTTGACCGCCTCGGACAGGGTCGGGTGGGCGAAGATATTGCGGGCCACCTCATCGGCGGTCAGGTCCCATTTCTGGGCCAGGGTCAACACCGGCAACAACTCGGTCACATCAGGGCCGATCAGGTGTGCACCCAGGATCTCGTTGTACTTCGCATCGGCGACCACCTTGACGAAGCCAACCGCGTCACCAAGGCCCATCGCCTTGCCATTGGCTGAGAACGGGAACTTGGCGGTCTTCACGTCGTAGCCCTTCTCACGGGCCTGGGCCTCGGTGTAGCCGAAGGAGGCGATCTGGGGCTGGCAGTAGGTCGCCCGCGGGATGAAGTCATATTCCACCGGCATCGTCTCGGCATTGCCGATGGTCTCTGCGGCCACGACTCCCTGTGCCTCAGCGGTGTGGGCCAGCATCAACTTCCCGGTGCAGTCCCCAATGGCGTAGACACCGGGGATGTTGGTGCGACAGTGGTCATCGATATCGATCGCACCGCGCTCGGTGGTCTGGACGCCGGTGTTCTCCAGGCCATAGCCCTCAAGTCGTGGGGCGAAGCCGAAGGCGGCCAGGAAGCGGTCTGCCTGGAGTACTTCCTCGGCACCCCCAGCGGCCGGGGCCACGGTCACCTGGACGCCGCTGCCGGTATCGGTGACGTTTTTGACGGCGGTGGAGGTGAGCACCTTTACGCCAAGTTTCTTGTAGTGCCGGGCCAGTTCCTTGGACACATCGGCATCCTCGGTGGGCACCATCCGGTCCAGGAACTCCACGATGGTGACGTCCACACCGAAACTCCTCAGCACATAGGCGAACTCCACGCCGATGGCACCAGAGCCACCGATGATCACCGATGAGGGCAGGTTGGCATCCAGGATCTGCTCCTCGTAGGTGACCACGTTCTGCGAGAGGTTCACCCCGGGAACCAGGCGCGTGGTGGCGCCGGTGGCGATGATGATGTTCTCCCCGGTGATGGTGCGGGTCTCACCGGCGTCATTGGTCACCGAGATGGTCTTTGCATCCACGAAGGTGCCCCAACCATCGATCTCGGTGATCTTGTTCTTCTTCATCAGGAAATGAACACCCTTGACGATCCCATTTGACACGTCCCGGCTGCGAGCGTGCGTTGGGGCATAGCTCATGGTGGCGTCACCAACGATGCCGAAGGTGTCCTTGCGGGCGGTCAGGATGTGGGCCAACTCGGCGTTCTTCAACAATGCCTTTGAGGGGATGCAACCGACGTTGAGACAAACCCCACCCCAGTAACGCTTCTCGATCACGGCAACTGACTTGCCCAATTGGCTTGCGCGAATTGCGGCTACATAGCCACCCGGACCGGCACCAAGTACGACGACATCAAAATCACTCACCCCTGCACCCTATCGACTCATGGCAGGGTGTACCCCATGCATGTTGTGCTCGCTGGTTCATCCGGCTTCCTGGGCAGCCATCTGGCGCAGGCGCTGGGACAGGCTGGGCACGAGGTGACTCCCCTGGTACGCCGCCCCGCTCGCCGCAGCGAATCCTCCTGGGATCCCTACGCCGGGCACATCGATCTGGACCTGATTGGCTCCGCGGATGTGGTGATCAACCTGGCTGGTTCCCCAACCGCCGGCAACCCGCATTCCCGCAACTGGGCCCGGGAGCTCCAGCACAGTCGGGTCACCACCACCAGGGTGCTCGCCGAGGCGATCGCCACCAGCAGCAATCCACCAGCCTTCCTGGTCGGCAATGGCATCTCCTACTACGGCGATCACGGCGCTCAGGTCCTCGATGAGGAAACCCCCAGCACTGGCACCGCCCTGCTGACCCGGGTCACCCGGGCCTGGCAGGAAGCCGCCCAACCAGCCCGCGATGCTGGCGCGCGGGTGGTGATCCTGCGCACCGCACCGGTGATGGACCAGTCCAACCCGCCGCTGAAACTGCTGTTGCCGCTGTTCCGGGCCGGGTTGGGTGCCCGCCTGGGGACCGGCAACCAGTACTTCCCGGTGATCTCGCTTCGTGACTGGGTGACGGCAGTGATCCACCTGGCCGACAACCCGGTCACTGGCCCGGTGAACCTGTGCTGTGAGCACACCCCCACCAATGCTGAGTTCACCCGGGCCCTGGCTGCCCGGGTACACCGCCCCGCCTTCCTGCGGGTGCCGGGAAGCGCCATCCGGGTCGGTGCCGGCGCGATGGCACCAGAACTCCTCGGCTCGGTCAACGCCCGACCCGCAGCCCTGCTCGCCGCTGGTTACCAGTTCCTGGATCCAGACGTGGGCGCCGTATTGGACACGGCGCTCAGCGACTGACCGACTCCACCCGCCAGCGATTGCCGTCGTGGACCAGCGCCACCTCACGGCGTACTGGAAATGTGGGAGCAAGTTGCTGACAACGCCCCTCCCCAAGGACCAGGCCCCCAGCAAAACGCTCCACGGTGCGTAGTTTGATCCTGGCCGGCTGGACAGCCAGAACCTGCACCGAGAAGAACTGCTGGGAGATCCGTTGCACCCGCAGACCCCGTTCGCGATAGGTGTCCATGATGGCCAGGTCAGCAGCAGCCGCACTGGAGCCACTCACATAGAGAGCGGCCAGTTTGGTGGGGTCAGCGGCCAAATAGGCGGCCTCGCGGTCCCGGTCCCACTCATGCAGCACCGCCAGCGGATCCACCCGGTCGGTCTGAGCGATTGCCTGGACAGGACCAATCAGCGGGACCCAGGACAGGATGAAGGTGAACAGGAGAGCCATGCTTCCACTGTGCCGCTTCCCTGCGGTCCACCATGAGTTATCCACAGCCCCAATCCGTGGGGGTAATCTGGCCGGGTGCCACTGAGCTATCAGATCCACGAGCAACTGGTGGATTACCTACCCGCCTGGGAATTGCAACGCCAGCATCATCAGGAGGTGGTCTCCGGCGAGCCGGATCGGGTGTTGTTGCTGGAGCATCCCCCGGTTTACACCGCCGGCAAACGCACCGAGCCCCACGAACGGCCCACCGATGGCACCCCGGTCATCGACGTCGACCGGGGCGGCAAGATCACCTTCCACGGCCCCGGGCAACTGGTGGGCTATCCGATCGTGCGACTGCCCGACCATGTCCTGGTCGTGGACTACGTACGCCGCCTCGAGGAAGCCCTGATCCAAACCTGTGCCGACCTGGGGGTGCGCACTGCCAGAGTTCCCGGTCGCAGTGGGGTCTGGTTGCAGGCCGATGAGAGCGGGCCCGAGCGCAAGATCGCCGCGATCGGGATCCGGGTGGCCCGCGGGGTGACCATGCACGGTTTCGCGCTCAACTGCAGCGTCGACCTGGCTTGGTACGACCGGTTCATCCCATGTGGGATCAACGATGCCGGGGTCACCACGCTGAGCCACGAACTGGACCGTGAGGTCACCCCCGCCGAGGTGATTCCCGTCGTACGCCGCCACCTGGACACCTACCTGGCCTGGGAGCACTACACCCCCACCCCCGATTACGACCCTCGTCCGGATCCGGCCAAACACCCGCGCATCGCCGTACTAAATCCGCTGGCCCAGTGAGTCAATGCGGAATGCTGGTGCCATGAGCCAGACAGCGATCCAGATCGAGGGTCTGACCAAGTCCTATCGCTCGGCAACCGGGCGGATCGCGGCAGTTGATGGGCTGGATCTGAGTGTGCCCACCGGCAATATCCACGGATTCCTGGGACCCAACGGGGCCGGCAAGACCACCACCCTGCGCCTGCTCCTGGGGCTGGCCCGACCCAACCAGGGCTCCCTGGAAATGCTTGGGCTACCAGTGCCGGAGAAACTGACCCAGGTGATTGATCGGGTGGGTGCTCTGGTGGAGGAGCCACTGTTCAGTCGCAGCCTGAGCGGACGGCGCAACCTGCAATTGTTGGCGGCCTCGATTGGTCGTCCCAAACAGGCCGTCGATCAGATGCTCGATGAGGTGCGGTTGGGCAAGGAGGCCCGGCGCAGCTATCGCCGGATGACCGCGGCCCAGCAACAACGCCTGGGCATTGCAGCAGCACTACTCAAGGACGCTGAGTTGGTGCTACTGGACGAACCCACCGATTCCCTGGACCCGGGTGGGCTCGCGGACTTTCGTGACACCCTGCGCAACCTGAACTCAAGGGGCACCACGGTGCTGTTGGCCTCCCACGACCTGGCTGAGGTGCAGGAACTCTGCTCCACGGTTTCGATCATCGGTGATGGCAAACTGCTGGCTGAGGGCAGCGTGGTGGACCTGGTTGGGGAGAAGTTGGCCCGCACCCGGGTTGAGGTGTCCCAACCCGATCGGGCCGAGGAGATCCTGCGTGGCGCTGATTACGACGTCTCCCGCGAGGGCGCGGCGCTCGTCGTACAGGGGCATGAGCATCCGGAGCAGATCACCCGACTCCTCGCCGGGAAGGGCCTCTACGTCAGCGAGTTGAGTGCGCTGCGCCCGGACCTGCATGCCTACTATCTCCAGCTCACCGGGCACGAGCCCCGCCTCGATCCACGCGAGGAGGAGTCCGCATGATCACCCAGATCAGGGTCGAGCTGAGTCGCTATCGCGGCCGTCGAGCGGCCACGTTGCTGCTGTTGGCGATTGCGGTGATGGTGGTGGTGGGCGTGGCGAAGTCAGCCTGGGACACCCGACCCCTGACCGAGCAGGACCGCAAGGATGCGATCGCCCAGGCCCAGATGAGTGCCCAGCGATCCGGGGTGGCCGATCTGATCGCCGAATGCCAGTTGAAGCCGACCGAATGGCTGGGGCCCAATGCGACCGCTGCAGATTGTGCGGAGCGGCTCACCCCCGAACCGCGCTATCCGCGTTCTGATCTGTCGCTACCGAACCTGATCAAGGAGAGCAATCGGGCCATCCCCAGGGATGGCAACATGGTGGCCCTCCTGGTGGGTGCCGGTCTGATCATCAGCGCCGCGATGTTTGCGGGCGGCCCCTATGCGTCCGGTTCGTTGAGCACCCAGTTGATCTTCCAACCCCGACGCAACCGGGTCTGGACCGCCAAAGCGATCGCGGTGGCCATCTGGTCCCTGATCCACGCGGTGGTGTTCATCGGGGCCTACTGGCTGGCGCTGTACTTCGTGGCAGATGCCCGTGACCTGACCCCGAGTGGCGATCAGCTTGGCACGATCAGCCTGCACGCCCTACGCGCCGTACTGCTCCTGGTGGCAGCCTCGGTGGGCGCCTTTGCCCTGACTGTGATCATCAGGAACTCAATGGCCACGCTGGCGCTGATCCTGTTCGCCACCGTGGGCGGGGAGGTGCTGGTCAACTTCGTACCGATCTCCGGCGCCGGGCGTTGGTCCCTGGCCAACAACGTGATGGGCTGGTTGGTGCCCAAGCACACCTATTTTGATGCCACCATCCACTGCGCACCCGGCCAGGGATGCAGTTCGATGCAGACGATGAGCCACCTGCAGGCCGGGAGCTATCTGGCCGCCCTGCTGGTCGTGGTGATCGCCGTTTCCCTCTGGGTCTTCCGCAGGCAGGACATCTGAGCGGTCCGGTTGGCTTTCGGCGTAGAGTGATCTGGTGAGCGACCCCCAATCCCCGCAGGCAAATGGCCGCAAACTGCTGCGCCTGGAGGCGCGCAATGCCCAGACCCCGATCGAACGCAAGCCCGAGTGGATCAAGACCCGGGCGCGGATGGGTCCGCAGTACCGCGAACTGCAACAACTGGTGAAGAATGAGGGCCTGCACACGGTCTGCCAGGAGGCCGGCTGCCCCAATATCTACGAATGCTGGGAGGACCGCGAGGCCACCTTCCTGATCGG
>CAZRKI010000082.1:0-6845 GCA_964600765.1 uncultured Marmoricola sp.
GGTGATGGCCTCACGCTCCAACTGGCGTACCCGTTCGGCAGAGATGCCGTGTCTCGCGCCGATGTCTGCCAACTTGTGCTGGCGGCCATCCAAAAGCCCATAGCGACTACGAACGATGTCAGCTGAACGCTCATCCAGGTGCTCAACCAACTTATTGATCAGCTCCCTGGACTCCTCATCCAGGACCTCCAGATCGGGACCGGGGGCACTTTCCTGGGCGATCAGGTCACCCAGCGAGGTGTCCCCGTCGACCTCGAGCGGGCTGTCCAGAGAGACATGGTCCCGACCCCAGGAAATTAGGTCGACTACCCGGTCCACATCCATATCGAGATGTTCAGCGATCTCCTCGGGATCGGCTTCGCGGCCCAGGGTGCGTTCGAGTTCCCGGCGGGCGGAGCCAACCTGATTCAGTTCCTCAACGACATGGACTGGCAGCCGGACCACGCGAGCCTGCTGTGCAATTCCGCGGGTGATCGCCTGTCGCACCCACCAGGTGGCATAGGTCGAGAACTTGTATCCCTTGGCATAGTCGAACTTCTCCACCGCGCGAATGAGCCCGGTATTGCCCTCCTGGATTAGGTCAAGCATGGGCATCTGGGAGCGGCCATACTTGCGGGCGATGGAAACCACCAACCGGAGGTTCGCCTGGATGAACTGTGCAGTGGCACGTTCACCCTCCTCAACCAGCCAGCGGAGTTCTTCCTCGGTGGCAGCTTTGGGTGCACCGCCCTTGCGTCGACCGATCCGTCCTTCAGCCAGCAGCTGTTTGGCCAGCAGTCCGGCCTCAATGGCCTTGGCCAATTCAACCTCGGTTGAGGCATCGAGCAATGGGGTTCGGGCGATCTCATCGAGGTAGAGACCGACGCTGTCGCGTCCTTCAATCTCGCGCTCCATGCGGATTGCAGTCATCCTGCTCACCGTTCCTTTCACCTGCTATCGGGTTGGATGCTTCCCAAGGCCTCTTCTGAACAACACCCGAACCGGCCCCGGGATTCCCGGGCCGAGGCTGCATGTTCTCCGTCGACCTCACTGGTATGACGAGTAGCGCGGAAGAATGGTTGCGTCATTTCCGCATTCTCAGGCTCTTCTCAATAATGGAGGGAACCGACCCGAAACAGTGCAGACCCAGGAGGCCCGGTGCGCGTCGATCTCAATGCTGATCTGGGTGAGGGAGTCACCGATGATCCCGGCTTGCTCCAGGTGGTTACCAGCGCCAATGTGGCCTGCGGATTCCACGCTGGAGATGTCGACACCATGCGGGCGGTTTGCGAACTGGCAGCTGAACGGGGGGTGGTGATCGGCGCCCAGGTGTCCTACCTGGACCGCGATGGCTTCGGCCGTCGTCAGATGGAAGTGGCAGGTGCCGTGCTTACTCAGTGGGTTGCTGAGCAGGTGACGCTACTGGATGAGGTGGCGAGGGCAGCGGGCACCGGGGTGTCCTATGTGAAGCCACATGGAGCCCTGTACAACCGCGTGGTGTCAGACCCGGATCAGGCAGCCGCGGTGCTGGCTGGAAGTGGCTCCCTTCCGGTCCTGGGCCTGCCCAGTTCTGAGATCCTGAGGCTGGCCCGGGCGAATGGACGGCTGACTGGTTCAGAGGCATTCCCCGACCGTGGGTACACCGCCCAGGGCACCCTGATTCCTCGAGGGCAACCCGGAGCGCTGGTGGCTGAGATCACTGATATAGCCAGCAATGCGGTGGCGATGGCGACCCAACAACAGGTTCATTCGGTGTGTGTGCATGGTGATTCTGCGCAGGCAGTGGCTGCCGCGCGTGCGGTGCGTACTGCGTTGGAACGGGCGGGGTTCCGCCTGGAGAGTTGGTGTTGAGTCGTGGCTACGGAACAGAGGTCACACCAACGGATGCGAGCGCTGCAGGTGGGAGCCCACGCCGTACTGCTGGAATTCGCCGATCCGGCTGAGGTGCGAACGGTGTTTCTGGCGGCCCGGGAGGCCCGGTCAGCAGGTCAGATCCAAGCAGTTGACATTGTCCCCGGTGCCCAGACGCTGCTCCTGGACGGAGTGGAGGTGTCCTCTGTGCTCCGCCGGGCTGAGACGTGGCTGGGCACAGCGCCCTCCGAACAGTCCGGGGATCTGATCGAACTCCCGATCAGGTATGACGGACCGGACCTCGCTGAGGTTGCCGGAATGTGGGGCTGTACCCCGGGCGAGGTGGCTGACCGGCATGCAGCCATCGAATACACCGTGGCTTTTTGTGGCTTTGCCCCGGGATTTGCCTACTGCACTGGCCTTCCTGATGGAGTGCAGGTGCCCCGGCGAAGCCAACCGCGCACCGCTGTGCCAGCTGGTGCAGTGGGGTTGGCTGGTCCCTACACCGGTGTCTACCCCCGGAGTTCTCCGGGTGGGTGGCAGTTGATTGGCCGGGTGTTGGTTCCGATCTGGGGTAACGACCCGGACGACCCGGTGCTCCTGAAACCCGGATCACGAGTTCGGTTCTGCCCATGACCATGATGCGGGTTCTCGATCCCGGCCTGATGACCACGGTCCAGGACCTGGGACGGGCTGGCCAGGCCCATTTGGGGGTGCCGAGATCGGGTGCCCTGGATGAGGGGGCACACCGGCTGGCGAACCGACTGGTCGGCAATCCTGAATCAGCCGCAACGCTGGAAACCACATTGACTGGGGTGCGGGTCACCTTTGACGAGCATGTGGTGATCGCGGTGACCGGCGCCCAGTGCCCAGTCCGGATTGGTGACCGGCTGGTTGGTTTTGCCGCGGCCCAGCATGTGCTGGCCGGGGAACCAGTAACCCTGGGCCCGAGTTTGCAGGCAAGGTCCTACCTGGCCATCGCCGGCGGAGTGGACACCCCAATGGACCTGGGATCCCGAGCCACCGACCTGTTGTCCGGACTTGGGACACCGCCCCTGGCTGCCGGGCAGATGCTGCCGATCGGCAACCGCTGGCAGCAACCCAGTTATGTGGACACCGGCGGCGCGCTATCGGCTCCCGGGACAGTGCTGCGCGTCGTACCAGGGCCCAGAGCGGATTGGTTCACCCCCGACTCACTGATTACTCTGGCTGGGGCCAACTACCGGGTGCAGGCACAGAGTAATCGGATCGGGCTGCGACTGGCTGGCCCCGTGCTCAACCGGGTGAAGCACGCTGAACTCCCCTCTGAACCCGTGGTACTGGGTGCCGTCCAGGTGCCACCTGATGGGCAACCGATGGTCTTCTTGAATGACCACCCCACAACCGGTGGCTATCCGGTGATCGGCGTCGTACATCCAGAAGACCTGCGCAACTGCGCCCAGGCCAGACCCGGGGACACCCTGGGTTTCCGGCTGCAGGACAGCCCTTAGGCTGGGCCACATGGCGAACAGAGTCATCCTGCACATCGGCCTGATGAAATCCGGGACCACCTTCGTGCAGGGACGACTGGATGCCAATCGGGGCCTGCTGACTGCTCAGGGGATCTGTTTCCCGGGGGAGACCTGGACCGATCAGGTCTGGGGAATTGGTGAGTTCTTCGGCTTCGAACGGGCCCTTCCACCACAACCAGGTGCCTGGCCAGCATTGATCCGGGAGATCAATGAGCACCCGGGAACGGCCCTGATCTCCATGGAATTCCTGAGCCCGGTGGTGCGCCCCAATATCGAGCGATTCGTGGCGGAATTCACCAATGCCGAGGTTCGGGTGGTGGCCACGGTGCGGGACCTGGGGCGCAATGTGCCTGCGATGTGGCAGGAGAGTTTGAAGAACCGTTACACCTTCACCTGGACGGAGTACGTCGAGGGGGTGCGGGATAGGCAGGGGGCAGCCGGGAAGCACTTCTGGCGCCAACATGCCACCGCTACCATCCTGCAGCGTTGGAGCGAGTATGTGTCCGCGGTGAGTCTGGTGACGGTCCCGCATGGGGGAGGCAGCGAGGTGCTCTGGGACCGGTTTGCGCAGGCCTGTGGCATCTCGCCGGAGCCCTGGCAGCAGGGGTCCTTCCCAAATGCCTCCATCGGTGCGATCGCGGCAGCCTATCTGCTCCGGTTGAACCAGACCTCTGATTCACTGACCTGGCCCGAGTACAACCTGGAGATCAAGAACAAACTGCTCCGGGGTCCCTTGACCGCCTACCGGGGGCAGGACCATTCGATCGGGTTCACCGTGGAGCCCTGGCTGCTGGATAAGTATCACTTCCAACATGGTCGACTCATGGAACTGGTCGCCAACGGCATGGAGGTGATCGGCGATCTCGATGAGTTGCGTCCAGTTGACGTTGCCGGGATCGATCCCACTCAGGTCACTGACTCGGAGATCGAGCACTTGGGCCGATTCATTGAGGCCACTCAAGCAGGGTCCCCGGACTGATCCGACCGGCTCCACGGTGGTTGAGGCGCCACCAACTTCAGGGCAGGGTCATCGACGGAAAAAGTGCGCACCGGTCCAGGGCCAGTGGTGGCGGTCTCGAACCGAATCGTGACCACGCCGTGGCCCGACCCCCAGACCCAGCCAGCCCCATACTCATCATGTTGGACGTCCTTGCCCGGAGGCCAGGCGGTGGATTGAGCGGGGATGACACCAGAACTCGGGCCCCGGTGCTCTGCGTCCAGTTCCTCCGGGCCCAGGTCAAACAATGGTTCCTGCACCCAGTCAGTCAGACCGGAGATGCCAACGCCGAGTAGACGGACCCCGCTTGTGGTGTCCACTTCACGGATCAATTGTCGAGCCACGCCTGAGATTGCCCGGGTGCTGTCCACCGGTTCCGGCAGGGTCAGCGATCGGGTGCTGGTGGAGAAGTCCGCGAGCCTGACCTTGATGGAGATCGTGCGACCGGATAGCTGAGCCCGGGCCAACCGACCAGCCACCTGTTCTGCCTGCCGGTCCAACAGCGAATCCAGCAGGACTGGATCCACATGGTCGGTCTCATAGGTGTCCTCGACGCTGATTGACTTTGCTTCCCGGACAGCCAGCACCGGACGGTCATCTCGAGCCCGCACGATCCGGAACAGGTTTCTGCCATGGGACTGACCGAGCAACTGGGTCAACTCGGACTGGGTCAGCGCTTCGGCGTCCGCGACCGTCACCACGCCTTCCAGTCGCAATCGTTGCTCCGTGGCTGGCCCAATCCCCGGGATCACCCTGATCGGCAGCGGCCGGATCAGGTCTTGTTCCATGCCCGGGGCCACGACCACCAGCCCATCGGGCTTGTCCAGATCGCTGGCGATCTTGGCAATCAACTTTGAGGAACCGGCTCCGATGGATGCCTGCACGCCGCCGGTTACCCGACGTACCTCCTGCTTCAACTCCTGACCCAGGGCGTTGATCGCATCCACCTCAAGGCTGCGCGTGGGCCCGGCCGTCAGATCCAGATAGGCCTCATCCAGCGACATGGGTTCCACCAGAGGTGTGAACTCCCGGAGCAGGTTCATCACCCGCTGGCTGGTTTGCGAGTACGCCGCGAATCGTCCGGTGAGAAATGCGGCGTGCGGGCAGAGGCGGCGGGCCTGTGCGGTGGGCATGGCCGAGCGCACCCCAAAAGCGCGGGCCTCATAACTGGCGGTTGCCACGACACCCCGGCCTCCCACACCGCCGACGACCACCGGTTTGCCATGCAGGGATGGTTTGTCGCGTTGCTCGACAGATGCGAAGAAGGCATCCAGATCCAGATGCAGGATCGAGGGCTCCGTACGCACCAACTCATCGTGCCATGACCGGGCTCGTTGCCCGGATTTCATCCACAGTGGGGGTTCCTGAGTCTGACAATCCACAGGTCACTGCTGTGGGGTTCCCGGGGCTGAAACTCCCCGGCAGATTCGAGCCATGACTCAGAAGATGGTGGCCCGCTCCCTCAACGACATCCTGGCAGCAATTCCGGTGACCTTTGGCTTTCACCCGGAGGACTCGGTGGTGATGCTTGCCAATGGCGCCGACAAGTCCGGGTTCCAGGCAAGGGTTGACCTGGAATTGACCAGCGAGGGGAGATTTGGCCTGGCCAACTGTCTGGTCGAGGCCGCGATTCAAAATGACCGGAACCAACTGGTGCTCCTCTTCTACACCGAGGATGCTGAGTTGGCCGAGGCACATGCCCGGGCCTGTCTGGAGGTTTCGGAATCGATGGGCTTGCAGGTGCTGTGCGCGGTGCGGGTGGATGACGAACGCTATTACCCATTGCGCGCCATCGATCCGGTGCTGGCGCTTCGCGAACCCCAGGGATGGCCCTATGACAATGCCGAACACCCATTTACCCTCCAGGCGCAATACGAGGGACAGGTCATCCATGCCAGTCGTGCTGAGCGTGCTGCCCTTCTCACCACCTTTGACTCAACCGCTGCCCGAAAGCTGCGAAGTGCATTGCGTGACCTCAGGGTCGACCGTGAACATGTATCCCTCGGACTGGCTGCGCAGGGGCGCTGGTTGCAACAGACTCTGCGAGACACGATCAAATGCAATGGTCGATTGGGAATCACTGATGCGGCCCGGGTGATTGACCTGGTCGGTCAGATCCAGCTCCGGGATGTGGCCTGGCTGGAGATCAGACAACGAGAGCAGGCCTGGCTGGATCTGTGGCTGGATCTGACCCAACGCAGTTCCCTTCTTGAGGATGCCGATCGAGTTGCTCCAGCGGCCCTTTTGGCCTTTGCATCCTGGCAGGTTGGCGATGGGGCGTTGGCCTGGTGTGCAGTGGAGCACTGCTTGTCCCTGGACCTGGAATACCACCTGGCACACCTGGTGGCCGATGCCCTTGTGAAGGCGATTCCGCCGGGGACCTGGAGCCCACCTGATGAATCCGTACTCACTGTGTTCACAGATCCGTGCTTTGCCAATCCGTCGGATGCCTCAGCGTCATGATGGTGCTGACGATTGTCGGTGGGAGTGGTCCTCCAGGGTCTAGG
>CAZRKI010000083.1:0-6771 GCA_964600765.1 uncultured Marmoricola sp.
GTTAATTACTGCCGCCTCGGCATGTTAATTACTGCCGCCTCGGCATGGTAATTAGTGCCGCCTCGGCGGGGGGCAGTGAGATCAGGACAGTCCAGGCATGGAAACCGTGGAGTCGACGACGGTGACGCGAGTGGCACCAGAAATGGGCGCCGGGGTTGCTGGGCACTTCATCTCGGTGCCGGCTGCGACCAGTGGGGCGATGCTGGAACAGACGACATTGCCCAGGGCTCTATCAGCCTTCCAGAAGGTGAAGGTCAACATGGTCGGCCCCCGTTCCTGGTTGACTCCGCCACGAGTGGCCTTCAGCCCGATGATCTGCTTGCCAGATAGCTTCCAATCGCCACCGTAGATGGTGTCTCCTATCCGGAAGGTCTGACCCGGCCGGATCACCATTGCGTTGGCACCCGAACCGGGCTCCGTGGGTGCTGGCGACTGGGTGTACTCGGGGAGTTGGCTGGGTGGCAGGGTGCCAGCATTCATCATCGCCACATGTAGCCATCTGATCGACTGAAAACCCACGATCAAAGCGACGGCGAGTGCCCCCAGGGCCACAAACGTCTTGGCCCACACATGGGTCGATGGACCCTTGGGGCGCGCTGCTCGATGACCAGCTGCTCGATTGCCTGGAGACACTCGTCAACGTTATCCGAAACGGACGCTTACTTGGGTGGCATCCGGATGCCGCCATCGACGCGGATGGTCTCGGCATTCATGTAGGAGTTGGTGATCACTTCCACCACCATGCTGGCCAGTTCATCGGGCAGCCCGAGGCGCTTGGGGAAGAGCACGTTCTGCCCGAGGTTGGCCTTGAATGCTTCCGAGGCCTCACCCTCGCCGTAGATCGGGGTGTCGATCAGTCCCGGTGCGATGGTGTTCAGACGGATCCCAGCAGATGAGAGGTCTCGGGCCACTGGGAGGGTCATCCCGACCACGCCACCCTTGGAGGCGGAGTACGACGCCTGGCCGATCTGACCGTCAAAAGCAGCAACCGAAGCCATATTGCAGATAGCACCGCGTTCGCCGTTTTCATTGGGCTCGTTACGGCTCATCGCCGTGGCTGCCAATCGAACCGCATCGAAGGTGCCGATCAGATTGATATCGATGACCTTGCGGAAGGCATTGATGTCGTGTGCGGAGCCGAACTCGCCATCACGTCCGATAGTGCGCTGGGCCCAGCCGATGCCGGCCGAGTTGACCAGTGCCCACAACGGGGCCATTTCCACGGCCTGCTCAACAGCGGCCTGGAGTTGCTCGGTCTTGGTCACGTCGACGCTGGCAAAAGCCCCACCGATCTCCTGGGCCAGGGCCTCACCCTTCTCGGCATTGAGGTCCGCGACGAGCACCTTGGCTCCACGGGCGGCTAGTTGGCGGGCTGCTGCGGCGCCGATCCCGGATGCGCCTCCGGTGACGATCGCGCTCTTTCCATTGATGTCCATGCAGGAGATCCTATGCGGGTCCTCACCCGACCAGACTGGTGATCCCCTCCGCAACCAGCACTGCCGGTCCGGTCATCAGGATCCGGTTGTCCTCTGTCCAGGAGATTTGCAGGCTGCCACCGGGCAGATCCACCTGGTACGACGTCCCTCGATCGGCACCATCGGCCAGGGCCGCGACCACCATGGCAGCGCAGGCACCGGTGCCACAGGAACGAGTCTCCCCCGACCCGCGCTCATGGACCCGCATCGCCAGAGAATGCTCACCAGCACGGCTCACGAACTCCACGTTGACCCCTTCGGGGTAGCTGGTTTCGTCGTACTCCGGAGCCTCCAACAACTCGCCTGCCTCCTCCAGGGAATCCACGAAAACCACGGCGTGGGGGTTGCCCATGTTGATATTGCGCGCTTGCCAGGAGCGCTCACCCAATTTGATCGTGGTGTCACTGAGCAATCGCGGCTCCCCCATGTCAACGGAGATCCCGTCAGTGGTGAACTCCACCTGACGAACCCCAGCCCGGGTGGCAATTGCCAATGGTGAGCGCACGTCAACATCAGCATGGTCACCCAGGTAGCGGGCCAGCACCCGGATCCCGTTGCCACACATCTCACTTGGGGATCCATCGGCATTCCAGTAATCCATGAACCACCTGGCCTGGTCTCGTGCCGCCACCGCATGTGGGTCGTCGGTGGCATCGGTGCGCACCACCCGGATCAGGCCATCCCCGCCAATGCCCGAACGCCGGTCACAGAGCCTACGGACCAGATCAGCGGTCAACTCCAGGCGCCCATTTGCATCAGGGAGCAGGACGAAGTCGTTCTCGGTGCCGTGGCCTTTGACGAAGGGATGTTCACTCACAACTGCGATTCTCCCAAACCACCAATCCCAGCGGTGCTCGGCTCCGGGATCCAGATGGAAAGGCCAGTGCTCATCCGGAAAGGGCAGCGGTGAACTGCGATTGGTACAGACGCGCATAGGCACCCTCGCGAGCCAACAACTCCTCGTGAGTGCCCTGCTCGACGATCTCACCGTGCTCCATCACCAGGATCAGATCGGCATCGCGGATCGTGGACAACCGGTGCGCAATCACGAACGAGGTCCGGTCCGAACGCAGGGCCGCCATTGCGTTCTGGAGCAGGAGTTCGGTACGGGTATCCACCGCAGAAGTGGCCTCGTCAAGGATCAACAGCGCTGGGTCGGACAGACTGGCCCGGGCGATGGTGACCAACTGACGTTCACCAGCAGACAGGTTCGTCCCCTCCTCGTCGATGATCGTGTCGTATCCATCCGGAAGCGAGTGCACGAATCGGTCCACAAAGGTGGCCCGGGCAGCAGTCAGGATTTGTTCCTCAGTGGCGTCAGGGTTCCCATAGGCAATGTTGTCCCGGATCGTCCCCTCAAACAGCCAGGCGTCCTGGAGCACCATCCCGGTCTGACGCCGTAGTTCGGACCTGGGCATCTGGGAAATGTCGACTCCATCCAGAGTGATCCGCCCGCCCGCCAACTCATAGAAGCGCATCACCAGATTGACCAGAGTGGTCTTACCGGCGCCGGTGGGCCCGACAATTGCGACCGTGTGCCCCGGTTGAGCGACCAGCGACAGGTCCTTGATCAGTGGCACGTCTGCGTCGTAGCTGAAACTGACCTTCTCGAAGCGAACCTCCCCGCGGCGGTGCTCTGGAGCAGCAGGCAGCGCAGTACCGTCCAGCACCTGGTCCTCTGCGTCCAGCAGGTCGAAGACCCGTTCGGCAGAAGCGACTCCGGACTGGAGCAGGTTTGCCATCGAGGCAACCTGGGACAGCGGTTGGGTGAACTGTCTGGCGTACTGGATGAAGGCCTGAACCTCACCCAATGACATTGACCCGCTGGAAACCCGAAGACCACCAATCACTGCGATCACCACATAGTTCAGGTTTCCCACGAACATCATGATCGGCATGATCAACCCACTCACGAACTGAGCGGCAAACGAGGCCCGGAAGAGTTCTTCATTCTCCCGCGCGAACACCCTCTCGGCCTCCTCCTGATGTCCGAAGACCTTGACCAGTGAGTGCCCGGAGAAGGTTTCCTCGATGTGCGCATTGAGTCGCCCCGTACGCCGCCACTGCTGCACGAACATGCCCTGGGAGCGCTTCATCACCACCCGGGCGATCAACATGGAGACCGGTACCGAGATCACCGCGACCAGTGCAAGTAGGGGCGAGATCCAGATCATCATGGCCAGGACCGCAAGCACGGTGAGCAGGGAGGTCAACAGTTGGCTCATGGTTTGTTGGAGCGACTGACTGATGTTGTCGATGTCATTTGTGACCCGGCTGAGCAATTCCCCACGAGGCTGCCGGTCAAAGTAACCAAGTGGCAAACTGTTCACCTTGGCCTCAACATCGGCTCGCATCCGCAGCACCGTTGCCTGAACCACGTCGTTGAGCAGATAACCGGCCAGCCAGGCCAACAGGGATCCGATCACATAGATCGCCAACACCCCCAGCAAAACCCGGGCAACGGCATCGAAGTCCACCCCCTGCCCCGGTACGACGTCCATCGATGCCACCATGTCGGCCACCCGACGTTCACCGCGATCAATGAGGCCCGCAACAGCTTGCTCCTTGGTGATGCCCGCGGGGAGTTTCCCACCGATCAGGCCAGCAAAGATGAGGTCGGTGGCATGGCCGAGAATCCTGGGGCCGATGGCACTGAGGCCCACGCTGATCAGGGTGAGCACGAGCACCACGAACACCTTGGCCCGCTCGGGTCGCATGCGTGCGATCAGTCGCCGGGCAGATGGCCCAAAAGTGTTCGCCTTCTGACCAACCATCCCGCCACCGAAGGGTCCCCGTCCGGGTCCACCAGGGCCAGCCTGGACCCGTTCGGTCTCCTTGAGCCTTGGTTCGCTCATGCAGCCTCCTCCGCGCTCATCTGGGAGGTGACGATCTCCTGATAGGTGGCACAATCCGCCAACAGTTCCTGATGGGTTCCCTGGCCCACCACCTCGCCGTCCTCAAGCACCAGGATCAGATCGGCGTCACGAATGGTGGAGACCCTCTGCGCCACGATGATCACGGTCGAATCAACGGTGACCGGGCGCAGTGCCGCCCGTAGTCGGGCATCTGTCGCCAGGTCCAGTGCAGAGAAAGAATCATCGAACAAATAGACCTCAGGCCGGCGGATGATGGCCCGGGCAATGGCCAGCCGTTGCCTTTGACCGCCGGAGAGGTTGGTGCCACCCTGACTGATCGGTGCGGCCAAGCCCTCCGGCAATGCCGCGACGAAGTCCCTGGCCTGAGCCACCTCCAGCGCCTGCCACATCTCCTCTTCCGTGGCGTCCTCCTTGCCATAGCGCAGGTTGCTGGCCACGGTGCCACTGAACAAGAATGCCTTCTGTGGGATCAGGCCGAGCGTTGACCACAATGCATCGGGAGCCAATCGGCGTACGTCGACACCGCCCACCAGCACCTGTCCGCCGGTCACGTCGAAGAGTCGGGGCACCAGGTTGAGCAGGGTGGATTTGCCAGCACCAGTGGAACCGATGATCGCCACGGTCTGTCCGGGCTGGGCTGAGAAGCTGACCCCTCGCACGACCGGTGCCTCGGCCCCCGGATAGGCGAAGTCGACCTGATCGAATCGCACCGTGCCCGGCTCGGGCAACTCCAGCACTGGGTCATCAGGAGGCGCCACCGAGGTCTCAGTGTCGAGCACCTCAACGATCCGGTCCGCACTAACTGCAGAGCGCGGGACCATCATCAGCATGAAGGTGCCCATCATCACCGACATCACGATCTGCATCAGATATGAGATGTACGCCGTGAGGGCACCCACCTCCATCTGGCCGGACTCAACCCGGTGTCCACCGAACCAGAGCACCGCCACCGTGGACACATTTGCCACCACCATCACCGTTGGGAACATCCCGGCCAACCACCGGCCGGCCCGGAGCGAGACCTCGGTGAGTTCCTGATTGGCCCCAGCGAATCGCTCGGTCTCGTGCTCCTCACGCACGAAGGCCCGCACCACCCGCACCCCAGTGATCTGCTCGCGCAGCAACCGGTTCACCTCATCCAGGCGGATCTGCATTAGTCGGAAACTAGGGACCATTCTGGTGACGATGAAGCCCACCGAAACCGCCAACACCGGCACGACGGCTGCCAACAGCCAGGACAATCCGATGTCCTCACGCAGGGCCATGAAGACCGCCCCGACCATCATGATCGGTGCACTAACCATCAGGGTTCCAGCGAGCAGCACCAACATCTGCACCTGTTGGACGTCGTTGGTCTCCCGGGTAATCAGGGAAGGGGCTCCGAACTGTTGCAACTCCCGAGCGGAGAAGGAACCCACCCGGCTGAAGAGTGCACCGCGTACGTCACGACCGAAGGCCATGGCAGTGCGCGCAGCGAACCACACCGCCGCGATCGAACAGAGCACCTGCACCATCGAGATGGAGAGCATCAGCGCCCCAAACCGGAGGATGTAGCCGGTGTCACCGGTGACCACACCGTTGTCGATGATGTCGGCGTTCAGGCTGGGCAGGAAGAGCATGGCGATCGTGCTGATCAACTGCAGCCCAACCAGCGCGAGGACCAGAGTCCGGTAGGGCCTGAGAAAATCCCGGATCAACCTCAGCAGCATCAGCATTCCCCTTTCCGTACGCCGCCAAGGCAGGCGTCCACTATCAGTTCGGTGCTCAGTTGGGCCTGATCCCGGGTTCCCGGATGCCAGGCCCCCAGCACCAGGCTGCGCAACACCAGGGCAGCCTGTTCGGGGTCCATCCGCAATTCGGCTCGGTGGGGCGCGAAAACATGTTCGGTCAGGGCTGCCAAGCGGGCCTGGTTGGCCTCCGCCAGAAAGGCCGGTGGGCCCGGATGAGTCCCTGAACCTTCACCGGATTTCATCGACTCGGTTCGCAGAGCCACCAGAACCACCATTGCTTTCTGCATCCTCTCGCGCAGATGGTCGACTGCTATGGCCATCTTGTCGGGCAGGCGCTCAGCATTGGCCAGGGTGGCCACCAATGCTTGATCACCGCCGTGGGGATTGATGGTTTCCACGGCAGCTGCAAGCAATAGGTCCAACTTGTCCTCAAAGACCCGATAGACCGTACCCTCGGCGATTCCCGCTGCTCTGGCAATTTGGCGAGTGGTGATCGTGGGCCCATTTTCAACCAACAGCGGAACCACTGCAGCGATGATCGCTCTGCGCCTCTGCTCGGGCTCCATCGGTTTGGCCCGAGTGCGTTTGGTGCTCATCCCGATCAGAGTAACTGAGTGAGCACTCACTCACAAGGTTTGTGGACAGCAATCCCAGTACCTCTAGGATTTGCTCCGAGCAAGGGAGTGCGCC
>CAZRKI010000084.1:0-6619 GCA_964600765.1 uncultured Marmoricola sp.
AGCTGCCATCAACAGCAGTCGTGGTGGTAGCCACCACAGCACCTTCTTCATCAAGCAACTCCACGGTCACATTGCCAACACCGGGCTCACCAGCATCCTGGATCCCGTCCTTGTTGGTGTCCTCCCAAACGAAGTCGCCAATCGAACCGCAAATCTCGGGCTCGGGGGCGAAGTACTCGGTGCCGTCCTTGTCGGTCACGATCTGACCGGAGATGACGCCCTTGCCCGTGACGGTGACCTCATCGGAGTGCAACACGCCAGCATCCACCTGGACGGTTCCGTTGACGGTTACCGATCCACCGGGGGTTTGGGTGTCGGGATCACCAGCGTTGAGAACCACGCCGCTGAGAGCAGCCTGCACATCTGCAGGAGTGCCGGCACCACCGACGGCCACGGTTGACCCGTTGGGCAGAGTCACCGAGGTCCACTTGACGGCATTGCCAGAAGTGGTGTTGTCAGCAAACGTCAGGTCCTTCAGATTCTCATCACCGGTATTGCTGAAGGTGACGCTCACGTTCTGCGGCCCGGGAGCAGCCAGCGTCTCCCGCTCGAAGGCTCCATTGATGTCCTCGGCGTTCTTGGATACGTCGATCACCGGATTGGGGATGAGTCCCTCGGGCTCACGGTCATTCATGGCCACGCAGGAAACCATCCTGGCCGAGCTGTAGTGGGTGTTCGGCTGAGCAGCATCCCAGGCCATCTCAATGGCCTGATCCAACTCTGATCGAATAGCCGCGGTTGGCTGAGCGGAAGGATCCAGATCCGCGGCATTGATGTATTCACCATTTGTGTAGTTGTTGTCACCGTCACTGTCGGCGACCAGATCACCCTTCTCATCGGTCCAGGTGCCGATCTTCTTGCCGGCGTATCCGTTGGCAGGAACCTCATCCAGGGTGTCGCGCCAGTGCGGGTAGTGCACGAACGACGGAGTGATGATGTAGTACCAATCCGGCTGAAGCCAGGTACCCATATTTCCGCCTTCAATGGAGAAGGAGAATTGCAGGGAGACCACCCTGGCTGAAGTGGCCTGCGGGTTTCGACTGACGGCTTCGTTGATCGCCTGGGTGCACTGATGATTGATCATCTGCACCAGGGTCATCCCATTGCCGAACTTGTGGGAGTTGGAGAATCCCTCCCACCGACCGGATCCAAAACCGTTGTTGCCGGTGCCAGGTTCACGGGGAGCGGTTGAGAGCCGGGAATTGGCCCGATTGACGAAGTAGTCAATCGAGTCCTGTCCCCAGCCCTGTCCCGCAGGCCTCTGACCGGTGATTGGATCGACCTCGACCGAAACATGGTCATAGACATCCAAGTAGACTTTTTCGCGGCCGCTGCCGGAGCCACCGCCGGAACCGCCGTCGCCGCCACCAGAACCACCAGTGTCAGCTGAAGCCGAAACTCCTACCAGGGCTGGTGCCAGCACCATCGCCATCATGGCGATCAATGCGGCTATCCGAGCCAGCAGGCTGCGCTCTCGTCGTGAACCCCCATCGGAGTGTTCAGACCGTGATTTCTGGAATCTCATTGGACCCCCTCAACTAGTGGAAATACCCTTCTCACGGGTGTAACCGGCTCAAAAGGGGTTTGTGACGCTAAAACGACCAGTCTCGAAATCCCGGTCTAATCCACCTAAGAAGGCTCAAATCAATCTGAGGGAGACCAGGACCTCGGCATGCTCGGTTTGGGGGAACATGTCGAACAGTTGCGCCCTTTCCACCTCGTACGACGCCAACCGCGCGAGGTCCGCGGCCAGGGACCGGGGGTTGCAACTGGAGTAGATGATCCGCTCCACTCCGGAGCCCTCAAGGGTTTGCGCCAACTCACCGATGCCGCGACGCGGAGGGTTCACCACCACCAGGTCCACCTCGGGCACCTCCATCCGATCAGCGTCGGCGACCGCGAAGCTCACCCCGGGGGTCCCCACCAAACGGGCACTTTTCACCGCTTCTGCCGACAACTCCACCCCCTGCACCTCTCGGCCCGGAGCCGCCAGATGGTGGGCAAAACCTCCAACACCACAGTAGAGATCGGCCACCCGGGTTGGCTCAATCCCGGCCACCCACTCCCGCGCCGTCGCATAGAGCCGAGCAGCCATCGGGGTGCTGGTCTGAAAGAAGGACCTCGGGCCAAGTCGCAACACCACATCGTTGACCGGCATCGGCAGATGGGTCTGCTCGGACAACACCAGCTCCTGTTCGCCCTCCAGCACCGCCTTGTGCTCTGGTTGCAGGTTGGCCGTGACCACCCTGGTGTTCCCCGGGAGCTCCCCCAACCGGTCCGCCAGTTTGCGGATCTGACCCTCGGACCGGAACACGAACCTGGCCATCAGTTCGCCGTTCGGTGAATGGGTGAGGATCAGGTGCTTCAGTTCGCCGCTGCGCGTGCTCACGTCGTACGGCGTGAACCCGGCGGCGCCGACGAAATCAGCAAAGGCCAGCACCGCCTCCGCCAACCCGGGTTCATAGAGGCCACAGTGCCGCAGATCCACCCCGTTGCCGGAGCCATCGAGGATGCCCAGCGTGGGCGCTCCCCGGCGACCACCGACCACGAGCTTGGCCTTGTTACGAAAGCCCGCCTCGGCGTTTGCCACTGCGGGCAGCCAGGCCTCCGGGGAGATCACCTCGCGCAGCACCTCGCGGGTCCGGCCTCCAAGGGCGGTGAGTTGCTCGGCGTACGGCGTGCCCATCAGGGTGCAGGAACGACACACCCCGGCATCGAAGTAGTCACACTGCACTGGTCAGTTGGCCAACTTGTCCAACAGCAGCGCCTCGGCCAGGCAGGCCCGCTCGAACTCAGCCAGGTGCAGCCCCTCGTTGGCGCCGTGGGCCCGGGTGTCGGGGTCCTCGATGCCGGTGACCAACACGCTCGCACCCGGGAAGCACTCCAGGAACTCCGCAATGAACGGGATCGACCCACCGACCCCCATATCGATGGGCTCGGTGCCATCCCAGGCCTCGGTGAACGCTGCTCGGGCGGCGTCATAGGCGGGCCCGGTGGCGTCGATCGAGGTCGGTTCACCACTGTCACACAACTCCAGGGAGTACGCCGCCCCGAACGGAACATGCTGCTCCAGATGGCGCTCCAGGCAGGCGAAGGCATTGGCCGTTGAGTCACCCGGCGCGAGCCGGATGGTGACCTTGGCCCGGGCCACCGGGGTCAGGGTGTTGCTGGCGCCGGCCACCCGGGGCGCATCGATCCCGGTGATGGTGATCGCCGGTTGGGTCCACATCCGCTCAACCGCGCTTCCTGATCCGATCCACCGCACCTGCGGCAGCGCCCCGGACTCGGCCCGCAGCCTTTCCTCTGGATAGTCCACATCCGCTGCCGGCCCCGACTGGAGACCGGCGACCGCGACGCCGCCGTGCTCGTCGTACAGGCTGGAGATCACCCTGGACAGGGTCATCAGCGCGTCAGGCACCAACCCGCCCCACATGCCCGAGTGCACCGCATGGGTCATGGTGCGCACCTCCAGATCGCAGCGGATCATCCCGCGCAGGGTGGTGGTCAGAGCAGGTACGCCGATATCCCAGTTGCCGGAGTCGGCGATCACGATGGTGTCGCAGGACAGGTAGTCACGATGCTGGGCCAGCAGGTCCGGCAGGGTGGCCGAGGCGACCTCCTCCTCACCCTCGATGAAGACCGTGACACCGACCCTCAGGTCCTCGCCCAGGGTGCGGATCGCCGCGAGATGGGCCATGATCCCGGCCTTGTCGTCGGCGGCGCCGCGCCCGTAGAGCCGACCATTGCGCTCGGTGGGCTCCCACGGCGGGGAGTCCCAGTCAGCCGGGTCGTTCTCCGGTTGTACGTCGTGGTGGGCGTAGAGCAACACGGTCGGTTGACCCGGCCTGGCCGGGATCCGACCCAGCACCGCTGGCGCGATCCCGTCGTCATTGGCGGTGACCACCTGCACGTCCTGAAACCCCTCAGCGCGCAGGAGTGCCGCGACCGCCTCGGCGCTGCGCTGCACCTCACCGACCCGTTGCGGATCAGCCGAAACCGATTGGATCCGGACCAGGTCCTCCAGGTCACGGCGTACGCCGGGCATCAGCGCATTCAGACGCTCACGAAGTTCGCTTGTCTCCATGGGTGGAGACTACGCCGGGAGCCCGGTCAGCGCATGGTGGCCAGGTGGTCGGCGATCCGACCGATGGCCTCCTCCAGCAACTCCTCATCAGGCAGGCAGACGACCCGGAAGTGATCGGGTTTGGGCCAGTTGAATCCGGTGCCATGGGTGACCAGGAGTTTCTTGCTGCGCAATAGATCGAGCACAAACTCCTCGTCGTTCTCGATCGGATAGACATCTGGATCGAGCCGTGGGAAGCAGTACAACGCACCCTGCGGGGTCACATTGGAGACCCCGGGGATGTCATTGAGCAGTCGGTCGGCCAGCTTGATCTGTTCATAGAAGCGCCCACCCGGGCAGATCAATTCCTCGATCGACTGGTAGCCCCCGAGCGCGGTCTGGATCGCGTGTTGGGCGGGCACATTTGAGCACATCCGCATGTTGGCGATCAGGGTCAGGCCCTCCAGGAAGTCACTGGCGATCTCCTTGGGCCCGGAGATCATCACCCACCCGGCTCGATAGCCGCAGACCCGATAGGCCTTGGAGAGCCCCGAGAAGGTCAGGCAGAGCACGTCATCCCCGGCGTAGGTCGCTGCGTGGTGGTGGCGCGCGTCGTCGTACAGGATCTTCTCGTAGATCTCATCACTGAAAATCACCAGCTGATGCCGGCGCGCGATATCGACCAGTCCCTTGACGATCTCCTCGCTGTAGACCGCGCCGGTGGGGTTGTTGGGGTTGATGATCACCAGGGCGTGGGTGTTCTCGGTGATCCTCGACTCGATATCGGCCAGGTCTGGGTTCCAGCCGTTGTCCTCATCGCAGCGGTAGTGCACCGGCGTACCGCCGGAGAGCGAAACGGCACCGGTCCACAGGGGGTAATCGGGCGCGGGGACCAGGATCTCGTTGCCATCATCGACGAAGGCCTGCAACACCATGCTGATCAGCTCGGAGACGCCGTTGCCGATGTAGACATCCTCGACCTGGGTGTCCTTGAGGCCGCGGGACTGGTAGTACTGCGAAACCGCGGTGCGAGCCGAATAGATGCCGCGCGAATCGGAGTAACCCTGCGCGTCGGGCAGGTGATGGATCATGTCGGCCAGGATCGCTTCGGGCGCCTCGAAACCGAAGGGCGCAGTGTTGCCAATATTGAGCTTCAGGATGCGGTGACCCTCAGCCTCCAGGCGGTTGGCCTCGGTCAGGATCGGACCCCGGACGTCATAGCGGACGTTTTGCAGTTTCTGGCTCTGGACGATGCGGCGCACATGTCCATGGTGTCAGGTTCGCCATGGTTCACGCATCCTCGGGACCGACGAGGGGCAGCAACCCGCTCAGATCCGTCCGCTCCCCCGAGGCGTAAACCAACCCCTGGTCGATTGCCTCGGCCCACTGCAACGCCCCGGTACTGAGCGCGATCCAGGTCATCGCATCGGTCTCGATCACTGCCGGCGGAGTACCCCTGGTGTGCCGCACCCCCTCGATCACCTGCACCGCGGCGTACGGCGGCACCCGCACCTCCACCGAGGCCCCCGGAACCTTTGCCTGCAACAGCGCCAGGAAGTGCTTGACGAGGAGCCGTTCCGCGTCCGGCCCGCCCACCGCAAGCGCGCGTCGTACGTCTTCAGGGGGTGCTGGTTTGAGTTGCCTTGGCACTGGTCAGCAACCCCGTCGGTTTCCCAAGTGCACTTGGGAAACCGTAACCAACAACGGTCTGCAGACCATTGGCAGCACTGGTTTCCCAAGTGCACTTGGGAAACCGAATCCCATCACCCGAGCGCCTGTGGGAGCGTCCCGGCCCAAGCGGAGCGGAGCTCGGCCAGCGGCACCTCAAAGTACGACGCCACGGCGAGCGCGCCGCCGTGGGTGCGACCGAGCTTCGCCACGGGTACGCCGTGTGCTGCGGCCAGCTCCAACAGCTTCGACTCGGCTTCCGGGGCCACACTCACCAGACAACGCGACGCGGACTCGCTGAACAACTGCTCAAAGGCGTCCCCATCGAGGGTCACCTCGACACCGATGTCATTGCGCAGGCAGGACTCCGCCAACGCCTGGGCCAGGCCACCATCGGAGAGGTCGTGCGCTGAGGAGATCGTGCCAGCCGCCGCGATCAAGAGCTGCGAGAGCGCCTTCTCAGCGGCCAGATCCAGCTTCGGTGGCAGCCCTCCCAGGTGCCCATGTACGACGTGTGCCCACTCGCCACCGGAGAACTCCGCGCGGGTCTCACCCAGCAGGTAGACCTGCTCGCCCTCGGCCTGGAAACCGGTGGGGGTGCGCTTGGTGACGTCCTCGATCACGCCGAGCACGGCCACTACCGGGGTGGGCAGGATCGCGGTGTCGCCGGTCTGGTTGTACAGCGAGACATTGCCGCCAGTTACCGGGATGCCGAGTTCCAGACAGGCGTCCTTGAGTCCGTTGCAGGCCTGGGCGAACTGCCACATCACCGCGGGATCCTCGGGGGAGCCGAAGTTCAGACAGTCGCTGATCGCCAACGGCGTGGCCCCCGAGGCTGATACGTTTCGGTACGACTCCGCCAGCGCTAATTGAGCGCCGGTATAGGGG
>CAZRKI010000085.1:0-6604 GCA_964600765.1 uncultured Marmoricola sp.
GGTTTCCCAAGTGCACTTGGGAAACCTGAGGTGAGTCCCTCTGCTCAGTTCAGCTCCCAGCGGCGTACATCTTGCGCTAGCTGCGCTCATCCTGGTACGACGTGTGCTGACGTTCAATGGGAAACTGTCACGTTCCATGGGTTGCAACCCATGGAACGTGACAGTTTCCCACGGGCCCGTGGGAAACCGACCCCACCACAGCCCAATTTCACCATCCGGCGCAGGCTGTGTAAGCTACTCGTCGGCTCAACGGCCACGCCCCTTTAGCTCAGTCGGCAGAGCGTCTCCATGGTAAGGAGAAGGTCTACGGTTCGATTCCGTAAAGGGGCTCTGGGGTACACCTCGCCTGTGGCTGTGACGGCCGGGAGTGGTCAGACCCCAAGGGCGGGATAGCTCAGCTGGTTAGAGCGCACGACTCATAATCGTGAGGTCGCGGGATCGAGCCCCGCTCCCGCTACCACACGCAGATAGCAAGTAGAGCAGGAAGAAGGCACGACAGTGGCCAGCAAGAGTTCAGACGTTCGCCCCAAGATCACCCTGGCGTGCGTTGATTGCAAAGAGCGCAACTACATCACCAAGAAGAATCGTCGCAACGATCCGGACCGCATGGAGATGAGCAAGTTCTGCCCTCGTTGCCGCAAGCACACCGCTCACCGCGAGACCCGCTGAGTCCGCGCTGAGCAAATCGAATCTGCAAACGGCCTTCGGATCCTGGATCCGGGGGCCGTTTCAGTTTCCCGATAACCTCAACCCAAGATGTCTTCCTTTGCCGAACTGACCACCACCCGCGTCGGTGGACCCATCCGCGATCTCGTGGAGGCCACTGATGAGGCCGCCCTGATCGACGCCGTACGCAGCGCTGACGCTGCTGGTTTGCCGCTATTGGTGCTGGGGGACGGCAGCAACCTGATTGCCGCGGATCAGCCCTTTTCCGGTCGCGTGGTGGCCATCCGCACGGCTGGCATGAAGGTGGATGCCGATGATTGCGACTCAAACATGGCCATGTGCGGGGGAGTGCTGGTCGATGTGGCTGCCGGGATGCCCTGGGATGACTTCGTGGCCAACGCCGTACGACGCAACTGGGTCGGCGTGGAAGCCCTTTCCGGGATCCCCGGAAGGATCGGGGCCACCCCGATCCAGAACGTCGGTGCCTACGGCCAGGAGGTGTCCCAGACGATCGCCCGGGTGCGCACCTTCGACCGGAATACCCAACAGGTCCGGACCTTCACTGCGGCCGAGTGTGGGTTCAGCTACCGCAACAGCATCTTCAAGCAGGACCTGGGACGCTACGTCGTCCTCAATGTCACCTTCCAACTCAGGATGGGTGACCTGAGCGCCCCGATTGAGTACGCCGAGTTGGCTGACGTGCTGGGCGTGCAGATCGGGCAACGGGCGCCCCTGGGAGAAGTTCGCGAGGCTGTTCTTGCCCTGCGGCGACGCAAGGGGATGGTCCTGGACGGGGACGACCATGACACCTGGAGCACCGGGTCATTCTTCGTGAACCCAGTCGTCCCCTCCGATCAGGTCCCCACCGGCGCCAGGTCCTGGCCGACACCTGATGGACGGGTAAAGCTGAGTGCTGCCTGGTTGATCGAGCAGGCGGGCTTCACCAAGGGGTACGGCGCCGGACCGGCTCGGGTTTCCGGCAAGCACACCCTGGCACTAACCAACACGGGTCAGGCCAAAGCTGCCGACATCGTGGCGCTGGCGCAGGAGATCCGCGATGGGGTCCACCGGCGCTTCGGGGTGCGGTTGACCAGCGAACCGACCCTGTTTGGCCTGGAGCTCTAGGCACTCATCCCGTAATAGGCCCCACTGCCTGAGCTGGCGATGATGGCAAGCACGAAAAAGAACACGAACCCCAGGATGGCCAGGATCAACAGGACGGTGCCGATGATGCCGAGCACCTGCCCGATCCGGGCCTCGGACTCGCCACGGTACTGGCCGTTACTGGCTCGCACATTGCGGAGTGCCTTGGTGCCCAGATACCAGGCAAACGGACTGGCGAAGATGGGCAGGAAGCACACGAAGGTACCTGCCAGCGCCACGATGCCGGTGATCAGAGCGGTGTTTGCATCAGGGTGGACGGGCGGTTGCGCTGCCGGATAGCCGGGCTGTGGCGTCATGCCGTACCCGCCAACCGGGGGCTGGGCGCCGTACGCAGGTGGTGGTGGTGTTTGGGCTGGCGGTGGGGGTGCCGCCGGGTAGGACGGTGCGGGCTGACCACTGCCATAGGGCTGCTGGGTGGTGGGATTCCACACCGGCTGCTGGGGTGGCAGTGGTGTGGTCGGCTCGGTGGCTGGCTCCTGGGCCTGCTGCTGCCAGTAGCCGACCTCCTGAGTGGGTTCATTTGCGCCGGGCGTACTGGGATCCGGCTGATTGGCTGGCGTCGGTGGCTCGCCCGGGTAATTGGTCATGGCGCCATTATCGCGGATGGGGGGTTCAGGGGAAGTGGATCCCACCACTGGATGTGTCCTGTTTCACAATGTCGGCTAAGGTGCCATTGATCAGCATTCAACAGATCGACAGTTACTTCACCAAGGACCTGAAATGACCGAGCAAATCACCTCCGGCACCACCATGGGGGCCAGCCGCGACACCGACATCCAGTTCAACATCGGCGATGCCTTCGAGGCAGTGGCAAAGGCCGTCCCGGATCGGCTGGCGTTGATTTTTGATGAGCAGAAACTGACCTATGCCGAGCTCGATGCTGAGGCAAACCGGTTGTCCAACTTCCTCGCCGACACTGGCGTGGAGACTGGCGATCATGTGGCGCTCTATCTGATGAACAGCATGGAACACCTGATCGCCATCGTTTCCCTGGTCAAGATGGGTGCTCCTGCGGTCAATGTGAACTACCGCTACACCGCACCGGAGTTGCATCACATCATGCATGACTCCGATGCCAAGGTGATCCTGGTCGAACTCCCTGAGCATCAGGACCTGTTGGCGAGCATGCTGGACCAACTGCCCGAGGCACGCACCCTGGTAATCCTTGGTGAGATCACTGAGAAACTGCAGGCCGCGGCGCAGGAGGCTGGCATCGCGGTGCGTAACTTCGCGGAGTACCACGATTTCCCCGCCGAGCGCGACTACGGCGTGCGCACCGGCGATGAGCACTTCATCATGTACACCGGCGGCACCACCGGTTACCCCAAGGGCGTGTTGTGGCGTCACCACGACTTCTTCATGAAGCCCCTCTCTGGTGGCAACCCCTACGGCGATGCCCGTCGCAATCTTGAAGAGTTGGGCAAGGGTGCGGCTGAATTCCCGAGCATGGTGATGCTCAACGCGGCCCCGCTGATGCATGGCGCCGCGTCGTTCTCGCTGTTCACGATGTTCTTCCTGGGTGCCACCTGGGTGATGACCCGGCAGTTCGATGCCGAGGAGATCGTCCGGTTGATCGACAAGCACAAGGCGCAGGTGCTCGTGATCGTCGGTGACGGGATGGGCTCACCCATCGCTGACAAGATGCATGAACTCAAGGATGAGCTGGACTTCTCCTCGCTGTTCTCGGTTTCCAGTGGTGGCGCGATCTTCTCCAATGCGGTGCGTGACCGGATGGCTGAGATCAAGTCCGATATCTATTTCCGCGACAACTTCGGTGCCTCCGAATCCGGCAATGATGGCGAGTTCACCATCGACGAGCATGGCACCCTGCGGATGCCCTCCAACGCGAACACCGGGGTCATGGGCGAGAACGGCAAATTCCTGGAGCCCGGATCCGAGGAGATCGGGATGATTGCCCGGATCGGCAACGTTCCACTGGCCTACTACAAGGATCCCGAGAAGACCGCTCGCACCTTCGTCACCCTGGAGGATGGACGCCGGGCCTCGCTGCTCGGAGACATGGGCCGGATCGAGGCCGATGGCAGCATCGTCTTCCTGGGGCGTGGTTCCGGTTGCATCAACACCAAGGGCGAGAAGGTCTTCCCCGAGGAGGTTGAGGCCGCCCTGCGGGCCCACCCCGATGTCACAGATTCACTGGTGGTGGGTGTGGATGACCCGGCCTACGGGCAACGGGTGGCTGGGGTGATCTCACTGCGTGAAGGAGCGCCAGTCCCAACCCTGGCGGAGATCCAGGAGCACTGTCGCACCATGTTGGCCGGTTACAAACTGCCCCGATCCATCGACGTGGTCGATGAGGTGCGTCGTACTCCGGCCGGTAAGGCCAACTACAAGTGGGCCAAGGAAGTAGCCACCGGTTCTGAGAGCCAGTGATCCACCTGGCTGCACCAGCGCTGGATATCTGCCTCTGCTGCGGTTGAGCCGCGGAGGGAGGACCTGGCCAACTCGGCCAACTGGGCATCGCTGAGGTCGTGGGCTGCCCTCATCGTGGCGTACTGACCGGCCAACCGGGTACCGAAGAGCAGTGGGTCATCTGCGCCCAGTGCCACCCTGACTCCGGCATCAATCAGTTGCGGTAGTGGTACCGAGTTGAGGTCAGAAAAGACCCCGAGGGACACATTGGAAGTGGGACACACCTCCAGGGTGATCCCGCGGTTGGCGATCTCGGCGAGCAGGACCGGGTCCTCTGCCGCGCGGATGCCGTGACCGAGTCGACCGGCACCGAGAGACTGGATGCAGGTCCGCACCGACTCAGCTCCGAGCAGCTCGCCGGCATGGGGAGCGAGAAGGAGTCCGGCCCGGTCGGCGATCCGAAAGGCAGCTGCGAACTCCTCGGTCACCCCACGGCGCTCGTCGTTGGAGAGACCGAAGGCCACCACGCCGCGATCGGCGTACTGCGCCGCCAGCCGGGCCAGGGTGCGTGCATCCAGGGGGTGCCTGGTTCGGTTTGCCGCAATCATCACCGCCATGTCGATGCCCACGTCCCGGCGGGTCTGCGCCACTGCATCCAGCACCAGTTCGGTGAAGTTGGTCAGCCCACCGAACCTGGCGGCGTAACCGCTGGGATCAACCTGGATCTCGGTGCGGACACAACCATCGGCCAGGTCATCCTCTGCTGCTTCGCGCACCAGACGGCGTACGTCGTCCTCGGTGCGCAACAGGGCCCGGGCGATGTCGTAGAGCCGTTGGAAGCGGAACCAACCCTTCTCGTCAGCCGCTGACAATCTCGGAGGCCACTCCGAGACCAGCGCGTCGGGCAACTGGTGGCCGTCCCGCGCAGCCAGATCCAGCAGGGTTTCATGCCGCATCGAACCGGTGAAATGCAGGTGCAGATGCGCCTTGGGCAGGGCCCGGAGATCGCGGCGTGGGGTCACCCTCAGGCCAGCAGTTTCTGCAGGCGGCTGATGCCCTCGACCAGATCCTCATCTCCAAGGGCATAGGAGAGACGGACATAGCCCGGAGAGCCGAAGGCTTCACCCGGAACCACCGCCACCTCGGCCTTCTCCAGGAAGATCTCGGCCAGCTCGGCGCTGCTATGGGCCACGGCACCGTCAATGTCGCGACCGAGTAACCCCTTTACTGAGGGATAACAGTAGAAGGCTCCCAGCGGCTCGGGGCAGACCACGCCATCGATCTCGTTGAGCATCCGGACCATGGTCTGACGGCGCCGGTCAAAGGCGACCCGCATCTGCGCAACTGCATCCAGGTCGCCCTCAACGGCGGCAATCGCCGCGCGCTGGGCGACATTGGCCACATTTGAGGTGGCGTGGCTCTGGAAGTTGGTGGCTGCCTTGACCACGTCAGCCGGTCCGATCAGCCAGCCCACCCGCCAACCGGTCATTGCATAGGTCTTGGCCACCCCGTTGACCACGATGCACGTGTCCCGAACCCCGGGGCACAGCACGGGTAGCGAAGCGGTCTCAACACCACCGTAGAGCAGGTGCTCATAGATCTCATCGGTGATCACCCAGATGCCGTGCTCCTCAAGCCAGGCGCCGATTGCCTCGATCTCCTCGCGGCTGTAGACCGCACCAGTGGGGTTGGAGGGGGAGCAGAACAACAAGGCCTTGGTCTTCTCGGTGCGGGCGGCCTCCAACTGCTCCACGGTCACCTTGTAGTCCTGGGTCTCATCAGCCAGAACCTCGACAGGGATGCCGCCGGCCAGGCGAATCGCCTCTGGATAGGTGGTCCAGTACGGCGCGGGGAGGATCACCTCATCGCCGGGGTCCACGATGGTCATGAATGCGGCGTACACGGCGTGCTTGCCGCCATTGGTGACCACGACCTGGCTGGCGTCTACCTCCAGGCCGCTGTCACGTCGGGTCTTCTCGGCGATGGCCTGGCGCAGTTCAGGCAGGCCGGCGGCGGGGGTATAGCGGTGATTCCTCGGATCCCGACACGCTGCAACCGCGGCCTCGACGATGTAGTCCGGAGTGGGGAAATCAGGTTCACCAGCACCAAATCCGATCACTGGACGGCCCTCGGCCTTGAGTGCCTTTGCCTTGGCATCAACCTTCAGGGTGGCGGATTCGGCGATGCCTCCGATAAGGCGGGATACTCGGGATTTGTTCTCAGCTGCACTCATGGGGATCATCGTAGTCAGGTGCAGTTTGCGGGTTCAGTTCGACTTGTTGCCCATGGACTGCGTACACTCCTGCTTTGGTGAATCGCGCCATGCTTTGGCATGCCCCGAGACGCCGAAGGGCACTAGCTCAACTGGCAGAGCATCGGTCTCCAAAACCGAAGGTTGGGGGTT
>CAZRKI010000086.1:0-6588 GCA_964600765.1 uncultured Marmoricola sp.
CTCGTCGATGTAGTCAACACCCAGGCTCTGCAGGATCTGGGCCTCAGCGAAGTGTCCGATCCGGGCCTTTGCCATCACCGGGATCGATACGGCGTCGATGATGCCGTCGATCATGTCGGGATCGCTCATCCGGGAGACGCCACCCTGGGCGCGAATGTCCGCCGGGACCCGTTCCAGGGCCATCACGGCCACGGCACCTGCGTCCTCAGCGATCTTGGCCTGCTCGGGTGTGACCACATCCATGATCACCCCGCCCTTGAGCATTTCAGCCATGCCGCGCTTGACCATGGTGGTGCCGCGTTCTGGGGAGGAGGGGTTCTGGGAAACAGGATTGTTGGCCATGGATTCGATTCTACTTAGGAGTGACTAGTTGGATGAAGCGGCGGCCAGTGCTTGGCGCCGGACCGCGAGGACTCGCTGCAAAAAGGTAACGGTGGTCAGGGCGCCGATGACAGCCAGCCCCCAGGCCAGGATCTCCGGACGATCCAGCAACTGGGCCGGGATCGCGGTCAGTCCCATCAGCGCCAATCGGTCGGCCCGTTCCATCAGTCCCACTCGGGCATCCATGCCGATGGATTCGGCGCGGGCCCGGGCGTAACTGACTCCGAACCCGCTGATCAGGCAATACAGGGCAGCGGCCATCCCGAACAGCGAGTCACCAGGCCCGGCGAACCAGAACAACACGCTGCCGAATACCGCCGCATCAGCGATCCGGTCCAGGGTCGAGTCCAGGAACTTCCCGAACTCACTGACCCGATCACTGAGCCGGGCCATGGTGCCGTCGAGCAGGTCGAACAGTGCGAACGCGGTCACGGTCAGGCCACCGATGATCAGATGCCCCTGGGGCACCAACGCGAAGGCCGCGGTGCAGGTGGCGATCGTGCCCACCACTGTGATGACGTCCGGGCTTACCCCGATCCGCAACAGCAGACGGGCCAGAGGCGAGATGATGGCGGTAACCAGGCCGCGGAGATGTTCAAACATGGCGTGGCACAGGTTAGTCAGTCCCCGACCGATCGGCGACCCCGGGCGGGCTACCAGGCAGCAGCGAGCAGATCCCGGGTGTCATGGAGCAGCTGCGGGAAGGTTCTGGTCCGGGCCACGATCGGCATGAAATTCTGGTCCCCCAGCCACCTCGGTACGACGTGCTGGTGCAGGTGGGCGGCGATCCCGGCGCCGCCAACCTTGCCCTGGTTCATCCCGATGTTGAACCCGTCGACGTTGGAGACCTCCCGGAGTACCTCCATCGCCCGCTTGGTGAGTTGGCCCATCTCCACCAGTTCGGCATCACTGGTCTCGGTGTACTGCGCGATGTGTCGGTAGGGGCAGACCATCAGGTGACCGGGCGCGTATGGATACAGGTTCAGTACGACGTACGCCGCCTCCCCGCGGTGGATCACCAGTCCCTCGCCGTCCTCCATTCCGGGGATCCGGCAGAAGGGACACACGTGCTCCCCGGGATCATCGGGCTTGTTCTCCCCCAGGATGTAGGCCATCCGGTAGGGCGTCCAGAGCCGCTCGATGGAGTCCGGCTCCCCGATACCGTCCTGCCGGGTCGGATCAGACATCAGACCTGCTCCCGGGATGCCACAGCGGCCGCGACCCTCTCGATGGCCTCTGCGATCGGAACGCCGTTGTCCTGGCGACCATCGCGATAGCGGAAGGACACCGCGCCGGCTTCGATGTCGTTGTCTCCAGCGATCACCATGAAGGGCACCTTCTGCATCTGGGCGTTGCGAATCTTCTTCTGCATCCGCTCATCGGAGTCATCCACCTCTACCCGCAGGCCCCGTTTGGTCATCTGCCTGGCGAAGTCGAACAGGTAGTCGTTGTGTCGCTCGGCGATCGGGATGGCCTGCACCTGGACCGGAGCCAACCAGGGAGGGAAGGCGCCGGCGTAGTGCTCGACCAGGAGCCCGAAGAAGCGCTCCAGGGAGCCGAACTTCGCCGAGTGGATCATGACCGGTTGCTGCCTGGATCCATCGGTGGCCTGGTAGCTGAGCTCAAAGCCCTTTGGCTGGTTGAAGTCGTACTGGATCGTGGACATCTGCCAGGTACGCCCGATCGCGTCCTTGGCCTGCACCGAGATCTTCGGCCCGTAGAAGGCGGCCCCACCGGGGTCTGCCACCAGTTCCAGACCAGAAGCGATTGCGACATCCTCAAGCACCTTGGTGGCCTGGGCCCATTCCTCATCACTACCGATGAACTTGTCTGGCTTGGAGTCATCGCGGGTGGACAGTTCCAGATAGAAGTCCTCGATACCGAAGTCCCGCAGGAGGCCAAGCACGAAGTCGAGCAGGTGGCGTACCTCTTCTGGTGCCTGCTCGGGTGTGCAGTAGGAGTGGCTGTCGTCCTGGGTCAGGCCGCGCACCCGGGTCAGTCCGTGCACCACACCAGACTTCTCATACCGGTAGACGGTGCCGAACTCGAAGAGCCGCAACGGAAGTTCGCGATAGGAACGTTGTTTGGAGCGGTAGATCAGGTTGTGCATCGGGCAGTTCATGGCCTTTAGGAAATAGCGACTGTTCTCCATTTCCATCGGCGGGAACATCGTGTCCTCGTAGTAGGGCAGGTGCCCGGAGGTGTGGAAAAGACCTTCCTTGGTGATGTGCGGGGAGCCGACATAGGAGAAGCCCTCCTCGATGTGGCGGCGGCGGACGTAGTCCTCCATCTCCCGCTTGATCACCCCGCCCTTTGGGTGGAAAACCGCCAGCCCGGAACCGATCTCATCGGGGAAGCTGAACAGGTCCAGTTCCCGACCCAGCTTGCGGTGGTCGCGGCGCTCGGCTTCCTCGATCCGGTGCAAGTGTTCCTCCAGCGCCTCCTTGGTTTCCCAGGCGGTGCCGTAAATGCGCTGGAGTTGCTTGTTGTTCTCATCCCCACGCCAGTACGCCGCGGCGCTGCGCATCAGTTTGAAGGCCGGGATCCGCTTGGTGGTGGGCAAGTGCGGTCCGCGGCACAGGTCGGACCAGGCGACGTCGCCGTTGCGGCGTACGTTGTCGTAGATGGTGAGCTCTCCGGCGCCAACCTCAACGTTGGCCCCCTCAGCTGCCTCGGCATTGCCGCCCTTGAGGCCGATCAGCTCCACCTTGTAGGGCTCCGCGGCGAGTTCTGCCAGGGCATCCTCATCGGTGGTGACCCGGCGTTCGAAGCGCTGGCCCTCCTTGATGATCTTGCGCATCGCGGTTTCGATCCTCGCGAGGTCCTCGGGCACGAACGGCGTCTCGACGTCGAAGTCGTAGTAGAAGCCGTCGGTGATCGGGGGGCCAATGCCCAGCTTGGCCTCGGGCCAGATCTGCTGGACCGCCTGAGCCATTACATGCGCGGTGGAGTGGCGCAGGATGTTGTGCCCATCCGGGCTGGAGATCTCCACACCCTCGACCTGATCCCCGTCGGCCAGGATGTAGGAGAGGTCCTTGAGTTCGCCCCCCACCCGGGCAGCGATGATGTCAGCGTTGTCGCGGAACAGTTCCCAGGCCTTGGTGCCAGTGGGGGTTGACCTCTCCTCGTGGGCTCCGTCGAGACTCACAGAGATCAAGATGTCGGACACGGCTGGACTCCTTGGCTGGGCGCAATGTGCAGGTGTGGTCCTGGTTGGACCCAACTGATGTTATCCACGACCACACCCGCGGGCGCACTTTGAGGCTCAGCCCTGCTCGCAGACCCAACCCTGCGGCATCTGCCCATCTTTGAGGAACTGCTCGATCTGATCACTCAATTCAGCAGGCAGCGAGACCTCCGCCTGCGGATAGATGATCGGTTCCTCCTTCATGTTGTGCTGCTCCAACAGCGCCAGTAGGTCACGACAGGCCTGGCTGATCGCTTCGGGATCATCATTGGCCCCGGCAAGTTCCTCCAGGTCTGCCATCTGTTGCCACATCTCACCGTGCTCGCGCAGCATCACCAGGATCGGCATCACCAGTCCGGCTTCCTTCAGCGGCGGGAACAGGAACTCCTCCTCGGCGTAGATGTGGCGGCGCAGCAACCCGAAGGTCTCCCCGAGCAGATCGGCATTCGCGCTGCCCTCACCAACTGCGGCAGCGAAGCGCTCAATGCCCTCATCGATCACGCGGTGCTCGGCCTCCAGGGCCTCAATCAGGGTTGACATGTGTTGGTCAGCCGATCAGGGACGACCGATCCGGACCCGCCACACCTCAGGGCCGGACTCCAGATAATCCCAGGTGAACTGATCGGGGAACTCAGCGCTGAACTGGTACCAAAGTGGCTTGGGGTCATGGTCGTTGACCAGTTCGAAACCAGCACCGGACTCCAGGTTCTTGTAGGTCCCCAGAATCAGGTCATGGCGCCGGGCCGGTGGCTCGGAACGAACATCAAGCTTTGGATCATTGCTCATTGGCACTCCTAGTTCAGCATGTTGTTAAGCATGGGCGCTCACCGCGCGGACAACCGGAAGTCGTCTACCTCATTTTTACACATACCCATGGTGTAAAACACGTCGAGGCGGCAGTAATTAACAGGGCGAAGCTGCAGCAGGTCGCGGCTCACGGCAGCACCGGGTCGCGACAACTCCTGCTGCGGGACGTACTGAGGGAGCCTTCCGCCTCTGGCCACCTGCGCTTGCGTCATACGTTTGGTGGTTACGCGCCAGTACGTCATACGGTTCGAGCGCTATAGGCCTCAATTCGTATGACGTCCCGCCGAAATCTCACGGTTCGTATGACGAAAGGCTCAGGCCTACGCCGCAACCGACTGCCACCACAGCAAAGGCCCTCGTTACAGCAGGAAGGCTACAAAAAAGCCCCCAACCTGCGGCATTCCGCTGGTCAGGGGCTTTTGTGTCGGTGGGCGATACTGGGTTCGAACCAGTGACCTCTTCGGTGTGAACGAAGCGCGCTACCACTGCGCCAATCGCCCGAACGCCGAAAGACTAGCGCACCGATGGGAAGGTGGTGCACCCAGAGGTCAAATAGTGGCCATGCCTGGAGGGAGATCCCGGGATCGGGTCCGGAAACAGAGTTACAACAATGTATTTATAACACATTTTGTTAACAGTCATCGTCACTCTAGTCACACCGGACTAGACCATTTCGCGCTCTAAATAGACCAGACGCCTGCGTAAAATAGACCAGTGAGCGGATTTATGACGCATTTCGGACATTCCAGTTCACAAGAAGGCAACAGACCTGCAAACTGTTACCAACGTCACGGAGGGTGACTAGCCAGTCTGGAGGGTCTGGCCCGAGGGAAGAAGTAAAAGGATCAGGATCATGGCAACTATCAAGGACAACAAGGTCATCACCGAAGCAGTCTCATTGGAGTTCGTGGATGCTCAGGGCGAGATCATCACACTCGAATCAGACCTGGTGTACGACGCTGAAGATCCTTACGCCATGACGATGGTGTTCAAGATCGGCGCCGACGACGAGGTCCTCTGGACCTTCGGCCGGGATCTGTTCATCTCCGGCATGTACGAGCCGGCTGGTGATGGAGACGTTCGTGTGTGGCCCTGCCTGGACTCCACCGGACGCGCCGTGGTGATCATCGAGCTCAGTTCCCCTGAGGGAGAGGTGATGGTGCAGGCCAACTCACGCGATGTGAGCCGGTTTGTCTCCACCATGCTCACCGCAGTTCCTCGTGGATCTGAGAGCAGTCTCATCGATTTCGACGAGGAGCTCGTGGCCCTGCTCGGCTGAGTCCTCAGGGGTCGATGTCCTCGCACTCCTTCTTGATCCAAACTTCACGCAGCTCCTGGGTTACCCGCCCAGGAGTTTGCATTTCCCGACCATCCAGCCAACTGACCGGTTGGATATCCCTGGTGGTTGAGAGCAGGAAGACCTCCTCGGCCTCCTGCAACACCTCGATTGGTTCGTCCACCTCGACAGCCCGGGTCCATTCGAGAAACAAATCCCGGGTCACTCCGGCAAGGCACCCACTGGCCAGGGTTGGCGTTCGCACCTGGCCATCAAGTACGTACCCCACGTTGCTGCCCGTGCCCTCACACAGGTTTCCCTGCAGGTTCGCAAAGATCGCCTCCTGGGCACCTGCTTCGGCAGCCCGAGCCAGGGCAATCACGTTCTCGCCGTACGACGTGCTCTTGACGCCCGCCAACGGCCCCCGCTCGTTGCGGGGCCAGGGCACCGTGATCGCCCGTGCCGAGGGCGGAGCCGGTGCCATCTCCCCCACCACCACCGCCAGGGTCGGGCGCATCTCGTCGCGTCCAGAACCCATCGCCATGGGGCCTGCCGTGTAGGTGATCCGTAGGCGACCGAGTTCCGGCGCCTCAGCATCAAGTACGACGGCGACCCCGCGGCGTACCTGATCCTGATCAAGCTCCGGCAACCCCATCGCACGGGCTGATTTGCTCATCCTCTCCAGATGCCGAGTCAGCGCAAAGGGCCGTCCCGTAACCACCTTGACCGCTTCGAAAACACCATCGCCGACGGTGAAACCATGGTCCGTAACCGCAATCGCGGGTTGTTCAGGATCCTCCAACAGGGTGCCGTTCAGCCAGGTTTGCATGACCCCAACCTAATGAATGGACCCCTGAATTGGCCCTTTCGTCTGGATCGGCTATTGTTCTGCACGCGCCAGAAACACTTCGGTGTTGCGGCGTGTGCGGACGTAGCT
>CAZRKI010000087.1:0-6558 GCA_964600765.1 uncultured Marmoricola sp.
AGTCGGCTGCGGGAGTTGACCCTGGCCATCTACGCCCGGGCCGAATCCATTGCCCGGGAGCGCGGCATCATCCTGGCCGACACCAAGTTCGAGTTCGGGGCCCGGGCCGATGGCACCATCGTGTTGGCTGATGAGGTGCTCACCCCGGACAGTTCCCGCTACTGGCCGGCTGCGGATTGGGTGCCAGGCCGCAACCAGGCGTCGTACGACAAGCAGATCGTGCGGAACTGGCTGATCTCTCCAGAATCAGGTTGGGACAAGTCCTCCGACCAGCCGCCACCGCCGCTGCCCGACGAGGTGGTCGAGCGTACCCGCGCCCGCTATCTGGAAGCCTACGAACTGCTCACCGGCACCCCCTTCACGCCGAGGCGGCACTAATTAACACGTCGAGGCGGCAGTAGTTAACACGTCGAGGCGGCACTAATTAACAGGTTTTGTGCCGAGGCGGCACTAATTAACACGCCGGTCCGGGGCCGATGAGGGGACACGGGGGAGATTGATTCGCCTCAGACCCTCCCGGATCGCATCGGGATTGAGTAGGTTGGCAAGTCCACACCCATCCTGATGGAGGCAATCTTGTTCAACCTCTCGGTATTCCTCGAGGACAGCGCCCGCAACCACCCCACCCGTGATGCGATCGTCTTTGGCGACATGCGGTTGACCTATCAGGCGGTCAATGGGGCTGCCAACCAGGTAGCCAACCTGTTGGTCTCCAGGGGAATCCAGCCCGGTGACAAAGTGGCACTCACCTGCGCGAACCTGCCCTACTTTCCGATCATCTATTACGGCATCCTCAAGGCCGGTGCCGTGGTGGTGCCCATGAACGTGCTCAACAAGGCGCGCGAGAACACCTACTACCTGGAGGACTCCCAGGCCAAGGCCTACTTCTGCTTCGAGGGCACACCCGACCTACCGATGGGCAAGGAGGGCAAGGAGGGATTTGACGCCGCTCCCGGTTGCCAGGATTTCTTCCTGATCACGGTTGACCCAGCTGCCGCACCTGAGGGTGTCACCACCTTCGCCCAGGCCACCAAGGACCAGTCGCCGATCTTCGAGAGCTACCTCGGCCAGGAAAACGAAACCGCGGTCATCCTCTACACCTCGGGTACGACGGGCCAGCCGAAGGGCGCCGAGCTCACCCACAGCAACCTGGTGATGAACGCAATGGTCTGCAACCGTCTGCACGAGAGCAAGATCGCTGAAGAGGTGCACCTGATCACCCTTCCGCTGTTCCATTCCTTCGGCTCAACCGTGCAGATGAACGCCGGCTTCTCGGTGGCCGCCACCCTCGTCCTTCTCCCCAGGTACGACGGGGAGCAGGCGCTGCGCCTGATGGAGAAGGAAGCCGTCACCATCTTCGCCGGAGTGCCGACGATGTGGTGGGGCCTGCTCGGCGCGATCACCGAGAACCCGGATATCGACGTGGCGAAGATTGCCGGCAACCTGCGCAAGGGCCTCTCCGGAGGTGCCTCGTTGCCAGTGGAGATCATCAAGGACGTCCAGGCCAAACTGGGGGTCACCATCCTGGAGGGCTATGGCCTTTCCGAAACCGCTCCGGTGGCCACCTTCAGCGACCCCTACCAGGATCCGCGTCCCGGCTCGATCGGGATCCCGATCTTCGGGGTCGAGGTGAAACTGATCAACGACGACTGGTCCACCGTTGAGGGCGCGGACAATATCGGCGAGATTGCGATCCGCGGTCACAACATCATGAAGGGCTACCTCAACCGGCCAGAGGCAACTGCTGAGGTGATGAAGGACGGCTGGTTCCGTACCGGCGACCTGGCCCGCCGTGATGAGGACGGTTTCTACTACATCGTGGACCGGTCCAAGGACATGATCATTCGCGGTGGCTACAACGTCTACCCGCGGGAGATCGAGGAAGTCCTGATGACCCACCCGGATGTCTCGCTGGCCGCAGTGGTCGGCGTACCCCATGACAGCCACGGCGAGGAGGTCAAGGCGTTCATCATCAAGAACCCCGGCGCGACCATCACCGAGGACGAGTTGATCGCCTGGGGCAAGGAGCAGATGGCGTCCTACAAGTATCCACGCATCGTGGAGTTCAAGGACGCCCTCCCGATGACCGCGACCGGCAAGATCCTCAAGCGCGAACTGGTTTAGGCAAAGGGATTCGGCAACGCGCCGGGCAGATCCGCCAGCAGAGTGCGGGCCTGTCCGGCGTGTTTGTGCTCGACCAGCACTTCGTACTTCGTGGCGACGACCTGCTGGATCGAACTGAAGTCGCGACGCCCCCGGGTCATCGCATAGCCCACGAGGGCGAAGATCAGGCCGAAGGCGGCGCCCATCAACATGGTGGTGCCGATGATCTGGAATGACTCGCCCCTGGTGAACATCGAGAAGATCAGGCCGATGAACAGGCCCATCCACAGGCCGCTGATCACCCCGCCGAGGGCGACCTTGCCGGTGGTGAGGCGCCCGGTGATCCGTTCGATCTGCTTGAGGTCAGTGCCCACGATCATGCAGTTCTGGACCGGGAACTCCTTGTCGGAAAGGTAGTCAACGGTGCGCTGCGCGTCGGCGTACTTGTCGTAGACGGCCAGCGACTGGGGGAACTCAAGGGACAGCAACGAGTTGGCATCGAGCCCGGGTGCCATCCGGGGATTGTTGAACTGCGACATGACTCAACTGTGCCAGTGCGCTGGTTGCCGACACCACGGGGGTGGAGAGGGACCAGCGGCCATTAGACTGGTGCCGTCCACCAAGCTGACCCCCATTTGGGGCTCAATCCAGGAGTGCCTGTGGCCCGCGTAGTAGTCGACGTCATGCCGAAACCCGAGATCCTTGACCCCCAGGGCAAGGCGGTGCAGGGTGCCCTGCCGCGGCTTGGCTTCACCGGGGTGGTGGAGGTTCGTCAGGGCAAGCGCTTCGAGATCGAGCTCGATGGTGAGGCCACCGAGGAGCGCCTTGACGACGTACGCCGGATGGCTGAGACGCTGCTCTCCAACCCGGTGATCGAGGATTTCGAAGTACGGGTGCTGCCGTGAGGATCGGGGTGGTCACCTTCCCCGGATCCCTGGACGATGTCGATGCGGCTCGGGCGATCGAGTTGGCCGGTGGCGAGGCGGTCGGTCTGTGGCACGGCGATGCCGACCTCAAGGGAGTCGATGCAGTGCTCCTGCCCGGTGGTTTCTCCTACGGCGACTACCTGCGCTGCGGTGCGATCGCTCGATTCGCGCCGGTGATGTCCCGGGTGATCGCCAGGGCCGGTGAGGGGATGCCGGTGCTGGGCATCTGCAATGGTTTCCAGATCCTGTGCGAGTCACATCTGCTGCCCGGAGCCCTGATCCGCAACGACCATCGCAAGTTCGGCTGCCTGGATCAGCGCATCGTGATTCGCAACAACGCCACTCCATGGACCAATGCCTATGAGGTTGATCAGGAGATCACCATCGTGCTCAAGAACGGCGAGGGTTCCTACGTCGCCGACGAGGACACCCTGGACCGACTCGAGGGGGAGGGCCGGGTGGTGGCGACGTACGTCGGAAATCCGAATGGCTCCCTGCGTCAGATCGCCGGCGTCACCAATGAGCGCGGCAATGTGGTGGGCCTGATGCCGCACCCCGAGCACGCGGTCGAGGACCTCTGTGGTCCCGGCACCGACGGTCTGGGATTCTTCACCTCGGTGCTGGGCTCGCTCGCAGCAAGCTGAAGCAGCAGGCCACTGAATGCAGCCTGGGCGGGTGAACTACTGCCGCCTCGGCGCGGGGGTCAGCGCGGAGGTGAGGTACGGGCGTTGGCGACCAGACCGAGTTGGACCCGCAGCACCCACCAATCGGCGCGCGAGAAGCGACGCTGCACGCGGTGATTGGTGGCTCGCTGGAAGTTCTTCACCGACCGGGTGGTGATCCGACCCCAGTACCCGGTGGGCTCGACGTTGAAATAGCCAAGCAGCTTCAGACCACATTGCAGCGGCTTGATCATCCGGCGGTGCCGCCGGGGGCCGGTGACCGGGTACTTCGCCCGCATCACGGTTTGTTTGGTGCAGGTCGAGGAGACGTTCTTCACCGTCGGAGTGCTCACTTCGCCCAACTGCAGGTAGTTGTTATCGATATTGATGGTCACTCCACCCCAGGTTTCGTTGTGGCCACCGCGGTACTGGTGCACCCGGGCGCTGGGCACCCACCCATCGGGGCGGACGTACTTGGAGTTGGCATCAGCCACGCCATTCCAATCGGCGATCCACAAGATGTCCGGCATGGTGATCGTGTTGCCCGGGGTGACCCGGGCGTTGTCCAACAACCTGATGCCCGATGCACCCGAGGAGTAAACCCCTGAGGTGTAGCCATTGGCGTGCAATTGCTCGGTGAAGGCGCCCAGCATTGCCAGCGCGGAGCCATTGCAGGATGCGCTGGCGTTGATATTCCAGGCCTCCAGGTCATAGAAAATGGTGCTGCCACGACTGAGCCCAAGTGCTTGGGAGGCGGCGGTGGCGATATTTGCCTCGTTGATGCCCTGCGCGCGGGCTGCGGCGTAGTTGTTGGCCGGGCTGGACTTGATCACGCCCTCTTGCAGGTATCGGGTCCGGGTGGTGCAGGAGGCCTGTACGCCGAGATGGATCGGCAACAGCTTCCAGCCCTTGGCCAACTGGGTGGCCACCCAGGTGGGGGTCAGGTTGGGTTGTGCCTTGCAGGCCCGGGACTGTCCGGACTGGTAGATGCCCACGGCCCGGTACGGCGACTTGGCCAGCCAGGCATCCATCGCGGCCTGGGTGGGTGCGTTGCACTGGTCGAAACCCTTGCCGGTAAAGGCTCCGGGCGTGACCGGATTGCCCGCCGCGGGACGTGCTGGGGCGATGGGTGCCGCGGCTGCCGGTGGCAGGAGCAGCAGGCTGGCCAGCATGGCGATTGCGGCGGCGTACACCAGGGCAGCACGGCCGTTCTGATGGCCGGTTGCGTGGGGAAGCATGGGTCTTCCTAACCTGTTGGCAATTCGTGGACCGCGCCACCTTAACCACATTCGTCACACCCGTAACAGGGGATTTCACTAACTACAAATGTGTAGTTTGTCGGAGTGCCTGGTCGCTGACCGTGACCGTTTCGAGCCTGGAGTACCCGGCTCACTAGACTCGGGCAGCGTGAGCCTGGATACCGTCGCCGCAGCCGCCCTAGATCCCGATCGTGAGCAGCCCTGGGCTGAACTCGGCCTCAAGGAGGATGAGTACGACCGGATCCGGGAGATTCTGGGGCGGCGACCCACGGCCAGTGAACTGGCGATGTATTCGGTGATGTGGAGCGAACACTGCTCCTACAAGTCATCCAAGGTGCACCTGAAACAGTTCTCAGAAATCCCGCAGGAAACCGTGGCCGGCAAGATGCTGGCCGGCATTGGTGAAAACGCCGGTGTGATCGACATCGGGCAGGGTTATGCGGTCACCTTCAAGGTGGAGAGCCACAATCACCCCTCCTATGTGGAGCCATATCAGGGCGCAGCGACCGGGGTTGGTGGCATCGTGCGCGACATCCTCGCGATGGGTGCGCGTCCGGTGGCGGTGATGGATCCGCTGCGGTTCGGGCCGCTTGACGCCGAGGACACTCATCGAGTGCTGCCCGGGATCGTGGCCGGAGTGGGTGGCTATGGCAACTGCCTCGGCCTGCCCAATATTGGCGGCGAGGCGGTCTTTGATGAGACCTACCTGGGCAACCCGTTGGTCAATGCGCTGTGCGTCGGCGTACTGCGTCATGAGGACCTGCACCTGGCCAAGGCCTCCGGGGTCGGCAACAAGGTCATCCTGTACGGCGCCCGCACCGGCGGCGATGGTATTGGCGGGGTGTCGATCCTGGCCAGCGAAACCTTTGACGAAGAGGGCCCGGCAAAGCGACCCAGCGTCCAGGTCGGCGACCCGTTCATGGAGAAGCTGCTGATCGAGTGCACCCTGGAGTTGTTCCGGGCCGAGCTCATCTCCGGGATCCAGGACCTCGGTGGTGCCGGCCTTTCGTGTGCCACCTCCGAACTGGCCTCGGCCGGTGATGGCGGCATGAGCGTGGAACTCGACACGGTGCCTCTTCGCGATCAGACCCTGTCTCCGGAGGAGATCCTGATGAGTGAGTCCCAGGAGCGGATGATGGCGGTCGTGGAGCCGGACGATGTGGCGGCGTTCCTGGAGATCTGCCAGAAATGGGATGTTGAGGCAGTGGTGATTGGTGAGGTCACCGACAGCGGGAGGTTGTCGATCACCTGGCATGGTGAGGAGGTGGTCAACGTGCCACCCCGCTCGGTGGCTCATGATGGCCCGACCTATCACCGGCCCTATGCCCGGCCGGACTGGCAGGACGCGTTGCAGGCCGATGGTGCCGAGAAACTGGCCCGGCCGACTTCGGGCGCCGAACTGCGGGAGACCTTGTTGCGTCTGGTGGCCTCCCCGAACCTGTGTGAGCGCTCCTGGATCACCGATCAGTACGACCGCTACGTGCAGGGCAACACGGTGCTCGCCCAACCCAGCGACGCCGGAATGATCCGGGTTGATGACCAGACCAACCTGGGGGTGGCGGTCTCCACCGACTGCAATGGCCGCTTCGCCAAACTCGACCCCTATAC
>CAZRKI010000088.1:0-6308 GCA_964600765.1 uncultured Marmoricola sp.
CCGCGGGCAGGTTGAGTTCCACGAAGTACGACGCCAACTGGCGCCTGGCTTTCCGGATCCGACGCGCGTTGTGGCGACCCAACTCGCGGTAGGCCAGGTAGGTGGAGCTGTCGAAGAACTGGTCAGTTGTTGATGTCACCGGGAAGTCCGGGTGACCCTCGCTGAACCCGAGCAGAGCCGCCGACATGTCCCGGCTCAACCCGGGCTTGGAATACCAGATGATGCCCACATCCTGTTTCCAATTGGGCCCACGCCGGAAGAACCCCACTGTCACGGTGCGTTCGGCGTATGCCGGCCCAGGAGCTTCATCGTCAGCGCGCAGCGGATCCAGGTTGATCTGGATCCTGACGCCACATTCCAGAGGAGCCAGATCCAGCACCTTGGCCAGCGAGGATGTGCCCGCCAGGGAGCCACAATCCGCATCGACACAAACGATCTCGCGGATGTCGCGTCGACGCAGCATCTCGACCAGACCGGTGTTCTCCCAGTGGCCGCCGTCGGTCAGGTAGAGGTAGGGATCGCTGAGGTCATGGATGCCCAGGAACTCCTTGAACAGGTAGCCCAGTCCGGTCCGGGGATAGCCGATCACCGTTTCGCCCTGAGGGAGGTTCGCTCCCAGCCGAGCCAGCTCAGCAACCGCCAGGTGCGCGTTGACATAGCGCGGGTTCGGCATCCAGACCCCGAGCCGGATGTTGGCGAAGGCCAGCAGCATCCGGGTAGGCCCGATCGAGATCCGCCCCATCGCAGGTGATGCCGCAGCGCTGGAGATCGCCACCGCCATCATCGTGGTCAGACGCTTGTGATCGACACCGGCCAGGTTGTTGATCATCCCGGTAGGGGCGCTGTGCTCGGCCCAGGCGCCGTGGTCGCTGATCGGCACATGCACGGTGACATAGCGAGGATCAAAGGTGACGCTCAACGCCGGGATCGCGTAATGGGTCCGCACTGACCTGGAGGACACGGTTGCCGTCGTACACACAGTGAGGGGCGTGCTCACCTGCTCTGGATTGGCCGCCCTCCTGAAGGAGTGCAGCCACGGCTCTCGACGATGTTTGTCATTGGTGTTGCCGTCGTTCTGGTAGACCCGGATCGCGCCCATTCTCCGGTACGTCGCGTAGGCCATCCGCAGTTTGCCCCGGTAGAAACCGGCCAGGGACCACAGCTCCGGGCTGATCAGAAGTGGGCCGATGATCAGGGCGAGGATCCCCAGCAACCACAACTCCATCGTCGAGATCGACGTATCCAGATTGACCGCCCAAGACAGGTCCTCACCAGCGACGTGCGCGGTCCAGCTGACCGCCACGATCACCGCGAAGATGAGGAACGCGACCCCACCCAGGTACGGCGTGAACCTCGCCCCGGGCTTCCGAAGGATCCGGGTGGCGGCAGCGAGCACCCCACCGGCGCTGGCCACGGCAGCGACCAGTGACTTCAGGCCGCCGGTCTCCAGCCAACTGGCCAGCAGCGGCAGGCCTGCCAGAACCAACGTCAAGGCCGCTGCCAGACCCAGAGATCCGTATCCCAACACCCGCAGACTCCGGAACAAAGCCTGTTTCTGGGTGTTGCTCGCCAGGTCGCTGCTGAGCGCTGGGATCTGTGCGCACAGCACCCACAGGAACAGGAAGCAGGCGCTGGCCACGGCCAGCACGATCCCGGGAACTGCGAGGTGATAGTCGATCACCAGGTCGCGGAACTCATCGCCGCGCAGCGGACCGCCGTTCAGACCGGCGAACAGCCAGCCCAATGGGGTGACCAGGACCCAGAGGATGATCACGAAGACGGCGATGTTGACTGCGAAACCGGCCAGCACGGTGGCCACTGCGGTGGGTCGGTAGCGTTGTGCCCTGGCGGCACCAGTGGCCTCGGCGGCCTCTTCGGCCCTGGGTACGAAGGTGTCTGAGTTGCCGACATTCGCCCGCGGGCTTGAGGCGAGCAGATAGCCAAGATTCGCGAACAGGTGCTCCTCCTCGGCGGTCATCTCGTTGTCCAGCGACCATGGCGCCGGCTCAATGTCCTCTGGTTGGTCTCGTTCGCCTCGGCCATAAATGGTGGTGTCGTACTCGCTGCGGGACAGGCTCCAACCGGAGGCCATGTTCGAGCCGCCGGACACGGCGGTCACCACTGAGGCCTGATCCCACCCCAGCGCGGGCTGGCCGTCGTCGGTGTTCTCCAGCACCTGCATCGCCCCGAGGGAAATCGAAGCGGCCCGGATGCCGCCACCCGACAGGGCGATCCCGTACGGCGCCTTGCGATAACGCAGGTTCAACAAGTCTGGCCGGTCTGGTGAGTCCCAGACCGGTTTCGGCAATTGCCAGGAAGCGGTTCGCACCCAGGCCGGAGTGAAGTACCAACTCCAGATTCCGCCGATGATGAACCCCAAAGCGGTCACCAGGATGGCGAACTTGGCCCAGGCACAGGTGGCGGCCAGCTCCCACAGCAGATCCTGCTGTGAACCCCTGCTGGACACCGAACCTCGATCAGCGAAGCGCAGGCACAGATCCTCGATGACGTCGAGGACTCCGGCGCCAACTACTGCAAAGGAGAGCGGCACCCGGATCCGGCGGATTGGTTCCAACCGGTAGTAGCACCCACTCCAGCGCACCAGTAGAAACAGCGCCAACACGTAGGCCGCGATGAACCCATAATCCCCACGCAGCGCAGCGTGGATGACTTCCTCGTTGGGGTAGTCGAGGGGCGCGGCCACTGCCTGCGAACCAGCCAGTTCCAACCTGACGATGTTGTCCCCTGAAGTGGGAGTGGCCCACTGACCAAACCCCGCCAACGGAATGAGCAGCACCCCCAGGATGCCCCAGAAATGCCAGGTCCTTCCGGATACCCATTCACCGGGCTGGTCCTGGGCGCCCAGCGTGAGGACCTTGGTGGCAAGCAGCCAGTACGCCGCCACCACGATCAGAGCGATCAGGAACGCCCAGGTGATCGGGTTGCGGGGGATCTCGATGCTGGCCCGGGGGAGAGCAGCAGCAAACGCACCCAGCAGGAGTACGCCGATCAGCAGCCCCACTCTGGCCGGATAGTTCCAGGTGAGTTTGGTGTCGGTTGGGGGATGGGGCGCTGATGGAGTCATGATTCGCCTCCACGACGGTTGTTGGGTTCCGTACGAGGTCAACTGAATCTGCGGTGCCTGATGTTTTGCATGCTACCGATGGATCGCACTACGGCCAATGATTTCGAGGGCCGAGCAATGTCTTCCTCGATGCTCACAGCATCAGGATCATCCCCAGGTCCATCGCCACGTGGGGGAGCAACCCAACCCGTTGCCGGGCGCTGAGTCGCGTCGTACCCAGGGCGGGTGTGCGCCCCCGGATCAGCAGGACGCAGGTGAAGATGGCGTCGGCGAGGAAGAAGGCCGCCAGCAACCAGGCCAACCATGGCCAGGACAGGTTCGTCCCGATCGACCAGGAGTGCATCGCGGACCCGCTGGGCAGCTCCGCCATGGCGCCTGTCCCCGCATGATCATGGTGCATCTGGCCGTTGTGTCCGGTGCTCGCGTAAACCATGGCCAGACTGCCCCCCAGGTGATAGGCGCTCGCGGTCGCCCGGTTGAAGGCTGATTGTCGATCTGATCCTCGTGCGAGTAGGTGTTGGATCAAGCAAGCCGCAAACAGGATTGCCAAGCCACCAAACGCGAGTCGCCACCAGTTTGCGTCCACTGCAGTTGGCCCGATCACCATCGCCAGCATCAGGGCGAGCATCACCACATGCCCGACCCGTGATTCCCAATCGCTCAGGGGGAGGTCAGTCCTGGCCGTTGATCCAGCACCTGGTTTCAGCGGCACCAGCGCGCAGATCAAACCGCCACCGAGGGCCGTGATTGCCGTCCACTGCGTCACCGGATCCAAATCAGTTGTCCCCAGTCATCCGGTGGCTGTGGCTCAGGCAACCGGGGTGAGCCGCACCTCGGTGCGGTCGGCCAGATCCACCTGCAGCAGAGCGGTCCCGGTCTTTGATGCCTTGATCTCATTCGTCACGGCACCCTCCACGCGATAGGCCTGGTTGGGGGCCAGTCGGGCGATGCCCAGCGTCGTACGGCATGGGCCGTTGCCGGCGCGCAGCACCAGGTCCAGATCGGCTCCGTCGCTGACTGCCCGGGCAACCAGCACCTCTGGGTAGGCAACCTCGGCCAGTTGTGGCCCGGTGCGCCAGGCCTGTGGGATGTTGCCGGACATCAGGTCCCGCATCGCGTTTTGTCGGGCCCACATCCCCACGGCATAGCTGCCGTAGCTCCATGGCGACATGCCGCTGATCTTGCGGGCCCCGTTTGAGCGGGTCATTGGATGGCGGGAGGTGATCGAACGATCCAGGGCGGCCACGGCTTCGTCGTCGCCCTGTTCCCGGGCACCCATGATCAAGCCGGCGCGGGCCTGACCATCACCGCGGTAGAGGTTGTAGTTGCCGGCATCCATCAGGTCAAAGACGCTGCGCTTCAACCTGACCTCACCATCCTTGATCTGTACGACGCCGCGCTCCCGCAACGCCTGCCAGGTGTCGGCAGCGATGTCGGGCATGGTGGGGTTGAGCAGCATCGCAATGGAGCCATCGCTGAACAGCATCGGGCCGGCCAGTTTCCGGCCGCTGCGGGTCCCGATGCTGTTGAACCGGCCGTCCTTACGCCGCCAACCGTCACGGTGGTAGCTGGTGCGCACCAGGTCGAGGAAATTCCTGCAAGTGTCGGTGCCGTGCAGACGATCGTGCATCAACATCGCGTTCAGCGCGAAGGTGTTGCACACGGGGTAAACCAGATGTGGTTCGCACGGATACTGCGGGTACTTGGACTTCTGGCTCATGTTGTCGACCAGCGCCGCCACCAGACTGTCGTAGTTGTGCGAATAGCTGGTTTGGTGATTCCACTTCAGCTTCAGGGCTCCGGGCTCGCTGAAGCGATGGTCCTCGTTGAGGGTTTCATAAAGCCCGATCATCATCGCGAAGTACGCCGAATACATGATGTTGTGGAACGAGACCGGGTCAGGATTCCACCGTCCATAGCCGATCAGACGCTCGGTGGCCCAGTAGCTCCACACCCGACGAGCGGTCATCTTCTGGATCGCGTTGCGTTGCGCTTCTGCCAGATAGCCGGTGAACGCCGGGGTGCGGGTGTACTGCCACATGGCGAGGGCGTACTGGGAGAAGTTCAGTTCGTAGCGATAGGCGGACAAGCCGAATTGCTCGATCTTCTGGAAGCCATCCCACTTGTTCAGCGGTTGTAGCAGGCGATCCAGGAAGTAGCGCTGGGTGGCCAGATCATCCTCGGTGGCCTCAACAACCGGCAGTTGGTTGGACTCCAATTTCTGAACGCTCACGCCGCAACTCCTGACCAGCCCTGGTCTGAACCCTCAGCACTGGGCGCCCCACGGAAGGCCTGTGGTGCAAACGTGGACTCCTCGGAGAATCGTCTCCGCCCTCGTCTACCCGCCCACCTGTTGAGCGGGCTCAGCAGTGTCGCCAGGAACAAACAGCAGGGCATGGATCCACCTCCAGGTCCAGAGCGCTTGTGACTTTACTAGCTGGAGGGCCTGGTTTGGGGATACCTGAGTTGACCGGCTGCTTCTTGTCCTTGTTGATTACGGGCCACTGTCACCCAACCCTTGATCTTCAAGTCCATCCGGAGCTCCCCCTCAGGTGGCAATGCGAGCACGACTCCGGCTCGTTGAATCAGTCCTTGCCCAGCCCGTACCTGCTGCAGCATGCGGACAATCCGGTGGGCTGGTGGGAGTGGGAGCCGGAGGCGTTTGCTGAGGCCAGGGACTGGAACGTGCTCATCCTGTTCAGGATTGGATACGCCGCGTGCCACTGGTGCCACGACTCCGAGCCATTTTTGGCCGTTGACAGATTTTGAAGAAACCGCAGGTCAGATGGGGTGTGGCGGTTCATCGAGGTTCACGCCGTACCGCCGTTTGACGCCGTTTCCGGGGCTTCGTGTATCACTCTCGTGTATCACTCACGCTCGTTGGCTGGAGCCTGCTCGAGGGCGGTGGTCGCAGCCGCCCAGTCGACTCGCTCCTGCTCGAGGCGAACTCTTCGGCCCAGTCGGTCGGTGACGAGATCGGTGTAGAGGTCGAGTTCGGCCCTTGTCAGGCGTGTCAGCGATGACGTTGCCGGTCGGTCCTCGCTGACCCAACGCTCGCGGTGCGTGAGCAGGGTCTCTCGGTCCATCAAGATCGAGCGGGCAGCGGGGAGCCATGCGCGTAGACGGTCGAGGATCGCGAAGCCGTGAGTGTCGATGTCGCCCCAGTAGACGACCGGGATGTCGGCGAGCCAGGGGAGGCGGCCGACGCGGTCCACCTCGAAGC
>CAZRKI010000089.1:0-6190 GCA_964600765.1 uncultured Marmoricola sp.
CAACCTCGAGAGCAACCGCGCCGCGCTCGACCTCATCACCACCGCCATCAAGGGCGCCGGCCTCAAGCCGGGCAAGGACATCGCGCTGGCGCTCGACGTGGCCGCATCGGAGTTCTTCAACCGCGGCAAGTACGACTTCGAGGGCAAGAAGCGCTCCAGCGAGGAGATGACCGCCTACTACGCCGAGCTGGTCGCGGCGTACCCGATCGTCTCCATCGAGGACCCCCTCAACGAGGAGGACTGGAAGGGCTGGAAGACCATCACCGATCAGCTCGGTGCCCAGACCCAGCTGGTTGGCGATGACCTGTTCGTGACCAACGTCGAGCGGCTCCAGCGCGGCATCGACGGCGGCCAGGGCAATGCGCTGCTGGTCAAGGTCAACCAGATCGGTTCCCTTACCGAGACCCTCGACTCGGTGGAATTGGCCCATCGCAATGGCTTCCGCTCGATGATGTCGCACCGCTCCGGTGAAACCGAGGACGTCACCATCGCCGACCTGGCCGTGGCCACCAACTGCGGCCAGATCAAGACCGGTGCACCGGCACGTTCGGAGCGGGTCGCGAAGTACAACCAGTTGCTCCGGATCGAGGAGGAGCTCGGCGAGCAGGCCCGTTACGCCGGTCGCAGCGCCTTCCCGCGGTTCCAGGGCTGAGCGGACCCCGCATGGCCACCCGTCGTACGCCGAAGGGCTCAGGCCCTTCATCCTCGCGCCCGGGAAATCCCCGACAACGCACCAGTACGACGCGCACCCGCCCCCGCCCAGCGCCGAAGGCGCAGCCGGCCGTGGCCCGGACCAGGTTCACCTCCCGGATGTTCATCCTCACGGTGGTGCTGGCAGTGCTGGTGATCTCCTGGGGTTCCTCGCTGAAGGCCTACCTGGTCCAACGCGACCAGATCAACGAACTGCACAGCAGCATCGCCGAATCAAAGGCCAGGATCGCGAAGCTGGAACAGGAGAAGGCCCGCTGGCAGGACGACGTCTACGTCCAATCCCAGGCCCGCGCACGTTTTGGTTGGGTGCTGCCCGGGGAACGCACCTTCCAGGTGATTGGTCGGGATGGCAAACCGCTGAACCCTAATGACCGCTTGGCTGATCCGGACACCATCGCCCAACCAAAGCCGGTTGCCTGGTGGGAGAAAGTGGGCTCCTCGATCGCCACGGCTGATCACCCACCCCGCAAAGAGGAGCCAGCCATGACCATCACCCCACCCCGGAAGGCAGCCAACCAGCAGTGATCCCGCAGGAGGACCGGGAAGCGATCGCGCTTCAGTTGGGTCGACAACCGCGAGGGATCCACGGCATCGGCCACCGTTGCCCATGCGGTAATCCCGATGTGGTCACCACCCAGCCGCGCCTGGAGAATGGCACCCCATTCCCGACCACTTTCTACCTCACCTGCCCACGGGCCGCGTCGTTGATCGGCACCCTGGAGGCCTCGGGTCTGATGAAGGAAATGACGGCCCGGCTGTCCAGCGACCCGGACCTGGCCGCAGCCTATGCGCAAGCTCACCAGCGCTATCTGGAAGCCCGCGCCGAGATCGGTGAGTGTTCTGAAATCGATGGGGTTTCTGCAGGAGGAATGCCCGATCGGGTCAAGTGTCTCCATGTCCTGGCCGGTCAGTCCCTGGCCCAGGGGCGCGGGGTCAATCCGCTCGGTGATGAGGTCCTGGACCTGCTCGGCGAGTGGTGGGCCTCCGGTCCCTGTGTCCGAGCCGAGGAAGAATCCGGATGACCCGGGTCGCGGCCTTTGACTGTGGCACCAACTCGCTGCGCCTGCTGATCGCCGACCTGGATCCAGACACCGGCACCGCCGTCGAACTCGAACGGGCGATGCGGGTGGTCCGCCTGGGGGAGGGCGTTGACCAGACCGGGCAGATCAGCGCAGCTGCGATGGAGAGGGTCTTCGCCGCGACCGATGAGTTCTGTGAATCAGTACGCCGCCACCAACCGCAGGCGATCCGGTTCTGCGCCACCTCAGCAGCGCGAGATGCCAGCAATGCGGATGAGTTCATGGCCGGGATCGCGGCGCGGGTGGGCGTCGTACCCGAGGTGCTCGATGGCCGCGCCGAGGCCGAGGCGTCGTACACCGGCGCCACCCGGGGCCTGCCGGATCTGGACGGGCCAGTGCTGGTGGTCGACATCGGTGGTGGCTCCACCGAGTTCGTCCTCGGTACGCCGGGCGGCGACCTTCAGCACGCCCAGTCACTCGACATCGGCTCGGTGCGGTTGACCGAACGGCACCAACTCAGCGACCCGCCCACGGCCACCCAACTGGCTGCTGTGCGCGCCGACATCAACTCAGTCCTGGCCACGCTGGAGTTTGACCTGCGCAGTGCCAGGACGATCGTGGGAGTGGCTGGCACGATCACCACCATGGCCGCGGCCTGCCTGGGCTTGGACAGCTACCAGCGCGACCGGATCCATCGGGCCGTGATCTCCACAACAGAGGTCGAACACCAACTGGAATGGCTTCAGGCAATGACGGTGGCGCAGCGTCGCGAACTGGGTTATATGCATCCCGGCAGGGCCGATGTGATCGGTACCGGGGGCCAGATCCTGGTTTCGGTGCTGCGACTCGCACAAGCCGAATCGCTCGTGGTTTCGGAGTTGGACATCCTCGATGGCATAGCGTGGTCAGTGGTCAATCAGGAGACGTGATGGGTTTATTCGCCAAGAAGACAGCAGAGCAGGCCACGATCGAGGTCCCAGCGCAGGCAACTGCCAGCGAGGTACTCGACCTCGACGAAGAGATCGAGGCAACCGAGGTGATCGATGTGCCCAAGGACGCCCAGCCAGTTGAGGCAACCGAGGCCATCGAGATCCCGCCGGGTGCGATCCGCACCGACGAGGCAGATGAGCCCGCTGCACTCGTGGGTCAGGAGGAGCCCGGAGCCTGGTTGGATCAGCAGGATCCAGAGGACTTCCAGGGGCCCAAGCGGGGCATGTTCTTCGTACTACGCCGCACCGTCAAGGAGTTCATCAGGGACCAGTCCTTCGACATGGCCGCGGCGCTTACCTACTACTCGATCTTCGCGATCTTCCCCGCGATGATTGCTCTGTTCTCGCTGATCGGTCTGGTCAGCAACCCCAATCAGGTGATCGACAAGATCTCCGAATCCCTTGAGCCACTGGTCCGCGACAGCACCCGGGAACGGGTGATCAATGTGCTGGAAGGAGTCTCCGTCAGCAGTGCAGTGGGCATCGGCATCGCTATCGGCCTGGTGTTGGCGCTGTGGTCCGCCTCGGCGTACACCAATGCCTTCCGGCGGATGATGAACCGCATCTACGACGTGCAGGAGGGCCGGCCGATCTGGAAACTGCGCCCGATGATGCTGCTGGTCACCCTGGCCTCGTTGACCCTGGTGGCAGTGTCGCTGCTGCTGATGATCATCACCGGTCCGATTGCCGAGGCGATTGGCAAGACCCTGGGGTTGGGTCATCGAGCCGCGTTGCTGTGGGACCTGCTGAAAATCCCGGCATTGCTGTTGATCGTGGTCGTGGTGGTGGCGCTGCTCTACCAGGCCACGCCCAATATCAAACTGGCGAGGTTCCGGGTGATCTCAACTGGTTCGGTCGCAGCCATCGTGGCGATTGTGATCGCGTCTGCCGGGTTGGCCTTCTATGTGCGCAATATCGCCTCCTACAACCTGGTCTATGGCTCCCTGGCCGGCGTGATCGTGTTCTTGTTGTGGACCTGGGTGATCAACATGTCCCTGCTCTTCGGTGCCGAACTTGATGCAGAACTGGAGCGCGGGCGCCAACTCCACGATGGTCTGGCCGCTGAGGAGCACCTGCAAACCCCATTGCGGGCTGAAAAAGCGATCCAGAAGGCTGAGCAAACCTGGGAGAAGATCTACGCCAAGGACCGGTCAGTACGCGAAAGTACCCACGGTGCCGGTGACCTGACCGATCGCCCCTTCACCAAGAGCCGTTGATCAGATGACCCTTCATGCAGTCACCGTCCTGGGGCATGACCGCGCCGGGATCATCGCTCAAACCACCGGGATCCTCGCCGACCTGGGCCTGAATATCGACGACTCGACGATGACACTGCTGCGCGGCCAGTTCGCAATGATGCTGATCGTGGATGGCTCCGCGGAGTTGACCGTGATCGAGCAGGCCCTGGCCCAGCTCGCCAGTGATGGTTCGCTCTCGGTGACCGTCCGGGAGGTCTCCGAGGACCGCGCGGCCGCAACCGGGGCGTCGTACGTCTTGAATGTGCATGGTGCCGATCGACCCGGGATCGTCTCAGAGATCACCGAGGAGGTCGCCGCGGTTGGTGGCAATATCACCGACCTGTCCACCCGGTTGGCCGCTGGCCTGTACGTGCTCTCCTGCGAATGTGACCTGCCTGCGGGTGTTGACCCGGTTGCGCTGGGAGAGCGCCTGGATCAGGTGGCGCAGGGGCTCGGCGTACGCGCCACGATCCATCCGGTGGAGAGCGACGACCTGTGACCGAGGGACGCATCCTGTCGGTGGTCACCGCGCCGGCCGCAGTTTTGTCCACCCCGAGTCCGGCCGTTGACCCCACTGCGCCGGAGATGGTCCAGTTGGCTGCCGACCTGGTGGCCACGATGCGGGTGTCCCCGGGCTGTGTCGGGTTGGCGGCTCCCCAGGTAGGGGTGGCGGCGCAGATGTTCTGTGTCGACGTCTCCGAGCATCCCAAGACCCGCACCTGTCATGGCACCTTCGTGTTGTGCAATGCCGAGATCGTCTCGGCCAGCCGCAACGAGAAGGCCCGCGAGGGCTGCATGTCGGTGCCCGACTTCACCGGCGACGTGAAGCGGGCGACCCGGCTCGTCGTACGCGGTCAGGTGCCGGGCACTGGTGAGTGGCGGGAGATCACCACTGATGCTTTCGAGGCCCGGGCGCTGCAACACGAGATCGACCACTGTGCCGGTTTTCTGTTCCTGGACCGCGCTGCGGGGGCACATGCGATCCATCCCCGCAAGACCTATCTATGATTTCCCTGCGCTCGACTGGTCGCTCGGTTGGCCGCGCCCCGGTAGCCCAATGGCAGAGGCAGCGGACTTAAAATCCGCCAAGTGTGGGTTCGAGTCCCACCCGGGGCACTCTCCTTCGGGTTGGGTGCTGGAGCGGTCGCTATAGCGACCAGCCCAGCACCCAAGTCGGTGTCACTGGACTCGGGCTGCCCGGATCACATCCAGGGCGAGTTCATCATCGGCGGGATAGGGGAGTGACAGCGTCACCCGGTCCGCGACTCCGGCGAAGCGGTCCCGTAGGGCTGGGCCAACCTCGCTGATCTCGCCGACCACAGCGAAGGTATTCAGTACGTCGTCATCCACGGCATCGGCGAGTTCGCTCCAGCGTCCCTCAAGGGTTAGGGCGTGCGCGACGTCGTACAACTCGCCCAGACCGTGGTGCTCCAGGACCGGCTTGTAGGCCGGGGTGGAGGCGTAGAAGCCGATCTGCTGGCGGGTGCCGGAAATCGCCTTGGCGAGTTCTTCCTCATCGCGACCAGTGGCGACCATCGCCATGGTGGCCAGGGTGAAGGGCCGCTCCGCGGCTTCCCCAGTACGACGCCCGCCCGCCGCAGCGGGGGCCAGAACCTCGCTGAGGTAGGAGCGCGAGATCAGCGGGTGGCACAACAAGCCATCGGCCACCCGGCCAGCGGCGGTGACCATCCGGGGACCAACCCCGGCCACCCAGACCTGCGGTGGTGTGGGCAGCGGTGCGGGTCGGAACAGTGGCGGCATCAGGGTGTGCTGGTAGAAGTCGCCCCGGAAATCCAGTTTGGTGTCGTGTTGCCAGGAGTCCCAGATGGCCCGCAGCGCGGCGACGTACTCCTCCATCCGGGCGGCGGGGCGTGACCAGCGCATCGAATAGCGCCGGGTGATGTGCGGTTTGATCTGGGATCCCAGACCGAGGATGAACCGACCGCCGGAGAGTTGTTGCAGATCCCACGCGGAGTACGCCGTGACCATCGGGGTGCGCGCGAAGGCCAGGGCGATGCCGCTGCCGATCTGGATCCGATCGGTGGCTGCTGCGGCCAGGGCCAGGGTGATCATCGGATCGTGGCTGCCCTCGGGGGTGAACAGGCCAGCGACGTCGCCACGCTCCTCGACCGTGCGGGCCATCGCGGCCGCGCGGTCGGGGGTGCCATGGAAGGAGACGTCGACGCGGGGAGTGCTCATGGCGTGGCAGCGGGTTGCTTCACGAAGCGCAATT
>CAZRKI010000090.1:0-5992 GCA_964600765.1 uncultured Marmoricola sp.
CGGCAGTAGTTCGCATTGGCTATTCAGCGGTTGCACATAGTCGTTGGGGTGTCTGTGGTGTGACAGCCTCAAAATTGCCGACAGAGAGCCGCAAAACGTGCGTTCTTGGGTCGTGCTCTGGCCAATCCTGTACTCATTCCGGTGTTATTTTCTGCCGCCTCGACCTGTTAACTAGTGCCGCCTCGGCGAGGTAGTGGGGTGTTAATTTCTGCCGCCTCGGCGAGGTAGTGGGGTGTTAATTTCTGCCGCCTCGGTGCGTTAACTACTGCCGCCTCGGCGAAGTGGTGGAGGTGGTGCGCGCGGCGCGCGCCAGCAGTACGACGCAGCGACTGCCCATGAAAGCGGCAACGAAGGCGACCCACAACCAGGGCAACGAACCGGCTACGTCGACCGCGAGCCAGACGAACGGGGCGAAGATCACCAACACCACCAGCCCGGCCACGGCCAGGTAGCGCCCCTCCCCGGCACCGATCAGGACGCCGTCCAGCACGAAGACCACCCCCGCGATCGGTTGCCCCACCGCCGCGATCAGCAGTACGACGACCAAAGCTGCGCGCACCTGGGGATCGGTGGTGAACGGGATCCCGAGGAATGGGGCCAGCGCGGCCAGGCCGATCCCGGTGATCACCCCGAAGCCCAGTCCCCAGCGCACCATCAGCCAGGTTGCCTGTTGCCGGGCGCGGTGATCGCCGGAGCCGACGTATTCACCGATGATCGCCTGGGCCGCAATCGCGATCGCATCCAGCGCGAAGGCCAGGAAGGTCCAGATCGTCATGGCCAGTTGGGTGGTGGCCACCTCGACCGTCCCCAATGCGGCCGCGCCGAAGGTCATCAACAACAAGCAGGCCCTCAGTGTCAGGGTGCGCAACAACAGCGGAGTGCCGGATGCAGCGGCCGTTCGGATCCCGCGCAACTGCGGCCCCAGCGGCAGTTCCTCGACGTCGGGGGAAAGCCGCCCGAACCGGATCACCGCCCACACCAACCAGGCCGCACTGAGCACCTGGGCGATCACCGATCCCGCAGCAGATCCAGCGATGCCCAGGCCCAGACCATAGACAAAACTCACATTGAGTACGACGTTGAGCACGTTGCCGGCAACCGCGACGTACAACGGGGTCCGGGTGTCCTGCAACCCACGCATTACGCCGGTCGCAGCCAGCATCACCAGCAGTGGCAACACCCCAAGCCCAGCCACCCGCAGATAGCTGACCGCCTCATCGACCACATCGGCGTTGGCACCAAAAAGCAACACCAGCGGTTGAGCGCCGAAAACCACTATCGGGGTGGCCACTGCCCCGATCAGTACGGCGAGCCAGATCCCGTCGATCCCCTGGCGCAGAGCGGCGCGCACCTGCCCAGCGCCGACGAGTTGGGCGACCGAGGCGGTGGTGCCGTAGGCCAGAAAGATGCACATGGACACGAAGGTGGCCAGTACTGCGCCCGCGATGCCCAGGCCAGCCAGGGCCGGGGTACCCAGGTGCCCGACGATGGCTGAATCGGCCAGCAGGAACAGGGGTTCGGCAATCAGGGCCAGGAAGGCTGGGATGGCCAGGGCGAGGATTCGGCGGCCCTGGCTGCCTCCCATTGACAACTGCACCCGGCTATTGTCGCGAAGGGAGTACCTATCGGGTGAAGGAGTTCAACATGCAGCAGGTCAAAGGGGTAGTGGCCCTGGGCAAGGGCCAACCAGTCTCCATCGAAACCATCAACGTGCCCGACCCCGGCCCGGGGGAGGCTGTTGTTCGGATCCAGGCCTGCGGGGTCTGCCACACCGACCTGCACTACCGCGAGGGCGGCATCAACGACGACTTCCCATTCCTACTCGGCCATGAGGCCGCCGGCATCGTGGAGAGCGTCGGCCCGGATGTCACCCGGATCGCGCCCGGCGACTTCGTGATCCTCAACTGGCGCGCCGTGTGCGGAGACTGTCGGGCCTGCAATCGCGGTGAGCCGTGGTACTGCTTTGCCACTTTCAATGCCACCCAGAAGATGACCCTCACCGATGGCACCGAACTCACGCCGGCCCTGGGGATTGGGGCCTTCATCGAGAAGACCCTGGTGGCAGCCGGCCAGTGCACCAAGGTGGACCCGGCTGCTCGTCCTGCTGCCGTGGGTCTCCTTGGTTGTGGCGTGATGGCCGGTCTGGGAGCCGCCATCAATACCGGCGGGGTCACCCGCGGCAAGAGCGTCGCGGTGATCGGCTGCGGTGGGGTCGGGATGGCCGCGATCGCCGGCTCCGCACTCGCTGGAGCAGCGCAGATCATCGCCATCGACATCGATGACCGCAAGCTCCAGTGGGCCAAGGAGATGGGCGCCACCCACACCATCAACTCCGGTTCGACTGACCCGGTCGAGGCGGTGAAGGAGATCGTCGGCGCTGATGGTTCTGAGGGTGCCGATGTGGTGATCGAGGCAGTGGGCCGACCGGAGACCTACAAACAGGCGTTCTATGCCCGCGACCTGGCCGGCACCGTCGTCCTGGTCGGCGTACCCACGCCCGACATGGCTTTCCCCGACATCCCGCTGCTGGATGTCTTCGGCCGTGGCGGCGCACTCAAGTCCAGTTGGTACGGCGATTGTCTGCCGGACCGCGATTTCCCAATGCTGGTTGACCTCTACCAACAGGGGCGGCTCAACCTGGATGCCTTCGTCAGCGAGGAGATCAGCCTGGACCAGGTTGAGGCTGCCTTCGCCCGGATGCACGAGGGCGACGTACTCCGCTCGGTGGTCATCAACTGATGCGGATCCAACAACTGTGGCGGTTCCCGGTCAAGGCCATGGGTGGGGAGCAGTTGCCCAGGGTCGAACTCGACCAGCGCGGTCTGGTCGGGGACCGGTGGTTCGCGATCCACACCGAGGATGGTCGCCTGGCCTGTGGCAAGGACGGGCGCCGGTTCCGCCAGCACGATGAGGTGTTTGATTTCCGGGCCCAGACCGAGGAGTCCGACGTGGTGGTGCATGGTCGCGGTGGTCAGTGGATGGCGACCGATCCCGCACTCGAAGAAACCCTGAGCGCCGCCACCGGTGCCCCGCTGCGGATCCGGCCGGAGGGCGATGCGCCCCACCACGATGCGATGCCGGTGTCGATCATCGGCACCGCGTCCCTGGATTGGTGTGCGCGTGAGTTGGGGGCGGATGCGATCGCCAACCGACTTCGGGTCAACCTGGTGGTGGAGACCGAGGAGCCCTTCATTGAGGAGACCTGGTTGGGTTCCCAACTCAGCGTGGGCAGCGTCGTACTGGATGTGATCCGGCGCAACACCCGCTGTCGGGTGATCGATCTGGACCAGAATGGCGCCGGCTCAAGCACTCGTTGGCTCAAGCCACTCGGGCAGGCCCGGGAGGCGAAGATCGCGGTGTATGCCAACGTCGCCCAACCCGGGCAGATCGCCCTGGGCGATGAGGTAGTGGTGACCCCTAACATGGGCTCATGACCGCTCGCATCGATCACGCCGTCAGCTCGGGGACCTTCAGCCTGGATGGGGAGACCTTCGAGGTCGACAACAACATCTGGGTGATCGGGGATGATCACGAATGCGTGGTGATCGATGCGCCGCACAATGTCGCCGACATCATGGCGGTCGTGGGGGACCGGAAACTCCTGGCGATCCTGTGCACTCACGCCCATGACGATCACGTCCGGGTGGCGCCTCAACTGCGAGCCGAGACCGGGGCGCCGATCCACCTGCACCCGGCCGAACGACCGGTCTGGCAGTTGACCCATCCCGACCCCGCCTGGGACCTCGACCTGGCCGATGGCCAGGAGATCTCGGTGGCCGGTACGACGCTGCGGGTACTGCACACCCCCGGTCACGCCCCCGGCGCGGTCTGTTTCCACGCGCCCGACCTGGGCTGTGTCTTCTCCGGTGACACCCTCTTCAGCGGTGGCCCCGGGGCCACTGGTCGGTCCTTCTCCGACGCGAATCTGATCAAGGAGTCGATCCGGGCCCGGCTGTTTGCGCTGCCTGATGCGACCGTCGTACACACCGGGCATGGGCCGGACACCACGATCGGTGCCGAGCGCGCCAACGTCTGATCAGAAGGGCGTGACCAGCAGCGCGGTGCCCTGATCCCGGACCCGGGTCAACACCAGGGTGGCCTCGTTGTCGCCCTTGAGTTCCAGGCGTTTGCGCAGTTCTTCCGGGGTGATCGCGATGCCGCGTTTCTTGATGGTGAGCCGGCCGATGCCGCGTACCCGAAGCGCTGCGCGGAGTTGTTTCTCCCGGAAGGGCACCTCCTCGTTGATCACATAGGACCGGGCGAATGGCGTCCGAAACGATGAATCTGAGGTGACATAGGCGATCCTGGGGTCGATCAGTCCACCGCCCACGCCGGCCGCCACCGCCCCGACCAGACCAGCCCGGATCACGGCGCCATCGGGTTCGTAGAGATAGCGGCCCAAATTGACCACTTCCTCGTTGTTCTCGTCCTCATCGGTGATGGTGGCCAACCCAGAGGCGCCGATCACGGTGGCCCGGCGGTGTACGCTGGCCAGCCGGCCGGCCCACAGTGCTGCCTCCTTCACCTCGCCGCCATCGCTGACCCACTCGGCCTCGACTCCCTCGGGGATCAGGGCGTGATCGATCCCGGGTGCTGTTTTCACCACTGCGTCGCGGGCCAGCAGGGTCTCCACGAAATCCCAGGACGGCTGCCAGGCATCGACCTGGAAGGTGCGCCCCCGTCCAGTACGACGCGCCGGGTCGGCGAAGGCGATCCCAAATGGGCTCAGGTTCAGCGTGGTGGCATCGGCCACCGTGGTGGCACCACCAACGCCGGCAGCGGCCAGGTTGGCCTGAGCGATGGCCACCCGCAACGGGTCCAGGTCGACCCCGGCGGCGGTGAGTCCGGTGCTGGCAAAGGCGATCAGGTCACCGCCGATCCCACAACCCAGGTCGATCACGGTCTCCAGCCCCGAGGCGTGCATCCGGGCGGCGCGGTGCTGGCTCACCGACGACCGGGTGGCCTGCTCCAGACCGTCGGTGGTGAAGTACATCCGCTGGGCCAGGTCCCCGAATTTCACCCGGGCCCGCTCCCGCAGGTCCACCTGGGTAAGAGCGGCCGCGACCTGATCGCCCGCGTACTGGGCGCGCAACTGGCGTCCCTCGGGATCGTTGGTACGCGCCGCCTCTTCGAGCAGTGCCTGCCCTTCGTCAGTGAGCAGCCAGGTGAAGGTCTCCAGATCCACAGGGCAAGACTAGGGCCACCCCGGCTGGCACTCGCTTGAGGTGAGTGCTAGTTTTGCCATTGGCACTCTCCCCGTGGGTGTGCCAGCAACGTCAACAACCAGATCCCTAGGAAGGTCGATCACTAGTGTCGGTCAACATCAAGCCCCTCGAGGACCGGATCGTCGTACAGCCTCTCGACGCCGAGCAGACCACGGCATCTGGCCTGGTCATCCCCGACACCGCCAAGGAGAAGCCCCAGGAGGGCGAAGTCCTGGCAGTTGGTCCCGGTCGTGTCGATGACAACGGCAACCGCGTTCCGGTCGATGTGAACGTCGGCGACAAGGTCATCTACAGCAAGTACGGCGGCACCGAGGTCAAGTACGCCGGTGCGGAGTACCTGATCCTGTCGGCTCGCGACGTCCTCGCTGTTATTTCCTGACCATCTCTACGCGGGTTGGGTGCTGCGTTGGCCGCTGTGGCGGCCACTACAGCACCCAACCCGTGAAACTTTTAGGAGCAGATATGCCCAAGATCCTGGAATTCGACGAGGAAGCCCGTCGTTCCCTTGAGCGCGGTGTCGATGCGCTCGCCAACACCGTCAAGGTGACCCTCGGCCCCAAGGGCCGCTACGTCGTACTCGACAAGAAGTGGGGCGCGCCCACCATCACCAACGATGGTGTCACCGTGGCCCGCGAGGTCGAACTCGACGACCCCTTCGAGAACCTCGGTGCCCAGCTCACCAAGGAAGTTGCCACCAAGACCAACGACGTCGCCGGCGACGGTACGACGACCGCGACCGTGATCGCCCAGGCGATGGTCCACGAGGG
>CAZRKI010000091.1:0-5960 GCA_964600765.1 uncultured Marmoricola sp.
CCCCAACCCCGGGCACCTGACGCAACAGTTGGTCCAACTCCGCTGAGGTGAGCGCGCCTGAGTCAGCCAGTCGGTTCCGGTGTGACAGCACCCGTTGCAGGGTCTGGACCCGTAGCGGGGTGATTCCAAGCTCAGCCCACTGCCAGGATGACAATCCACTGAGGGTCTCCGGATCAGGTGGTACCCAGAGACCCAGGTCGGCGCCGGGTCCGGGAGCGGGCTCGCCATGACGACGTACCAATCTGGCCTGGGCAGCAAAGGCCTCCCTTCCGGTCACCTTCTGCTCGATGATCGCAGGGATCAGCGCTTCCAGGACCAGCCCTGAGGCCCCCAACCGCAGGCCGGAATGACGTCGGGCCAGTTCGGTCAGGACCCGGTGTTGGGGATGAAAGTGCTCTGGTTGATCCCCGGCACCAAGCGCGATTGGCAATTGACTGAGCACCCACTCCGCACCAGCACCCCAGGCCTGGGCCAACACCAGGCCCGCATCCTGCTTGAGCCGTAACGTGGTGGCCCCGATTGGGGAGCGGATCCCGCGCCAGATCGCCTGATCCGGGGCCAGGAACCAGGTTGGATCTCCTTTGCCTCTCCGGAACGGAGCCAGGGTCTGGGGCAGGGAGAATTGCCCATCAGGTCGCCAGTTGCGTGCCATCATCCCCATCTGCTCAGGTTACGTGCGTGCAACTACCGGTGACACAACCGACTACGATTCACTCATGGCCTCCTCCACCCGGCAACCGAGTACCGCCGCCCGACGCAGGGAGCGGGAGCAGGCAATTCTGCAGGCCACTCGCAGCCTGTTCGATGAAGCCGGTATCAGTGAGGCCCAGATTGATAACATCGCTCGTGCAGTCGGAGTGAATCGGGCAATCATCTATCGCCACTTCAGTGGCAAGGAGGAACTCTTTGCCCTCACCCTGGTCAGTTATCTGGATGAGCTTGCCCAGGCCTTTCGCGCAGCCAGTGAGCAGACGCAGAGTCCTCAGGAAGAGTTGGCGGCCCTGGTTGGCGCCTTCGCTGACTATGGCGCCAGTCATCCAGCCTTCGTCGACTGCGCGCTAACCCTGATGCGCCGTCCGGGCTCAGTGCTCTTTGATGAACTCAGCGAAGCGGCCCTGTTCCGACTCGGCCGGGCCATGTCGAACTGCCTGAGCCAGGTGAGCAAGGCCATCGATGAGGGAATCGCCAGTGGCGCCTTCCGAGAGGTGGACAGCACCAATCTCGCCAACCACATGTACGCCACCGGACTTGGCGCCCTGCAACTGGCCAGGGTTGGCACCCTGGTCGGCGAGGCCGCACCCGGCGTACCCACGATCTCCCCGGTCAGCGCTGAACAGACCAGGGAGTTCCTGGTGTCCACGGCGCAGGCCCTGGTGGTCACCACCTGAGCCCACGCCGCGGAATCACTCAGTCTGGGTTCAGCGCTCCAGGATCGCGGTGACGCCCTGTCCACCTGCGGCGCAGATGGAGATCAGGCCACGGCCCTTGCCCTTCTCAGCCAGCAACTTGGCCAGCACCGCGATGATGCGGCCACCGGTGGCAGCGAATGGGTGGCCAGCCGCCAGCGACGAACCGGTGACATTCAACTTGTCACGATCGATGGCACCCAGTGGAGCATCCAGACCCAGGCGCTGCTTGCAGAAGACCTCGTCCTCCCAGGCAGCCAGGGTGGAGAGCACCTGCGAGGCGAAGGCCTCATGGATCTCGTAGTAGTCGAAGTCCTGCAGGCTCAGTCCGTTGCGCGCAAGCAGGCGGGGTACGGCGTAGGTCGGGGCCATCAGCAGGCCCTCACCACCATGAACGAAGTCCACCGCCGCGGTCTCGGCGTCCACGAAGTAGGCCTGCACCGGGAGGTTGTGCTCCTCGGCCCACTCCTCACTGGACAACAGCACCGCGGAGGCACCGTCGGTGAGCGGGGTGGAGTTGGCCGCGGTCATGGTGGCGGCTTCCCCCTTGCCGAAGACCGGCCTGAGCTTGGCCAGCTTCTCCAGGGATGAATCCGCACGCAGGTTCTGGTCACGATCCATGCCCTTGAAGGGGGTGATCAGGTCGTCCTGGAAACCACGCTCGTACGCCGCCGCCAGGTTGCGGTGGGAGGCCACGGCCAGTTCGTCCTGGGCCTCGCGGGTGATCCGCCATTCCAGGGCGGTCAGGGCAGCGTGGTCACCCATCGCCAAGCCGGTGCGGGGCTCCCCATTGCGGGGGATCTCCAGGCCGAAATCGGTGGGCTTGATCTTCGCGATCGCAGCCAGTCGGGCCTTGTTGTCCTTGGCGGCGTTGATCACCATCAGCTTCTTGCGGAGCTTGTCACCGATGGCCAGCGGCGCATCGGAGGTGGTGTCGGTGCCACCAGCCACACCGGAGTCGATCTGACCCAGGGCGATCTTGTTGGCGATATAGATCGCGGCCTGCAAACCGGTGCCACAGGCCTGCTGGAGATCCACCCCGGGGGTCTCGGGAGCCAGCCGGGTGGAGAGCACTGATTCGCGGATCAGGTTGAAGTCGCGGGCGTGCTTGAGCACCGCACCACCGGCCACCTCACCCAGGCGTTCACCTTCCAGGTTGAACCGGGTCACCAGGCCATCCAGGGCGGCGGTGAACATCTCCTGGTTGGAGACACCGGCATAGACCGTGTTCGATCGCGCGAACGGGATTCGGTTACCGCCCAGAATGGCGACCTTGCGTGTCTTTGACTGCATTCATGCACCTCATGTCAAGTGTCGGAACCAAAAAACAGGTTTGACCAATACTGACTGGCGATGCGGCTTCTGCAAACCCAATGTCAGGCACATCACCATTCTTGGACACCGAGTTACACCGCCAGTTACATTTCGACCAGAAGATATTCGCACAACCGACTCAAGGGAAGACATCCGACATGACTGACCGCTACCAGGCATTTACCGACAGCCCCATTGGCAAGCTCTTCGTGAAAAACCTGGGTCTGCCCAATCCGGTGAAGTTGGATCGGTGGCAGGAGGGCGCCCCGGTCGTGGACGGCACCGTGGTGCTGGGCGGCTCCGGCCGTCTGGGCAAGCAGATCACCGCAGCCCTGGACAGCCTGGGTGTGGCCAGTGTTTCCGCAGAGACCGCTCAGGGCCAGGACTCGGCGAAGTACAAGGGTCTGGTCTTCGACGCCACCGGCATCGAGTCCGCAGACCAATTGATCGCACTGCAGGAGTTCTTCACCCCGCTGATGCGCAGCCTGTCCTCCTGTGCCCGGGTCGTCGTACTCGGCACTCTTCCGGCGCAGACCGGTAACGCTGCGGAGCGGATCGCCCAGCGCGCCCTGGAGGGCTTCACCCGCTCCCTGGGCAAGGAGATCGGCCGGGGCAGCACGGTCAACCTGGTGTACGTCGCCAGGGACGCCGGGTCCGCGATCGAATCCACCCTGGGCTTCCTGCTCTCCCCCAGGAGCGCCTATGTGTCCGGCCAGGTGGTTCGGATCGGTGCCACCGGCACCAAGAAGGCTGAGCCCGTTGCTGATCAGGACAAACCACTGGCCGGCAGGGTCGCCATCGTGACCGGCGCCTCCCGTGGCATCGGTGAACAGATCGCCCGGGTGCTGCACCGCGACGGCGCCACCGTGTTGGGCATCGACGTACCGCAGGCCGCCAGTGAACTGCAGGTCCTGATGCGTGAGCTTGATGGCGACTACCTGACCCTGGATATCACCGGCCAGGATGCCCCCGCCCGGATCGCGGCTCACGTGAAGAAGCAGTTCGGCGGGGTCGATGCGGTCGTGCACAACGCTGGCATCACCCGCGACAAGAAGTTGGCAAATATGACCGAGGACCGCTGGAAGTCAGTGATCGCGGTCAACCTCACCGCTCCGGAACTGATCACCCAGGAGTTGTTGGACCAGGACCTGATCAACAAGAACGGTCGGATCGTGGGTGTCTCCTCAATCGCCGGCATCGCCGGCAATATGGGCCAGACCAACTACGCCGCCTCCAAGGCCGGCGTGATCGGTTTCGTGGACAGCCTGGCCGATCAGCTCAAGAACGGCATCACCATCAACGCCGTGGCCCCCGGCTTCATCATCACCCAGATGACCGCTGCGGTCCCCTTCGCCACTCGCGAGGTCGGTCAGCGGATGAACGCCATGAGCCAGGGCGGGCTGCCGGTCGACGTGGCCGAGGCGATCGCCTGGTACCTCTCCCCCGGCTCCACCGCCGTCAACTGCAACGTGGTCCGGGTCTGCGGCCAGATGATGCTGGGAGCCTGACATGACCGAACGCGCGTTCACCGGTGAATCCGGTGGTCTGGCCAGCGCCCTGACCATGGCAAAGGCAGCACTGCCGGTGGTCCCGGGAGTGAACCTGCTCCCGGGCGTGGCCAAGTCGGGGGGCGATCTGCCGGACCTCACCCTCACCCGCGACCAGGTCAGCATCGATCCGGCACATGTGGCGGCGTACGCCGAGGTGTGCGGCTTCACACCCAAGCAGGCGCTACCGCTGACCTACCCACACATGCTGGCCTTCCCGCTGCACATGGCGATCATGACCGATTCGGCCTTCCCCTATCCGGCCATCGGGACGGTGCACCTGCGCAACGAGATCACCACCCATCGCGACATCCTGCCCAGCGAGAAACTCGATGTGCGGGCCGCCGCGACCAATCTCCGGAGGGTCACCAAGGGCACTGCTTTTGATTTCGTGACCACGATCAGCTCGGCCGGTGAGCCGGTCTGGGAGTCAACCTCCACTTATCTGCGGGTCGGGAAGGGCGATCCTGAGGCCAGTTCGGAAGGTGAGCCGTTCGCTCTGATCCCGGGTACCGGGCCGGTCTGGAACCTTCCCGGCAATCTGGGCCGGCGCTATGCGGCGGTTTCGGGTGATCACAACCCAATCCACCTCTACCCGCTGACCGCGAAGGCACTCGGGTTCCCGCGCCAGATCGCACACGGGATGTGGACCAAGGCCCGTTGCGTGGCGGCCCTGGATGGACGCATCCCGGCTGCAGCCACGGTCTCGGTGGAGTTCAAGAAGCCGATCTTCCTGCCCGGCAGGGTCGCCTTCGGCTCCCAGCCGGCCACCGGTGGAATTGATTTCTCGGTGACCAACCCCAAGTCAGGGGCACCCCATTTGGTTGGTCGCCTGCGCGCTAACGGCTGACCCGCACCAGGCCTTCCTGGGCGACGGTGGCGCACAGCTTCCCGTCCTGGAAGACCCGGGCCAGAGCCAGACCACGTCCACCCTGCGCGGAGGGCGTGGTCTGGTCATAAAGCCACCACTGGTCAGCGCGGATCGGACGATGGAACCAGATCGTGTGGTCCAGGGAAGCCGACTGCACCCCCGGTGAGGACAGCATCAACCCGTGTGGCACCAGTACGGCGGGCAGCAGCGTCATATCGGTGGCATAGGTGAACGCCGCGGTCTGGATCATCGGGCTATCAGGCAACTCCCCATCGAGTTTGATCCACCACTGGGAACTACCCACATGAGGAGCGCCGGGCTCATTGACCGAGATCCCGGCCCGGCGCATATCGACTGCTGCCCATTCCCGCTTCCATTCCTCCAACTGCTCGGGCCTGGCCCGGACGAAGGTGTCCGGGCATTCCTCTGGAGCCGGCACCTCAGGCATCGGGTCAGAATGCTCCAGACCCTCCTCGGGCACCTGGAAGTTTGCGGTCATGAAGAAGATGGCGCGTCCGTGCTGGCGGGCGGTGACCCGACGGGTGGCGAAGGAACGACCCTCGCGCAGCGAGTCCACGTCGTACACGATCGGGACACTGGTGTCACCGGCACGCAGGAAATAGGAGTGCAGGGAGTGCACCACGTAGTCAGGTGAGATGGTGCGGATCGCGGCGGTGACGGCCTGGGCGAGAACCTGTCCGCCGAAAACCCGTTGCAGCAGGGTGTCTGGTTGTTGGCCGCGGAACAGGTTGTCCTCGATCGCCTCCAGGTCGAGCAGGCTGAGCAGCTCTGGAACCGAGCCCGGCATCAGTCCTCCCCATC
>CAZRKI010000092.1:0-5960 GCA_964600765.1 uncultured Marmoricola sp.
CAAGGTCACCGGTAAGAACTATGTCGCCGATACAGGTGCGGCAGTGGTCCTGGAGGCGCGCACCGGACGCATTGTGGCCATGGCCAGCCAACCCACCTACGACCCAGAGGTTTGGGTGGGTGGGATCAGCAGGAATGATCTCAAGCGCCTGTACGCCAAGTCAGCCGGTACGCCGCTGTTGTCACGGGCCACCCAGGGGCAACTGGCCCCCGGATCAACCTGGAAGCCGTTCATGGCAGTTGGTGCGCTGAACAACGGGTTTTCCCCGGACACCAGGTTGGACTGCTCATCTGGTTTGCAGGTTGGCAACCGTTGGTTCAAGAACTATGAATCAGCCGCTTACGGTCCAATCGGCTTTGACCGGGCGCTGGAACTCTCTTGTGACACCTTCTTCTATCGGGTGGGCCTGAGTTACTGGAACAAGTACGGATCCGACCCCAGCAACGTCAGGGCAAAGGATCCGTTGGTGGCCACGGCAAAGGATTTTGGTTTCGGTTCCACGACCGGGGTTGACCTACCCGCAGAGGCCAGCGGGCGGATTGCCGACCGAGCCTGGAAGCACAGGTACTGGGAACAACTCAAGGACCGTTACTGCAGGATCGACGCGGAGAAGAACGCCCCTCGGGACTACCTGCACTTGTATGCACATGAGTTCTGTCTGGAAGGCAACCAGTACCGCGCCGGAGATGCGGTCAACTTCTCCATTGGGCAGGGGGACACCCTGGTCACCCCGCTGCAACTCGCCAGGGCCTATGCCGCGTTGTCCAATGGCGGTGCCCTATACCGACCCACGATTGCCAAGGCAGTGGTCGATGGCAATGGTCGGGTGGTCAAGGAGGTGCCGGCACAGGTTGAGGCAAGGGTGCCCGGCACCAGGGCAGCCCTGAAGTACGTGGACCAGGCCCTCACCGGAACCACTCGGGAGGGCACTCTGGCCTGGCGCTTCGTGGGTTTTCCGTTGGACCGGATCCCGATCAGGGCAAAGACCGGCTCAGCGGAGGTGTGGGGTAAGCAGAGCACCTCCTGGGTGGCCAGTTACACCAAGGACTACGTGGTTGTGATGATGGTTACCCAGGGCGGAACCGGCTCGGGCACCTCGGGCCCATTCGTGCGACGCATCTGGGAGCGTCTGTACGGCGTGCAGGGAATGCAGGTTGATCCGGACCGAGCGATCATTCCGGGTGGGCGTCCACCTCAGCAACTGCCGACCTTTGCCCGGGACGGTTCGATCCTGCCCCCACTGGATTCGGGGAGGCAGCAATGAGTGTGGTGCCCATCGATCAGGGTCGGGCCAGGGGGTCACAGCGCACGATCACGGCCTTCGGGATACCGGCCTCAGGTTGGGACTGGTGGCTGGCGGGTTCAGCCCTGGCAATCCTCTCCATTGGCACACTGCTGGTCTGGTCGGCCACTGCCACCAATGAGGTACTTACCCAGGGCCACCAAAATGCCTACCTGATCAAGCACTTGACCAATGTGGCGATTGGACTATTGCTGGCTCTTGGGGTGGTGCTGATTGATCATCGCTGGGTCCGAATCCTCACCCCAGCCCTTTATTTGCTCTCTGTGGTCGGGTTGATCCTGGTCCTGGTGGTTGGAAGCACCATCAACGGATCCCGCTCCTGGCTCTTGCTGGGTGGTTTGTCCGTGCAACCCGCTGAGTTCGCCAAACTGGCGGTGATTTGCGCGATTGCCATCATCGTGGCCGAACGGGTGGAGAACAACGGCCATCGCCCGGTTGCCTCAAGTGATGTGCTGCTAATGCTTGGGGTGGCTGGTCTGCCTGCATTGTTGATCCTGCTTCAGCCTGACCTGGGCACCGTGATGATCCTGGCCGCGACGGTGTTTGCCACCCTGGCCGTGGCTGGGACTCCCAGACGTTGGTTGCTCGGATTGCTGGTTGGGGGAGTGGGCTCGGTGGTCACAGTGGCTCAGGTCGGCCTGCTGAAGCAGTACCAGGTGGATCGCTTCCTGGCCTTTGCCAACCCCAGCCTGGATCCCCAGGGTGCCGGCTACAACACTGCTCAGGCCCGGATCGCCATCGGCAACGGAGGATTGTGGGGCCAGGGCCTGTTTGCCGGATCCCAGACCCGATCGGGTTTCGTTCCAGAGCAGCACACCGATTTCATCTTCACCGTGGCTGGTGAGGAATTGGGACTTTTGGGTGCTGGAGTACTGATTTTGTTATTCGGTGTACTGCTGTGGCGGGCGCTCTTGATTGCCCGTCGGTCCACTGACCTGTTCGGCCGGGTGACTGCTGCGGGGATCGCCTGTTGGCTGGGTTTCCAGAGCTTCCAGAGCATCGGCATGTGTCTTGGCATCATGCCAGTCACCGGTGTTCCGCTGCCACTTGTTTCCTACGGCGGTAGCTCATTGTTCGCCACCTTGCTGGCCATTGGGTTGTTGCTGAACATCGCTCATCGGCAACACCGGGATCAGTTGTACCCTTGAGGAAACCCGCTTTCTAACTAGGAGCCCTCATGTCCGCTGCTCGACCGGCGTCGGTGTTTCCCCGACTCGAGCCGCACCTGCTCAGCGTTTCCAAGCCAGTCCAGTATGTGGGTGGTGAACTGAATGCGGTTTCCCGTGACTGGGATCAGGCTGAGGTGCGTTGGGCCCTGATGTACCCAGACGCATATGAAATCGGTCTGCCCAACCAGGGACACCAGATCCTCTATGAAGTGCTCAATGAGCATGAAGGGGTCCTTGCCGAGCGGACCTACGCGGTCTGGCCGGATATGGAGTCCCTGATGAGGCGGGAGGGGATCCCCCAGTTCACCCTTGAGTCCCATTACCCGGTGGCGGCCTTTGACGCTTTCGGGATCTCTTTTTCAACTGAACTCGGCTACACCAACCTGTTGACTGCCATCGATCTGGCGGGGATGGCGCTGCATGCCCGGGACCGCCTTGACTCTGACCCAATCGTGATTGCTGGCGGCCATGCGGCATTCAATCCGGAGCCGATCGCTGACTTTATTGATGCTGCAGTGCTTGGCGATGGCGAGGAGATCGTGCTGGCGATCACCGAGGTGATCCGGGAGTGGAAACAGGAGGGATCACCCGGGGGTCGTGAGGAGTTGCTATTCAGGCTGGCGGCAAGTGGGGGGGTGTATGTACCCAGGTTCTACGACGCGGAGTACGACGCCGTCGGTCATCTGCTGGCCACCACTCCCAACCGGCCAGGGGTGCCGGACCGGATTCGCAAACACACGCTGATGGACCTGGATGCCTGGCCGTATCCACGCAATCCGCTGGTGCCCCTTGCGGAAACCGTCCACGAACGTTTCAGCGTGGAGATCTTCCGTGGTTGCACCCGTGGTTGCCGGTTCTGTCAGGCCGGCATGATCACCCGTCCAGTTCGGGAGCGCTCCATCACCACCATCGGTGACATGGTGGAGAACGGAATCCGCAAGTCCGGATTTGAGGAAGTTGGCTTGCTGTCCTTGTCCAGTGCCGACCACACCGAGATCGGGGATCTGGCCTGTGGACTGGCTGATCGTTACGAGGGCAGCAATGTCTCACTCAGCCTGCCCAGCACCAGGGTGGATGCCTTCAATATCACCCTGGCCAACGAATTCTCCCGCAATGGTCGTCGCTCCGGCCTGACCTTCGCGCCTGAGGGGGGCTCAGAGCGGATGCGCAAGGTGATCAACAAGATGGTCACCGAGGAAGACCTGATCCGTACGGTGGCTGCTGCCTATTCGAATGGCTGGCGCCAGGTGAAGTTGTACTTCATGTGCGGATTGCCCACCGAAACCGATGAGGACGTCCTGGAGATCGCCGATCTGGCCAAGAAGGTGATCGCCAAGGGGCGTGAGGTCTCCGGCCGCAATGACATCAGGTGCACGGTTTCGATCGGCGGCTTCGTGCCAAAGGCCCACACCCCATTTCAGTGGGCCGCCCAATTGGACGCCGAAACCACCGACGAGCGCCTGCGTAAATTGCGTGAGGTGGTCCGTTCGGACAAGCGTTTCGGGCGCGCGATCGGGTTCCGCTACCACGACGGCAAGCCCGGGATCGTGGAAGGCTTGTTGTCCCGCGGTGACCGACGCGTGGGAGCGATCATCGAACGGGTCTGGCGCGATGGAGGCCGATTCGACGGGTGGAATGAGTATTTCTCTTTTGAGCGCTGGATGACAGCTGCTGAGGAAGCCCTGGTCGATTCGCCGGTCGATGTGGACTGGTTCACCACCCGGGAACGTACCTATGGTGAAACCCTGCCCTGGGATCATCTTGATTCCGGCCTGGATAAGGACTGGTTGTGGCAGGACTGGGAGGATGCGCTCGATCCGGATTCGGCCGATGTTGAGGACTGTCGCTGGACTCCCTGCTATGACTGTGGTGTCTGCCCGGAGATGGGAACTGACATCCAGGTCGGTCCCACCGGGCAGAAGTTGCTCCCGCTCACCGTGAAGTGAGCGCTTGACTCCACCTTGGTTCAGGTACCGTTGGGGTCAATGCTGGCTGTGATATGCAGACAAATGCAATGAGAGGGAAATGTGACTTCTGAGAGCCGACTCCAGAGTCCCGGCACCACTTCTGCTGACTACCGGGGCGAATACTACGACGACGGTGCGGCGCTGACCGGTGTCAAAAGCGCCTACGCCAACTATTCCTGGGACACCGACCATTGGCGCAACTTCTTCCAGGGTGTGGCTGATCGGATAATTGCCATCTCCCAGCCGAGCACCTTCCTGGACCTTGGTTGCGCCCGCGGTTTGTTGGTTCAGGCGATGGCCATGCGCGGAGTGGATGCTGAGGGCATTGACATCTCCGAACATGCAGTTGAGTCAGCGCATGCTGATGTGCGAGACCGGTTACGTGTGGGTAGCGCCGCAGAGCCACTGGCCAGGAAATATGACTTGATCTCCTGCATCGAGACCCTCGAGCACATGGATCCAGAGACTGCTCAGCAGGCAATTGATGCGATGACTGCAGCAACTGATCGCATCCTGTTCAGTTCCACTCCACGGGACTTCGACGAGGCCACCCACATCAATGTTCATCCGATTGGTCAGTGGGCAGCGTGGTTTGCTGAACGCGGCTTCTACCGCCGGGCTGATGTGGATCCAACCTTCCTGGCTCCCTGGGCCCTCTACCTGGAACGAGCTGAACCATCTACCCGCACTCTGGTGCACATGTATGAGGAACAACTCGCGCCGTTGCGGGAGGAGGTAGTTGAGAAGCGCAATGCATTGTTGAACGCCCAGCGGCGGGCAAATGAGAATGGGACGACGGCAGGGATTGCGGACCGCAACCTGGATGATGATGCGATTTTGCGCCGTCATGCGGAGTTGGTGGCAAAGGACAATGTGATGGGCCTGGAAGCCCGAATCGTGAACCTGGAGAACGAGATCAAGGATGTCACCAGGCGCAACATGAAATGGCGGAATCGGGCTGAGGACGCTGAGAAATTGGTTCGGGACCTGCAGGCGTCCCGCACCTGGCGCGCAGGCCGGATCATCACCGGCCCACTGGGTCGCCTGAAAGGATGATGATGGCTGATCAGGCGCCGCTTTTCTCAATCATCACTCCGGTCTACAACCCGCCTATCGACGCACTTCAGGACACGATCGCATCGGTTCTTGCCCAGACCTGCACCGACTGGGAATGGATCCTGGTGGATGACAGGTCCACGGATCCGGCTGTCCTGGAAACCCTGAACCGATTGGCTGCCAGGGACAACCGGGTACGGGTGATCGCACGGGAGACGAACGGACACATAGTTGTTGCCTCCAATGATGGTGTCACTGCGGCCAGGGGAGAGTTCATTGCCCTGCTGGATCACGACGACCTGATCACCCCGGACGCGCTGGCCGCCAATGCTGAGGTGATCAAGAAGTACGACGATGTTGACTACATCTACTCCGATGAGGACAAGGCGGACGGGAACGGAGAGTTCTTCGACGAATTCCAGAAGCCACCGTGGTCTCCTGAGCGCCTGCGGGCCCAGAACTACT
>CAZRKI010000093.1:0-5918 GCA_964600765.1 uncultured Marmoricola sp.
GTCAGGGCCTGTCCCTGATCGTGGCCGAGACCCAGGACCTGCCCGGTTTTGAGCGCGGCCGGGTGCTGGAGAAGTTGGGCCAGCATGGTCAGGACACCCGCGAACTCTTCTTCACCGACATGAGGGTGCCCGCGGCCAACCTGCTCGGCAACGAGGGTGACGGATTCATCCAACTGATGGTGCAGTTGCCCCAGGAGCGGCTGGTGCTGGCCGTGGGCGCAGTCGTCGCCGCTGAGGTGGCCGTCGACATCACCATCGACTATGTGAAGAACCGCGAGGCCTTCGGCAAGCCGATCATGAACTTCCAGAACACCCGCTTCGTGCTGGCCGAGTGCCTGACCGAAACCCTGGCGGCGCGCACCCTGCTGGACTACTGCATCGGTCTGCATGTGGAGGGGCGCCTGGACCCGGCCACCGCCTCCCAGGCGAAGTACTTCACCACCGACAAGCAGGTCGAGGTCGTCGATCGCTGCCTGCAACTCTTCGGCGGCTACGGCTACATGTTGGAGTACCCGATCGCAAAGATGTACGCCTCCTCACGAGTGCAGAAGATCTACGGCGGCACCAACGAGATCATGAAGGAACTGATCGCGCGTTCGCTCTAGGCGCTCGACCCGCCAACGTACTCCGCCAGGTGCGTTCCGGTCAGGGTGCCCCGATTGGCCACCAGGTCAGCCGGGGTGCCCTGATAGACCACCTGGCCACCGTCGGCACCGGCCCCCGGACCCAGATCAATGATCCAGTCACCGTGGGCCATCACTGCCTGATGGTGCTCGATCACGATCACTGATTTTCCCGAATCCACCAGTTGGTCCAACAGCGCCATCAAGTGCTCAACATCAGCCAGATGCAGGCCCACCGTCGGCTCATCAAGCACATAGACCTCAGCCTTCTCGGCCATCTGGACGGCCAACTTGAGCCGCTGCCTTTCTCCGCCAGAGAGCGTGCTCAACGGTTGACCCAGGCTGAGATAGCCCAGCCCCGCAGCAACCAACCGGTTCAGGATCCTGACTGCGGCCGGCAGAGCCGCATCATCACCGCTGAAGAATTCAAGCGCCTGGCCAATGGGCAGGGACAACACCTCATGGATGTTGCGACCCCCAAAGGTGTGCTCAAGCACGGCTGCCTGGAAGCCTTTGCCCTCACACTCCTCACAGATCGACTCCACCGTGGCCATCACACCGAGTTCGGTAAAGATCACCCCGGCTCCCTTGCAGGCCGGACAGGCCCCCTCGGAGTTGGCACTGAACAGGGCTGGCCTGACCCCATTGGCCTTGCCGAAGGCCTTCCGGATCGGGTCCAACACCCCGGTGTACGTCGCCGGGTTGCTGCGCCGGGATCCCTTTATTGCGCTCTGATCAACCACGGCGACGCCGTCACGCCCGGCTATGGATCCAGCGACCAACGAACTCTTTCCCGAACCGGCCACCCCGGTCAGCACGCACAGCACCCCCAGCGGGATGTCCACACTGACGTCCTTGAGGTTGTTGGTGTTGGCCCCCCTGATCTCCAGCACGCCACTGGGGGCCCGCACGGTTTCCTTCAGCCTGGCCCGGTCATCCAGATGCCTGCCAGTGACGGTGTCACTGGTTCGCAATTCAGCAACCGACCCCTGGAAGCAGATCTCCCCGCCCTCTCGTCCAGCTCCGGGGCCAAGGTCGATTACCTGGTCGGCGATCTCGATCAACTCTGGTTTGTGCTCCACCACCAATACCGTGTTGCCCTTGTCGCGCAGTTGCAACAACAGGTCGTTCATCCGTTGGATGTCGTGAGGATGCAGGCCGATGCTCGGTTCATCGAAAACATAGGTAACGTCAGTGAGCGCTGAGCCCAGGTGCCGGATCATCCTGGTGCGCTGGGCCTCACCACCGGACAGGGTTCCAGCGGGTCGATCCAGGGACAGATAGCCCAGGCCAATCGCCTCCAGCGAATCCACCAGGTGTTGCAGGCCTGCGATCAGCGGGGCCACCCCGGGGTCGGTGACCTCACGCAACCATTCGGCCAGGTCAGTGATCTGTAACTGGCAAACCTCGGCGATGTTCTTGCCCGCCACCCTGGCTGAGCGAGCCTGAGCGCTGAGCCTGGTGCCATCACAATCAGGGCAGACGGTGAAGGTGACCGCCCGCTCCACGAAGCGGCGTACATGTGGTTGCAGGGATTCGATGTCCTTGCTCAACATCGACTTGCGAATCCTGGTGATCACTCCCTCATAGGTGAGGTTGACCCCATCCACCTTGATCCGCTCGGCTTCTCCATAGAGGAGTTTCTTCAGGTCCCTGGCCGAGAACTTGCCCACTGGCTTGTCCATGTTGAAGCCAGCGCCACTGAAAATCCGGCCGTACCAACCGTCCATGCTGTAACCCGGCACCAACAACGCACCGTCAGCCAGGGAGAGGCTTTCGTCATAGACCGCGGTCAGGTCGAAATCATTGAGTCGGCCCATGCCCTCGCACCTGGCACACATACCACCCTGATAGACCTGATCCTTCACCACGGATGTCGAGCCCTGACCCTTGTCGGTCTTCATGGCGCCACTTGCCACCCGGGTGGGGATGTTGAAGGCGAATGCTGATGGTGGACCCACAAAGGGTTCGCCGATCCGGCTGAACAGAATTCGCAACATCGCATTGGCATCGGTGGCGGTGCCCACGGTGGAGCGGGGATTTGCCCCCATTGGCTCCTGGTCCACCAGGATCGCGGTGGTCAACCCCTCCAGTCGGTCCACGTCAGGACGCGCCAGGGTGGGCATGAAACCCTGCACGAAAGCGCTGTAGGTCTCATTCAACAACCGCTGTGACTCAGCCGCGATGGTGTCGAAGACCAGGGAGCTCTTCCCCGAGCCGGAGACCCCGGTAAATACAGTGAGTCTGCGCTTGGGGATCACCACGCTCACGTCCCGCAGGTTGTTGACCCGGGAGCCGGTCACCCTGATCTGGTCATGCGAATCTGCAATTGCGGGGTCTTGGGCCATGGGTTGATTCAAGCACGAACCAGGACCGACGGAGTTGCCCTGGATTTCGGCTGGTTGGCGCCGAACATCCAGCCAACCCATTGTTTCTATACCCGCAGGGGTATCGTGGAGGCCAGAACCAAGGAGGCCTGCCATGCAACTGAATCCTGACGAACTAACCGATGTGACCAAGCGGTTGCGCCGAGCCCAGGGTCAGATCGGTGGCATCCTGAAGATGATCGAGGATGGCCGCGAGTGCCGCGACATCGTGACCCAGATGGCTGCGGTGTCAAAAGCCCTGGACAAGGCCGGGTTCGCCATGATCGCCACCGGCATGAAGCAGTGCATGACCAATCAGGCCGACACCAGTGAGGATGTGGCCGCCATGGAGAAGCTCTTCTTGTCACTGGCCTGAGTGCCTGCGGCCCAGGTGAGATAGCCACCATCCAGGTTCGCCACCTCCCGCCCCAACTGGGTCAGCAGCCTGGCTGCCGTATGGCCGCGCAGGCCAACCTGACAGTTGACCACCAAACGCCCCTCGGGCAACTCGGCATACCGCTCCCGAAGGTCGTCCAGTGGCACATTGATCGCACCCGGGATGGCTCCCTTTGCGAACTCCGCTGGGGTACGCACATCGATTACGGTGGCACCGGCAGCCAGCACGTCAGCCAACTGGTGCCACTGCACGGTTTCAGTGACCCCATCGCGAATGTTCTCGGCGATATAACCGAGCATGTTGATCGGATCCTTGGCCGAGCCGAACTGGGGTGCGTAGGCCAACTCCAATTCGGCCAGCTCGCTGGCCCTGATCCCACCGGTCATTGCCGTTGCGATCACATCGATGCGCTTGTCCACGCCTCCCTCACCCACGGCCTGGGCTCCCAGAATGGCGTCAGTTTCGGCGTCAATGAGCAACTTGATGCTCACCCGGGAGGCACCGGGGTAATAGCCGGCATGGTCATTTGGATGCACGTGAATGGCCCGGTAGGCCCGGCCGGCAGCTCTCAGACGCTTCTCATTCCATCCGGTCACTCCCACGTGGAGACCGAAAACGCCGACGATCGCCGTACCGAGCACGGGTCGATCCCCAACCTGGTGCCCGGCGATGATGTCCGCCACCCGGCGGCCCTGCAGATTGGCGGTATTTGCCAGTGGGACCAGGGCCTCGGAATCATCAAGGGCATCCTTCTTCTCAACAGCATCCCCCACTGCGTAGATAGCCGGATCACTGGTGCGCAGGTTGGCATCCACTGCGATCCCGCCGCGGGGTCCGACCGCCAACCCGGCCGCCTGGGCCAGGTCGGTGTCCGGGCGCACACCGATGGCTGCCACCACCAGATCAGCGGGTCGGGTCTCGCCACTGGACAGGGTCACCTCGGCGGGACCAATCTCGATCACACTGGCACCCAGGACCAGATCCACTCCGTTGTCCCGTAGGCGCTGTTGCACCACATCAGCCATTTCCGGGTCCAGTGGCGCCATCACCTGATCCATTGCCTCGATCAGGGTGACCTCGAGCCCACGATGGCGCAGGTTCTCGGCCAACTCCAGACCGATGAAGCCGCCACCGATCACGGCCACGCTGCTGGCTCCGCCCGCAGCGCTGACCATGGCATCAAGGTCCTCTATGTCGCGCAACGAGAGCGCCCGCTCGATGCCGGGGATCGGCGGGCGGACCGGGCGGGCCCCCGGGGACAGCACCAGGGCGTCGTACTGGATGGTGCTGGAGCCGTTGGCATCACGGATCAGCACCTCCCGGGATTCGCGATCAATGGAGACCACTTCGGTGTTGACCCGAACATCCAGGTTGAAGCGTTCCTTCAGCGATGCAGGTGTTTGGAGCAGGAGATCCTCACGCTCCCCGATCACCCCGCCCACGTGATAGGGAAGACCGCAGTTGGCGAAGGACACATGGCCACTGCGCTCTATGACGATGATCTCGGCATTCTCATCCAGGCGCCGCATCCGGGTCGCCGCCGACATGCCACCTGCAACTCCACCAACAATCACAATTCTCATGGGTGCTACTATACCCCCAGGGGTATCCAAATATCTAGGAGCAACATATGTGCAGACCTGTGAGATGCAAGACATGCGGGAAGACCACCTGGGCTGGCTGTGGCCAGCATGTGGCAGCAGTAAAGGCCTCAGTACCGGCCGGTCAGTGGTGCCCAGGGCACCCGAAGAGCGAACAGGCGCCCGGGTTCTTCGCCCGCCTGTTTGGTCGCTGAAGCCGATCTAGTTGAAGCACTGGGGAGTGTCAAGGCTGATATTGAGGTTGCGCACCTTGCCCCCGCGAATCGAGAAGTTGTAGGCCGCGTCCTCGGGTTGGCCAGCCACATGGGCCCGATAGTTTCCGTAGTCGGGTTGGAACTTCGCCATCGGATACGCGGCCAGAGCCTCAGCCTTGGTGCTCCCCAGACCAATCCCCTCAGGGGTCTTCATCCCCTCGCGAGCAGCCAGCAGTTCCACACCCTTGGGGCCGACGGTACCGTCGTAGGAACCCACGCCCTCCTCCAGCCCTTCCTCGGGCAGGTTGGCAAATCCAAACCAGACACAACCCTGACCATCCCCCTCCCCATCGGGGAAGGTCGCGGCACCAGAGGTCCGCAACTGGTCGAGGGTCATCCCCAGGCTGACACCAGCCACCGAAACCGGCCCGAAGACACTCGGATCGTCAGTGGGCTCCTGCGTGGGACTGGACGTCGTGGTCTGCAGGGCCGTGGTTGGCGTCACCGACCCCTCAGGACTCTTCTCCGCGGTCGAGGAACCAGTGGCCGAACAGCCAGCGGTGAACATCGCGACCGTCAGGGCACAGGCAGCAAAAGCAAGTCTCATCACAACTCCAGGGGAAGGAAACCGTCGCCCTCCACCGTAGCCCGCATTCCCCTCCCAGCCTCAGCGACATGCGCTCGGGTGGTGCACGCCGTACTTGGCTGTTGTCTCAGGTTTCCCCCGGGCACGTGGG
>CAZRKI010000094.1:0-354 GCA_964600765.1 uncultured Marmoricola sp.
GCATGGGTGAGCTTCACCTCGAGGTGCTGGTCGACCGGATGAAGCGTGAGTTCCGGGTTGAGGCCACCGTCGGCAAGCCGCAGGTTGCCTACCGGGAGACCCTGCGCAAGAAGGTGGAGAATCACTCCTACACCCACAAGAAGCAGACTGGTGGTTCTGGCCAGTTCGCCAAGGTGATCATCTCGATCGAGCCCAGCATCGATGAGGAGACCGGTGGCGGAGCTGGCTATGAGTTCGTCAACAATGTGACCGGTGGCCGAGTTCCGCGCGAGTACATCCCCTCGGTGGACCAGGGCGCCCAGGAAGCCATGGAGTTCGGCGTGTTGGCCGGATATCCGATGGTGGATGTCAAGG
>CAZRKI010000094.1:364-3701 GCA_964600765.1 uncultured Marmoricola sp.
CTTGAGGACGGCGCCTACCACGACGTTGACTCATCTGAGCTCGCGTTCAAGATCGCTGGCAACCAGGCCTTCAAGGAGGCCGCCCGGATGGCCAAGCCGGTCCTGCTCGAGCCGATGTTCGCCGTTGAGGTGACCACACCGGAGAATTTCCTCGGTACCGTGATCGGGGATTTGAACTCCCGACGGGGGCAGATCCAGAAGCAGGAAGAGCGCCATGGTGACATGGTGGTCAACGCTCTGGTGCCGCTCTCGGAGATGTTCGGGTACGTTGGTGACCTGCGGTCGAAGACCTCCGGTCAGGCTTCCTACTCGATGGAGTTCGACTCTTACGCCGAGGTTCCCTCGAACGTCGCCGAAGAGATCATCAAGAAGGTGCGTGGCGAGTAGTACCACTTAGGTACTACAGTTCTCTCCGCGAGCCCGGCAACAAATAGACCAAGCAACATCAGACAAGCAACACAAGAAACAACAGGAGGAGCCCAAAGTGGCTAAGGCGAAGTTCGAGCGGACCAAGCCGCACGTCAACATCGGAACCATCGGTCACATCGACCACGGCAAGACGACGTTGACCGCAGCAATCACCAAGGTGCTGCATGATGCATACCCAGACCTGAACCCCTTCACGCCTTTCGATGAGATCGACAAGGCCCCCGAAGAGCGTCAGCGCGGTATCACCATCTCGATTGCACACGTCGAGTACCAGACCGAGTCACGTCACTACGCGCACGTGGACTGCCCCGGTCACGCCGACTACATCAAGAACATGATCACCGGTGCAGCCCAGATGGACGGCGCCATCCTCGTGGTTGCTGCCACCGATGGCCCCATGCCGCAGACCCGTGAGCACGTGCTGCTGGCCCGTCAGGTTGGCGTGCCCGCGATCGTGGTTGCGCTCAACAAGTGCGACATGGTTGATGATGAAGAGCTCATCGAGCTCGTCGAGATGGAGGTGCGCGAGCTCCTCAACGAGTACGAGTTCCCCGGCGACGACATTCCCGTCGTTCGCGTGGCTGCCTTCCCCGCTCTCAACGGCGATGCCAAGTGGGGCGAGAGCATCCTCGAGCTCATGAAGCAGGTTGATGAGTACATCCCGCAGCCCGAGCGCGACACCGACAAGCCGTTCCTCATGCCCGTCGAGGACGTCTTCACGATCACCGGTCGTGGCACCGTTATCACCGGTCGCATCGAGCGCGGCATCGTGAAGGTCAACGAGGAAGTCGAGATCATCGGCATCCGCGAGGGCTCCCAGAAGACCACCGTCACCGGTGTGGAGATGTTCCGCAAGCTGCTCGACGAGGGCCAGGCGGGCGAGAATGTTGGTCTGCTGCTTCGTGGCACCAAGCGCGAGGACGTGGAGCGCGGCATGGTCGTGATCAAGCCCGGCACCACCACCCCGCACACCAACTTCGAGGCCTCGGTCTACATCCTGTCCAAGGAAGAGGGCGGCCGGCACACGCCGTTCTTCAACAACTACCGTCCGCAGTTCTACTTCCGGACCACCGACGTGACCGGCGTCGTTACCCTCCCCGAGGGTCGCGAGATGGTCATGCCCGGCGACAACACCGATATGGCCGTTGAGCTGATCCAGCCCATCGCCATGGAGGACGGCCTGCGCTTCGCCATCCGCGAGGGTGGCCGCACCGTTGGCGCTGGCCGCGTCACCAAGATCACCAAGTGAGTCTCTGACTCCAGATCTGTTCTGACTTCAGCCCCACCCGCACCAGGGTGGGGCTGAAGTGTTTCCCGGACCGTTCAGAGCAACGGTGAATCCAACCAAGCGGAGCGTTGGCTCAGCCAGGTCGTCAGATGGGAAATCTCGCCGACAGGTGTGTCGGCGATGATCGCCCGAGGTGGGTTGGGGATCGCCTGCCACAGGAACCAGTCGAAGTCGATGGATTGATTCATGGTCTCAGCCTGAACGGCCAGGTCCGCGATCAGTTGCGTGGCCGCCGGGCGTAGTTCCGACCAGCGGGTGCTCACCCGTTGCGAAAATGCGGGGTCCTCAAGCAACCTGATGAACCAGTGTTCAGAATGGAGCGGGCGAGGGACCGACAGATCGCCTCGCAACCACCAGCCAAGAGGGCTCACGCAGCAATAGCTCGAGAAGGTGTTCCCGCTACTGAGGTCAAAGTCCCAGACCGGCCCCATGGAGAAGCCAACTCCGGGGTTCCAGGTGAGGAAAACGCTGGAGTAGAACGGAGAGTCCAGGTTCTTGAACAATTCGTTCACCAGATACCAGTCCACGAATGAATCCAGATCCTCCACGTGAGCTCGATAGCCAATGTCTGGATCGGTGAAGTTGGCTCCGTAGAGGGCGTCTTCGAAATCGGCCACTGCCTGGATCAGATCCGCTTCAGTTTGTGCTGGCAGGTTATCGGGGTCCTTGTAGGCGATCGGTACCTGGTGTGCGGTGAAGAAGCCGTTCTCGCCGTTTTCCTGGAAGCGCGTGTCGATTTCGAGCAGGAGACCGTCGTCGGGTAAGGAAACTCGCTGCTGTGATTGCTCGACCTGTTCGGAGAGTTGATAGTTGCCCAGGTCCACTCCATTCAGAGTCACGTCGACGAATTGGGATCTGGGAGTCCAGGGTAGGGAAGTTTGTTCGGCGAAACGAAAAGCGGCCCAGTTGCGTAGATAGCTACGATCAATGTGATTGGCGAGCAGGACCCAGTCCTTCTCCTCGGGCATGCCCAGGAGGGATGCTTTGGTGTCGAGCTTGAGACGATAGGGCTTCTTCGGTCGTCCCCACGTTGAGTTCCCACGTCCCTTGATCCTCATCGGCTTGGACACCGAATCTCCGAGTCGGTAGGTGCCCGTGACGTAGGTTTCCTTGTCCAGTACAGGCGCTGCGTCGGTGGTGTTTAGCTCCAACACCGGCAACCCGCTTTGAGGATTGTGAAATGTCTCGGTGCTCGGAGTCGGGGAGAGCGATCGCCAGCCTTGAAGGACAACCCGATAGGCTTGGGGAGTGCGGAGAGATGCTCCAGCCGCCACGACACCTGGCCGCTGCTCGATTGGTACTGCTTGCCTGCGACGAAGCGCCACTGCCCTTCATCCAGACGCTGCAACCTGGCGGGCCGCCCAGGACGCGGGGTGTTGGTCTGGGCGGTCAGCTGGCTGGCCTGTCGATCCCCGGTCGCCTTCAGTGTTACCCTTTCGGTGACCGGCCTCACCACAGTGCGGGGGCTGGTCCAAGCGCGTATCTTATTGGCGGATCGGGCCTTGACCCTCAGGGTGCGGATGTCCTGGGCGCGTTGCCCGTGGAAGGTGTAGGTGCCAGTTCTAGTGGTGACCCTGGAGGAAACCTTTCGCCATTTGCCTTTGCGCAGTTCCTGGAGTT
>CAZRKI010000094.1:3711-4270 GCA_964600765.1 uncultured Marmoricola sp.
GCGCTGACGTGCTCCCGGTACTCGGCCGACGATCTGGAATTTCTCCCCGATGACCGGCTTGTCGGGGATCAGGAAGGGTCGAAAGGCAGGTCTGGTCGCTGCCTCGGAGGCGGTTGGGCTCGGAGCCCCAACCAAGAGCCCGCCCATGATTGCCGCCACTGCAATCAACACAGACCACCTGCAACGGTGGGTGCCTGCTGCAAAGAACCACTTCATTGACATGCTCCTGGTCCGGTTTGCTACAGACTAAGAGCTTTGCCCCGGTGTGGTGGGGATATCAATGGGTTAATGGGATTGAGGACTGGGATGTGCAGGTGCAGGGACGGCGGATTCTTCTAGGCTGAGAGTCATGCCTCAAAGCGCAACCACGGCTCCCGAGCGGATCCGCTTCGCTGCAGCCCCAACGTCGTACTTCACTGCACTGGTGTGCGTGTTCGTGGTCGGCGTTGTCGTGTCCAATATCGTCGCTACCAAGGGCGTGGTGCTCTTCCCGGATCTGCACTTCGAACTTGGAGCTCTGAAGATCAACGGTCTGGTCACCGATGGTGCCTTCTGGTTG
>CAZRKI010000094.1:4280-5867 GCA_964600765.1 uncultured Marmoricola sp.
GTGGTGGGTGATGTAGTCAGCGAGGTTTATGGATTCCGAGCGATGCGTCGGGTGGTCCTTCTCGGCTTCGTGATCATGGCTGCAGTAGCGGGTGCATTCTGGATCACCATCCAACTCCCGGCGGCGGGGTTCTACGAGAACCAAGCCGCCTTGGAGGCTGTGGTTGGCGTGGTCCCGCAGATCCTGCTGGCTTCGATGGCTGGCTTCGTGGCAGGCGAACTGCTCAACTCCTACGTGTTGGTGTGGATGAAGAGGCGTACCGGGGAGAAGACACTCTGGGCGAGGCTGCTCGGATCCACGGTGGCCGGTGAGTTGGCCGACACCACGATCTTCTGCCTGATCGCTGCCTCAGCCATAGGGATCAGTACGGGAAGCGATCTGGTCAACTACATCGTGGTCGGTTTCGTATGGAAGACGCTTGTCGAGACGGTGATGATGCCGGTCACCTATGCAGTGATCGCCTTCATCAAGGACAGGGAACCCACCTATTGGGCCGAATCGTCCTGAGCCCTTCGCCTGCGCAGCATCCACAATGCCAGCCCGGTTCCGCCGCCAATCAGTACGACGACACCCGTCACCACAGGCATCAAGGAACCCCGGCCGGTTGCTTGCGATGCCTCTTTGGAGACCAGACCTTGCTTGTCGGGCGCCGCTCCAACGCTGTATCCGATGGCCCCGGTCAGTGGATGCCCCTCCGCCGATAAGGCTCGGAAGGCGAGGCGATATCCACCCTCGCCAGCGTTGGTGATGGCGATGGTCAGGGTTGAGCCGGTGACCATTGGGTCAGGGGTGGGTATGATCCCGTTCGGCCCGGTGAGGATCACATAGGCCGTCTGTCCCAGAGGTTGGCTGAACTCAAGCACCGCATCGTGTGGCGCCTGATCGAGTACGGCGCCATCAGCAGGATCCGAACGTACGAGTGCCATGTGCGCCTGGGCTGGGGAGGGAACCAGAGCAATGACCATTGAGAGCGCCAGCAGGAATCCCCGGATCATGTGGGCAACCCCAGTTGGGCCTTGCCCACGTAGGAGCCCTTGGGGGCTCCGGGCCAGATGGCGTAGACGGCCGACCCGATTGCAGTGGTCCATTTGTTCAGCAGATCCTGTTCGGCGAGGCGTTGTTGAACCGGCACGAACTGGCCGGCCAGGCTGGCGGCGTACGCCATGAAAACCAAGCCAGATGTGCCGTCCTGGTGGTGTTGGTAGTTGTACCCGCGCCGCAGGAATTGCGGACCGTTCATGGCGCCACGTGATCTGGCGACGTGACTGGCCGGATCAATGAGCGGAAAGCCGAACTTGTCGGTTGCCTCCAAGTCGGGATCAGTGAACTCGTCCTTGCCCCCGCTGAGCGGCGCCCCATTGGAGAGTTTGCGGCCGATGGTGAACTCCCGGGCCTCACGGTCCAACTCATCCCAGGTGTCCAGATGCATCTCGATGCGTCGTACGGCCAGGAAAGTGCCGAACTTCCAGGCACCGTCAGCCCACACCAGGGTGTCGTGCTCATTGCCATTTCGAGGATTCACCGATCCGTCCAGTTGGCCCATCAGGTTGCGTCCAGTGCCACCATCTGGGTTCTGCTGGTGGAAAC
>CAZRKI010000095.1:0-4864 GCA_964600765.1 uncultured Marmoricola sp.
GTGTAGATCTGCTTGGGGCGGGCGATCTTCTGCTCCTTGTCCTCGGTCAACTCCACCCACTGGGCCAGCCAGCCCGGCGTACGTCCGATGGCAAACAGCACCGTGAACATTTCTGGTGGGAAGGCGAGTGCCTCATAGATCAACCCGGAGTAGAAGTCGACATTTGGGTAGAGGCGTCGGGACACGAAGTACTCGTCCTCAAGCGCGATCTTTTCCAACTCCACGGCGATGTCGAGCAGCGGGTTGGTGCCGGTGACCGCGAATACGTCATCGCAGGCCTTCTTGATGATCTTTGCGCGGGGGTCGTAGTTCTTGTAGACCCGATGGCCGAAGCCCATCAGGCGCTCCTCGCCGGACTTGACCCCCTTGATGAAGTCAGGGATGTTCTCTGCTGTGCCGATCCGGCGCAGCATGCGTAGTACTGCCTCATTGGCACCGCCATGCAAGGGGCCGTAAAGGGCGCCGATGCCGGCCGCGACCGCAGAATAGGGGTCCACCTGGCTGGACCCAACCGAGCGAACCGCGTTGGTCGAACAGTTCTGCTCATGGTCGGCGTGCAGGATGAACAGGGTGTCCAGTGCCTTCACCAGGCGCTCGTCTGGCTGGTACTTCTGCTCGCTCATCTTGAACAGCATCGAGAGAAAGTTGGCGCTGTAGTTGAGGTCGTTGTCCGGGTAGATCACCGGCTTGCCCTGTGCATGTCGGAAGGCCCAGGCGCCCAGGGTCGGCATCTTGGCGATCATCCGGATGATCTGGATGTGCCGGTTGTCCGGGTCAGCGATGTTGTTTGACTCCGGATAGAACGTCGACAGGGCGCCTACCGAGGCCATCAACATGCCCATCGGGTGGGCGTCGTACCGGAAACCCTGCATGAAGTCGCGCACGTTCTCATGCACGTAGGTGTGGAAGGTGATCTCGTGGACCCACTGCTCGTATTCGGCCTGGGTGGGCAGCGTGCCCTTGATCAGGAGGTAGGCGACCTCAAGGAAGCTGGACTTCTCGGCGAGTTGCTCGATCGGGTAACCGCGATATTCCAGGATCCCCTTCTCGCCATCGATGTAGGTGACCGCGCTCTTGCAGGAAGCGGTGTTGACGAAGCCCGGGTCATAGGTGGTCAGTCCGGGTTGATCCGCAGCGGTGCGGATCTGCAACAGATCGCTGGACCTGATCGCGCCCTGGTTGATCGGGATCTCATACTGCGATCCGGTGCGGTTATCAGTGACGGTCAAAGTGCCATCGGGCTGGGTGGGAGTGGCTTCGTTGACGTTGTTGGCAGTTGCCACGCGGACTCCTTCTTCGTGTGAGGCGCCGGTGCCTGTGGATGGGATCGTGTCCCTGCCCTCCAACCTATGACATCTGCTCGGGCGAGCCAACCGGATCCCGGGATTAGGGCACCGGGGCGGTGGTTGGGCAGCTCAGGGCTGCTGGGACGCGGCGGCTCGGCGTACCGGTCGGGTGGGAATGGGAAACTTGAGGTGCCAATGGTCTGCAGACCGTTGGTTGTGATGGTTTCCCAAGTGCACTTGGGAAACCGAGACCCCGCTCCTTGCTAAGAGCGGCGAGGGGCTTTGGGTCGCCCAACCGCGAGTTGGGCGTCGTACATTTGGAACCAACAACGGAAAACTTGAGGTGCCAATGGTCTGCAGACCGTTGGTGGTTATGGATTCCCAAGTGCACTTGGGAATCCGAACGCACCGGCCTGCGATTTTGCGGAGAGTGTGGGTAGAGGTAGCCTTGGGGACTGCGATTCCTGCCGCTTTTCGGATTGCCGTCCGTGGGGCAGACTCCACCGGGCCCTCAGGGGCTCGTTGCGGGAGCAGAGTTCGTCAGGCGTCGCAGCTTAACCGCTGATCGGAATCCCCCGGTTGGTTACGAACGAGTAGAAGGCAGTAACGCGTGCGTACGTACAGCCCCAAGCCCGGTGATATCCAGCGCGACTGGCACGTCATCGATGCCACTGATGTCGTCCTGGGTCGCCTCGCCTCCCAGACCGCAAACCTCCTGCGTGGCAAGCACAAGCCGATCTTCGCCCCGCACGTTGACACCGGTGATTTCGTGATCATCGTCAACGCTTCCAAGGTGGCGCTGTCCGGCCAGAAGGCCACCAAGAAGATGTCCTACCGCCACTCGGGTTACCCCGGTGGTCTCACCGCAACCCCGATGGGTGACCTGCTTGAGAAGGACGCCCGTCAGGCAATCGAGAAGGCAGTTTGGGGCATGCTCCCCAAGAACCGCCTCGGTCGGCAGATGCTCAAGAAGTTGAAGGTCTACTCAGGCCCCGAGCACCCGCACACCGCCCAGAAGGCCCAGCCCTTCGAGATCAAGCAGATTTCCCAGTAAGGACCATCAACGTGGCTGAGAACAACGACGTGACCGAGAACTACGAAGACGACTACACCGTCAATGAGGAGGGCGTTGCCTACTCAAGCGAGAGCGCACCCACCCCTGACACCCCCGCCCGCGTGGCCAATGTGGCCCCCGCTGCGGCAACCGGTCGCCGCAAGGAAGCTGTCGCCCGCGTACGGATCGTCCCGGGCACCGGTGAGTGGACCGTGAACGGTCGCACCCTGGACAACTACTTCCCCAACAAGCTGCACCAGCAGGTCGTCAACGAGCCATTCGTGACCACCCGCATGGAAGGCCGCTTCGACGTGATCGCCCGCATCGACGGTGGCGGCATCACCGGCCAGGCCGGTGCCCTGCGCCTGGGTGTGGCCCGGGCCCTCAACGCTGTTGATGTCGAGGCCAACCGTGCCCTGCTCAAGAAAGCCGGCCTGTTGACCCGCGATGCCCGCGCTATTGAGCGCAAGAAGGCTGGTCTGAAGAAGGCCCGCAAGGCTCCGCAGTACAGCAAGCGCTGATTGAGGCAGCGCCTGGCGCTGCTTTCCCACTGGATCCGAACACGAGTGGGGTGATGAGTTGAGCAAACGACTCTTCGGTACCGACGGCGTTCGGGGTCTCGCCAATGAGACCCTGACCGCCGAACTGGCTCTGGACCTGTCAGTTTCTGCTGCCCATGTCCTGGCTGAGTTGGGGACCTTCGAGGGGCACCGGCCGCTGGCGGTCGTGGGTCGCGATACCCGGATCTCCGGGCAATTCCTGGAAGCAGCCGTGGTGGCTGGATTGGCCTCAGCCGGGGTCGACGTACTCCTGCTCGGCGTGTTGCCCACCCCCGGGGTGGCCTGGCTGACCGACAACCTCGGGGTTGATCTGGGCGTGATGCTCTCCGCGTCGCACAACCCGATGCCCGACAACGGGATCAAGTTCCTGGCACGTGGTGGGGAAAAGCTCGATGACCACATCGAACGCCAGATCGAGAAGCGCCTGGAGGAACCCTGGACCCGTCCGCTCGGGGAACACATCGGCCGGGTGGTCACCCACGAGACTGCCGTTGCTGAGTACGCCGCCCACCTCACCGCCACGGTTGGTTCGCTGGCCGGGCTGCGCGTCGTACTGGATTGCGCCAACGGTGCTGCGTTCCAGGTTGGGCCCAAGGCCTTCGCGGATGCCGGTGCTGAGGTGATCGCGATCTGCAATGAACCCGATGGGCTCAACATCAACGAGGGCTGTGGTTCCACCCATCTGGAACTCCTGGCGAAGGCCGTGGTTGAGCACAGGGCAGATGCTGGGTTTGCTCTTGATGGTGATGCCGACCGCTGCCTTGCCGTGGATGCCACTGGGCAGGTGGTTGACGGGGACCAGATCATGGCCATCCTGGCCATCGCCATGAAGGCTGAAGGCCGGCTCAAGGACGACACCGTGGTGGCCACGGTGATGAGCAACCTGGGGTTCGTTCAGGCCATGAAGGCTGCCGGGGTAGGGGTGCGCCAGACCAAGGTCGGGGACCGTTACGTCCTGGAGGCCATGAAGATCGACGGCTTCACTCTCGGTGGGGAACAGTCCGGCCATGTGATCATGAGCGACCACGCCACCACTGGTGATGGGCTGTTGACCGCACTCCATCTGGCCAATCGGATGAAGTCCACTGGGCAGACGCTGGCCGAGCTGGCCGGGGTGATGCACCGGTTGCCCCAGGTGTTGATCAATGTCGCAAATGTGGACAAGAGTCGAGCCGATGAGGACTTCGTCCTGGCTGCCGCAGTGGCCAAGGCCGAGGCTGAATTGGGTGATCAGGGCCGAGTGTTACTGCGCCCCTCCGGTACTGAGGCCCTGGTGCGGGTGATGGTGGAAGCCCAGACCGAAACCCTGGCCCAGGAAGTAGCCCAACGCCTGGCTGACGTCGTACAGGCGCAGTTGGCGCTGGACGACTGACACAGGTGCATTGGTGGTTACGGTTTCCCAAGTGCACTTGGGAAACCGTAACCACCAATGGTCTGCAAACCGTTGTCACCCATAGTTTCCCAAGTGCACTTGGGAAACCGATTCTGCTCAGTACCTCAGCCTGGGGCGCACTGATCAGATTCATAACGGAGATGTGCATCCTGTTTGGGTTTCGTAATTCTCTCTAGACCAGGTCTGGGGAATTTGCAGTCGCTGGTGGCCTGGATCACGAGAGCCAGTTTAAAGTGACCCCAATCTCATGTTCAGGCATGTGAGTCGCTACGGAGGTTTTGCGGATGTCGTTGTTGCGGTGGACGTGGTCGGTCTTGGTGTTGGCTTTGGTCGCCACGGGTTGTGCGACGCAGCCACAGACTCCGGGCCCGGACGGGTGTGTTTCGGTCAAGGATGGGGTCTCCTATGCCTATGTCTGGGACAACTCAGAGGTCAGTCTCACTCTCTCACCGATCAATGAAACCGGGGTGCGTTGTGATGACGTCACGGTCTCCTTGGTTGGTTGGGAACCAACCAATTACCCGGCCAGGTGGCCACAGCGAGTAGTGGAAGCTAAGACCATCACTCTCGC
>CAZRKI010000095.1:4874-5497 GCA_964600765.1 uncultured Marmoricola sp.
CCGGCCAAGTGTCAAAACGATGCTTACTGGGGAGAAGCCCCAGCGATCGGGCACATCAACACTGCTGGTGGGGTGCCGTGGGTGGAAACCTTCGTTAACCATCAACTGCCGAATGGAACCGGGACCAACTTCGCTGCTGACCCCATGACTGGTGGGCTCACTGCCAATGTGGGTCCTTGTGGCCCCGGGGGCACGACGCCCACCGAGGAACCGACGACTGAACCCACCGAGGAACCGACGACTGAACCAACCCAGGAACCGACGACTGAACCAACCCAGGAACCGACCACCTGTGCGCCGACCCCATCTGCAACTGCTACTACTTCACCGAAGCCCTCTCCCTCGAGTGAGGAGCGGCTCAGTGGTGAGGAGAGTGGTGAGTCCGAGGAGTCCGACGCTGATCCGTGTGAGACTGAGGGGCCGACTCCAACCAACGAACCGACAACCTGTGCGCCGTCACCACAGATTACCGAGTTCGCATCACCCTCGGCCTCTCCCACACCGCAGGAGCGAATGCCAGCAGGATCGAGTGGAGCCGATGAAATGTCGGCATCTGAGGACTCTGCGGAACCCTGCCCAACTGAGACCACGGAGCCGACCCAGGAGCCCACAGGTGATCCAAC
>CAZRKI010000096.1:0-5489 GCA_964600765.1 uncultured Marmoricola sp.
CGGCGGCATCATGCAGTACGTGCTGCGCAACCTGCACAAGGCAGGCTGACCACTTTCTGCTGCGGCGCTGCATCCTCAGTCGAACATATGTACGATTGAGTGATGCAGCGCCGTACTCATGTCCCGCCGGGGTGGCCGCCCCGGGTGCACCCACCGGACACGCCTGACTGGGAGGCCACCGCAACTGCCTGGCTGTTTGACCACAGCCCACCGGAGTTCCGCAGTTATCCGGTGCTCAACCGACACGTGGTCGTGCTGGCCCGGTTCACCCTGCTGCACGTGGAGGCATCCCTGTCAGCAGCCAGACGCGGCATCAGTACGACGCGCGACGGCCTGGCCGATTTCGCCCCAGCCGCCGTGGTGGAGGCCGCGCTGCTCGCGCACCAACGCGAGGAGGCCAGATTGCTGCGACTGCATCGTGAGGTGATTCTGGTGCAGGAAGCGCTGCGCGGGCGCAGGTTCGTACCGCGCCTGTGAAAGGTGGTGGATCCGGGTGCGGGCATTGAATGGAGTGCATTCGCTGCACGACAAGGCTGGACAACTGCGGCATAACGCCGGGAACTTGATGTTATTTACTGCCGCCTCGGCGAAGAGGCCTAGGGTGTGGGCATGAATCGACTGGCCGTGGTCCTGCTTGTGGATCGACGTGGCTGGCTGTTGCTTCAGGAGCGGGATTCGGGGGCACCGGTGGCGCCCGACAAGTGGAGCCTGGTCGGTGGTCATGTCGAGGAGGGCGAGTCATTCGACGAGGCTGCCTACCGCGAGCTCGCCGAGGAGACCGGCCTGCAACTGCCGCCGGGAGCACTTGAGTTGTGGCGCTCTGAGGAGTTCGCCTATCGCGATGGTCCGGTCGGGCACTACCAGGTGTACGCCGCCGCAGTCGACCACACCGATGCCGACATCACCGTGGGGGAGGGCCGGCAGATCATCTTCGTCGCACCAGAAACGATCCCAGCGCTGGACAAGGCCGATTCGTGCGCACACTTCGTGCCGCAGTTCCTTGACTCCGAGCTCTACCAACGCCTGAGAGGAGAAGCCTGATGCAGTTGATCAACCTGCCGCAGATGGGTGCTGAGGATGTGGTGGTCGACCACAACGGTGACGTCTGGACCGGCACCGAGGACGGCACCATCTTCCGGGTGGCCCCCGACGGCAGCCGGATCGAGGCGATTGCCAACACCGGCGGTCGGCCCCTGGGCCTGGAGCTGCTGGGGGAGGAGTTGTTGATCTGCGACGCGCACAAGGGGCTGTTGGTCCTGGACCCCGCCACCGGAGGGATCCGCGAACTGCTCAGCCGGATCGATGGGACCCCGATGGTCTTCTGCAACAACGCGGCTGTGGCCAGCAATGGCGACATCTGGTTCAGCGACTCCAGCACGATCCACCCGATCGAGCGCTGGAAAAACGACATGGTGGAGGCCACCTGCACCGGACGGTTGTTCCGGTTCCGTGACGGAAAGGTCGACATCATCGGCACCGGGCTGGAGTTTGCCAATGGAGTAGCCCTGTCTGCTGATGAGAGCTTCGTGGTGGTTGCCGAGACCGGTGGGCGGCGGCTGTGCAAATACCCCACCGATGCCGCCGGACCGAATGCTGCGGAGACCTTCGTGGCCGATCTGCCGGCCTATCCCGACAACATCACCCGGGGCTCCGATGGTCTGATCTGGGTGGCCCTGGCCTCGCCAAAGGACCCGGTGGTGGAGTTGATCAAGCAGCGGGCCCCATTGGCCCTGCGCCGAGTGGTGACCAAACTTCCCGAGGTGGTGCAACCCGCACCCAAGCGCACCCTGCGCGCCGCGGCGTACGACGCGAACGGGCGCCTGGTGCATGATGTGAACCTCGATGCTGCTGCCTTCCACATGGTCACCGGCGTCCGTGAACACAACGGCGATCTGTGGTTGGGCAGTCTGCATGAGGCCGCCATCGCGCGGGTTGAGTTGTCCGGTAACTAATTCTCTGTGCCTGCGGTACTAGACTCAGGTGAATGCCGAAAAGGCGCTTGGTCGGGGAAGCTCTCGTAGTACAGGAATGGTGATCAACTGATGGGTCTGTTGGCCGGGATCTCTGGACCCGAGGACTTGCGCGCCCTGGACCCCAACCAGTGCGCCCAATTGGCCGGCGAGATCCGCGACGAATTGATCCGCACCTGCGCTCCCAGGGGTGGACACCTGGGGCCCAACCTGGGCGTCGTGGAGTTGACCATGGCGATCCATCGGGTCTTTGAATCCCCTCGAGACCGGGTGATTTTCGACACCGGGCACCAGGCCTACGTCCACAAAATGCTCACCGGACGGGCGCAGGATTTCGACTCCCTGCGCACCGAGGGAGGCCTGTCCGGCTACCCGAGCCAGGCCGAGTCCGAGCATGACATCGTGGAGAACTCCCACGCCTCCACCTCCTTGTCCTACGCCGACGGGCTGGCCAAGGCCTACGCGATCCGCGGCGAGGATCGCCATGTGGTGGCCGTGATCGGCGACGGTGCCCTGACCGGCGGGATGGCCTGGGAGGCGCTGAACAATATCGCCACCGGTAACGACCGCCGCCTGGTGATGGTGGTCAACGACAACGGCCGCTCCTATATGCCGACGGTCGGCGGCCTCGCGGACCACCTGACCGCGCTGCGCACCAACCCTCGCTATGAGCAGGTGCTCGACATGGTCAAGCGCCGACTCAACGAGGTCCGCGGCGTCGGCCCCGCGGCGTACGACGCGCTGCACGCCATGAAGAAGGGCATGAAGGATGCCCTCGCGCCGCAGGGGCTTTTCGAGGACCTCGGCCTGAAGTACGTCGGCCCGGTCGACGGCCACGACCTGAAGGCCGTGGAGACCGCATTGACCCAGGCCAAACGCTTCGGTGGGCCGGTGATCGTGCACGTGATCACCCGCAAGGGCTTTGGCTATGAACCCGCCGAACAGAACGAAGCCGACCAGTTCCACCAGATCGGGCCCTTTGATGTGGCCACTGGCCAGGGGCCGGCAAAGGGCCGGATCTGGACCGACCATTTCTCCGAGGAGATTGTGGCCCTGGGGCAGGAACGAAAGGACCTGGTCGCGATCACCGCAGCCATGCTGCATCCGGTCGGGCTGGGCGCCTTCGCCAAGGCCTTCCCCGAGCGCACCTTCGACGTCGGGATCGCCGAACAGCATGCCGTCACCAGCGCCGCCGGCCTGGCCATGGGCGGGCTGCACCCGGTGGTGGCGATCTATGCCACCTTCATGAACCGGGCCTATGACCAGGTGCTGATGGATGTCGCCCTGCACAAGTGCGGGGTCACCTTCGTGCTTGACCGGGCTGGGGTCACCGGCAGCGATGGCGCCAGCCACAACGGCATGTGGGACCTGTCCATCTTCCAGACAGTGCCCGGGATGCAGATCGCCGCGCCTCGCGATGGAGCCCGGGTCCGGGAGTTGCTGCGCGAGGCAGTTTCTGTCAACGATGCACCCACTCTGCTGCGCTTGCCCAAGGGGGCGCCCGGTGCCGACATCGAAACCCTGAGCAAGGCCGGCGACATGGACGTGATCCACCGCAGCGGAGCCAGGGATGTGCTGCTGCTCGGGGTGGGTTCGATGGCCAGTGTCTGCATGGACGTCGCCCAGCGTCTGGACGACCACGGCATCGGGGTCACCGTGGTGGACCCACGTTGGGTCAAGCCGTGGGATCCGGCCGTGATCGACCTGGCCCGGGAGCACCGCCTGGTGGTGTGCGTTGAGGACAACGGCATCGTCGGGGGAGCGGGCGCCGTATTGCTGCAGTTGCTGAACGAAGCCGGTGTCAGCACTCCGGTGCGACTGCGTGGCATCCCCCAGCAATTCCTGGACCACGCCGAGCGCAACTCGATCCTGGAGCAGATCGGGCTCACGGCCCAGACCCTGGCCCGAGGGATCGCTGAGGAAGTCAGCGCCCTGGACTCTGCGGTGAACACTGCGCGGGAATGGGCCAGCGGCCACTAGAGTTTGAGTCTGTAGCAATAGTTGTTTTCTGCTATCCGACTCATGCTTAGGAGTAATCGTGGTTGACCAGCCGGGGCGCCGGGACGTGCACATCATCGATGATGTGCCGGAGTTGCGTGGGCAGGACGAGGGGCCCATCCTCGTGGTCTGTCTGGATGGATTCCTGGATGCCGGTCGAGCAGCCGTCACAGCCGCCAATCACCTGCTGGAAAGTGGTGATTCCCGGGTGGTGGCCAGCCTGGACATCGATTCCTTCTACGACTACCGCTCTCGGCGTCCACCGCTGAGCTTCGTTGAGGACCATTACGAGTCCTATGAGGCCCCCAGGCTGGTGGTCAGGCTGGCCTTCGACGCCAACCAGGCGCCGTACCTGTTGTTGCATGGCCCCGAACCAGATCTGCGCTGGGAGGCCTTCGCGTTGGCGATCCGGCATGTGGTGGAGCACTTCGGGGTCCGGCTAACCGTGCAGATGGGCGCCGTACCGATGGCGGTGCCGCACACCCGGCCAGCGCACCTGACCCACCATGCCACTGATCCGAACCTGATCCTGACCGAGAACATCTGGTCAGGTGAATTGCGGGTTCCGGCAAGTGCCCAGTCGCTGCTGGAGATCAGACTTGGTGAATGGGGTCATCCGGCGATGGGCTTCGTGGCCCATGTGCCGCACTACCTGACCCAGACCGAGGACAAGAGCGCCGCGCTGCGCCTGGTGGAGGCACTGCAGATCATCAGTGGGCTCACCTGGGACAACGGCTCCCTGGAGCAGGCAGCGATCCAGAACCGGGTGGAGATCGACGAACAGGTGGCCCAGTCCGATGAGCTTCGCCAACTGGTTCGTGGACTTGAGGAACAGTACGACGCCTTCCACTCCGCCCGTACCGGCGAGGCCACCAACCTGCTGGCCCAGGATCGTCCCCTGCCCACCGGTGAGGAGATCGGCTCGGAGTTCGAGCGCTTCCTCGCCGGCCTTGAGGACGGGGAGGACTGATGCCGGGCTCGGTTCCAGAGCTCCTCAGCCTGCTCGACCTGGAGGCGATCGAGGACAACCTGTTCCGTGGCCAACAGCCAGACACCCTGCTGCAACGGGTTTTCGGCGGACAGGTACTCGCCCAGGCCGTCACCGCAGCCATCCGCACCATCTCAGCTGACTTCGTGGTGCACTCCCTGCACTCCTATTTCCTGCGTGCCGGTGACACCAGCGTCCCGATCGTGTACGACGTGGACTCGCTGCGCGAGGGTCGTTCCTTCGCCACCCGTCGGGTCACCGCCCGCCAGCACGGACGCGCCATCTTCTTCATGACCGCCAACTTCCAGGTGCCCGAGGATGGTCTGGAGCATTCCGACCCGATGCCCGAGGTGCCGGCTCCAGAGGAATGCCCGGACACCTTCGCCCGGGCCAAACCCGAGCAGTTGGAGGAATGGAAGCGCGAATGGGCGGCAGTCGACATGCGCCGGGCCGGGATCTCGGTCAATGAGCCCGGCGCCCCTCATGTGGGTAGTTCCCAGTGGTGGATCAAACTCGATGGGGAGTTGCCTGAT
>CAZRKI010000097.1:0-5415 GCA_964600765.1 uncultured Marmoricola sp.
CCTCTGACCAGTACTGGAACTTCAGCAACTCGACCTGGAGTTGGTACTTCAGCTCGTCGTACTCCTCGCGGTCCATCAGTTCGTCGTAGGGGTAGTCCTCGCGCCAGGTCTCCACCGCCCGCCCCTGCGGGTCGATCAGGATCGGGTCCTCGTCCTTGCTGCCCTGGACGGTGTAGCCCTCGGTGCGCAATTTGTCGATGTACTCGCGGAGGTTCATGCCCTGTGCCATGACATATGCATAGCGCATGGGTGGTTGAAACGACGACTGATTACTACAAGTTGTAGTCGATAACCACGGCAGCGTGGTCGCTTACCCGTCTTTCCCGACTTTCCGGGCGATCGGTCACCGCCTGTACCGCGCTCCGCGCCAGGGTCGGCGTGGCGAGTTGGTAGTCGATCCGCCAGCCCACGTCCTTCTCGAAGGCCTGGCCCATCCAACTCCACCAGGACATCGGCCCGGTTTGCTCCCCCACCAGCAGCCGTTGTACGTCGAGCAGCCGCCGGGCCCCGAGTTGTTGGCCAAACCACTCCCGCTCCTCGGGTAGGAAGCCCTCGCTATTGCGATTGCCGCGCCAGTTGGTCAGGTCGAGTTCCTGATGGGCGATGTTGAGGTCGCCGACCAGCAGGAACTCCCGGCCCGCGGCCCGGGCGGCCTTTCGGGAGCGGTCCAGTTGCCGGGCGAAGGCAGCCAGGAAATCCATCTTGCGTTGGTACTTCTCGCCACCGTCCGGCGCCTCCCGCATCCGGCCCGGCTTCTGCAGGTGTGCCGGTAGGCCGCCCTTGGGCAGGTAGAGCGAGGCGATCGTCACCGGGGCCTCGTGCAGGTCCACCTCGACATAGCGCCCCTCATCGGCGAACCGGTTCAACCCCCGGGCCAACGCTTCCGGCTCGTGCGCGGAGACCAGGGTGCCGCTCTCCCCCGGAGCCGCCAGCAGCACGTCGGCCCCCCAGGTTCGAACCGCCGCCATCGGATGCCTGGTGAGTACGGCGACCCCGTTGCGCCCGGCTAGTTGGCCCGGTTCGTAGACCACGTGATAGTCGCCGAAGGCGCCCTCGGGCAGCGCAGCGATGGGGCAGCGTACTTCCTGGAGGGCCACCACATCGCAACCGCGATGGGCCAGCCAATCGTTGAAGCCGCGCTTGCCTGCGGCCCGGATCCCGTTGATGTTGAAGGTGGCGACGCGAAGCACCTGCCCAACCCTAGATGTCGGGCTAGGGTGAGCCGCATGCGGATCGTTGACGAGGCAACCCTGGTCGCCCGGCTGGCCTCGCTGCCGGATGGTTCCAGGATCGTGGCCCCGGGCAACTTCGCCACGCCGCAACGGATGTTGCAGATCGTCGATCAGGCCCTGGACACCTATCGACTCAACATGCTCAACGCCCAGTGCGGCATCCCGGATCGACCCGGGGTGTATTACGAGACCAGCTTCGTGGGCCCGGGAATGCGCAGTCATCCGCGCTTGTCCTACTACCCGGCGCGGCTCTCGATGGTGCCGCACCTGTTCGAGGGTCGCCTGGCGCCCCAGGTCGTCGTACTGCATGTGTCGCCGCCGCGCGGCACCGGTCACCAGCGCACCGTGTCGATGGGGATCGAGGTGAATGTGCTGCCCGCGGCGATCGAGGCCTGTCGCAGTCGCGGCGGGGTGGTGGTCGCGGCGATCAACAAGCACATGCCCTATACCGAGGGGCATTCAGTGATCTCCACCGACGACATTGATCTGGCGCTGGAGATCGATGAGCCGCTGTTGACCCACCAACCCCGCCCACCGGATCCGGACTCGCAGCGAATCGGGGAGCTCGTCGCCGCGCGGATCGTGGATGGCTCGGCGTTGCAGACCGGGATTGGCGCGGTGCCCGACGCAGTACTGGCCGGGTTGAAAGCGCGCCGAGGACTGCGGATGTGGACCGAAACCTTCGCTGACGGAGTCCTGGAGTTGGAGCGCGCGGGTAGTTATGACCAGACGATGCCCCTGGTGACCACTTTCCTGTTCGGCTCCCAGGAGTTGTATGACTGGGCCGATGGCAATGACCGACTACGGGTGTTGCGCACCGAGAAGGTGAATGATCCGGCCCGGATCGCCCGCAATCCGCTGATGGTCAGCGTCAACACTGCATTGCAGGTCGATCTCTTCCTGCAGGCGAATGCCTCCCGGATCAACCACACCATCTATTCCGGGTTCGGTGGTCAGACTGATTTCATCGTGGGGGCGATGCACTCACCCGGCGGCCAGGCGATCATGGCGCTGAAGTCCTGGCATCCGCGCGCCAATGTCTCCACGATCGTGGGGCATCTGAAGGATCCGACCACCTCGATGCAGATGTCCACGGTGATCACCGAGCAGGGAGTGACCGAGGTCTATGGCTTCACCCAGGAGGAGCAGGCGGTCGGACTGATCACCAACAGCGCCCACCCCGATGCCCGCGATGAGTTGTGGAAGAAGGCCAGGAACTTGGGGCTGGTCAAGAAGCGCCGGCATCGCGTCGGCTGAGCCTCAACTGATCCGGTAGGTCTGCTCGGCGGCGTACGTCGCCCACGTCTGCGCGGTCATTCCTCGATCGGTGATCACCTGGGCCAGGAACTGGCCACTGGGTTTGATGGTCCGGACCTGGGTTTCGAAGTCGTTGTGCACGATCCCGAAGCGCGGCACCTCACCCTCGGCCCACTCGAAGTTGTCCACGAAACACCAGTGATAGTAGCGCTCGAAGGGCAGTTTGGACTCGGCGATCACCCGCAGGTGTTCGGCCAGGTAGCGGGCCCGGAACTGCTCGTCGTTGTCGGCGGTGCCGTTCTCGGTGATCCAGATCGGGCCGGGATAGCGGTCGTGCATATCCTGGGCCACCCGGGCCAGACCCTCGGGATAGATCTCCCAACCCAGGTCATTGACCGGCTTGTTGGGGAAGGCCCGGTCGGAGAAACCGACCACCGCATTGCGGGTGTAGTAGTTGATCCCGAGGTAGTCGTAGTACTTGCCCGGGCGCACCTGTTTGGGTTGGCCGCCGAGGGCCAGCGCGAAGCGCCCACCGAGTACGGCGTCGGTGAGGGCATCCTGGAAGAGATAGGAGTTGAGCCGCGCCATCGGCGTGAACACCGGCTTGAGTGGGTCGAAGGGGCGCACATGATGGGCCAGACCGACGGTGGCGTGGGGCTGGAGTTCGTGGATCAACTCATAGGCCCGACAGTGCGCGATCGCCATGTGCCGCATCACCTTGATCGTCTCGGGCAGGGATTTGTGGCCGGGCGGGAACTCGCCGTACAGACGGGTCATCACGGCGTACACATTTGGCTCGTTGAGGGTGACCCATTCGGTGACCAGGTCGCCCAGGTCGGTGACCACGCGTCGTACGAAGCGCAGCCAGATGTTCACCGACTCAGGGTGGGACCAGTCGCCCAGCCCCTGGAACCACGACGGGTTGGTGAAGTGGTGCAGGGTGACCAGGGGGGCGATGCCGCGCTCGCGGAGCAGCCCGATCTCCTCGCGGTAGTGCTCGATCGCGGCTGAGTCGAATTCGCCGGGCCGGGGCTCGATCCGCGACCACTCGACCCCCATCCGGTAGACCTCCAGACCCAGGGAGTCCATCAGCTCGGTGTCCTCGCGCCATCGCGCCCAGTGGTCGGTGGCGCGTAGTGGCGTGCTGCCGTCCTTGATGGCTCCGGGCAGTTGGGCCCAGTCATACCAGTTGTTGTTGCGATCCCCGCCCTCGGTCTGCAGGGCGGCGGTCGCCGTACCGATCAAGAGGTCACCAATTGAGAATGGGGTCATGAGTGAACTCTCCCACGAGGAGTTGATCGAGGAGATCCGCAGGTGGTTGGCCGAAACCGGCGACCCCGATCGCGCCGTGCAACAACAGCGCTACATGAAGTCAGAGCTCCCTTACTACGGAGTGACCCTGAGCCAGCTCCGTCCCATGCTGCGCCCGTTGATCAAGCAGTGGCATCCCGATCGATCCGAATGGGAGGCGGCCATCCGGGAGTTGTACGACGACGCGGCCTACCGCGAGGAGCGCAATGCCGCGCTGGCACTGGCCCGATCCCAACGCCGCTATCTGACACCCGAGGCGCTGCCCCTGGCCCGACACCTGATCAGCACCGGCGCCTGGTGGGATCTGGTCGATGAGGCCTCCCTGCATGTGCTCGGCCAGATCCTGGCGTCGTACGCCGCAGAGGTGACGCCGGTGATCAGTGACTGGGCCCGTGACGATGACCTGTGGATCCGCCGGGCCGCGGTGCTGAGCCAACTCGGCCGCAAGGAGCAGACCGACACCGCTCTGCTGCGGGAGGTGATTGAGGCGAACCTGGCCGATCAGTCCTTCTGGTTGCGCAAGGCGATCGGTTGGGCGCTGCGCCAATACGCCCGTACCGATCCCGATTGGGTCCGGGCTTTCGTGACCGAATGGGAGGACCAGCTCTCCGGGCTCTCCCGACGCGAGGCGCTCAAGCACCTGACTATTTGACTCCGCTTATCCCAAGCAGATTGTCCCTCGCGTGCACCGGCAGTGCCCGCACACCGATTTCCTGTACCGCCCGTTCCACACACCTGTCTGGCCCACCAACTGGTCGCTCTTCCCGATCAGCCGGTTTCCGTGTTCGACTTCTCCCTACGGGTGGGTGACGGGCCTGCCCCAGGGAAAGGTTTTGGTGTGTTCAAACGCCTGCTTGTGGCCGTGGTTGCGGCCGTCGGAGTCGTCGTACCGCTGCTGGCTGGGCCAGCCTCGGCCAGCAATGATCTGAATGGTCCCTTCAGCACCAGTGGCCGCTGGATCACCGACTCCCAGGGCCGGGTCTTCCTGACCTCAGGCATAAACATGGTCTACAAACGGGCGCCGTATCTGCCCTCGGCCATCGGCTTCTCCGATGATGATGCCGCCTTCCTGGCCGAGAATGGCTTCGACAGTGTCCGGTTGGGACTCAACTGGAAGCAGGCCGAGCCACAGCCCGGTGTGTACGACGACGCCTACATCCAGGGCCTCAAGGACACCACCGAGATGTTGGCTGACCACGGCATCACCACGATTCTGGACTTCCACCAGGACCAGTTGAACCAGAAGTTCCGCGGCCAGGGTTTCCCGGACTGGGCGATCAAGGATCACGGCTTCTGGAACTGGCCGGTGATCGGCTTCGGCACCGACTACATCTTCAACTTCGCGCTGAAGCGCTCCTTTGACTCCTTCTGGTTCAACGAGCCCGGCCCCGGTGGGATCGGGCTGCAGGAACGGTTTGCCTCCATGTGGGGCCATGTGGCCGGCATCTTCGCCAACACTCCCGGGCTGCTCGGCTACGACATCATGAACGAACCGATGCCGGGCAGTGAGATCTTCCTGTGCTTCCTCAATGCCTGCCCCAACTCCACTGCCGGCCTTTCGGCTGCTCAGGACAAGGCCGCCAAGGCGATCCGCGCTGCTTCCCCGGAGGGCGTG
>CAZRKI010000098.1:0-5372 GCA_964600765.1 uncultured Marmoricola sp.
AGCAGGACCGCGAGGGCGCGGTCATCCCCAAGCAGCCGGTGGAGATCGGCGAGGAGGGCGGCACCATCCGGGTCGAGCTCAACCACACCAACCCCGAGGCGCTGCCCTCGGGATTCCGGCTGGGCGACAACGACACCCGGATCCTGGCCGTCGCGCGCAACCTCGCCGATGAGGGGTACGACGTCACCCTGGTCTCCAAGGACCTCCCACTGCGGATCAAGGCATCAGCGGTTGGGCTCGATGCTGCTGAATACCGCGGCGAGCAGATCCACGAGTCTGACGCCGGCTGGACCGGCATGGACGAGATCGAGGTGACCGGCACCGAGCTCGACCAGTTGTACGACGAGAAGGTGCTCGACCTCCCCGAGGCCCGGGACCTGCCCTGCCACACCGGCCTGGTGCTGATGTCCGAGCGGGGTAGTGGCCTGGGTCGGGTCGGCCCGGACAAGCAGATTCACCTGATCCGCGGCGACCAGGATGCCTTCGGGATCCATGGCCGCTCCGCCGAACAGCGGGTTGCCCTGGATCTGTTGCTCGACCCCGATGTCGGCATCGTCTCCCTTGGTGGTCGGGCGGGCACCGGCAAGTCTGCACTGGCGCTTTGTGCTGGTCTGGAAGCCGTGCTGGAGCGTGGTCTGCACAAGAAGGTGGTGGTCTTCCGGCCCCTGTTCGCGGTGGGTGGTCAGGAGCTCGGCTACCTGCCCGGGTCGGAGTCGGAGAAGATGTCGCCGTGGGGCCAGGCCGTCTTCGACACCCTGGGGGCGATCACCACCAGTGAGGTGATCGACGAGATCCTCGACCGGGAGATGCTCGAAGTACTCCCGCTGACCCACATCCGGGGTCGGTCCCTGCATGACTCTTTCGTGATCGTCGATGAGGCCCAGTCGCTGGAGCGCAATGTGCTGCTCACCGTGCTCACGCGGATCGGGGCCAACTCAAAGGTGGTGCTCACCCACGACGTCGCCCAGCGCGACAACCTCCGGGTCGGACGCCACGACGGGGTGGTCGCGGTCGTGGAGCGGCTCAAGGGGCACCCGCTTTTCGCCCATGTGACCCTGACCCGCTCGGAGCGCTCACCGATAGCAGCCCTGGTCACCGATCTGCTCGAACACGCCGTGATGTGACCGATCCGGGCCAACTGGTCCACACCAACTTCACCATTCAGGTTGCGAATGTCCGTTTTATCCGTCATGGTGAGTGTCTTCCCCGGTGCGTTCTCGTTGGGTGTTTGAGCCCGAGGACGTATGACGTCCAACCGTCTACCTGAGAGTTCTACCTTGTCTCGTTACGCCGGTAAGCACCGCGCCGCCAAGCATCGCGCGCCCGTGGAGCGCAGCATCTTTGCGCTACCCAGCATCCCGGCGAAAGTCCGTTCCGCCGCCCTGATGTCCGGGCTGGCGGTCGCCGCCACCGGAGCGGTAGTGGTTTCCGGTGTGGTCAGCAGCGCCCCGAACGTACCCATCGCGGCCAGCCTGGTCAGTGCCCACCCGAGTGTCGCTGCCCTCAGCGATGCGGAGCTTGACCGACGTGAGGAAGCGGTCTCCCGCTCCGAGGACCGCAATGAAGCAGTGGCCCCGGTCAAGAGCGTCGCCCTGTCCAGCACTGTCGGGCAGGCCAAGGCTGGCTCAGAAGACCTGACGGTTGCCGATCCGAAGACCCTGGCCCGGGCGCTGATGCCGAAGTACGGCCTGGATCCCGGTGACTTCTCCTGCCTGGACCGGATCTGGACCCAGGAGTCCAACTGGAATGTCCACGCCGACAACCCCACCTCCTCGGCCTACGGCATCCCGCAGGCACTGCCCGGCTCCAAGATGAGCTCGGCGGGGCCGGACTGGGAGCACAACGCGGAGACCCAGATCCGTTGGGGCCTGGGATATATAAAGGGTCGTTACGGTTCGGCCTGCAACGCCTGGTCCTTCAAGGCTGGCCACGGCTGGTACTGAGCCCGGCTGCTGTTCGCTTCTTTCAGGGCCGGGTCATCCGGCGTACGTCGAGTGCCTGGTCCAACTGCTCCATGGTCAGATCGCCGCGCTCGACGTAACCCATCGCCAGCACCTGCTCGCGGATCGTGCGGCCCTCCTTGAGCGCTGCCTTGGCGATCCGGGCGGCCTCCTCATATCCGAGGTACTTGTTCAACGGGGTCACCACCGAGGGGGAGGACTCCGCATAACGCTCCATCTGGTCGACGTTTGGGGTGATCCCGTCGATGCAGCGCTGGGCGAGCAACGGCGTCACCCGGGCGAGCAACCGGATCGACTCCAACAGGTTGTGCGCCATCACCGGCATCATCACGTTGAGCTCGAAGTTTCCAGCAGCACCTGACCACGCGATCGTGGCGTCGTTGCCGACCACCTGGGCGCAGACCATCAGGGTCGCCTCGGGCAGCACCGGGTTCACCTTTCCCGGCATGATGCTGGACCCGGGTTGTAGATCGGGCAGGTGGATCTCGCCCAGGCCGGTGGTGGGGCCTGATGACATCCAACGCAGGTCGTTGCAGATCTTGGTCAACCCGACCGCGAGGGTGCGTAGTTGGCCGGACAGCTCCACCAACGAGTCGCGACCTCCCTGGGCCTCGAAGTGATTGCGGGCCTCGGTGAAGGCGATGCCCGTGTCCCGACTGATCCGGGAGATCACCTGCTGGGCAAAACCGGTGGGGGTGTTGATGCCGGTGCCGACCGCCGTACCGCCAAGGGGGAGAGCGCAGACCCGGGGCAGGGATGAGGCCAGTCGTTCCTTGGCGAGAGCGATGATCTCGGCGTACCCGCTGAACTCCTGGCCCAACATCACCGGGGTGGCATCCATCAGGTGGGTGCGCCCGGACTTCACCAGGTCGGCGTACTCCTCAGCCCGGGCGGCCAGGGAGTTTTGTAGCTTGGTCAGCGCAGGCAGGAGTTCGTGCGTGGTCGACTCGGCGGCGGCGACATGGATCGCGGTCGGGAAGGTGTCATTGCTGGACTGGCTGGCGTTGACCACGTCATTTGGGTGTACGTCGTGCCCGGCCCGCGCCGCGAGTGTGGCCAGCACCTCGTTCATGTTCATATTGGAGCTGGTGCCTGAGCCGGTCTGATAGATGTCGACGGGGAAGGCGTCGTGGTGTTCCCCGGCGATGATCTCAGCGGCTGCGGCGCTGACCGCGCCGGCCTCGCTGTCGCTGATCACCCCGAGATCGGCATTGGTCAGCGCGGCGGCCTGCTTGACCCGGGCCAGGGCCCGGATCAGAGCCGGCTCGATGGTGGTGCCGCTGATCGGGAAGTTGGCCACCGCCCTCTGGGTCTGGGCCCGCCACAGCGCCTGCGCTGGTACCTCGATCTCACCCATGCTGTCGTGTTCGATGCGCGTGTCCATAACCACGACGCTAGCCAATGGATCAGGTTTGGGACAGGTAAAGGAAATAGGTCTCCGGGCGGGCGCCCAGTTGGACGTCGTATGAGTGCTCGGTTGCGGTGCCGAAAACCTGCTGCATCTCCTGCAGCAGCTTCGGCTCCCGACTGGCCGACCAGATCACCACGGCGCCACCGGGGTTGAGCGCCTCGCGGACCCGGGTCAGGAATGGGGTGGCGTAGATCTCCGCATTTGCATCGTGCACCAGGTAACCGGGTCCGTTGTCGACGTCGAGCAGCACCAGGTCGTAGGTGTGGTTCCTATCGAAGGCATCGCGGATGTCGATCGCCTCTGTTTGCAGGCGAGGGTCAGTCAGTAGCTCCGGGCCGTGCGGGATGACACCGGAGCGCATCCATTCGATCAGTGCGGGTTCGATCTCGGCGACGGTTGCGCGTCGTACCCGGGGATCGGCGAGCACCTCAGCAGCGGTGAAACCCAACCCGAGACCCCCGATCAACACCTCGCCGACCCGACTCGCCCGGGCCAGGGCCACCCGGGCCAACTCGCGCTCGGTGTGGGTGTTTTCAGTGTCCATCACGAAGACCCCATTGGCCCGCAACTCCAGGTGCCCGTCCGAGCGCTTGGTCAGCACCAACTCGCCGCGTTCGCTGCGCGCCCGGCCCAGCGTCGTACTGGATGTGATCACGCGCCTGACGCTACCCAACTCCGCCGAGGCGGCAGTAATTAACAAGGCTTGCGTACGCCGAGGCGGCAGTAATTAACACGGCCTGCGTCATACGAACCCTGTAGTAGCCCCGGGACGTCATACGAAATGTGGCCTATAGACCTCAATTCGTATGACGTACTGAGGGGTAACCACGAAACGCATGACGCAACCAACGGACAGGTGTACTGCCCAGCAACTGTCCACAGGGCGGTGCCCAGCACGATGGATCCACAACTCACGCCACAGCCTCCCATTTCGTACGACGTGCCGCCACGCTGCAGGGGTGAGCAAGCATCGATTTGACGACTACCGATTCCGTCGGTTGCGCCCCATCGCAGCCGAGCAGGGGAGTGTGCTCTCCCGGCGGCAGTTGTACGCCGCCGGCATCACCCGGTGGGAGGTCCGGGCGCAGGTGCGGGCCAGCCGCTGGCAAACCATCGGGGATCAGTCGGTGGCCCTGCACAGTGGTGAGGTCAGCGAACTCGGGTTGCGCTGGGCTGCGGTATTCCAGGGCGGGCCCCGTGCTCGGCTCGATGGGGTTTCCGCGCTGATTGCATGTGGGTTGAAGCGCTTCTCCGAGGATCGGATCCGGGTTTCGGTGCCGCGCGGGGCACGGGTGCGTCGTACCAAGTTGTTCAACATCCGACAGACCCGTCGTTGGGTGGCTGAGGATCAGCTATCCGGTGGCATTCCGTGTGCTCGGCCTGATGGAGCGGCGATCAGGGCGGCGTTGTGGGCGCGGACCGAGCGGCAGGCGACACTCCTGCTCACCATGGTGGTGCAGCAGCGGCTGGCCACGGCTGAACAGTTGGCCCATCAGGCGCTGTTGATCCGCCGCGATCGTCGCAGGGCGATGGTGCAGGAAGTCGTATCCGATCTCCTTGGTGGTTCGACCTCTCTGGGCGAGCTCGACTTCGTCAAGGAGTGTCGACGCCGGGGCCTACCGACGCCCTCCCAACAAGCCGTACGTCGCGGCCGCGATGGGCGCTACTACCTGGACATCTACTGGCCGGAATGGCATCTGGTGGTGGAGATTGACGGGATCCAGCACGCGTGGGCGGAGAACCAGGTCAGTGATGCGCTGCGCCAGAACGCCATCTCGCTGCAGGGTGACACCGTGCTCCGGATGCCACTGCTGGGGTTCCGGGTCGCGCCTGATGAGTTCTTTGATCAGATCGCTGAAGCTCTGATCGCGGCGGGTTGTCCGCTGGCTGCCTGAGCCGTACGTCGTACCTCCGCGACGTGGGCGGGAGCAAAGCGCGTCGCCGGATGCTTGAGTCATACGTTGCGTGAGAATCTCCCGGGACGTCATACGAATTGTGGC
>CAZRKI010000099.1:0-5267 GCA_964600765.1 uncultured Marmoricola sp.
TGGTCGAGTGCGCACCACGCCATGGCGCCGTCCCCGCTGAGCCAGCTTCCGAAGGCCAACAGAGATGCGGGGGTCGTACGCACCTCATCGGGTGCGCGTTTGGTCATGTCGGTCCACAGGGCGACGTGTGAGACAGCGTTGCCTCGGGTCATGGCGAGCCAGAGCTGGTCGCGGGTCGGGATGGCTTCGACGGCCACGAGGAGCCTGGCGGCGTCCGCATCGTCTAGGCGCACGCCATCGCGTTGGAACTGCTGCACACGGCTCACCGCCCAGCGCCCCTCGTCCTGGACGGCGCTCTGAGCGGTGTTGGCGCGGGTCTCGGTCAGCAAGGTTGCCACGGGCTCTCGGTCGCCGATGAGGGACTGGGCGAGGGAGTCGCGGGCGGAAGCCGGCTGGGGTCGACCGGCGAGGACGGTCATGGTGGCCACGCGCTCCCGGGCAGCGTTGGACTGGAGGCCCATGTCGCCGGTGGCGAGGTCGGCCCAGCGGGTCTCGTCGGCCCAGAGGAGGAGGTGGGTGTCGATGCCATGGTGTCGAGTCGTTCGGCGAACTCGCGGCCGATCAGGTCGGCCTGCTGCCGATCGTGGGTGAAGCAGACGATTCCGACGGCAGCGCCAGGCCGCGCGTAGCGCACCATTCCCTTGCGGATCGAACTCCACGCCAGCTCCTCTGCTCGTGGGGTGATCGGGAGGTCGATGCGGGCGGTGGGGAGGTCGGAGCGGATCGGGATAAGGACGATCGACTCTTGTGGCGTGAAGCCGAGCATGTGCGGGATAGCCGCGATCAGCTCGTCGGGGGAGTGGACGGAGAGGCTCATGCTCGTTAGGTGCGCAGCACCGGCCGGGGCCGCTGGGGCCGCGGTGGGGCCGCAGAACAACGAAAAACGACCCCTGACGCTGACAGACGCCGAAAGACGTTTGTGCAGGTCAGGAGTCGTTTTCGACCACTACTGACAGAGGGTGAAAACCCTCAAATCAGATGTCGTAATAGAGCTCGAACTCGTGCGGGTGCGGGCGGTGCTGGATCGGGAGGATCTCCTGGTTGCGCTTGTAGTCAGTCCAGGTCTCGATCAGGTCCGGGGTGAAGACGTTGCCCACGGTGAGGTAGCCGTGGTCTTCCTCAAGTGCGGTGAGTACGGCGTCGAGTGAGGTCGGCACCTGCTCGATCTCGGCCATCTCCTCGGGGGGAAGTTCGTAGATGTCCTTGTCGATGGGCTCCGGTGGCTCGATCTTGTTCTTGATGCCGTCCAGGCCGGCCAGCAGCAGCGCCGAGAAGGCCAGGTAGGGGTTGGCCGAGGGGTCGGGGCAACGGAACTCGATCCGCTTGGCCTTGGGGTTGGACCCGGTGATCGGGATCCGCACACAGGCTGAGCGGTTGCGCTGGCTGTAGACCAGGGAGATAGGGGCCTCGAAGCCGGGCACCAGCCGGTGGTAGGAGTTCACCGTCGGATTGGTGAAGGCCAGCAGTGACGGGGCGTGCTTGAGGATGCCGCCGATGTAGTGACGCGCCATGTCGGACAGGCCGGCGTAACCGGTCTCGTCGTAGAAGAGCGGCTTGCCGTCCTTCCAGATCGACTGGTGGCAGTGCATGCCAGAGCCGTTGTCACCGAAGATCGGCTTGGGCATGAAGGTGACGGTCTTGTTGTTGCGCCAGGCGACGTTCTTGATGATGTACTTGAACTTCATCACGTCATCGGCCGACTTCAACAATTCATCGAAACGGTAGTTGATCTCGGCCTGGCCAGCGGTGCCGACCTCGTGGTGGGCGCGCTCGACCTGCAGGTTGGCAGCCTCAAGTTCGTTGACCATCTCATCGCGCAGCTCACCGAAGTGGTCGTAGGGCGCGACCGGGAAGTAGCCGCCCTTGTAGCGGACCTTGTAGCCACGGTTGGGACGATCAGCGGTGCCCTCAACACCGGAATTCCAGGCGCCGGCCTCGGAATCGATGTGGTAGAAGCCCTCGTTGACATCGGTCTTGAAGCGAACCGAGTCGAAGATGTAGAACTCCGCCTCCGGAGCGAAGAAGGCCTTGTCGCCAACCCCGGTGCTGGCCAGGTGGGCCATCGCCTTGCGGGCGATATTGCGGGGGTCGCGGCTGTAGGCCTCGCCGGTGATCGGGTCGTGGATGAAGCAGTTGACGACCAGGGTCTTGGCGCTGCGGAAGGGATCGATGTACGCAGTGGTGGCATCGGGGAACAACGACATGTCGGATTCGTGAATCGCCTGGAAACCGCGGATCGAGGAGCCGTCGAAGGACAGGCCGTCCTCGAAGACCGACTCGTCAAAGGATGACACCGGCACCGTGAAGTGCTGCATCACGCCGGGCAGATCACAGAAGCGGATGTCGATCATTTCGACACCCTCACTCCTGACATATGCCAGCAGTTCGTCGTTGCTGTTGAACATGGGTACCTCCTGGTATTTGGCACGGCGTCACCCGTCGTACGAATGAGGAAGCTACGCACCTGGGATTAATCGACGGTATCTGTTTTGTTTCGGGCATGTAACAAGGGGGTGGATCGGGTCAGGATGAACCCGGATAAACTCCGCGCGTGTCCACCCCACAATCCGCACCAGACACCGCTTCGTGGCCGCGGCGTTTCCTGGCGTTGTTCATCGACTGGATCGCCTCCTGGTTCGCCACGGTGACCGTGCTCTCCCTGCTGGGCCTGGACCCAACTGAGCGTGGCCTGGCCAACTGGGTGGTGCTCTTCGTGTTCTGGTTCGAGACCACCATCGGGGTGGCCTGGCTGGGTGGCTCCCTGGGGCAACTCCTGACCCGCCTCCGCGTCCAGTCGTACGACGCGCAGCTCCCGCTGGGACTGTGGCGCGCAGCCCTGCGCGCCTTTCTGGTGTGCCTGGTGATCCCGCCGGTGATCACCACCACTGGTGGTCGTGGTCTGCACGATCTTGCAGTTGGCTCTGCGGTATTTGTCTATCGCCCGTAGGCTTGTCCAGGCTTGTCCCATCCCCAAGGAGTCCCTCTTGTACGTCGCCAATCGTCTGCGCCCGTTCGTGATTGCTCTGGCTCTGATCGCGCTGATTGCGCCCACCTCGGCGTGTGGCTCGGAGACGACCAAACTGACCAAGGCGAACTTCGCCCAGAAGGTTGGGGAGGCCACCAAGGCCAAGAAGAGCGCCCACATCGAGAGCGAGATCAAGACCGGCGTCACGGTGATGTCGATCGAGGGTGATGTCGGCTATCAGGAAAACTCCACCACCGCGCAGATCGAGCTCAAGCAGGGCCAGACCAGCGCTGGTGAGATGCGTTTGGTGGACAGCCACATCTACATGTCCCTGCCACCACTGGTGCCAACGGGCAAGTTCTTTGAGGTCACCCCCGAAAACAAGGCCCTGGGCTCAATCATCAAGATGATGGACGGGGTCGGCCCGCAACAGGCCATCGACCAACTCAAGAAGGGGTTGGTCAGCGTGAAGTACATCGGGCAGAAGAAGATCGGTTCCACCGAGACTGCCCAATACCGGATCACCGCTGACCCCAAGAAGATGACCGACAACCTGGGCTCCCTGCCCCAGCAGCTCGTCGACAAGATGAAGGTGATGTCCTATGACGTCTTCCTCAACGACGACTTCACCATGCGGCGTACCTACGTGAAGGCCGCTGGTTCGGAGATCACCATGGACTACACCGACTGGGGCAAGAAGGTCACCGTGCACGCGCCGGCCAAGTATGAACTGGTCCCGGCGCCTGACTTCGGGTCAATGGGCCTGGAGTGAGGCCCTGACGGTCAATCTGTTGGAGTACCGCGGGCGCCTGCTCGCAGGTTCGGCCTACCGGCCGCGCATATTGCCGCGCATACCCTTCATCGAGGTGGGCACCGGACCCTTGGGCAGTGGTACGACGCCGCGTTGCGCATCCAGGGCCTGCAACCGGGAGAGCACGTCGGTCATCTCCGCGGGCTTGATGCTGCGACCGAGCTTGGTGACCTGACGGCTGAGTTTGCGGATCGGCACCTCGCCGTCGTGGTTGCCGACGATCATCTCGTGGACCGGCACCTCGCTGGCCACGCGCTGGTGCTTGCGCCGCTCGTTGGCCAGCATCGGGCGGAGTCGGTTGATATTTCCCTCACCGATCAGCACGATCCCGGGGGGACCCACCACGCGGGTGATCACGTCCTGTTGCTTGTTGACCGCAATCGCGGGCTCGACCTTCCAACCCCGACGCAGCATGCTCAGCGCGGCAGCAGCGGCACCGGGCTTGCCCTCGAGTTGGTTGAAGGCAGAAGTCTGGGCCCGGCGACCGAAGACGATCAGGGTGATCAGGATGCCGGTCATGATGCCCAGCGGGATGGCCGACCAGAGCGATTTGAACAACAACAGCGCCACGGCGAAAACGACCGCAGTGGAGACCAGGAAGACGCCCAACAGGATGAACCCGATGTTCGGGTCGCCCTGTTTGGTGATCCGGTAACTCTCCCGGATCTGGTGGATCCGGCCGGGTTTCTTGGGTTGGGAGGGGTCCTTCTTAGCCATGAGGGGGATTCTCTCAGATCTGGGAGCCGGCCCGTGCCCGGACCGCCTGCTGGTAGAGCCGACCGGCTCGGTAGGAGGATCGCACCAGAGGGCCGCTCATCACCCCGAGGAAGCCGATCTCGGTGGCCTCGGTGGACAACTCCACGAACTCCTCCGGTTTGACCCACCGATCAACCGGATGGTGCCTGGGGGAGGGGCGCAGGTACTGGGTGATCGTAATCAGGTCACAACCTGCAGCGTGCAGGTCAACCAGCGCCTGGCTGACCTCCTCGCGGGTTTCGCCGAGACCCAGGATCAGGTTGGACTTGGTGACCAAGCCGTAGGCCCGGGCCTGGGTCAGCACATTGAGCGAGCCCTCATAGGAAAATGCGGGTCGGACCCGTTTGAAGATCCTGGGCACCGTCTCCAGGTTGTGGGCCAAAACCTCGGGTCTGGAGGAGAAGACCTCCTCCAAGAGCTCAGCCTTGCCATTGAAATCTGGGATCAGGTTCTCCACCCCGGTGCCGGGATTGAGTTGGTGGATCTGACGCACCGTCTCGGCGTACAACCAGGCGCCCTCATCGGGCAGGTCATCGCGGGCGACACCGGTGATGGTGGCATAGCGCAGACCCATCGCCTTTACTGATTCGGCGACCTTGCGGGGTTCCTCACGATCCAGTGGCTGGGGCCGTCCGGTGTCGATCTGGCAGAAATCGCAGCGGCGGGTGCACTGGTCCCCACCGATCAGGAAGGTGGCCTCGCGGTCCTCCCAGCATTCGTAGATATTGGGGCAGC
>CAZRKI010000100.1:0-5212 GCA_964600765.1 uncultured Marmoricola sp.
GCCTCGGCGTGTTAATTACTGCCGCCTCGGCGTGTTAATTACTGCCGCCTCGGCGGAGGGGGCCAGAACAGGCGTACGGCGCTGATCAGGCAGAGGGCACCACCGAGGAGTCCGAGTTGGGCAAAGCCCCAGAACTGTACGACGACCCCGGCCAGGCCACCGGCTGCCGCAGCGCCCAACCCCATCACCAGATCCGCGCTGCCCTGGGCAGCGGGACGGTGGACCACCTCGATCGCCTGCACCAACATGGTGGAACCGCTGATGAATGTCGCTGCCCAGCCCAGGCCGAGCAGGATCAACCCGGTGGTCAGGGTCCAGCTCTGCCCCTGGTGGGAACTTGCCGCCAGTGCACCGGCGATGACCTGGGTGAGGATGCCGAGTAGGCCGATCAACCGCGCACCGAGCCGATCCACCGCCATCCCGACAAAAGGCGAGAAGCCATACATCCCCAGGATGTGCAGGCTGATCACCAACCCAATCACCTCAAGCGAGGCCCCACCATGGTTCATATGGATTGGGGTCATCACCATCAGTCCCACCATCACTGCATGGCCAATTGCCATGGTGATCACACCGGTGAGCGCAGTTGGTGAGCGTCTGATGAAGCCGAATCCCGCAGCCACCGAACCAGAAACCCGGGCACCCATCCCCTCATCGCTCAGGTCACGGGCCAACAACAACGGGTCCGGTCGCAGCAGGACCCACAACAACCCACTGGCCAGGATGAAACAGACCAGGGAAAGCGCCAGGGGCGCTGTCAGCGTTGGGATGGACAGGGCCCGGGCCACCGCTGGACTGAAGCTGAGCACATTGGGGCCCAGGACCGATCCGATCGTTGTTGCCCACACCACGATGGAGAGGTCCCGACCCCGGTGCTGTGCTGTGGCCAGGTCAGCCGCGGCATACCTGGAGGCTGATGAGGACGCCGTACCGGCCCCGAGCAGAGCAAAGCCAACCAGAAGCAATGGGAATGAGCCGGTCATCCCGGAGGCCACCACCAGCGCGGCGCCGATGGCGCCAACCAGGTAACCAAGCACCAGTCCAAAGCGCCGGCCCAGTCTGGAGGTAACTGAGGCGATCGGAATAGCAGCGATCGCAGCGCCCAGCACCTGCACCGTGCCACCCAGCCCGGAGAGTGCATCGGATCCGGAGAGTTGCGCGGCCAATAGCGAGCCCACCGCGATCCCGGCCGCAAGACCGGTTCCGCCAAGGATCTGGCTGCCGACCAGAACCCCAACCGTACGCCGCTGGGCTGAGGCACGCTCCATCAAGCGCTGGCCACCAACTCCCGAAGTTCCCGGGCAGCGGTATCAACCGGCAGATTTCTCCGCTCCCCACTGTGACGATCGCGGACCTCGACCTGCCCATCGGCCAGGCCACGCCCCACAGTCACGATTGTGGGGATGCCGAGGAGTTCAGCATCCTTGAACTTCACCCCGGGGCTGACCTTGGGCCGGTCATCGAGGATCACCGCCACGCCCAACTGGTCAAGCTGATCCGCCAGTTCAGCTGCCGCAGCCAGGATGGCTGCATCCTTGCCGGCAGCAACCACATGCACATCTGCGGGAGCAACCTCACGTGGCCAACACAGACCGAGTTCATCGATGGTGTTCTCTGCGATGGCCGCAACCGCGCGTGAGGGGCCGATGCCATAGGAGCCCATGGTGACGGTGACCAACTTGCCATTCTCGTCGAGCACCTGCAGCCCGAGAGCCTCGGCGTATTTGCGACCAAGCTGGAAGATATGGCCCATCTCGATGCCCCGGGCGGTCTCCAGGATGCCATCCCCATTCGGGCAGGGATCCCCATCGCGTACGTCGGCCACCTCGATCACACCATCAGCCCGGAAGTCTCGACCAGCCACCAACCCGATGACGTGGTGACCGAGTTGGTCGGCTCCGGTCACCCAGGAACTGCCCTCGACCACCCTCGGATCAAGCAGATAGCGCACCCCGGCTTCGCGCTCCTCACCCAGGGCACCCGGACCGATGTACCCCTTGGCCAGAGTGGGACGAGTGGCGAAATCAGCATCGGAGAAGGGCTCGAAAACTGCTCCCTCCCCCAGGAATGCCTCCAGGCGCTTCGGGTCCACATCCCGGTCCCCGGGCAGCCCGATCGCCAGGGCCGCTGTCGAACCATCCGGATAGCGCACAGTGAACAGCACGTTCTTCAGGGTGTCGCTGGCGTGCCAGTCACGATCCTGGCGCGCAAACCGTTGGTTGAGCAGGTCGACGAGAGAGTCGATGGTTGGGGTGTCCGGGGTTTCCACGATCTCGGCAGCGGGAAGGTCATCGTGGGGCACTGCCGTCATGGCTGGTACTGATACCGCTTCGACGTTGGCGGCGTAGTCGCAAGTGCTGCACCGCACGTAGGTGTCCTCACCCACCTCAGCCCTGGCCAGGAATTCCTCGGACTTCGAACCGCCCATGGCACCGCTCATCGCCTGGACGATCACATAGTCGAAGCCAAGTCGATCGAAGATCGCGATATAGGCATCGCGGTGCTTCTGATAGGACACCTCCAGGCCGGCGTCATCGACATCGAAGGAGTAGCTGTCCTTCATCACGAACTCGCGTCCGCGCAACAGACCAGCCCGGGGCCTGGCCTCATCCCGGTACTTGGTCTGGATCTGGTAAAGCGAAAGCGGCAGATCCTTGTACGAGCTGTAGAGATCCTTGACCAGCAGGGTGAACATCTCCTCATGGGTGGGCCCCAGCAGGTAGTCACCATCCTTGCGGTCCTTCAATCGGAACAAGCCCTCGCCGTACTCCGCCCAGCGCCCGGTGGCCTCATAGGGCTCGCGGGGCAAGAGCGCCGGGAAGCTGACCTCCTGGGCACCAATAGCGTCCATCTCCTCCCGGATGATCGCCTCGATCCGGCGCAGCACCCGCAGCCCCAGCGGTAACCAGGTGTAGATACCCGGAGCCGCCCGGCGGATGTATCCGGCGCGGACCAGCAACTTGTGGCTGGGAACCTCGGCATCAGCGGGGTCATCACGCAGGGTTCGCACAAACAGGTTCGACAGGCGCAGGATCATGCGGGTAAGGATATGCAGTCAGCAGACTGGCCTCTAATCAGCCATCCTCAATACATCACCGTCGCGAAGGTATCGCTCTGCTCGAAACCGACCCGCGCATAGGCCCGGCGAGCCGCCTGGTTGTGATTGTTGACATACAGGGCCACGGTTGGCGCGATGTTCTCCAGACACAACTGCACCACTGCCGCCATCCCGCTCGTCCCCAGGCCCCGGCCGCGGTACTCCGGGTCGACGTACACGCCCTGGATCTGACAGGCAGCCTGGGAAGCACAGGCCACTTCTGCCTTGAACAGCACCCGACCGTTCTCAATCCGGGAGAAGGACCAGTTCCGATTGATCAGGTTCTGCACCCGGACCCGGTACAACTCCCGACCGCCCTCACGCTCTGGGGATACCTGGATCTCCTCGGTGTACATGGCAACGCAGGCGGGATAGAGGATCTCGAAGTCCCGTTTCCGGGTTACCCGGACCCCCGGATCAGGACTCACCAGTGGGCTGCGAGTGATGGTCAGATGTGGCTGATCGAAGCGCAGCAACCTGGGGGCTGGCCAGTACTCCTTGACCCCATCCCACAGTGGTAGCACCTGGTCCTGGCTCCCCACGATGGTGACCACCTGATCTGGTTTGCGGCGCAATCGCGCGACGAACGCCTGACCAGCCTGGGCGTCCACCTCAACGGGGATCAGATTTGCACCCAGGTGCAACATCGAGGCGAGTTCACCATCCCGATAGAAGCCCCACATCTGACCACCCATCCAGCGTGGGTCCATCTGGGTCAGGCGGGCTCGATAATCAACGAAGACATTCTCAACCGGGCGTACTCCGAGCACCCTGGCTGCTGCAGTCAGATCGTGTCGGCTCAGCACCCGCACATCCGCATCCGCTCCGGCCATGGTGGTCATCTGGGCACCATAACCCGAGGCAGCACCAAGGGGTCAGGAAACACTCACCTCTGGAGTGCCGACGCCGGCCTCCATTTCCTCAGCAATACGCATGGCTTCCTCGATCAGGGTTTCCACGATCTGGGATTCGGGGACGGTCTTGATCACCTCGCCCTTGACGAATATCTGACCCTTGCCATTGCCGGAGGCAACGCCCAGGTCAGCCTCACGGGCCTCTCCCGGCCCATTGACCACACAACCCATCACCGCGACGCGCAGCGGCACCTCCAGACCCTCAAGCCCAGCGGTGACCTGCTCGGCCAGTTTGTAGACATCCACCTGGGCGCGACCGCATGAGGGGCAGGAGACGATCTCGAGTCGCCGTGGTTTCAGGTTCAACGATTCCAGGATCTGCAGTCCGACCTTGACCTCCTCAACCGGAGGTGCTGACAGCGAGACCCTGATGGTGTCACCTATTCCCTGGGAGAGCAGTGCACCGAAGGCAACCGAGGACTTGATCGTGCCCTGGAAGGCTGGACCGGCCTCGGTGACTCCCAGGTGCAACGGCCAGTCCCCTGCTTCGGCAAGCAGTTCATAGGCCCGCACCATGATGACCGGATCGTTGTGTTTCACCGAGATCTTGAAGTCATGGAAACCATGCTCCTCAAACAAGGAGGCTTCCCACATCGCTGATTCGACCAGCGCTTCTGGGGTGGCCTTGCCATACTTCTGCATCAGGCGCTTGTCCAGGGAACCGGCATTGACCCCAATCCGGATTGAGGTTCCGTGGTCCTTTGCGGCCCGAGCGATCTCCTTGACCTGGTCATCAAACTTCTTGATATTGCCCGGGTTCACCCGGACTGCGGCACAACCGGCCTCGATCGCAGCGAAGACGTACTTGGGCTGAAAGTGGATGTCGGCAATCACCGGTATCTGCGACTTGCTGGCAATTGCCGGCAAGGCCTCAGCGTCATCGGCACTGGGACAGGCAACCCGGACGATGTCACATCCGGCAGCGGTCAATTCCGCGATCTGCTGCAGCGTTGAGTTGACATCAGAGGTCAAAGTGGTGGTCATTGACTGCACCGAGATCGGCGATTCGCTGCCCACCCCGACCTTCCCGACCTGAATCTGGCGGGTTTGGCGGCGCGGCGCCAACACCGGTGGCGGCGCTTCGGGCATGCCCAGGCTCACTGCAGTCATAACCTCGATCCTAGAGCCTGACCCAACCCAGCTCAGCAGCAAGTGGTCAGGAGGTCCTGATCGGTACGACGAGGTCGCCCACGATCAACAC
>CAZRKI010000101.1:0-5141 GCA_964600765.1 uncultured Marmoricola sp.
CTCCTCCTATTCAGGCAGCCGGGCTGTCACCAACGTCCCTGCCGAGTACACCTAGGGTTTGATCTGCACCTCGGCATAAGCCCCCCGGCCACCCGGGTTGTGTACGTCGATCAGCTTCAGGGTGACCCCCAACCGGGTGGCCACTTCTCCCTTGAGCAGACTCACCTGGTCGCGACCCTGGGGGGTGGTGATGGCCAGATCGGTCCGGCCATCGGCCTCGATCCGGGTGACCCAGACATTGGTGACCTCGGTTTCCGCACCCAGGTCCACGGGATCCACCCCACTGTCTCCGGGTGGCTGCATCCGGTGGATCCCGGCTGACCTTTCCGCGGCGGATAGTGGCGGCGGAGCCGGATTGCGGGAAGTGGCCCACCAGATCAGCGCAGCCGCGCAGGCCACCAGGACCAGAACGGTGACCAAAACCTTGACCACGGTCTGACCTGGTTGAGCGGTGTTCTTGATCCGGCGACCCTGACGCATCCGATTGCTTCCTGCGAGGTGAACTTCCCGGGCAGGCTAGCCGATCTGGGCTCGTGCCGGAGGTGAAATCAGTAGGTCTGGTGCTGGCATTCAGTAGGACGGGTAACCGTTGACCATGGCTACTCCGATCTGGTGGGCAGCCCGGGAGATCTCATCCGTGGTGTACACGGGGTACCACGCCGCATGCCCGGAGAACTTGGTGCTCGGCCCGGCCGCGCAAACGAAGTCGTTGGTGTGGCAGATATTCCAGGTCCGGGAGGGAAGTACACCAGGTAGGTCGTGATAGTGCTCTGGGAAGGCCTCAGCAAAATAGCCGGCACGTTGCTTGACCGTGGAGTTGGCCACCACCAGGTCGTGCTTAGTGTCGCGCTGGGGGCCGGTGAAGATCCGGTCAGCGGCATTTGCGGGTTTGCCCGGTTCGCCGAGTAGGAGCAAACCGCCGACCCTGGCGATCAGTGGGTCATTGGGGCTGAGGGTTCCCAGCCCCATCCGGATGGCCGCAGCTCCCTGTGAATATCCGGTTGCCACGAACTTGGCATTGGGGCATCGAGCCGCTTCACCCTGCATGGCGGAGAGCAGCCGCAACCCGCCGATGTAGAAACTGGTGAAGAAATTGGCATAGCTGACCGATGGCTCAAGCTCGGGCACGGGCAGTGCGGGATAGCGGATTGCCACGATCTTGGTGGTAACCGCGCCACCGGACATGCCGTCGAAGACCTGTTTGATGACTCCGGCTGGACCACTCGCACCCACGAGATCATTGGCGTAGTCGGGCTCGTTTGGATAGGTGGCCTGTGGGGCTTCGCCGGAATAGCGCAGGCCATAGATGACCACATCGGTGCAGGTCTGGTTGTACGGCGCGGGTTGCGGCGGGATTCCAGTGGGTACGGGCGGGGTGGCCATGCCGATCCAGGGGACCACGGTCACGCTGGCCCCGGAGCGCTTGATTCCGGCATTTGATGGGGATGCCGAGGGTCCGTAGGTCACATCGCCCCAGTCCACCCAACGGGCATCCACCCAGTCGTCGTTGCCCTTAACCCCCATCGCGTCATTGCGCAGTACGCCGCGGATCCGGAGGTCATCGCCCTGCCTGGCATCCAGGGCGATTGCGGCATGTCTGATCACCACTCCATCAAGTTGAGCCACGGCACCAGCTGAGTTGGTGATGATGCCGGTCCAATCGGAGTTCCCCGGGGTGCCGGTGCCGGTCACGCCGCCGATGGTGTTGTCATTGACAGAGGTGAAGGTCACCGGATTGGTGGGGGCCGCGGTCTTGCTCCAGGTGCCATTGGTCCTCAGGGTGCCCAGGACCGTCAGTGCAGTCCCGGCGTTGGCCTTGACGACCGTATTGGCCGCGATGGTGAGGCTTGCTCCCGCTTGGATCGTGACCGAGCAGGTCAGGCGGTGCAGCTCGTTGGCGCTCCAGGTCTGGGAGCCGGTGATCGAACCGCAGTGATTAGCCCCGGGGTTCGGTGTTGGCGTCGGGGTTGGGGTCGGCGTGGGGGTTGGGGTCGGCGTGACTGGACTGGGCTTGGGGCCGGGAGCCGCCACCGTGGCTGATGGTTTCACCGGACGAACCGGTGGCACCGAGCAGCGTTTCGCATAGCGACCGGGGTGGCTTCGGGCCCATTTGCCAGCATGGGTGCGGCACCACTTGCGCTGCTTTTGCAGTTTCCTGGCCTTCTGCTTCTGGGCTTGCTTGGCCTTATTGGGGGCAAGTTTGGTGATTGCACCGGAGGAGCCGACAGCGCTGCTGGACAGAAGCACACTGGTGCCCAGGGGGAGCAGCAGCAGGCACAACAAGGCGGCTGCGGTGCGCACTACTACTGATTTAGACATTCCCGCTCCCACCCAAGCGTAATTCCAGATATCGTCCCACGGGTCGCTGGCATTTGCCAGATGGTCCATTCAGTGGGAAAGACCGGTCAAATTCCAGCAAAAGGGATGCGCAACTCTCGCCACGAGGGTACGGTTCTTTACCATGCTTAACACCAGTTTCCGGGCTGCGACACGCCGAATTCTTGTTTTCGTGGTGGTGTTCCTTGGCTTCGTCGCGACCGATGTCGGGCTCGCTGGCACCGCGACTGCGCGTCGTACTGCGGTGCAGTTCACCATGGTGGCCACATCAGATCAAGCGGCCAGCTTCAGTGGACAACTGGTCACCCCCGTCTCCCGAACTGTGTTGTTGCAGCGCCGCAGCGGCCGTTGGCGCACCGTGGCCCGGGCGAGTACAGCTGCTGACGGTTCCTTCTCCATCCAGGATCCGGTGTCCCGTACGGCCACCTACCGACTGGTGGCGCCGCGATGGCGGATCGCCAAGGGAAAACGGTTGCGCAGGTTGGTTTCGGTAGCCCAGAGCTTCATCCTGGAACAGAGCGTCACGCCGCCCGAGCCGCTCACTGATGCGATGATCCGAGCCCAGTCGTGGCTGGACGCCAGGGTGCCCTACAGCCAGAGTCGCACCTACACCAACCAGTACGGCACCTATCGCACCGACTGTTCCGGGTTCGTATCGATGGTGTGGGCGCTCTCCTCCAGTTACACCACCAGGACCCTGCCCCGGGTGGCAGTGCAGATCGCCAAGGAGGATCTGGCGCCCGGTGACATCATGAACAGTCCCGGTTACCACGCCGCGGTCTTTGCTGGCTGGGTGGATGACACCATGACGTCGTACTGGGCCTATGAGCAGAGTGGCTCGAAGAATGGCATGGTCTATCGCCAGGTGCCTTATCCGTACTGGAACAACAAGTCGAGCTTCGTGCCCCTGCGCAAGGCGGTTGCTCCCTGAGCGGTTTCACCGGGAAAACCTGTTCTGGGCACAGCTCTGACACAGGTTGGCTGCCGAGACTGGCGGCATGAGTGAGTCCAACGAGAACGAGAACACCCAACCCGTTGCAGCGGTTTCACAAGCAGCTGAGCCAGACCCGGACAGTGCCGGCGCCAGGGGCCCCCGAACCCGCTTTCGCGACCGAGCCTTCTCCCTGTGGAGCCTGGTCAGCGTCGGTGCTGCCAGCCTGGTCCTGGGTGGAGTGGTTGGCGGGGGTACGGGTCTGGCTGTAGGTGCTTGGCTCGGGCACCAGGGATCGGGGGATCATCCCGGAAGGCACTTTGGTCCTGGTGGTCCTGGGATGAGGCCCGGTCCGGATGGGAACCGGCCTGGTCGGGATCCACGGGACAGCGTCCAGCCCCAGGCCCCTGCTCAGCAGGAGCCAAGTACGCCGGCTGTCCCAGACCCCAGCGAGTCGGCGGCACCCTAGGTGACCCTGATCCGTTCAGTCGATCAGGTCGGTGGGGCGGCCAGCGCTGAGCAGGCGGCCATTCCCGGAACCAACGCTCTCCCACTCGCCCCGGATCGAGATGATCGCCACGGCACTGGTGGGCATCCGGGCCTGTTCGTCGGTGAGTAGTTGGATCAGGTCCTCAATCGCGGGGTTGTGCCCGACGATGGCCACGTGCCCGATTGATTCATCAAGATCCTGGATGATCTCCAGGAGCTCGTAACCGTCGAAGCTGTAGGCATCCTCATCGGTCTCGGTATCCACCGGCCAACGGAGTTCGGCATTGATCAACTCCCAGGTGTCCTGGGCACGCTGGGCCGGGGACACGATGGCCAGATCCAGCGCCGGGAAATTCTCTGCCAACCACTCGCCGGTGGATTGGGCCTGACGCCTGCCCCTGCCAGTCAGGGGGCGCTGACGATCAGGGACGGCTGCTGACCAGTCCGACTTCGCGTGTCGGACCAGGGCCACCATGTGGTGTGGGATGTCAGGATCGTTCCCGAAGTCGTCGATCATGCACCTAGTCTGGTGCAGAGTTCACGAAAGTGAAAATAATCCAAAGTTGAGGGGAATGGACTCAACTCTGTGGATGTTGAGGCAGTAAGCACCCAACAAGCAAACGCCACCTTGAAAGGGGACAGGGAATGGATGCCTCCAGGCTAACCTCAAGCAGCGTTGAGGTGATCAACGCCGCTGGCACGCTCGCCATCAATCAGCACAATCCGCAAATCGACCCAGTACATCTCCTCGCTGCCCTGCTCAATCAGGAGAAAAGCACGGTCGAAAAGGTGCTCACCAGGGCCGGGTTTGACGCAGCCGCGATTCGGGCTGAGGTGACCAGTGCCCTGGGTGCCCTGCCCTCGGTCAGTGGTCAAACCGTGTCCACACCTTCAACTGCACCGGCACTGACCCGGGTGCTTGCCAAGGCGCTGGACCTGATCACTGAGTACGGCGACCAGTACGCCGCGCCGGAACATCTTTTCCTGGCGCTGGCCGAGGTGGAATCAAGTGCCCAACGGTTGCTGGCCGACCACGGCGTGACCGCGCAGGTGGCCCGGGATGCCCTGGAGGGATTCCGCGGCAAGAAGCGGGTGACCAGTCAGGATGGCGACGCACAGTACGAAGCCCTGGAGAAGTACGCCGTCGACCTCACCGCTCGCGCTGAGGAGGGGCGACTGGATCCGGTGATCGGCCGGGATGCGGAGATCCGGCGGGTGGTCCAGGTGCTCTCCCGACGGACCAAGAACAATCCGGTACTGATTGGCGAGCCCGGAGTCGGCAAGACCGCTGTCGTGGAGGGGTTGGCCCAGCGAGTGGTCGCCGGTGACGTTCCCGACTCCCTCAAGGAGCGCCGGGTGCTCAGCCTGGATCTGGCCGCCATGG
>CAZRKI010000102.1:0-5069 GCA_964600765.1 uncultured Marmoricola sp.
CCAAGGTCCACCATGAGGCCAAGAGGTTCGCTTCCGATGACTACGACATCCTGCTGATCGGACACGAAGGGCATGAGGAGGTCGAGGGCACCTCTGGTGAGGCTCCCGAGCACATCCAACTCGTCCAGGGACCCGAGGATGTGGCCAATATCGTGGTGCGGGACCCGGAGAAGGTGGCCTGGCTCTCCCAGACCACCCTGTCGGTGGACGAGACCATGGAGACTGTCGAGGCGATCCGCAAGCGCTTCCCGAAACTGCTTGATCCGCCCAGTGATGACATCTGTTATGCCACCCAGAATCGTCAGATGGCAATCAAGGAGATCGGCCGGGATGCCGACCTGGTAATCGTGGTCGGTTCAGCCAACTCCTCCAACTCGGTCCGCCTGGCAGAGGTCGCTCTGGAGGCCGGGGCCAAAGCCGCCCATCGGATCGATGATGCCGGGGAGATCCAACCGGAGTGGCTGGAGGGGGTCCACAAGGTCAGCGTGACCTCTGGGGCCTCAGTCCCTGAAGACCTGGTCCAGGGGGTCCTGACCTATCTCAGCGAACACGGATTCCCCGATGCTGAGGTGGTGCATTCTGCCGAGGAGTCCCTGATCTTCGCACTCCCACCGGAACTGCGTCGCGACATGCGACTCCTGCAAAAGGACTGATCCGATGGCGCGCTATCTCGACGTACACCCGCAGGACCCACAATCGCGCACCATCAATCAGGTCGTTGACCTGCTGCATGATGGTGGCCTGATCGCCTATCCGACTGACTCTGGTTATGCCCTGGGCATCCAACTGGGCAATCGTGATGGCCTGGAGCGAATCAAGCGGCTACGCGAACTCGACGACAAGCACCACTTCACCCTGGTCTGTCGGGACTTCGCCCAGTTGGGCCAGTTGGTGCACCTGAGCAACAGCGCTTTCCGAGCGGTCAAGGCGGCCACGCCAGGCCCCTACACGTTCATCCTTCCGGCCACCGCTGAGGTGCCCAAGCGGCTGATGCATCCCAGGAAGCGGACCGTTGGCGTGCGCATTCCGAGCAATCGGGTCGTGCTGGCACTGCTGGATGCTCTTGGCGAGCCGTTGCTGTCCAGCACCCTGATCCTGCCCGGTGAAACGGCGCCGATGACCGATGGCTGGACGGTCAAGGAAACCCTCGATCATCAAGTTGATGCAGTGATCGAGGCCGGTGAGGTCGGATCAGATCCCACCACCGTGGTCGACTACTCCTCTGATGCCCCAGAAGTGCTCAGGATCGGTGCGGGAGATCCCAGCCGCTTTGAGTGAGCGTGCTTGTTGATCACCAGATTTCGGATGATCAGGATCAGCAAACTCAGCGCATAGCCGATCACCAGGGCAAGGGCATGTTGGGTCAGTCCGGTGATCAGCGCCTGGGCTCGGCTGTCCTCCAGAGTGGTGAGTCGATCCCTCATGAAAGCGGCGATCGGCAGTAGTAGCCCAATCATCAACAGCGGCGGCAGCACGCCCACGATGAAGAAGTCAGCCTTGCGTACGCCGAGAGCAGCACCCACGCAGATGGCCACAAAACCGATGTCGAAGACCAGCCCCAGTCCGGAGCCAATCAACAGGTCGAGAGCAGCTATCAATAGCCCGGTTGTGATGGTCAACCGGACCACCCGTTTGCCCGAGGCGTGACCTTCTTCCCACAGGGTGGGTGCGCTCATGCCCCCAAACTAGGACAACCTTCCTCAGGATCGGTGCGACGCGCCGTACGCGGGTCAAGTTCCAGGTCAGGGCTGGGTGGGGTCAACGCCTCCAACAACTCCGGTGCGCTGAGCCCTCGTGCCGGCTCAGTCACCACCTGGGGACCGGGCAGAGGGTCGGTGGTCACCGACAGCTCCGCGAATTGGCGGGCAGTGACCAGGACCCTGCTCTCCAGGGATCCGATCGCCTTGTTGTAGGCAGTGGTGGCATTGGTCAGACTGCGCCCAAGGACATCCAGGTGCCCACCGAGGGTGGCCAGTCGGTCATGCAATTGGCGGCCCAACTCATGGATCTCCCGGGTGTTCTCAGCCAATTCAGCGGCTTTCCACCCGTATGCAATGGTGCGCAGTAGGCCAATCAGGGTGATCGGAGAGGCGAGCACAACCTGATTGCTGGCGGCATAGTCCAACAACTCCGGATCGTGTTCCAGAGCTGCCGCCAGGGCGGATTCAGCAGCGATGAACATCACCACCAGCTCAGGGGAATCATCCAGAGCCACCCAATAACTCTTGCTGTGCAGATCGCGGATGTGCTTGCGGACCTGGCGGACATGACGGACCAGGGCCTGGCGATGCTCGTCAGGATCCTCAGTGCTGACCACATCCAGATAGGCATCCAGGGGCACCTTGGAATCAACGATCAACTGGCGCCCACCCTCCAGATGGACCACCAGGTCAGGTCGCTGGCGCCCATCCTCGCTGGTCAATTGCGCCTGCTCGGTGAAATCACAGTGAGCGGTCATCCCAGCCAACTCAACCGTACGGCGCAGGTGCTGTTCCCCCCAGCGGCCCCGGGCATTCGGCTTGCGCAGCGCCGTGGCCAGGGCCCCGGTTTCCCGGCGCAACTCCTGATTGGCGAATCTCATCTCCTCCACCTGTTGGTGGAACTGGCCCTGCCAGGAGGCCCGCTGTCGGTCTGTTTCGATCAACTGCTCATGCAGGCGATCAATGCCGGCCCGGATCAGCGCCTGCTCACCAGCGTGCTCAGCCAGGGAACCACCGGGTTTGCCACCCCTGGCTCGTAGAGCACTCAGCAGCGATGCCCCCAGTACACCGCCACCGAGTGCCGCAAGAATCAACACCCCAATCTGCAACCAGTTGTCCATGCGGTCAGTGTCCTATTCGGCGCCGACAGTTTTGGGGCAGGCAGTTTCGCCTCACACCGCGCCCCATCGCCGAGGCGGCAGTAGTTAACACGGGTTTGCGTCATACGTTTCGTGTCTCCGCCGGCGAAACTCACGGTTCGTATGACGCAACTGCCGACACCCCACAAGTACGCCGCGCAATCGGTACGCCGCGCGATCGGTCAGCCGCGCACGATCGGTACGCCGTACCCAACCGACCTCAGTCGGCGAGTTCCACGATCACCGGAGCGTGATCGCTGGCGCCCTTGCCCGACCGTTCCTCGCGGTCGATCCAGGCGTTGCTCACCCTGACCGCGACCTCCTCCGAGGCGAGCACGAAGTCGATCCGCATCCCGCGATTGCGTTCGAATCGCTGCCGGTAGTAGTCCCAGTAGGTGTACCCATCGGCACCTGGCGTGAAGGGACGCACCACGTCGGCATATCCGGCTTGGAGAAAACACTGGAAGCGTTGCCGCTCCTCAGGAGTCACATGGGTGGAGCCCCGGAAGGCGTCGACGTCATAGACGTCCTCATCCGTGGGAGCGACATTCCAGTCACCCACCAGCACGGTCGCCTCAGTCGGCGATTTCACCGAAGCATGCAGCTTGTCAAACCACTCGAGTTTGTAGCTGAAGTGGGGGTCATCCGGCTTGCGGCCGTTGGGGATGTAGAGCGACCAGACCCGTACGCCGCCACAGGTCGCCGCGATCGCCCGGGCCTCGGGATTGCCCTGCCAATCCGGCATCCCGTCGAACCCGATCTGCACGTTATCCAGCCCGATCCGGGAGATGATCGCCACGCCATTCCACTGGTTGTAACCGACCGAGGCGACGTCGTACCCCATGGAGCTCAGACCCATCAGCGGCAGTTGCTCATCGCGTGCCTTGGTCTCCTGTACGGCGAGCACGTCGATGTCGTGGCGTTGCAGGAACGACTCGACCCGGTCGATGCGTGAACGAAGTGAGTTGACATTCCAGGTGGCCAGCCGCATGACCTGATCCAATCAGCACGATTCGGCTCCCGCGGCAGCACTCCCCTAGAATCACCCCACGTGGCACTCACCATCGGCATCGTCGGACTCCCCAATGCAGGCAAGTCGACGCTCTTCAACGCCCTGACCAAAAACGACGTACTCGCGGCGAACTATCCGTTTGCCACCATCGAACCCAATGTGGGCGTGGTGGCGGTGCCCGATGAGCGGTTGGCCAAACTCGCGGAAATCTTCGGCTCCGCCAAGATACTGCCGGCCACGGTTGAGTTCGTGGACATCGCCGGGATCGTGCGCGGCGCTTCTGAGGGCGAGGGTCTGGGCAACAAGTTCCTTTCCCACATCCGCGAGGCAGCCGCGATCTGTCAGGTGACCCGGGTCTTCCGCGACGAGGACGTCACCCATGTCGATGGCAAGGTCGATCCGGCCTCGGACATCTCCACCATCCAGACCGAGATGATCCTGGCCGACCTGCAGACCGTGGAGAAGGCCATCCCGCGGTTGGAGAAGGAAGCCAAGGGCAACAAGGACATCCTGGCCAATGTCGCCGCAGCCAAGGAGGCCAAGGAGGCCCTCGAGGCAGGTACGCCGATCATCGCCACCGGCATCGATCGGACCCTGATCAAGGAACTCTCCCTGCTCACCGCAAAGCCCTACATCTATGTCTTCAACTGCGACTCCGATGAGTTGGCCGATGAGGACCTCAAGTCCCGGATGCGCGAACTGGTCGCTCCCGCAGAGGCGATCTTCCTGGACGCCAAGTTTGAGGCCGAACTCGTCGAGCTCGATGATGAGGCAGAGGCCCTGGAGATGCTGCACGAAATGGGCGTGGACGAGCCGGGGCTCGACGTACTCGCCCGGGTCGGCTTCGACACCCTCGGCCTGCAGACCTACCTGACTGCCGGCCCGAAAGAGGCCCGTGCTTGGACGATTCACAAGGGCTACACCGAGGACGAGGCCGCCGGCGTGATCCACACCGACTTCCAGAAGGGCTTCATCAAGGCCGAAGTGGTCAGCTTCGACGACCTGGTCGCGGCCGGATCAATGAACGACGCCAAAGCCGCCGGCAAGGTCCGGATGGAGGGCAAGGATTACGTGATGGTCGACGGCGACGTGGTGGAGTTCCGCTTCAACGTGTGATGAGTGCGCCAGGCCCGGCGTATATCGAGCCGTGCGCAACAGGGCGCTTGCTCAGGGTCTTTGGTGGAAGGTGATTCCGCCGGGTCCGGTTCGGTGTCGGTA
>CAZRKI010000103.1:0-4666 GCA_964600765.1 uncultured Marmoricola sp.
GTACGAACAATCTGCGATCTGGGCTGGAATGTCTTGATCTACAGCAATGAGAATCGACGCGAGGTGTTGGCTGGATGTGTGGCCATGGGCGCAAGGGGTGTTGTGGCCAAGTCCGAACCCATGTCTTCGGTGACCCGCGCCATCGAGTCGATCATCAAGGGCGAAGTGGTAATCACCCAAACCATGATCGGCCTCGCGGAGGTCGCCGAGCGCCGAGGCGAATTGCCCACCCTCACCAATCGACAGCGAGAGATCCTCTCGGCTCGAGCACGCGGAGAGTCCTTCGACAGCATCGGCCAGCGCCTGTTCATCAGCAAACGGACCGCTGAGGATCATTGGGCGCAGGTGACCATCAAGTTCGCCGATTACCTGGCCACGCATTCAGCAGCCGATCTGGAAAGGCGACTCGGGATTGGGCCGGGAGATCTCCTCACCGACTGTTAGCGACACAGATCCGCATCACATCGCCACGCCCAACACCGAGAACTCGACCGACTAACTTGCGGCCTCAGATCCCATTCCCCCCGAAAACGAGATCCATGGTCGAGTCGCCCGGTGAGAAACCTACATTTCGAGAAATCTTGTTGAACACCCGGAAAAATACTGGTTTCGAGTCATCCGGATCAGTTGCACACCTGTTGGACTTGAAGATGTTTTCAGGTAGCGCATTCCCATATTTCAGTTCTCGAGCAGCTCGAATCCAGCAACTGGCATCTGCAACGCTCAGCCCTACACCGAGCATCGCTTGTCGCCTCCCAACACCACGGCTGAGAACAACTTCGAAGCCCGTCACCGGACAATGGGTTGGTCAGCGCCGAGGATCGAAGATCCAGGGTTCCCGAGGCAACCGATCCGGGACGAAGCGGCTCAGCAAGTCATCGATTGAGGCTTCCTCCTCTCGGGCGCAAAGCCCCAGCGAGGCGCCCAACATCGCCAGCACCCCAGAAGGCGGAAGCTCCAGATCCCGCATCGTCACCGGGCCATCGCGTTTGGCAAGGCGTTTGCCCTCGGGATTGAGCACCAGCGGCACGTGCGCGTAGGAAGGCACCCGAAATCCCAGGAGTTCGTATAGGTAGGCCTGACGAGGAGCGGATGGCAACAAGTCATCACCTCTGACCACCTGATCGACTCCGCTGTCGTGATCATCGACCACCACAGCCAAGTTGTAGGCATGCACTCCGTCGGTACGACGCAGAACCATGTCGTCGACACCGCCGGTGAAGTCACCGTGTAGTTCGTCGGAAATGGTCACCGAGGTGACATCGGAACGCAGCCGCAATGCTGGTCGTCGTCCAGCCGCTCGGCGCGCTTCACGCTCCGCGAAGCTGAGGTCGCGACAGGTTCCCGGGTAGGCACCCGGCGGGTGGTGCGGCGCGGTCGGCGCCTCTGCGATCTCTCGTCTGGTGCAGAAGCACTCGTAGACCAGACCCTGCTCCGACAGCCGGGACAGGGCCGAGGCATAGGCCTCGGTGCGCTGTGACTGGTGCACGATCGGTCCGTCGTGGGTCAGGCCAAGAGCCGCCAGATCAGCCAACTGCCCTGCTGGATCACGAGAACGATCCGGATCCAGATCATCAACCCGCAACTGAAAGCGGCGACGTGTGGAGCGAGCGAACAACCAGGCGAGCAACGCCGTGCGCAGATTGCCGAGGTGCAGGTCACCCGATGGTGTTGGTGCATAACGCCCGGCCCCTGGAGTCACCGATCCAGCCTAGAGGCTGGCAGGATGAGCCGGTGCCCAAGGAGAACAAAGACACCCACTTCGAGGTCGGTCAGCGTCTGGACGCAGATGGCAACCAGCGCGGGCGGACCGGAACGCTGCATACTCCACACGGTGCTGTCGCCACTCCTGCGTTCATCCCGGTGGGCACCAACGCCACGGTCAAGTCCTTGACCCCGGAGCAACTCATCGAGACCAATTCCCAGGCGGTGCTGGCCAATGCCTACCACCTCTACCTCCAACCCGGCCCCGATATCCTGGACGATGCGGGGGGTTTGGGAAGTTTCATGAACTGGTCGGGCCCCACCTTCACCGATTCGGGCGGTTTCCAGGTGATGAGCCTGGGCGCTGGCTTCAAGAAGGTCATCGACATGACCGGTGGGCAGACCCCTGATGACAAGGCAACTGCCGGAGGCAAGGACCGCTTGGCGAAGGTGGACGAGGACGGCGTCACCTTCAAATCCCATCGAGACGGCAGCAAACACCGCTTCACCGCCGAGATCAGCATGCAGATCCAACATCAACTGGGTGCCGACATTATGTTCGCGTTTGATGAGTTGACCACGCTGATGAACACCCGGGCCTACCAGGAGCGGTCCGTGGAGCGCACTCATCGTTGGGCCCAGCGCTGCCTCCTCGAACACCAACGCCTGACCCTCGAACGCAGTCACCGGCCTCTCCAGTCGCTGTGGGGGGTGGTGCAGGGAGCTCAGTACGAGGACCTGCGTCGTCAAGCAACCCGTGGCCTGATGGAGTTGTCCGACCAGGCCCTTGCTGATGGGTACCGAGGTTTCGGCGGTTACGGCATCGGTGGTGCTCTGGAGAAGGAGAACCTCGGCACGATTGTCGGTTGGTGTGTCGACGAACTCCCCGAAACCGCGCCCCGGCACCTGCTCGGGATCAGCGAACCGGACGACATCTTCGCCGCAGTAGAGAACGGCGCCGACACCTTCGATTGTGTGGCCCCCACCCGCCTGGCCCGCCATGGATATCTACTCACTCTCGACGGGAAGGTGCGGATCAACAACGCTCGCTTCAAACGCGACACCAGCGTGATCGACGCCGAGAGCACCCTCAACGTGTCCCAGTCCTACTCAAGGTCCTATCTGCATCACCTGTTCAAGGCTGACGAATATCTCGCCAACACCATTGCCAGCATGCACAATGTCCACTTCCTAAACGAGTTGATGAGGCAAATCCGGGCCTGCATTGATGAGGGCAACTATTTGGATTTCAAGGCTGATTTCCTGGGTCGCTACTACGCCAAGTGACCGCCCTCCCAACACCGATTGGTGTTGGAGCGAAGGCGATTCATAGGATGGTAGTGACTGAAAGGTGATTCGGATGCGGCTAAATGGCCTGCTGACCGGTTTCACCTGTGGTGCGGGTGCCCTGGTGGCACATTCATTGGCAGGTGGACGGGTCGACCTGCTGACCGCGGCACTTGCTGTCGTGGTTCCCGTGGCCCTGGCCCGGTTGCTGGTCGGGCGCCGCCTGACTTGGTACGGCGCAGGTCTGGTCGCCGCAGCCTCGCAGGCAACCCTGCACCTGGTTTTCATCACTTCGTGCGCCAGCGAGGTCGGATGTCTGCTCTCCCCGGCACAGATGGCGACAGCCCATTTCCTCGCTGCCGCTTTCTCGGTCCTGTGCGCTCTGGGTGGCGAACGCGCCGTACTTAGGGCGATCCAGTTGGTAGCCGCCAGCCTCGGTGTCCCTCGATTCGAGATATCGCTACCTCTGAACACCGAATCAATTCCGGCTCTGGTCCCCGCTTCGAGTTACTCGAGTCAGTGGAGCGGATCGGTTGCCCCAGCTCGCGGGCCACCCGCCCGCTGAGTTGCCCCGACCCCATTTCCTTCGACATCCCCACCCATCCGGGTCAGCGGCTGTCGGCAAACCCAAACCCATGGAAGAAACATGAACCTGCGTAATTTCTTGATCCTGCCCATCGCTGTTGCTCTACTGGCGCTCAGTGGTTGCACCAGTTCTGATCACAAGACCGAATCGACGCACGAAGGAATCAAGGTGACCGATGCCTGGGTCGCCCAGAAACCGGAGATGACCGCCGCATTCGGCATGCTGATGAACCACAGCGGGAAGGACATCACCATCACCGGAGGCAGCAGCAATGTTGCCACCGAGGTCGAATTGCACGAAACCATCGCCAATGCCGACGGGTCCATGAAGATGCGCCCCAAACCAGGTGGCTTCACCGTCAAGGCAAACAACATGCACGAACTCGCTCCGGGCAAGGACCACATCATGTTGATGGGCCTGAAACGCGAACTGGAGGTGGGCGAGAAGATCACCATCACTCTGGACCTCTCCGATGGCAGCACGATCGAGTTCACAGCTCCGGTCAAAGCCTTCACCGGAGCCAATGAGAACTACGAGCCGAGCAACTGAATATGCCCACCCGTAGAGCTCTATTGGGAGCTGGGGTGATCGCAGGCACTGGACTGGTCGCCAGTGCCTGCGCACCAGGCTCCGCATCGACCCAAGCCCAGTCGGTCTCCTTCCACGGTCTTCATCAGGCTGGTGTGGCAACCCCACAACAAGCCCACCTGACTCTGTTGGGGATCGACCTGTTGCCGCATACAGACAAAGAAGGACTCGGGAGACTGATGTGGGTCTGGTCCGATGATGCCTCCCGGCTCACCGCTGGCCGACCAGCCTTGGCCGACACCGAACCGGAGCTGGCCACCGATCCGGCAAACCTGACCATCACCTTCGGTATCGGCCCTGAGCCTGCCACCTGGGTTGCCGGCGTGGACCTGGAAGAACTCCCTGCGTTCAGCACCGACAAACTGCAGGAATGCTGGGGCCAGACCGATCTCGTCGTACAGCTGTGTGGCGATGATCCGATGACGGTTGCCCATGCCCAGAGAATGCTGGTCAAGGACATGAAGGGGCTGGCGCGACTTCGATGGGTACAGAACGGTTTCC
>CAZRKI010000104.1:0-4419 GCA_964600765.1 uncultured Marmoricola sp.
AGGTCCTTGCTGGACCAGGACATCTCAAAGGTACGCCGATAACCGGTGCTCCTGATCCGCCAGCCCTGCTCGGTACGCACGTAGACGTCACTGTAGAAAGCAGCGCCCTCCAGCAGGTAGTCATACTCGGGGACCATCACCTTGTCGTGGAGATACCAGGTGCCGGTGGCCTGATCGCCGTCCACCTCGATCTCGGGATGGTGGGCCTGATGCATCGAGATCAGGCCATCGTTCATGTTCTCGCTCATATAGGCCACCAGCGAGTCCCGATCGGCGAACTCGCGCCCACCATAGGAGCCGGTCGCCTCCGGCACGAAACACTCCGCGAAGTCATCCCACTGGCGCAGGTCCAGGGTGCGCAGATAGCGATATTTGAGTTGCTTGATGGCCTCGATGTCAGCCAGGTGATCGGTCATTTCCTCACCCTAACCAACAAGCGCCGACACCGCTCCCCTGAAGGCCTCGGTGTGCGCATCCACATCGGCCTGGGTGTGCATCGGCGCGAACAGCGACATGTTGTGGAAGGGCGCCAGCAACACACCCCGGTTGACCGTCCACAAGTGCATGAAGGCATCGAGTTCCTCATCAACAGCCGCCGCCGCCTGGGCACCATTGCGTGGCGGTGGACAGAACCAGTACTCAGCCCGACACCCCAGACGCTGCACATGCCAGGGAAGTTCGTAATCGGCAATCACCTGGCTGACGCCCTGGGTGAAACTCTGGGCCAACGGAATCGTGATCGCGAAGTCCTCATCGCGTAACGCGGTGCTCAGGGTCGCCCGAACCGCGGCCATGGCCAGCGCGCTTCCGGTCAGGGTGCCACCCACGCCGGCCACATCGATCTCATGGCCCAGCATGGGCTTGTTGAGTCGGTCCGCAACCGCCTCGCTCATGCCGTACGCCGCCACCGGGATCCCGCCGCCGATGGGCTTGCCGATCACCACGAAGTCCGGGTCCAGGCTCCAGGCCCGGGTGGCTCCACCCGGGCCAGCGCAGATGGTGTGAGTCTCATCGTTGACCAGCAACACGTCGTACTTGCGGGTGATCTCGCGAACACCCTGCAGATAACCCTCATCGGGCAGCACGATGCCGATATTCGTCAACGCTGGTTCCATCAACAAGCAGGCCACGTCGCCCTGCGAGAGACGCTCCTCAAGGGCAGCCAGGTCATTGAAGGGTACGACGGCCGTGGTCTGGGCGACGTCCACTTGTGGACCGAGCGCTCCGGGCCGGGGTACCACCTGACCGGACTCATCGAGCACGGCCAGGGTTTCGTCAACCGTGCCGTGATAACACCAATCCAGCACCGCAATCCTGGGGCGTCCGGTCAGATATCTGGCGAAGCGGAGAACGAACCTGTTGGCATCGGTCGCGGTCATGGCCATCTGCCAGCGCGGCACCCCGAACCGACGGGTCAGTTCCTGAGCCACCCAGATCGAGTCCTCATTGGGCAGCATGGTGGTGATGCCGCGGCGGGTGCGTTCATTGACCGCATCCGCGACCGCGGGCAGACAATGCCCTGTCATCGAGCCGGTGTCGCCAAGACACAGATCCACGTAGGTGTTGCCATCCACATCTGTGAACCGCCCACCCACCGCCTCATCGACATAGATCGGAAAGGCACCCGGCCACCGGGTCATCCAGGGCATGGGGACGCCGGCCAGCAATGAGTCGGCTGCCTGGGCAGAGAGTCGCGCCGATTCGGGATGGGTGTCGATGAAGCGTTGTTCCTCGACGGCATGCAGTTGGGCCAGTTTGAGGCGATCAATGCTGGTCATCTCAGGACTTGCTCTTCCTCCAGGAACTGATCCCCTGGGCGCCGATCACCAACAACACCGCGATCACGAACATCGAGAAACCAATCACATTGGCTTCTGCGGGGATGCCACGGCGAGCCGAAACATAAACGAACTTGGGGAAGGTCGACTCGTTGCCGGAGACGAAGTTGGTGATGATGAAGTCGTCAAAGGACAACGAGAAGGCCAGCATCGAAGCACCCAGGATGCCGGGCAGGATCAGCGGGAAGGTGACCCGCCAGAAGGTGCTCTGCGGACCGGCGTAAAGATCCTGGGCTGCTTCCTCGATCTTCGGATCCATCGAGAGAACCCGGGCTCGCACCGTGACCACGACGAAGCTGATACAGAACATGATGTGCGCAATCACGATCGTCCAGAATCCCAGGTCCAGACCGATCCGGGAAAAGCCCTGGACGAAAATGGTCAGCAGGGATGCGCCCATGACGATCTCCGGGGTGGCCATCGGCACGAAGATCAACATATTGCTGGCAGCCTTGCCCCGGAACTGATAGCGCACCAGAGCCAGGGCCATCAGGGTGCCGATGATGGCTGAGGCGACCGTCGCGATGATGGCCACCTCCAGGGAAACCACCAGCGAATCGCATGCACCAGGCACCCGGCAGGGATCCTGCCAGTGCTTCCAGGTGAAGCTCCGCCAGACGATATTGGTCTTGCCGTGGTCATTGAAGGAGAACACGAAGGTGTAGGCCACCGGCAGGAACAGGTAGAGCAACACCAGAATGGCGGCAAACATCGAGAAGTGGCTGCCCAACCAGAGTTGGGTCCGCTTCGCAAACGACGGTTTGTACCCAGCCGAGGACTGGGTTGAGACATCCGTGCTCATACGAGTTCCTCCGTGCCAAATCGTCGTACGTAGAGGAAGACCAGCAACAGGATCGCTGCCATCAGGGTGAACGACAGCGCTGCTGCGATCGGATAGCCACCCGGGACGGCCAGGAACTGGTCATTGATCACGTTGCCCACCATCTTGCCGCGTTGGGGGCCAAGCAATTCCATGTTGACGAAGTCACCGGCCGCAGGGATGAAGGTGAGCAGAGTGCCAGCCAGTACGCCGGGCATCGACATCGGCAGGGTGACCGTCCGGAAGGTGGTGAAACCGTTGGCATACAGGTCACCCCCCGCCTCGATCACCCTGATGTCAGCCCGCTCCAGCGAGGCATAGATCGGCAGCACCATGAACGGCAGGAAGTTGTAGGTAAGACCCGCGACCACCGCGATCGGGGTGTTGATGATGTGTCCACCTGGAAGAAGATGAAGCGCATTCAGCGTCGAAACCACAAATCCCTCATCGGACAGGATCTGCGACCAGGCGAAGGTCCGCAGGATGAAGGAGACGAAGAATGGTGCGATGACACAGATCATCATCACCCCTCGCCACTTACCAGCCTTGAAGGCCATCGCATAGGCCAACGGATAGGCCAACACAAAGGCAATGAAGGTGGCCAGACCGGCGTACAGGAATGACCTGGCGAAATGTGGGGCGTAATCAGTCAACGCCTGGGCATAGTTGTTGAAGTTCAGATCGCGGTAGTAGTAACCGGGGAAGTTCGGATAGCGCGACTGCAGGCTCACCTCAAAGAGCTGATAGAGCGGGAGCACGAAGAACAAGCCCAACCAGAGAACACCGGGCAGCATCAACAAGAAGGCCATCTTGCCGTTGCGGCGGGTATGGAAGTCATCACCCGCTGGGGCGGCTGGGGCCGGCGTGTGGGTGGCCATCGCGGTCACGACTGGCCGCCGTCCACTTCGACACCGAAGGCATGCCCTGCCTCCCAGATCATCCAGGCCTCATCCCCTGGTTTCAGGTCGATCGGGTCCACGTCGAGGTTCTGTTCGTAGACACTCCACGTCGTACCACTGGGCATCTCGATCAGGTAGGTGGTGGCCACCCCAATGAAGGAGACATCCTTGACCACTCCCCGGACGTCGTTGCCGATTCCCGCCGGTTTATCACGGGACACCTTGACCTTTTCCGGGCGCACTCCGAAGGCAACCGAGCCGTTCTGCACGGTACTGCGATCCTTGCGGATCCGAACCGTGCTGCCCAGCACTTCGGCGACCAGGAAATCGCCATCTGTTCCGGTGATCTCGCCATTGCCCATATTTGATTGGCCCACGAAGTTGGCCACAAATTTGGTTTTCGGCAGGTCATAGAGGATTTCCGGCGGGCCCATCTGCTCAATCCGACCCTGGTTCATCACCGCGACCGTGTCCGCCATGGTCATGGCTTCTTCCTGATCGTGCGTGACATGGATGAAGGTGAGCCCAACCTCGGTCTGGATCCGCTTCAACTCAACCTGCATCTCACGGCGCAATTTCAGGTCAAGGGCACCCAGTGGCTCATCGAGGAGGAGTACCTCCGGGTGATTCACCAGCGCTCGGGCGCAGGCAACGCGCTGCTGCTGACCACCGGACAACTGGGCTGGTTTGCGCTGGGCAAACTGGGTCATCTGGACGAGTTCGAGGGCTTCCTTGGCCAGATTCAGGGCATCAGCCTGCTTGCGGCGCTTGGGGCCAAAGGCCACGTTTTCCAGGATGGTCAGGTGTGGGAACAGCGCATAGGACTGGAAGACCGTGTTCACCGGGCGCTCATAGGGACGGG
>CAZRKI010000105.1:0-4397 GCA_964600765.1 uncultured Marmoricola sp.
AGGTGCACCTTCTGCCACCCGGCCAGGGTGCGGCGGGGGCGGAGTACCACCCCGGTTTGATCCTGCAGATAAACCTGTACGACGTCCGCTCCCGGCCGCGCGCCGGTGTTGGCCACCGTGATGCTCACCGACATGCCCTCACCCGCGGTGAGACTGCCGGTGCTGAGCAGGCATTGTGACCACTCGAAGGTGGTGTAGGACAACCCGTGGCCGAAGGGGAACAGCGGCTCCAACCCGGCGGTGGTGTGGTGGCGATAGCCCACGAACAGGCCCTCGCGATATTGCACCTGATGGGGGTTTCCGGGGAACCAGGGGTTGGCCGCGACCTGATCGAGCCCGGTCGGGAAGGTCTCGGCGAGCCGCCCGCCGGGCTCGGCAGCGCCGGTGAGTACGTCGTACAACGCCGCCCCGCTGGCCTGCCCACCCAGATAACCCTCGACGATGGCGGCCACCTCTGCGCGCCAGGGCATCAGCACCGGGGCGCCATTGGAGAGCACCACGATGGTGCGCGGATTGGCGGCCGCGACCGCGGCCACGAGACGGTTGTGCTGCTCGGGCAGATTGAGGTGGTCGCGGTCAAAGCCCTCGGATTCGTAGCTGCCGGGCAGGCCGACCAGCACCACGCAGACCCCCGCTTCGGCAGCCGTTGCTACGGCCTCGTCGATCAGCCTCTGGTTGGGGCCGGCAGCCACTGGGTCGTAGCCGGGCGCATAGGTGACCTGGCCGGCGTACTCGGTGAAGGCCTCCCGCAGGGTGCTGACCCGGGTGGGGTTGACCTGTGAACTACCGGTGCCCTGGAAGCGCGGCTGCTCGGCGAAGGCACCAATCAGCGCGACCCTGGTTTGCGGCCCCAACGGCAACACCCCGTCGTTGTGCAACAACACGGTGCCGGCGATCGCGGCGGTCCGGGCGATCTCGTGGTTGGTGTCGAGGGAGAGCGGGTTGGACTTCACCGGCACCGCTCGGGCAGCCAGATCGAGCACTCGCTGGACGCAGGCCGCGACCGCATCCGGGGACAGGCTGCCTCCGGCGACTGCCTCGCGCAGTTCGCGGTCGTAGAAGCCACCACTGCTGGGCATCTCCAGGTCCATCCCGGCCAGCACTCCCTCGGTACGCCGCGTGGTCGCCCCCCAATCGCTCATCACCAGCCCGTCGTACTCCCACTCGCCGCGCAGGATCTCGCCCAACAGGTGTTGATGGGCGCTGCACGGCTGCCCGTTGACCGGGTTGTAGGCAGTCATCAGGGCCCACGGGGCCGCGTGTTTGACGACATACTCAAAACCGGAGAGGTAGAGCTCCCGCAGGGTGCGCTCATCGACGATCACGTCACTGACGAAGCGGTGGTATTCCTGATTGTTGACCGCGAAATGCTTCGGGCAGGCGCCGACATCGCCGCTGGCCTGGATGCCCTCGACCATGGCCGCAGCCAACCGCCCGGACAGCAGTGGGTCCTCGGAGAAGTACTCAAAATTCCGGCCACAAAGCGGGTGCCGCTTGATGTTCAGGCCCGGCCCGAGTACGACGCCAACCCCCTGCTCGCGGGCCTCTGCAGCTATCGCTCGACCCACCTCACGGACCAGGGCCGGATCCCAGGTGCTGGCCAGGGTCACCGCCGGCGGGAAGCAGGTCGCGGGCCGGGAGGCCGCCAGGCCGAGATGATCTGAGTCGCCGTCCTGGACCCGCAATCCATGCGGCCCATCCGCCAGTCGTACGACGGGCACCCCCGGCACCGCTTGGGTGTGCCAGACATCTGCCCCGGAGAGGAGGGAAATCTGGTCGTTCAGGGGCAGGGCGGTGGCCTGCTTGGCGGAGTCACTCACCCCCCTAGTCAACCGGATTGGCTCCTGGCAACAAAGACGAGGTTGTTCGGGTGCAACCATTACCCCGTAATCATCGGCGGTATTGCAGCTTTTCAGGTATTCAGTAAAATGTTGGGATGGGCAGCGAGCGATTTCATGGCTATGTCAGTTTGCAACGACGCGGACTGGTGGCGCTGCCTGCCGAAGTGCGCTCCAGGATGCACCTTGATGAGCCGGGGGCCCAGTTGGAGATCACCGAGCGGGAGGATGGCGTGCTGGAGCTACGGGCCGCGCTTCCGGTTCCAGCTGACCAGGCCTGGTTCTGGACTCAGCAATGGCAGGAGCGTGAGCAAGAGGTGGATCGTCACGTGGCTGCCGGGGAGGTAGACCTGCATCAGGACGTTGGGTCTTTCCTGAACCATTTGGATGAAGTGGCATCCGTGGCACTTACCGATGAAGTTTTAGACCACCCCGGCCTTCGATGCCGATATCAGAAGGCTGAAACGAGAGTGGTTGATCGAGTTCAAGGGCGTCGTTAAGGATAAGTTCGCCCCCGCTTGTGATGCCTACGTCGCAAACCCAGCGGCGGGTTGGCCCGCCTCACTGCGGGTGAAGTCGGTCCGGGGAGCACCCGGGATCCAGGAAATGACCCGGTCCTTTTCCAGCCCCGATGGTCGAGCCACATTTGAACTGATCACCGACGCGGGGGAAACCCGATGCCGCTGGCGCCGGGTTGGCGACCATGGGGTGTTTCGGTCTCCCTGAGTCCAGAAACTCACACCGTGGGTAACCCCGAGCGGCTACCTTCAGGGCATGTCCCCATCGCCCACCCCCACCAGCAACCGGTCCCGTCGTACGACGCCGCGCAGAGCCCTGGGCGAACTCACCTCCGGGTCCCGGGATCCGCTCGGCATCCTGGCCCGACAGAACCAGACCCGGTTGCCGGACCTCATCGAGTTGCGCTCGCAGCGGATGGCTGCCAGCCCGTTCGCCTTCTTCCGCGGCACCGCCGCGCTGATGGCGGCCGATCACGCGGCTGACCCGCACAGCGGGGTGCTGGTGGCAGCCTGTGGTGATGCCCATGTCAGCAACTTCGGCTTCTACGCCTCCCCGCAACGTACCTTGCTCTTTGACCTGAATGACTTCGATGAGGCTGCCTGGGCGCCGTGGGAGTGGGATGTCAAGCGCCTGGTCACCAGCGTGATCGTGGGTGGTCGGGCCAGTGGTCGCGACGAGTCGGTGATCGAGACCGCCGCGCGTGGCGCCGTACTTGCCTATGCGCAGACGCTGCGGTCAGCAGTACGCCGCAGCCCGGTGGAGCGGTATTTCACCCACTTCGATCCGCGGGCCTCGGAGGCTGGTTTCGACAAGGAGTCCCGTGCCGTGCTCCGGGCCGCGATCAAGGATGCCCACAAGCGCACCGGCGCCCGCGCCGCGCGGCGGCTCACCGAGGAGGTGGCTCCGGGGGAGTTCCGGTTCAAGGAGTCCAGCCCGTTGATGACCCATGTCGGCCCGGACATCGAGGCCCGGGTGGAGGAGGATTTCGCGCAGTACCGGCGTTCGGTCAGTGTTGACGTGCGGATGGTCCTGGCGACCTATTCGGTGATTGATGTGGCCCGTCGGGTGGTGGGCGTGGGCAGTGTCGGCACCCGCTGCTACGTCGTACTCCTGGCTGATCGGGCTGGCCATCGGTTCATCCTGCAGGTCAAGGAGGCTGGGCGCAGTGTGCTGGAGGAGTACGGCGCCATCCCCCAACCGCCGGAGTTGACCCAGGTGGTTTCGCGTCACGGTGAAGGCGCTCGTGTGGTCGGCCTGCAACGGATCCTGCAGGCCCAATCCGACCCATTCCTGGGCAACCTGCTCGGCCCCGAGCGCGGGTTCTACGTCCGTCAGTTCCACGACATGAAGGGCGGTGTGGAGTTGGAATCCCTGGAGGAGGCCCCCTTCATCGAGTACGCCGCAGTGTGCGGCCGTGTCCTGGCCCGCGGCCACTCCCAATCACCCACGGCGACCGATGTGGTCGATTACATCGGCAAGCCAGATCGGGTTACTGATGCCCTGGTGAGCTGGGCTCAGGCCTACGCAGAGCGCTCACTGACTGATTACTCCAGATTCATCAACTCATTCTGAACCAGAGCCCAAGCAGGAGCACTCAATAGTCCTTGAGGGTTCAGCTCGATATCAGCGTCGGCGTGTTGTGGGGGGTGTTGGTGCCATCTCCCAACTGCCCGTCGCTGTTGTAGCCCCAGCACCAGAGGGAGTAGTTGGTCCGGGTGGCACACGTGTGGTAGTCGCCGGCGGCGATGCCGTTCCAGTCGGTTGCGACTCCTACCTGGGTTGGGATGCTCCGGGGGCTAGTGGAGCCGTCCCCCAACTGCCCGTCGCCGTTGAACCCCCAACACCAGAGGGTGTTGTTGGTCCGGGTGGCGCAGGTGTGGTATCTGCCGGTGGTTATGTTGTTCCAGTCTGACGCGGCTCCTACCTGGGTTGGGGTGTTGCGATCTGTGTTGGTGCTGTCCCCCAACTGTCCATAGAGGTTATATCCCCAGCACCACAGCGTGTTGTTGGTCCGGGTGGCACACGTGTGGTAGTCGCCGG
>CAZRKI010000106.1:0-4226 GCA_964600765.1 uncultured Marmoricola sp.
GTGCCGCCCTCCTCGCCGATCTCCACCGGCTCATCGAGGCGGCCATTGCTGATCCGGAGTTCATCCAGGTAGCGCAGGGCGGTCCGGGCGAAGTAGCCCAGCTCAGGGTGATGCCGTTTGCCCTCAAGCTCGGTGATCACCACCACCGGTAACACCACCTCGTGTTCGGCGAACCGGCGGATCGCGCCGGGGTCGGCCAACAGGACCGAGGTGTCCAGGACATAGGTACGACGAGTGGTGCGGGTCTCCTGCGCTGCTGCTGACACGGTAGTTCCCCTTGGTGGCCAGGGCGCGCACTCAGCGTCCCGACCGGTTAGCTGATGGCTGATAACCGGGCAGGGCGCCGGTGGCCTGAGTGCCGGCCTCCGGTGATGCAGTGGTCGTGAGGATTCACGAACTTCGCCTCCTGGTTGACGGTCGGCTTCCCTTCCAACCGTCCCTTGCAAGGTACGCCGCGCACCTCACCGAAGTGCGGCGACACGCCCACCCCTGGGATCGGTAAATTCCGACAAATCGCAGTGGCTCAGGCGCCGAAGCGGCGTTCCCGTTGGGCATAGGCCCGGACCGCGCGCAGGAAGTCCACCCGTCGGAAATCGGGCCAGTAGGCCTCGCAGAAATAGAACTCCGACTTCTCGCTCTGCCAGAGCAGGAAACCACCCAACCGCTGCTCACCGCTGGTGCGGATCACCAGGTCCGGGTCGGGTTGGCCCCTGGTGTAGAGGTGCTGGCTGATCAACTCCACGTCCATCAGGTCGGCCAACTCCTCCAGGCTGGTGCCCCTGGCGGCGTGCTCCAGCAGGATCGCCCGGACGGCATCGGCGATCTCGCGGCGCCCGCCGTACCCAACCGCGATATTGACCAGGAGGCCGGGGCTGTCGCGGGTTTCCTCCTCGGCTGCCTTGAGGCGTTGGGCCAGCCCCTCCGGCAACAGGTCTAGTGCACCAACAGGGTGCAACCGCCAGCGGTTCTGCACCGCCAGGGACTCCACTGCATCACCGATGATGTTTAGCAGTGGTTCGAGTTCGTTGGCGGGTCGGTTGAGGTTGTCGGTGGACAGCAGCCAGAGGGTGACCACCTCCACCCCGATCTCCTCGCACCAACCCAGTAGGGGCTCGATATTTGCTGCCCCAGCGCGATGTCCGGCGGCGGTGTCGGCTCCCACTGCCCTGGCCCAGCGCCGGTTTCCGTCGAGCATCACCCCGACATGTTTGGGGACCTGATCAACGGGCAGGGCCCGCGCCACCCGGGCCTCATAGGCCGGGTAGAGCACCCGTCGTACGCCGTCTTTCCATCCCACGGATCAGACTCTACAAGTGCTTTCAGCCACAGGTGACGCACTCTGGATTTAGGGGGAGTTGGTGCGCGCGGGTTACAGTCTTGGTCATGTCTGATGAGCCCCGCCCGATCACCGACCCTGCTGGCGTCGTACACGATGCCGCGCAGGCGGTCCGCGGTCGGGTTGAGGATCTCCGCGAGGCGGTTGAGGTCCGGGTCGATGATCTGCGTGAGGCAATGGAGGTCCGGGTCGAGGACCTGCGCGAAGCAGTCGAGACTCGGGTCGAAGAGGTCAAGCCCAGGTTGCGTGGTTGGTTGCACGCCGCGATCGTGCCGTTGACCCTGGCCGCCGGCATCGTGCTGATTGCGCTCTCCCCCACCCTGTCCACCCGGGTCGGGTCCACGGTGTACGCCATCACCGCGCTGTCGCTCTTCGGTGTTTCGGCGGTCTACCACCGCGGCACCTGGTCCCCCCGCACCCACGCCTTCCTAAAGCGCCTGGACCACTCAAATATCTTCCTGCTGATCGCGGGCTCCTACACACCCTTCACCCTGATCCTGTTGCAGGGCGGGGAGCGGATCGCGCTGCTGTCGATAGTGTGGGGCGGCGCTCTGCTGGGTGTCTTCTTCCGGGTGTTCTGGACCAACGCGCCACGCTGGCTCTACACCCCGATCTACATCGCCCTGGGCTGGGCCGCGGTCTTCTGGGCCGAGGACTTCACCCACGCCGGGCCCGCTGTGGCAGCCCTGGTGGTGACCGGCGGTGTGCTCTACACCCTGGGTGGCATCGTCTACGCCGCCAAGTGGCCCGACCCCTTCCCCAAGTGGTTCGGCTTCCACGAGATCTTCCACGTGTTCACGATCGCGGCCTTCGTGTGCCACTACATCGCCGCGTCGATCGCGACGTACCAGGTGGGTTAGCGCGCGGTCAGCAGTCCGCGCAGCTCGATCGGGTCGGTGACCGGACGGGCGCACACCATCTCCCGACACACGTACGCCGCAGCGAGCCCATCGATCTGATCGCGACCCGCCATCAGCGGGATCCCGGATTCGCCCGGCGCCGCCGCCACCAGCACCGAACCGATCGGGGCGTGTTCGCGCGCCACCTCAACCAGGTCGTCGCGACGGGGGCCCGGCTGGCCCACGATGGCGATCTCCACCGGCCCGGATTGCGCGGTGACCGCTGCGGCGAGGGAGTGTCCAGCAAAGCGCGGGGAGGACGCCACGATCGTTCGGGTCAGCCCAATGGCGCGTTCGGCGACCTCGCGGTGACGCGTCGTACCAGTGAGGGCTGAGTAGGTGAGGCTGGCGTGGATCAACGCCGAATGCCCGCTGGGGCTGGCATTGTCGCTGAGATCCCGGGGACGGACCACCAACTCCTGGGCGTCTGCGGCGGTGTCGAAGAAGCCACCGTCGGGAGCCGCGAAATCGGTGAGTGCCCGCTCCAGCAGGACCTCGGCGTCCTTGAGCCAGGCCTCGTCAGCGGTCGCTGCGGCCAGATCGCAGAAGGCCTTCGCCACACAGGCGTAGTCCTCCAGCACCCCGGCGTGGTTGCCAGCGACCCCGTCGCGGGAGACCCGCAACAGCTTTGCTCCCTGCAGATGATGGGACCTCAGGAATTCACCGCAACGCACCGCCGCATCGAGATAGCGCGGGTTGAGGTGGCTGGCCTCCAGCAGGCCGGAGATCGCCAGGCCATTCCAGGCGGCCACCACCTTGTCATCACGCGCCGGCCGGGTGCGTTCGGCGCGGGCGGCGAGGAGGCGGCGGCGTACTTCAGCCCAACGGAGCGGATCACCTGGCGGGTTGGGCATTTGCAGCGTGGAGGCGCCATGCTCGAAGGTGCCCTGCTCGGTGACGCGCAGCAGTTGCGCGGCCCAGTCGGCATCGTCGCCCAGCGCATCGTGCAGTTGCTGTGGGGTCCAGACATAGAAGGTGCCCTCGGCGCCGTCGGAGTCCGCGTCGAGCGCGGAGGCGAAGGCGCCCTGTTCGGTGCCGAGCTCACTGATCAGGAAGTCGGCGGTACGCCGCGCCACCTCGTCGTACTCGTGGTCGTCGTACACCCGCCCGGCCCGGGCGTAGAGGCCGACCAGTTGGGCGTTGTCGTAGAGCATCTTCTCGAAGTGCGGCACCACCCAGCCGGCGTCGACGCTGTAGCGGGCGAAGCCACCGCCGAGCTGGTCGTTGAGGCCGCCGCGGGCCATCGCGCGCAGGGTCGCGCGGGTCATGGTGTCGGCCTGGACGCCGCCGATCCGGATCAGGAAGTCCAGCACCATCGTCGGTGGGAACTTCGGCGCGGTGCCGAACCCGGCGTACCGATGATCGAACTCGCTGCCGAGCCTGGTGACCGCCTGGGCCAGGTCCGCGGCGGTGAGCTGCCCGTCGTACGACACCTCGGCCTGGGCCTGGAGCGCCTGCCGGATCTGGGCCGAGGCATTGGCCACCTCAGCCCCACGGTTGGTCCACGCATCAGTGATCGCGACGAGCACCTGCCGAAACGACGCCTGCCCGTGCCGCGGAGTCGGCGGGAAGTAGGTGCCCGCGAAGAAGGGCACCGCGTCGTGATCCAGCACGCAGGTCATCGGCCACCCGCCGTGACCCGTCATCGCCACCGTCGCCTGCATGTAGACCGCATCGACGTCGGGCCGCTCCTCGCGATCAACCTTGATATTGACGAAGTGCTCGTTGAGATAGGCCGCAGTGGCCTCGTCCTCGAAGGACTCGTGCGCCATCACATGGCACCAGTGGCACGCGGCGTACCCGACGGAAAGCAGGATCGGCACCCCGCGCCGCTTGGCCTCCTCAAACGCCTCCGGTTCCCACTCCCACCAGTCCACCGGATTGTCCTTGTGCTGCAGCAGATAAGGACTGGTCGCGCTGGCGAGACGATTGGGCATTTCCATTACTCCTGACGAGCGGCACGCGTGTCGGTTTGAACCCAGTGACGTACG
>CAZRKI010000107.1:0-4085 GCA_964600765.1 uncultured Marmoricola sp.
GTGCCCAGAAAATCCAGGTCGCTCATTCCTCGCTGCTCCTTCGCTCGCCCAGATAGGCCAGGAGGTCCGGATCGGAACTGTTGATCTGGTCGACTTCCTCACCGCCGTCACAACGACGCAGGGAGAGGACCACGCTGCGCGTCGTACGGGAGCGCACCTGCCAGGTGCCTCCTGCATCCTCCCAGCGCTGCAATTGGTCCAGTGCGCTGCTGCTCATGACCTCACTTTGTCACGTCTGGTCAACGTTGCAGGGATGAGGTATCAACGGCCTCGAAGGCTGATGCAGGAATGGTCTTTAGTTCGTCAACCAGATCGATCGGCCACTGATTGTGTTGCTCGCCCTGGAAATACCAGTCAGTTCCAATATCAGCCAGGACCAGGCCGTAGTGCTTCATGGCCCGCAGGATTACCCGGGCCTGTGGGCTGTAGCCGGCCTCTGAGAAGCCGGCCTTCATCCGGAATCGGGCCCCCATCGGAGGGTATGACCAACTCTCGTGATCACCGGCGTGATGGCGGGCAGGCCATAAGTGGTGATTGCTGGTTTCCTGGGCAGTGAACCTGATCGCGTGATTGACCTGGCCGGCCTGCACTTCATTCCAACGCAACAACCCCGGCAGGATCGGCAGTCCGGCTGCGTCGGCGGAGGTCCAGGTGTCCGGACGCAGCTTGTTGCTGAACAGACTCCAGGTAGCGCCGGATCCGGCCTGCCAGCGACCCTTGCGCACGGTGGTATTCCAGGTCTCAAACAGTCGACACTTCTTGCGAACCACGATGATCGCGTGCTTGTCGCCGCTGGAGTTGCGCCCACCCTCAATCCGGGTGTCGCGACCGAGCGGATAACGCACCCGATCGCTCTCATCGGCGTATCCGAAGCGCACCCGTACTCGTTTGTGCCTGGGGCTGACCACGGTGATTGGGATGCCGTAGTTGGGGCCGTCACCAAATGAGGGGCCGAAGTCCGGGTGCAGCCGGGTCTCGTTGGTCATCCTGCTCAACCAGGTAGCGCTCCGGGAGTCAACTGGAAGTGCGGAGATGTCGGTGTTCCAGTAGTTATCAGCGGGGAACGGTCGACAGTTGGTGCCGGCAACCGGCACCACGGTGTCACCGGGTGCGGCTTGACTGGGCATCGCCGCGACCAGTCCCGCGATTCCTGTGGCCACCAGGGTCAAACCAGCGATGATTCTTCTATTCCAAAGCACCACCCCAGCATCCCATATATCCCTTATCGATGGCTATGTGAAATACAGATCCAACAGCCTGGTGAACTGGTCGATCCGATGGTCAGCCCGGTCCTGGGTGTAGCCGTCGTCATGCATGCGATCCCAATCGAAATCATCAAATCCAACGCCCTGGACGATGAGATCCAGATGCACATTGGCCAACTCAACCACCAAACCCACCAGTTTGTGGCCCAGCCCCCAGTCGGCAAGCTGGTCAAAGCGCACGCCTTCGTAGGCCTGCTCAAGTTGCTCAGAAGTCAGCTTCTTCTGGAGCACTTTGGCCGTCTCAACGCCAATCAACTGCAAGGCCCGTCGGATTGCCTGAGCCGACACCTGGGCGCTGCGCCGGTTGACCTGATCTGAGTCGGCGTACTGGAAGGTGGCCACCCAGACACTCCCGTCAGGTTGGTTGCCCTCGATGACCGCCAACAGGTTGGGGAGGAATGCCGCGATTGCGCCACCGACTGATTGCGGGTCGACGGTGCTATTGAGGTGAATCAGGTGCAAATAGACCTCACCCTCTGGGTCGTTCACTTCCCAGGCCGTGGGCGGCAGATTGATACCGGTCAGTCGACTGGCTTCCTGCAATGGAAGTACTTCACCCAGGTAACTCATCGCCACTCCTCCCGGATCACCTGGGCGGCATCGATCAGGCTCACCCGGGAAACCTCAAATGCGGTGTCCTCAATATCGGGTATCGAGGGTGTCACCACCTCCCGAATCAGCACTTGGATCACCACGCTTTCAGGGGTTGACTCCAAGTAGGTGACCGCTAGTCCCGAGCGGTCATCCTGCACTGTCGGGACGCTCTTTTCCGGGTAATCCAACCTGGCTCCATCCAGCAAGGCCTGCTCGAGGTTGGTGAAGAAGTCCCGAGAAACCTCGCGACCCAGATAACGCACCAGCCGGTCGGGAGTGAGGACCTCAACATCGGTGAGAATGGTGTCGGGCATGTCGGGTTCGGCGAGGTTGGGAACTTCCAGAAATCGCAGGTGGGCACCATCGCGGGAAAGCAACTGGATGGGGGGTGTTTTCAGGCGGCTCATGGCTATGAATCTAGATGCCAGCACCGACAATTTTGGGCCCCGAATTGGCTACTCTGGCCAGGTGAGCGACGTACTTGGAATCGGTGGATTCTTCTTCAGATCGCGCGATCCTGAAGCCCTGGCTGACTGGTATGCCACCCGTCTTGGCGTGGGGTCGGGGATGAGCGCTCCGGGGGTGGACGTCCAGCCCTGGTCATGGGGAACCACCGCCGGTCCGGTGGTCTTCGCGCCGTTCCCAGCCGACTCGGATTACTTCCCCACTGACCGACCCTTCATGCTGAACTTCCGCGTTGGTGACCTGGACGCCGTACTTGCCCCCTTCCGGGATGCCGGCGAGGAGATCATCACCAACCCCGACTGGGACACCCCAGAAACCGGCCGCTTCGCCCGGGTCCTCGACCCCGAGGGCAACCCGATTGAGCTGTGGGAGCCGCCGCAAGGGTGAATAGGGTCTCGGTTTCCCAAGTGCACTTGGGAAACTGGAGGTGCCAATGGTCTGCAGACCGTTGTTGGTTACGGTTTTCCGTTGGCAGTTCACGCCGTACGACGCGTGGCCGGTGCCGCCGGTCCCGATGCGCTCGCTGGGCAGCCCGGGCTGACGATCAACGGGAAACTGCCACGTTCAACGGGTTGCAACCCGTTGAACGTGGCAGTTTCCCACGGGCCCGTGGGAAACCGACAGTCGCCGACACCCCCCCTCACCCAACCGCCAACCGGTAGCCACGCTTGACCACGGTCTGGACGGAGCTTTTGCCGAGGGCCTTGCGGAGTCTGGCCACGGCCACCTCGACGGCGTGCTCGGAGGAGGCGGTGCCGGTGGGTAGTGAGGCCAGCAACGTACGACGCGCCACCACGCTGCCCGGTTCAGCAGCCAGTTCACGCAACAGCGCAGCTGGTGCGGCAGATAGCTCCACGGCGATCCCGTCCAGTAGTACTTCGTCGCCATGCAGCAGCAACTGGACGCCATTGGTCAGGTGCAGGGCGGTTCCGCCTCGTCTGGAGGGCAGTTCGTGCTCGAGCTGTTTGATCATCGCGGCCAGCCGGGAGCGCTCGGGTACCACGGTGGGTACTCCCCAGCGGTCGAACTCGGCGGCGGTGACCGGCCCGACGCAGGTGGCCAGTACGTCGGTCTGCAGCGACGCGATCAGGGCTTCGCGTTTCCCGGTGTTCTCGGCGGCGTCGATCAGGGCGCTGATGGCGGGGGCCGAGGTGAAGGTGACCGCATCAAGTCGACGGTTGGTGATCTCCTCGATCAGCGCGAACAGCGGCGCCGGATCGGTTGGGGTGACCACCCGATAGATCGACACCGTGGTCACCTCCGCGCCCAGATGGCGTAACGCATGGGCCGCCATGGCCAGGGACTGACCGTGCTCCTGGATCACGATCCGCTTCCCATGCAGGTCCCGATCCCGCAGATGATTGAGCACCTCGGCAAAGCTCTCCGATTGGGGAGTCCAGGCCTCCTGCAGGCCAAACCCGCGCAGTACGCCGACCGACTTCGGGCCCCGGGCAATGATCTCCGCGCCCCGGAGTGCGTCGCTGAGTTTGGTCTGCCAACCCCATTTGTGGGTGGCCTCGAACCAGGCCTGGATCCCAACACCAGTGGTGGCCAGGAAGATGTCGATCGGCCGCGCCAGTACGCCCTCGGTGGCGGCCCGGAGACTGGCCTCGTCCATCAGTTGGGGTTTGAGGGCCAGGGCTGGTGCCCAGTAAACCTCTGCTCCGCGTCGTTTCAGCAGGGTGAGTTGCTCATCAACCTTTCGGGTAGCGGTTACGCCCACCCGGAAGCCACTCAGTGGAAGCCCCATCACTCCTCCTC
>CAZRKI010000108.1:0-3996 GCA_964600765.1 uncultured Marmoricola sp.
CAGCCTGGGCTGGAGTGATCGGCACGAACACCACCAGCATGGTTAACAACCCGAGTAGCGCGCTCCGAGTAGACAGATGCCAACGATCTTTCCCAACCAATCTCACGACTCTCCCCTGTGTCATTACTGGCGAAACGGGTACCTAGGGAAATCTTGCCCGATTTGAGAGAGTTAGGTCTTGAAAATGGAAAATCAGGTTAGGAGCCTTGGTCCCAGAGCAATGATTCCTGCATCGCGGCTTCCACCCGCTCTGCGAAATCAGCCGCGGACTCAGCGCTCGTGCTGGTCATCGCTGGCAATACGGTGGTGTGCAGTTTGGCGGGAAACGGCAGGTAGGGCAGGAACCCGGCGACCCCGAGATTCAACCCCCAGGGCAGGGCTACCGATATCGGCAACCCCTTGAGTCGCAGCAACTTGTCCAGGCCCAGCGCCTGCGCAATCCGCTGTCCGTCGCTGAGCACCCAGACGGTGTCCCCGGCTCCGGCGGTGACGATCGGGACGATGGGTACGCCGTGTTCGCGGGCCAACCGTGCGTAGCCGGTGCGCCCGGAGAAGACGATCCGGTCCTTGTTGGAGTGATCCTTGAATCCCTCCAGGTCGCCCCCGGGAAAGACCAGCACGTGGTGGCCCCGGGCAAAGGCGGTGGCGGCGGATTCGGGGGAGGCGGGTAGGCAGCCGAAGTACTCCACAATTGGCCCGAGCCCGATCCGCCAGGCCAGTTGGTGCATCAACGCGGTGACCGGACGATCCAGCTCCAGTGCTTCCAGGGCGGCCAGGGTGGCGTACACGTTGAGGTCGAAGACGCTGCCGAAACCGTGATTGGCCACGAACAGGGTTGGCTCGGTGGGTGTGTCCGCTTGGATCTCGATCCGCAGTCGGTGGTAGTGCCGGATCGTCTCGATCAGGCCCCGATGGATCGGGAGTCGGGCCATTACATCCATGATTCAGCCTTCTGTGAATACACAAAACAATGTATTGTGTTGGTCATGACCGCTACCTCAATCGCATCTCTGGACGCGTTGGCCAGGTTTGGACATGCACTCTCGGATCCGACCCGGGCCCGGATCCTGATGAAACTTCGGGTGCAACCCGATTATCCCGCGGAACTGGCTGAGACGATCGGGGTCAGTCGGCAATCGATGTCCAATCACCTGTCCTGCCTGCGCGGCTGTGGACTGGTGGTGGCGGTGCCAGAGGGGCGTCGGACCAGATATGAGCTGGCTGATCAGCGCCTCTCCCATGCTCTGGGTGACCTGCACGATGTCATCCTGGTCACCGATCCCGAGGCCTGCGGCAATCCCGAAACGGCTGACTGATGGGCGCCGGACACGGGCACGGTCACGGTGCTGCCTCCGGGCATGTGGGTGGTAGGTATCGATGGCGATTGGCGCTCACCTTCTCCCTGGTGGCCGCCTTCTTCGTGATCGAGTTGGGCGTGGGCATCTGGTCGGATTCCCTGGCCCTGATCTCCGATGCCGGGCACATGGCCGCTGATGTGGTGGCCCTGGGTGCTGCCCTGGTGGCCACCCGGATCGCGACTCGGCGCGACCGCACGGGGCGGCGTACCTATGGCTCCTACCGGGCCGAGGTCTTTGCTTCTGGCCTGACCGTGCTGATCATGCTCGGGGTCGCGGCGTTCGTGGTGCTTGAGGCAATCAGGCGAATCGGCCAGGAACCGGAGGTGGCCTCGACGCCAATGTTGATCGTGGGCGGGATCGGCCTGGTGATCAACGTGATCTCGATGATCCTGTTGCGCGAGGGGTCGGCCGAATCGCTCAACGTCAAGGGCGCCTATTTCGAGGTGGTTGCCGATGCTGCCGGCAGCGTCGGGGTGATCCTGGCCGGGTTGTTGGTGGTGGTCACGGGGCAGTCCCTGTGGGACACGGTGGTGGCGGTTGGGATCGGGATCTTTGTGGCCTTCCGGGCCGTGCTGCTTGGCCGCCAGGTGCTCGTCGTACTGGGGCAGCATGTGCCTGCGGAGGTGGACCTCGACGCGTTGGTCGCGGACCTGAGTGATCTCCCCGAGGTCAGTGATGTCCATGACCTGCATGTCTGGACGCTGACCTCGGGCATGAACGTCGCCACCGCGCACCTGGTCCTGAATGGCGATGCTGATGCCCAGGCGGTCCTAACCGCGGCCCAGGAAGTGCTGGCCAATCGGCACCGGATCGAGCACGCCACCCTGCAGACCGAAACCGAGCGCACCAGGCAGTGTCATGAGGTGAACTGGTAGGGCGACAAAGTCTCAGCGCCGCTCTTAGGATGAAGGCTTACTGATCAGTGGACCCTGCAGCGGAAAGGTATGAGCATGGCAAGAAGTTGGAAGGACCTCCCGCCCCGGATTCGGCAATTGATCCTGTTTGCCGGGGCCATTGATCTGCTCCTTCGGGCGTGGGCGCTGACCGACCTGCGTCGTCGTGCGGCGGATCAGGTGAACGGGCCAAAATGGGTGTGGCGCCTTCTGCTCGCCCTGGTCAACTCCATGGGGGTACTGCCCGTCATCTACTTCCTCCGCGCCCGACGAGGCGGCAGTAGGTCGCATCCCTGAACCCTGCCGACTCGGCACAGGTGGGAGGGGACGGCTGGGCTCTTATTGCGAATAATTTGCAATAGCGTAGATTGGGCGGGGGCTGGTTCTGGCCCAGAGTTCCAACTGCACGTGATGAAGGGGTCCTGGTGCACGTACCTGACGGATTTTTGGATGCTCCGACATCCGTGGCCACTGGAGTGGTCGCGGTGGCTGGGGTTGGCCTGGCGCTGCGGGGTGCCCGTAGAGAACTAGATGAGCGCACCGCTCCGCTCGCGGGCCTGGTCGCGGCGTTCATCTTTGCCACCCAGATGATCAACTTCCCGGTTGGGGCCGGTACCAGTGGGCACCTGCTTGGGGGAGCGCTGGCCGCCACCCTGGTGGGTCCCTGGACCGGGGTGCTGTGTGTCTCGGTGGTATTGCTGGTCCAGGGGTTGTTGTTTGCTGATGGCGGTCTGACTGCCCTGGGCACCAATATCACCTTGATGGCATTGGTGGGCGTTGGAGTCGCGTGGTTGGTGGTAGTTGCCCTACGCGCGGTACTGCCCAAGAAGCCGGTTTCGGTGATCGCAGCATCGGCAGTGGCGGCGCTGGTCTCAGTCCCGGCCGCGGCAACCGTGTTCACCGTGCTGTTTGCTGTCGGCGGAGTAGCCCAGGTGCCAGCGGACAAGGTGTTGGTGGCCATGGTTGGGTGGCACACCCTGATCGGCATCGGTGAGGCGGTGATCACCTCCTTGGTGGTTGCAGCAGTCATGTCCACGCGGCCGGATCTGGTTTATGCCGCCAAACCGTTGTTACGAGCCCGCCAGGATTCGTTGCAGATCCGCCCTAGTGAGGGAGTCAAGGCATGAGTGCGCCCCGGAATCGTCGTTTCTACCTGGTCTTTATGGCGGTGGCGTTGCTGATTGCCGGATTCCTCAGCTACTACGCCTCCTCCCATCCTGATGGGCTTGAGTACGTCGCCCATGCGACCGGATTTGCCAACACCGCCGGGGACCATGCCGCCGCCGGTAGCCCGTTTGCGGACTACGGTGTTTCGGGAGTCAAGAATGCTCGGCTATCCGGTGGCCTGGCCGGGGTCATTGGGGTGGGGGTGACCCTCCTGGTTGCTGGTGGTCTCGCCTTCCTCCTGCGGCGTCGTACCACTCAGGAGTCCTGAGGAGTGGGCGCCAGCCACGGGCACAAACTGCACTTCCACGGGCATTCGGTGATCCACCGGTTGCCCGGGCAGGTGAAGATCCTGGCATTGCTGGGCTTCATGGTGCTGGTGGTGGCGACCCCGGGTCACTGGGTGGGGGCCTTTGGTGTCTACCTGTTGGTGCTGCTGGTGGTGGTCGCGGTTTCCCAAGTGCACTTGGGATTCCTGTTACCCAGAATGATCATTGAGGTCCCCTTCCTGGTGTTCGCGTTGCTGATGCCATTCCTGGCGACCGGGCCGCGCATCGACGTACTGGGGATGAGTCTGAGCC
>CAZRKI010000109.1:0-3795 GCA_964600765.1 uncultured Marmoricola sp.
GGCCGAGGCAGCAGCGTTCAACCAGCGCTCCCTGGCCGAGACCGACTTCGTCTACGTGTGGGTCGATGGCATTCACCTGAAGGTCCGGTTGGAGCAGGACAAGGTGTGCCTGCTGGTCATCGTCGGCGTGCGCGCCGACGGTTCGAAGGAGCTGGTCGCGCTCGATGACGGACATCGCGAATCGACCGAGTCCTGGCTTGACCTGCTCCGATCCTGCAAGCGCCGCGGGATGCGTGCCCCGGTGCTTGCCGTTGGCGACGGAGCACTCGGGTTCTGGGCCGCCCTGCGCGGGGTCTTCCCCGAAACCCGTGAGCAGCGGTGCTGGTTCCATAAGATCGCGAACGTCCTCAACGTGCTTCCCAAGTCTGCCCAGCCCGGCGCGAAGGCCGCATTGGTCGAGATCTGGAACGCCGAAGACAAGGAGCACGCACGAGCAGCCGCGACGTCGTTCGCCGCCGACTATGGCACGAAGTGGCCCAAGGCGGCTGCGAAGATCATCGACGACCTCGACGTCCTACTCGAGTTCTATGACTACCCCGCCGAGCATTGGGTCCATCTGCGCACCACGAACCCGATCGAGTCGACATTCGCCACCGTCCGACTCCGCCAGCGGGTCACCAAGGGACCCGGCTCCCGCGCCGCAGGGATCGCGATGGCCTTCAAACTCATCGAGTCCGCCCAAGCCCGGTGGCGTGCCGTGAACGCGCCTCATCTGGTCGCATTGGTCCGTGCCGGTGCGAAGTTCGAGAGGGGCGTACTGGTTGAACGAGGCGACCGCCCCCATCCCGGACGCGATGTTTGCGCCGCATGAAGGGCGCTCGGGGAACGCAACTCGAAGGCCAAACGACTCCGCAGCCCCCTGGCCGAAGGAACCGGTGCGATGGGGAACCTCGCCGAACCGGGCGCCGTCATATCTGTAGGAAGTGAAGCAATTCGGCAGCACGCCTGCGAGCGAGCGTCGTTACGGACGCGCTGCCTCTAAGGAGACATCATGCATAAGAAGTTCTCTGTTTCAGCTCTGGCTGTCTTGTTCGTTGTCGCCGTCGCAGGGTGTGGAGCTGAGCAGCAGGAAGCGACTGCTGGCGACCCGAGCTACGTGTACACCGAGATCGCCGACATTCGGGATGCCGGAGTGTTCGACGTCCTGGAGCCCCTGCATCTAGCCGATTCACTGCCCAACCGTGATGTGGTCGTGAAGACCGACATCAAGGAGGTGCGAGGGGACTGGTCAGATCTGGTGGCCGTGGGGCGAGTGTCCGCGGCTACCGCAGATGAGGGCGTCTACTACCCCAACGCCGATCCGACGTACGTGGGCGATGACGAGGAAGCTGCAGAGATCGTCGACTTCTACAGTCCCAAGGCACACGAACGAAGCATCGTGGTCACTGTCGACGCAGAGTGGACTGCTGGGGATCAGATCACGGAACCCGTGAAGTTCCGGATCGGCGTCCCCGGTGATGCCGACCCGGCGACTTTCCTTTCAGGCATTTTGGGGATGGGCGAGGTTGTGGTGCTGCTTGATCAGATCGAGGATGGCCGCCATCAGGGTGAGTACTACCCGATTCTGAACGGCGCTGGTTTCGGCAGCATCGACGGTACCGGTGGGCTTGCGTTCAAGGGGCTCGGGAGCCAGGAGGCCGAATTCCTTGGCGAGGTCGACACTGTCGCGGAGCTGCGTACGGAAGCCAGCAAGCCGAGGACAACGCTCACGTACTGATTCGCCGCGTCTCGGAGTTGGCAAAATCTACCGGTCGAAGCAACGGTCAGGCTGCTTTTCTAATCCACAGGTCTTGACGATTCCTCCCTATCTACCTCAGGGGGGGCCAGTTGATGGTCATGACTCTGTCATGTTGCCCAATGGAGGAGCCCTGCTTCTCTCCTATCCACCCAACCAGGTCACTGGCAGGATTGATGCGATGATCCAGGAGATCAACTCCAACAATCAAGTGGTGTTCAGCTGGAATTCCAATGACCATGTGGATCCCAACACCGAATCCGTGGTGCCAGGCACCAACGCGGACTATGCACACATAAACAGCATTCAGGTGCTTCCTGGAGACGGTGACCTGCTGGCCTCATTCCGAAACCTGAGTGCCGTCTTCCGGATCGCCCGGGTTGCCCACGACGGTTACCAGCCCGGCGATGTGATCTGGAGGTTTGGTGGCCGGAGATCGGATTTCAATTTCGAGCCGGGCGAGGACGGTCCCTGCGCTCAACACACCGCAACTTTGCATCCCGATGGGCGCTTGGTGCTCTTTGACAACTCCCCCAACAGTTTCTGGGGGAATCTCTGTGTGGACCAGGATGACCCATCCGGATCGACATATTCAAGATCACAAACCAGAATCACGGAGTACTCCCTGGACGAGGACACCATGGAAGCCGTTTTGGCTTCGACCTATTCACGACCAGGCTATGCCGCGGGATTTGCCGGATCCGCCTACCGGATGGCAAACGGAAACACCCTGATCGGGTGGGGTGGGGAGAAGCAGTCCATTGCCCAGGAGATCAACGATTCAGGGGAGATCCTGTGGGATCTGGCCGACACCACTCCCACGGTTGCGACGCCCAGGTTCGGGACCTACCGAGCTCACGCAGCAACCTGGACCGACCACATCCCACCGAGCATTTCCCTGTCACTGCCTGATGGCCAATCAGTCGCCAAGGGCAACCCGCTCCAATTGCGAGTGAACTGCACGGACCGAGGCGGTTCTGCACTTGACCAATGTGGCTTGCAGGGCGAACCGGTCCTGTCCCTTGACACCCAGACTCCTGGCTCCCACCACATCACCCTGACTGCTACCGATCTGGATGGAAACTCCACGAGCAAGGTGTTCACCTGGCACGTCGTACCCAGCCAGGCTCCTGGCCTGGATGTACGCCGCTCCCGCACCGGACCGGATCTGCTCACGCTGCCTGGTGCCTTAACCCTTCCGCGGGGAAAGCTGTTGAGAGCGCGGGTCAGGATCACCAACCACAGTCCCCGACACGATGCTCTGGTTTTCAGGTCCAGCCATCGAAAATCCCGAATCCAGATCAACTGGCGCAGTCAGGGTCGCAAGGTGACCCGCTCAGTGAACCGTGGCCACTGGACCACCCGGAAACTGCGCCCTGGCGAGTCCCAGGTTCTGACGCTGGTGCTCCGAACCAAACGAGGAGCCCCATTGCCAGTGCCTCTCCAACTGAACCTTTCGGCCCAGTCACGCAGCACCCGGTTGGGCAGCAACGGGGTATTGATGCTCAAATAAGGATTGGGCTGGCCCGGGCAATCCCGGACCAGCCCAATCAAGGCGCTTGGATCAGTTGCCTCCGGTGAGCTTCTCCCGGAGCGCCTGCAATGCCTCATCACTTGCCAGGGCACCAGCGTCAGCGGCCGGAGCCTCGGAGCTGTAGGAGGATGCCTCGCCAGCCTCGGCATCTGCTTCCTTGGCCTCAGCCTGCTGCTTGACGTGAGCCTCCCAGCGAGCGTGGGCCTTGGCGTACTGGTCCTCCCACTGCTTGCGCTGCTCCTCAAAGCCCTCCAGCCACTCACCCGTGTCGGGATCGAAGCCGTCTGGGTAGATGTAGTTGCCCTGCTCGTCGTAGCTGGCGGACATGCCGTAGAGAGTGGGATCGAACTCCTCGGCCTCTGCTGCGGTCTCGGTTTCGTTGGCCTGCTTGAGGCTCAGCGAGATCCGGCGACGCTCCAGGTCGATGTCGATGACCTTGACCATCGCGTCGTCGCCGACGGCAACCACCTGGTCGGGCACCTCGACGTGGCGCTCGGCCAGCTCGGAGATGTGCACCAGGCCCTCG
>CAZRKI010000110.1:0-3678 GCA_964600765.1 uncultured Marmoricola sp.
CTGCTGCCTCGGCCTGCCATTCCTTGGTCATCCTGGTGATGGTGGCCGCCGACAGGCCCTGCGCCGAGCCGAGGAACTGTTCCAGCGCCGGGCCGAAGTCCGAGGAGGACAGGCCGTGCAGGTAAAGCAGCGGCAGCACCTCGGCCACCCGCGGCGACTTCCGCACCCAGGCCGGGAGGATCGCCGATGCGAACCGCTTCCGCCCACCCGTTACTGGGTCGACCCGCTTGTCGTTGATCCGCGGCTGCCGGACCGGAACAGCGCCCGCCGCCGTGGTCACCTCCCGCGGCTCGTGGTGGCCGTTGCGGACCACCAGCCGGTGGCCGTTCTCGTCGACCTCATCCTTGAACTGCTCGATGTAGGCGGCGACCTCGGCCTGTAACGCCGCGGCCAGCATCTGCCGGGCGCCGTCGCGAACGATCTCATCCAGCAGCGACCCGCCGGCCGACTCTCTGGGCTCATCCGCGTCGTGAACTACCTTGAGCATGGGCGTACCTTCCCGAGCCGGCGCGCTAACGCCGACCCTGATCAGAACTGATTGATTGCTGCGATCTTGCTCGGGAAGTACGCCCGTTTCACGTCACCCCGCCGAGCACCATCCACAGGTTCTGATCATTGCTCGTAGATAGGTTCGGATGGGCCTCATGAATTCATCCAGGACCGTCACCCCGGTCTCGTCAGGCAATTGACGAATGACCGTCCACTGCCCCAGTTGTTGTTTCAGATCTCCACTGGGCCCGTTCTGCCTGAGCGTCCAGAAGGGCACCCCCCATCTGTCAACTATGGCCTCAAACCTTGGGTTTGGTGCGTCCTGACTGAATCGGTTCAGGGTGATTGCCACCGCTTGGGGGGTGAGGCCACCCGGGGCATTGGTTGCGGTCAGTTCTGGGAAATCGGGTGATAGATAGATCAGTGAATGGACACTCCTGCCCAGGGTGTCATCAAAGATCACCGAGATTTCTGATCCGGGAACAAGTCCGGTTACCTGTGTTGGTCCAGTTGCAGGTGCCCCGTTGATGAATACCCGGCCAGAATTGGAAGCTGGGGTAGCGGTGACCCAGATGCTGCCGTCATTGGCTGCTCCAGGTCGGACACCGTACCTGGTGATCCCGGCGTCGTATCCGGGATACATCGAGGCGCCGCCACCCTGGATGGTCAGGGAACGGGAACCGGCAGCGTGGGCCGGACTCTCGTCCATTGCTACCAGAGTGGTACTGGAGAGACTCAGGATCAACAACAGGCGTAGGCACCAGAGCATGGCTCTGAGCCTAGGCAATCAGGTCTCAGGTTCAGTAGTTTTCGGGAAATCCGGGCGCTGGCTGCGGCCTTAGCTCGCGACGGCGGATCTTCCCGGTTGAGGTGTGCGGAAGTGATTCCATCAGCTGCCAGGCCTTGGGTCGCTTGGGTGGCGCCAATCTGGTGGAGGCCCAATCCTGCAATTCGGTGACCGTTGCCGATCCCACGACAGCGGCAGCCACTGACTGCCCCCACTCCTCATCCGGTACGCCGTACACCGCGACCTCTTCCACCCCGGGGAGTTGGAGGAGCACCTGCTCCACCTCTGCTGGATACACATTCACTCCGCCGGTGATGATCAGGTCCTCTCGTCGTCCGTCCAGGTAGAGATACCCGTTGGCATCGAGTCTCCCCAGGTCGCCGACAGTGAACTCGGCGCCCTGCCAGGCAGCCCTGGTCTTCTCCGGTGCATTGAAGTATTCAAAACGCGCATGTGCTGGCACTGTGCACCAGATCTGCCCCGAATCATCAACGCGGAGAGTCCGTCCGGGACGGGCTCTCCCAACGGTGTCCGGATGTTGGAGCCATTCCTCGCTGCGACAGGCGGTGAACTGGCCCTCCGTCGATCCGTAGAACTCCCAGGTGCTTCCAGATGGAAATGTGGTCAACAGGCGTTTCTTGATCGGTTCTGGGCAGGGCGCGCCGGCGTGGGCCAGTAGTCTGAAACTGGACAAGTCCGGGATTCCATGAACATCCCAATGGGCAAACAATCGCTGTAAGTGAGTGGGAACACAAAAGGCGGTGGTTGGCCGGTCGGTGTTGATCAGATGAGTGATCCGCTCCGCATTGAATCCAGTCTGTTGACCAGTTGGATCGAAACCGGTGAGCTGACCACCGCGTAGGAGGGTGCCGATCGCGAATCGGAGAGGAGCGGAGTGGTGCAGTGGGCTGATCACCAGGTTTAGGTCACTGTCGCTGAACTGCCAGAGGTCGACCTCCTCAGCAAATAATGCCCGGGCATCGTCTGGTTCCAGGACCCCGCTCCAGACTCCTTTGGGTCGACCGGTGGTACCGCTGGTGACATGCATCGGTCGGGCAAGCGGGATCTGGCCGGGTTCCCAACCCAGGTCGAGATCCAACAGATCCTCATGGCGGGCAACCACCCGGGCCGGTTCCAGGTCGGCCAGGATCCCGGAACGTTCGACAGCGGTGAGTTTGGGATCCAACGGAATCGGGACGATGCCGCGCACCAGTAGGGACACGATCACGTCGACGTACTTGCGGGATCCAGGCAGCGTCAGGGCTACTCGATCGCCCCGGCCAAGTCTTTCGATCACCCAACTAGAATGAAGCAGTGGTGCGATTTGGTCTGCTGTTGGGGTTGGTTTGGCTCGTGCTGGCGGTTTACTCGATAATTGACTGCCTTCAACGACCCACCGATCGGGTCCGGGCGCTGCCCAAGACTGTTTGGGTCCTGGTGATTGTGCTGCTTCCGTTGGGTGGAGCACTTTGTTACCTGCTGATCGGAAGGGCACTCAATTCGGCACCTCCTGCGCCAATCCTACGAAGTAACCCAGCCCCCATGGGTCCTGATGATGACGAGGATTTTCTGCGTCAGGTCCGTCAGCGGGCCCAGGAACAGCGCGATGAATACCGGCGCCAGCAACTGGACAAGAAATTGGACCAGTGGGAATCCCAGCAGGGTGATCAGCATCGGGATGGGTCAGAGCCCGGGAATAGCTGAGCATTCCGGCAAGTAGCCTGTGCCCATGCGTGTTGGGCTTACTGGCGGAATCGCCTCGGGAAAGAGCACCGTGTCCGGGCTATTGGCCGATCTGGGGGCGGTGGTGATCGATGCCGACCTGCTGGCCCGTGAAGTAGTGCAGGCCGGAACTCCCGGGTTTGATGAGGTCGTGGCGGCCTTTGGGCAGGAGGTTGTTGGTGCTGATGGCGAACTGGATCGCCCTGCATTGGCTGCAGTTGTCTTTGCTGACGATCACCAACGAGCCACCCTGGAATCAATAATCCACCCCCGGGTCTTTGAACGGATCGTGGAACTCGAGGCCCGAACCAGCGCGGCGGACATTGTGGTTCATGACATCCCACTCCTTGCTGAGAGTGGTCGTGCCGACACCTTCGATGCCGTGATCGTGGTGGACGCACCAGAGGAGGAACAGGTACGGCGAATGGTCCAGGACCGGGGTTGGACGGCGGAAGAGGCCCGGGCCCGGATTGCCTCCCAGGCCAGCCGTGAGGAGCGACTGGCCATCGCCGACTACGTGATTGCCAACACCGGAACGCTCGAAGACCTCCGTGAGCGTGTCACGGAGGTCTTCGATGAGTTGCGAACCAGAGCCGCCGCTCCAGCGGACTGAACGCTGGAGCAACCCCGAAATGCTCAGGCCGCGAGTTCTGGGTCAGCTATGGCGCGCAACTTGGTGA
>CAZRKI010000111.1:0-3618 GCA_964600765.1 uncultured Marmoricola sp.
TGCGCCGGACCCTGATCACCTTCGCGGTGCTGTTTGGGCTCCTCGTCGGAGCCGACCGGATCTTCCTGGGTGTGCACTATCTCTCCGATGTGGTGGCCGGTTACGCCTTCGGGGTAGCGGTGGTGTTGACCTGGTTGGCCTTTTTGGATCCGCTGCCAAAGACCATCGCGGAAGTCCATGACCCGTTACCGCATCCGAACCCCGCAGTCCGCAGTGGGCACGTGGGCGTCGTACTGAACCCGATCAAGGTTGAGGACCCCGAGAAGTTCAAGACGCTGGTGGAGCGACTCGCCGGGGAAGCCGGCTACCAGGACGTGAAGTGGTGGCACACCACGGTCGAGGACACCGGACACGGGATGGCCCGGGCAGCCCTGGAGAGCGGCGTGGACGTCGTGGTCGCGGTCGGTGGTGATGGCACCATCCGGGCCGTATGTGAGGAATTGGCTGGGTCCGGGGTGCCGATCGGGATCGTTCCGGCGGGCACCGGCAATCTGCTGGCGCGCAACCTGAACCTGCCGCTTTACCTGCGTAGCGCGGTTGACGTCGCGCTCAGTGGCCAGGACCAGGCCATCGACATGGTCAGGATCAGCGGGGACGACCTTGATGAGGGCATCTTCCTGGTGATGGCCGGGATGGGTTTTGACGCCGCGATCATGGAGGGCGTCAATGAGGAGTTCAAGGACAAGGTCGGTTGGCCGGCATATGTCTGGTCCGGACTGAAGGCGATGATGTTCCCCGCGATCTGGGTGGAGATCTCCATTGACGGGGGCGAGTTCACCAGGCACCACGCCCGCACCGTGGTGATCGGTAACGTCGGCTATCTCCAGGCCGGGTTGCCGCTGTTGCCCAACGCCGCCATCGACGACGGTGAGATCGACGTCGTACTGCTGCACCCGAAACGGTTCGTGTCCTGGGTGCCTATCGCCGCCCGGATTCTGACCCAGAGTGAGCGCAGCGATGACGCTCTGATGCGGCTGCGCGGACGCAGTGTGGTGGTCCGGGCCGAGCAGAAGGTGCCGCGACAGATCGACGGCGACCCAATGGCGCCGGGTCGGGAGATCCGGGCCGAGTCGGTGCACGGCGTACTGCTGGTGCGGGTGCCGCGTTGAGCCCTGGTCTCAGGCCCTGGGCTCGAGGAAGAAGATCGGGATGACCCGATCCACCCGCTCTGCATAGGTGTTGTAGGACGGCCAATTGGTGGTCATGTGATCCCAGGCCGCGGCGTACTCCTCGTTCAGCAGCTGGATGGCCCGGGAGGGGTAGTGATTGGTCCCGATTCGCACATCTATGGCTATGTCTCTTTCGATGGCGGCCACCAGATTGGCCACCCAGGCCGGGGGCTTTGGGTTGCCGAAGTTCGAACCGGCGATCAGGGTGCCATTTCGGTATGGCGTGCACAGCAGCGGGCTGGAGTAGAGCTTGCCGCTCTTACGTCCGGGTACGGTGATCACGACATTGGGCAGGCCAGCGGCAGAGACGAACGAGAAGCGATTGCCGGTGCGCTGTTGGATCCATTTGTCGACCCGGGCCACCTTGCGCACCCGGACCCGCAGGAAATCGCGTTGGCCAAACCACTTGGCCGCAACAGTGACTGCATCCTCCATGGCGACATCCTAGGCCCGGAGGGCATCGAGGGCTGCGTGCTCCTCTGGACTGAGCTGGCTGGTGGATGCCCAGCCCTGCAGGCTCTTGGTGTAGGTGCGGCCATGTTGCCGGCCGTTGATGGCGGTGATCACCACCCCACTACCGGTGTCATCGACGAGGGCCAGTGACCAGGAAAGTTCTCCACCCATGTCGTCGAAGGCGTCGTAGCGGACCACCGACAGGTGTCGAAGGGACTGGGTGAGCTCCTGACGCAGGATGGCCACTTCCTGGCGTAGGGCCTGGGTGTCGGCCGGTAGGTCGTCAACCGAGGCCGGGGTGGGCGTCGTACGTCGGGGGCTCCGGAGGCTGACCAGCAGAGCAGCACTGGCCACGATCAACGCCACAGCCCCAAGCAGATAAGCCATATCTCTGAGCGTATGACGGCGCCGACGCCCCGAGCAGCAGGCACGCCCGCGAGTGGATCCGTCGGCATGGGAAACTCAACGGGTGAGTGCAGCCGCAGCGACCCGGATCGCCTACCAGGGCGAGCCCGGCTCCAATTCCCACATGATCTGTCAGCAGGCCTACCCGGACTGGGAGTCAGTCCCCTGCGCCTCCTTTGAGGACGTGTTTGCAGCTGTTGAGTCAGGTGATTGCTCCTTGGCGATGATCCCGATCGACAACTCAATCGCCGGTCGGGTGGCCGACATTCACCACTTCCTTCCTGACTCCGGCCTGCACATCATCGCTGAGCACTTCATGAGGATTCGCTTCCACCTGTTGGCGATGCCCGGAACCACCCTCGGCGACATCAGGACAGTGCACTCTCATGTGCATGCGCTGGGTCAGTGCCGCAAGCTGATCCGGGAGCACCAATTGCAACCGGTGATCTCGGGTGACACCGCTGGTGCCGCCCGGGAGATCGCTGCCTTCGGGGACCCGACCCAGGCTGCGATCTCGCCTCCATTGGCCGCGGACATCTACGGATTGCAGGTGTTGGCCCAGGACGTGGAGGATGAGGACCACAACACCACGCGCTTCGTCGTACTCTCCAAGGAGTTCGTTCAGGCACCGGCCAACAACGGGCCGGTGGTCACCAGCTTCGTGTTCAATGTGCGCAACCTGCCAGCGGCCTTGTACAAGGCCCTGGGTGGGTTCGCCACCAATGGGGTGAACATGACCAAGCTGGAGAGCTACATGGTGGGCGGCATGTTCTCAGCGACTCAGTTCCTGGCCGAGGTGGATGGGCATCCGGACGACACTCCGGTGCGTAATGCGCTGGAGGAGTTGGCCTTCTTCACCACCGAGGTGAAGATCCTTGGGGTTTACCCCGCCGATCCCTATCGTGCTGAAGCCTGATCTCGCGCCGGTTGCTGAACGGAGGGCGAGCAGTTGGATTTCGGTCTGATGGCCATGGTGTTCGGGGCGATCTTCATCGTGGAGTTGCCTGACAAGACCTTCATCGCCGCGTTGGTGTTGTCGACCAGGTATCGACCACTGGCGGTATGGGTCGGGGTGGGCCTGGCCTTCCTGGTGCAGACCCTGATTGCGGTGACTGCTGGCGGGCTGCTCTCATTGCTGCCGAAAACCCCGGTTCATCTGGTGGCCATGGTGATTTTCCTGGTCGGTGCGGTGCTGTTGTTCCGGGCCGCGCCAACGGCTGATCAGCACCGGATTGCCCAGGAGGAGGAGTACGCCGCTCAGAGTGCGGTGACCAGGACGGGGTGGAGCGCAGTGCTGGCTTCATTCCTGGTGTTGTTCGTGGCCGAGTGGGGTGATCTGTCGCAACTGCTCACTGCCAGCCTGGTAGCCAAACATGGGCACCCGGTCTCGGTCTTCCTTGGGGCCTGGTTGGCGCTGCTCAGCGTTTCTGGTCTGGCCGTGATTGCTGGCCGGACCCTGCTTCGCCACCTCAGGCTCTCAGTGGTCCACTACGCCGGTGGTTGCGTCTGCCTGCTGCTCGCCGCCCTCACGGCGTACACCCTGCTGTGACCATCCCGCCGAGGCGGCACTAATTAACACGCCGAGGCGGCA
>CAZRKI010000112.1:0-3570 GCA_964600765.1 uncultured Marmoricola sp.
TCCTTGTACTTGTGTGGCGAGCGGATGACACAGAAGACGTTCTTCTCCGTCGGCAGCGGCACCGGGCCGGCAACCTTGGCACCCGTGCGGGTAACCGTGTCCACGATCTTGCGCGCCGAGGTGTCAATCACCTCGTGGTCATAGGCCTTGAGCCTGATGCGGATCTTCTGACCTGCCATCAAACTTCCTTTGCTTCATCGTCTGTCTGTTCAGCCGACCTCCGGTGAGGCCGTCTGCCCTGCTCCCCAGGCTCAACCACACGCACCCCGCGGTCGGGCGTGTCGCACGTCGTACGGACACGTTCCTGCGCTGGAGAGTATGTTGTCTGGTTGCCACCCGGTTGGGTCCGGGCGATTGAACGGGATCTCCAGGTGCGGCGCAGACACGCACAACCACCGTCCGCCAGCAAGGCGGCTCAGGAGAACCTGTTCAGTAGTCAAGTGCCTGCGCCCCGGCAATCCCGCCGGAGCAACCTGAGTATCTTGGCAGAGGTATAGGGGTGGATGCAAATCGGGGGTCCGGTTTCCCATGGGACCATGGGAAACTGCCACGTTCAATGGGTTGCAAACCGTTGATGGTGCCGGTTTCCCATGGTCCCATGGGAAACTTTTCAACGATCAGAAGCCACTTTTCGTGTACGCGAAGTCGTGGATGGGGCGGTGTACGGCGCGACCCTTGCGCTCGAACTTGGTGACGGGTCGGTCCGACCAGCGCTCCACCGGTCCTCCTTCGAGCGCCTTCTCGGCGTCCAGTACGGCGCGCATCTGGTCGGCGTACTCCGCCCAATCGGTGGCCAGGCGCCAGAGGCCCCCCTTGCGCAGACGGGAAGCGGCCACGGTCGCGAAGGCGGGGTTGACCAGACGACGCTTGTGGTGGCGCTTCTTGGGCCAGGGGTCGGGGAAGAAGGTCCACAACTCCTCGAGTTGTCCCGGGGCAATCAGATTTTCGATGGCCCAGACCGCATCAACTGAGACCAAGCGCACGTTGTCGGCTCCGGCGTCGGCCAACAGTCCCAGCGTGTGCGCCACTCCCGGTTGCCACACCTCGAATGCCAGAACATTGGCCCACGGGCGTGCCGCTGCTAGTACGGCGGTCGCCTCACCGATCCCGGAACCGATCTCCACGATCAGTGGCGCCTCTCGCCCGAACGCCTCGGTCTAGGAGAAACAGGGTTGATCCACGACATCATCGGGAATCACCCACTTGTGCTGGTGGGCGTCCCAGGATGCCTGCTGAGATGGAGTGAAACGGCTCCCCCGCCTCGAGTAGGTGAGCACCTCTCGCATCCGCCGCCCATCTTCGTTGTACTTGGTGTGGGGGCGGGCCGCTGGCAAGGAGGAATCTGGCACCGGGACAGATTACGAGCGCTTCACTGGTCGAGCACATCCGGTCTGGTCAGGTAGGAGACGAACGGCTTCAGCTCTCGCCAGTCGCGGCGTACCCATTCGACCACTCCCGGGGAATCCAGCCCCTCGAAACCGTGATCTCTCCCCAGTGTCATGGATCGGTGTCGCAACAGCTCGATGCGTGGGTGTTCCTTGGCCCAGCCGCGAGGAGCTGTCTTCACCCGGTCACCGCCCAACTGCCAGCCCTTCCGCCCAAGACCCGCGATCAGCTGCTCCAGTTCGGCACCTCGCCGGTCGTCGTCGATTGCGGCTCGCAGGGCGGCTAGTCGGGTTGGAGTGGCTTCGTAGAAGCCGGCTCCTGTACGTAGCCCAGCCGCAGAGAGTTCGACATACCAGCCAGTCGCCGGCGCAGCCGCCACGAAGGCGCCCTGATGGGTCTTGTACGGCGTCTTGTCCTTGCTGAACCGCACGTCCCGGTAGGGGCGGAATACCTTGACGGCGCCGAACTCATCGGCCAACTCCGCACAGAGCGCCTTCATCGGGCCAGCGACGAACTCGACGTACTGTTTCTTGTGGGTCTCCCAGAAGGACTTGGTGTTGTCCATTTCCAGGTCCTCGTAGAAGTCAAGGGCTGCGTCTGAGAAACCGGTGAAGTCCATGATGTGACCCTATGCCGAGCTTCAACCGCGCACTCGGGTCCGGTTGTGCGCATAATGGCACTTCTTTGTCGCTCGATTGGCCATCAGATTCTGATGGGACGGGGAAAGATCTTGAATGACAACGGTGTACCGACGCGCAATGTACTGAGACGGACCTTGCGATCTTGGCGTGGCGGCCTCGGCGCAACTCCGACGACTCGTGCCGGAGCTGAAACAACCGTCATGATCACCGTGGTGGGTTTGCGTCTGGGGACCCTGGCCCAAATTCTGCCAGCCGCTGGAGACGGGATCTCCACGTCTCCTCGCCCCAGTTTGTATGCGGCGATCCTGGTGGTCGTGACTGTTGAATCGCTCGCGCTTTGTTGGTTCGCCATTCGCACCCGCGGCTTCTTCAACAACAAGTGGGCCTCAGTCGATGTGTTGTTGGCAACTGCTCTCCTGCTTGCTCAGCCTCTCTATGTCACCGGCGACAAGTTCATCGGCAGTTGGACCGCTTGGGCTCCCGGATTCGCGAGCAATGCTGTCGTGGTGGCCGCGCTCGGGTTCAAACTTCGGCGGCAGATCGCGATCGCTGCGATCGTTCTTGGAGGCAGCTATGTCTACATCAGCCTGCCTCATGCTGAAACGGCAACTCAGGTGGCAACCGTTCGCAGCAACGGAATCTCCTATCTGCTGTTCGCCATGATTGGTCGGACCATGGGTGGTTTCATCCGACGCTTCGGCAAGGATGCGGATGCCGCTCGCGCTGAAGCCATTGAGGCGGCCCGGCAGGCCGAGTTGGAGCGCCATCGGCGCATGCTCCATGATCAAGCCTCGTTGTTGAGGCTGCTGTCGGATCCAGACCTGGATGCCCAGTTGGACGAACCACTGAGACAACAGGCACTGAGCGAATCCAACCGCTTGAGGCACTTCTTGGAAAACACCTCTCCCCCACCCCTCACCAGCTCGATTTCCCACCAGGAACTCAATGGCCTGGTGTTGGAATCGGTTTCTGCCTTCCCGGACCTACCGATCAATCTCGCGTTGGACCTGGCAGCGGGTACCAGACCTGATCCAGGGTCGATCGAAGCGGTGCGCGCCGCCATCGAAACCGCCCTGTTCAACATTCGCCTTCATGCCGGTGACATCTCTTCGGTGGTGATCCACACCGATCTGCTGGAGTCAGGGCGGGTGTGGGAACTGACCATCAGAGATGATGGCAAAGGGTTCGACCCGGAATCAACACCAGTTGGCTTTGGCATTTCAAATGTGTTGGGAACCGCCTTGGACAACGTTGGAGTCAAGGGAATTGTTGCTTCCACACCGGGTATGGGAACTGTCGTAACCATCAAGGGCTCAGTCAATGACAACTGAAAAGCACGCGATCCGCGTCGCCTCGGTCGATGACGACACCATCGTGCGAGAAGCCCTCCCGTTGATTCTTCCTTCGCTGGATTTCGTGGGTTCATTCGATTCGGTCGAGGCATTCCTGAAAGCCGCACCCGAATGTGATGTCGTCCTCCTGGATCTTCACATGCCCGGCGGTGACGATGCCACCAGGATCCAGGGCGGCGGAGCAGTACGAA
>CAZRKI010000113.1:0-3162 GCA_964600765.1 uncultured Marmoricola sp.
CTGTCGGATCGCTGGGATACATCTCATGAAGTCGCATCAGCTCAGTGCGTACCCGCGAAAGCAGCAGTAGCGCAGCGGTGCCCTCTTGGGAGGCTCCGATCAACGGTGTCCAATCCCGCATGGCTGCCAGCAGTCGCCGAATGGCCTGGTCGATCAGCTCTCTTCCCCAGGGGGCCAACTGGGTTTCGGGAGTAATGGCGAGGTTCCGGGGGTCTCGTTGCGGATCCGTCGTTGAACGCAGGATGTCTGGGCGGCCTTCGCGGAGCCAACGAAGGGGTTTGCCGGGCCGTTGCCAGGTGGCCCAGTGTGCTGGTTCCTCGGCTGCCGGATCGCCTGGTGCTGCCAGGAGCGCCAGGGCGATCTCGACATCCACGATGTGATCGACGATGCCACCAGCCCCGGCTCCGGAGAGCCCCCAGGCCAGCTTGTCCTGACGGCGCTGTTCGCTACGCTCGTAGACCAGGAAGACCACACCGACCAATAGCACTGAGGAGAGCACGCCAGCGAGCACTGAATGCTCCGCCCAGAAGTCCGCAAAGTCCTCCAACGGCCAATCGGTGAGGATCATCGCCAACAATCCCAGGCTGCAAAGGAGAGTCACTCCGAGCGTGGCGCCACGGGACAGTCGGTCGCTGCGGATCAGGGAGACGATGACAGCCAGACCTGCGGCGGTGGCCAGCACCAGGACAGATAGCAGAGCCTCAATCATCCCCACACTTCCTTGATTGGTACACCGATTTCATGACGCGACTGTAGTAGTCGGAGGGCGGAACAGGCTGCTTGATCATGAGTTCACGAGTAGCCAATCCAGTCCGGGATCTGGAGAGCACCTTCAAAAAATCCAGGGAACGTGTCCAAAACTAATAAACCCGGCATACCGTATTAATAAGAATTATAACTAATAAGGGATGCCAGATGACCGATGTGACCATGGCTGACAAGCGCATGAAACTTCGTTATGCAGGTGTATGTCGACTGTGTGGCGCTGAGCTACCGGCACGCGTCGAAGCCATCTACGAGCGATCCACCCGCACGGTCAGGTGTCTGAGCTGCGAGTTCACTAAACCGGATCTGGAAACCGAGCAGCCCGAGGCGCCAGGGATGGTCAGAAAGCCTGGATCCGGAGTCGCCGGAGCCTCTGCCCGTCGTGAATATGAGCGACGTCGTGCCAGGGATGAGGAGCGGTTGCGCCAGAAATGGGGGTGGTTCGGTGGCATCGCTGTCGCTCTCGCGGATGAGAAACAGAGCACCAAGGCCTGGGAAATCGGCGCAGTCGGTGAGGAGCGTCTCGGAGCCCGACTGGATTCATTGGCCAGCGATTCAATTGCGGTGTTGCATGACCGGCGCATCCCGGGGTCGAGAGCCAACATCGATCACCTTGTGGTTACCCCAGGCGGGGTCTGGGTCATCGATGCAAAGCGCTATCAAGGGCGTCCACAACTCCGGGTTGAAGGGGGAGTATTCCGGCCCAGGGCCGAGAAGCTGTTCGTTGGCCAGCGTGATCGCACCAGCCTGGTTGATGGGGTGATCAAGCAGATCGAGATCGTGAAAGGCCTACTTGGCGACGTACCTGTCACTGGGGCGTTGTGTTTCGTGGGAGCTGAATGGCCATTGATTGGTGGCGCGTTCACCACGCGTGGGGTGTATGCCCTGTGGCCCAAGTGTCTGGGAAAGCTACTGGTCGAGAGCAGTGGTTCGGTGGATGTTGCCGCTGTGCGGACGATTCTTATCGAGCAGCTCCGGAGTGCCTGAAATCAGTGGTTGGTTCTGTAGGACCAAAGGCGAGCTTCCGATGAGGACGCATACCGAATCCATGATCTTGGTTTGCGTGAATATCACTTAGTGCTGGGGGGCGACCAGACCTGGTCTCCTTCAGTGAGTTGTCAGACAGTTCGCATACCCTTGATGTCATGGAAGCAGCCGATTCGAGTGCCTCTAGCGAGGTGACCTTGTTTCTGGACGGCGATGATCTGTATGTCACGGGTGATGCCACTTCGATAGACCTCGTTCTGAACGATCTACTTGGCCCTGAAGACTCCGATCGCAGTCGGCTTGGCTCCCGGCTGGCTGGCGCGGGAGCGGTAGCAGCCAGTGTTACTGCCATCGCGATGCCCGCGGAAGAGCTCTTTCGCTTGACCCCGGAGGGAAAGGCCAAACTCGCTCAGTACGGTGAGCGGTCAGTACGGTGAGCGGTTCACTGAAAATGGTGAACTTCTTGGAAATGTGAGAGAAGTTTCCGGTCGTTACGCTGGTGAACTGTCTTTCGAGGCAGTGTCTTTCGGGGCAGAGCAAGCATTGGCGATGCAGACTGCAGCAGTCGCACTGGCGTTGCGCTCGGCTATTGCCGATGTGCAAGTAGCGGTTGAAGCCGTAGATGAGAAGGTCTCGGACATTCAGAAGAAAGTCCGAGCTCGTGAGGTCGGTGAGATCGTTGGGACTTACCGATTCCTGAAACGAGTTGTCGATTCGACCCGGGAACGGGGGCAACTCCTGGAAGCAGATTGGGACCAGGTCACCGGTTCCCGACGTGACCTCGAGATTGCCTTGGAGTCTCTGCGTGCCTACATCACGGAGTCGATCAATGACATCAAGACCGAGGATTCATTGCCAAAGCGAGAGTCTGCGATCAAACGGATTGCGAGCAACAAAGGGGTAGCGGGGAGTCTGCATCTCATCCTCATCGCCGAACAAGCTCTGCACCTGCTGGAGTACCTGCGTCTGGAGCGCGTGAGAACGACCAATCCTGACCAATTGCCATCAGCTCTTGCTGATGCCAAACGATCATTGTCAGAGCAGAGAGCTCTCGACAACACACTGGTGCAGGCTGCTGTTGTGAGGATCGAGGCGGCAAAACAGGTCGAGCCACTCGAAATCCATCGGTTCTTTTCGATACCTGCGTTACAGAAGACGCCAGACCAAGCATTTGATGTGCTGGAGTCCTTCGCAAACGCGTCCCGCTCTGAACTACCTGAAATCAATCGAATGGTTAGAAGACCTGAGTTCTCGGAGGCGCGCGCTGAGGTGAAGCGCAATGCACTTATCGCTCGCGACGGTGTGGTTGACGGATCAAAAGCCATCGGTCAGGCAGTGTCACATGGGGCGAAGCAGGTCTCGGTATCCGTCCGTGAGAAGGTGCGCCGTAAGTCCGAGTAACACAACTGG
>CAZRKI010000114.1:0-3027 GCA_964600765.1 uncultured Marmoricola sp.
ATCGCATCTCGCCCCCAAAGCGAAAGTCCAGGTCAACCATGGGCTGACCTGGACTCTCTTCGTAGCGGGGGCAGGATTTGAACCTGCGACCTCTGGGTTATGAGCCCAGCGAGCTACCGAGCTGCTCCACCCCGCGTCGGCTTTGAGTACCTTACCCGCCCTGCTGGGAGAACCCAAATCGGATACCTTCTAGACATGGCGTTCACGGTCACAGCCGTTGGAGCAGGCTTCAACAGAAGCAGTACGACGTGACCCTGGGCGCCCCAGACAACTCCCCCACGAATCTGCGGGAACTCGCCCCCGGTATCGCGTTGTGTTTGATCGCAGCGGTGGCGTCGTACGCCGTCACACGGTTGGCGCCAACCGTAAGCCCACTGATTGTGGCAATCCTGCTCGGGATCCTCTTGGCCAATCTGTTCCCACTCCCAGAGATGATGGCTGCTGGGATCGACTTCTCCGCCAAGAGGTTGCTGCGTGCCGGGATCGTCCTTCTGGGACTCCAATTGGTCCTCTCCGACATCGTGGATCTGGGTGTCGGGATGTTGATCGTGGTCGTGGTGATTGTGGTCGGTGGACTGTTGGGCACCTTGCTTCTGGGAAGGCTCCTGGGGACACCACCTGAGTTGACTCTACTGGTGGCCTGCGGTTTCTCGATCTGCGGCGCGGCTGCAGTTGCCGGCGCTGCTTCAGTGACTGATCCCGATGAGGAGCATGAGGAAGCCACCATCACCGCCATCGCGCTGGTGGTCATCTTCGGCACTCTGATGATCCCCTTGGTTCCTCTGACCGCCAGCCTGATGGGGTTGAACGATCACACTGCTGGGTTGTGGGCAGGTGGGTCCATCCACGAGATCGCTCAGGTGGTCGCTGCTGGAGGAATCATCGGCGGCGGCGCCCTGACCGTCGCGGTGGTGGTGAAACTGTCCCGAGTTCTACTGCTGGCACCAGTGGTTGCCGGTCTCAGCATCAGGCAACGTCACCGCATCCAACTGGCCGGTGCGAATCAGCCCAACACCAAGGTGACGCTCCCACCCATCGTGCCGCTGTTCATCATCGGGTTCCAGGCGATGGTGTTGCTGCGTTCCTTCGTGCCGCTACCCAGCGACGTACTCTCGATCGGCAAGGCACTGCAGGTGTTGCTCCTGGCCGCCGCGATGTTTGCACTCGGCCTGGGAGTGAAGGTCCGGGATCTGATCAATGTGGGTTTCAAACCATTCGCCCTGGCCACGCTCTCCACCCTGCTTGTGGCGGCCATTGCATACCTGGGGGTGGCGTTGTCCGGGTTGTCCTCCTAGCCTGCTGATTCGGCTAATTTGGTGTTCGGTCTCTGCGTCCCGGACTGGAAAATGAGGAGCGAAACTTGAGACGGTGGAAACAGCTCTGGTTGGCAGTTACCGTGCTGACGGTCCTGCTCATCCCAACCGGCTGCGGAATCGATTCCAAGAATACGGGCAGCAACGACTTCACGCTCCCAGTCCTCGAGCCACGTTTCAGGGATCAGCTCCTCACCTGGGCGCAACGCGACACCATCCACTACGGCGACCAGACTCTGAATCTCGGCGATGGATATATCGAATCGCTGCACCCTTCACCGGTCGGCTTCTTCGTTGAGATCGCTGAGACGCCCGAGGGCGGAGGTCAATACTGGGCTCTTTTTGACGGCCACGAAGTCCACCATCTCCCGGGCCACATAACCTCCCTCGAAGTCTCCCCCAATGGAAGGTACGTCGGTTGGGTTGCCCTCGACGGGCCACGACGCCCAGCCGGTCGTGTCGCGGAGGCCGTGGTTCTGGACCTGACGACAGGACACATCGTGGGTCGGACCAGCAACGGTATGGGCGGCGCAGCCGGGGATGACCTTGGCGACCGCTACGAGGAGCTCCCACCAGAGTTCCTCGGTTTCGACGAGAAGCATGCCTTCTACCGTGATGCTTCCGGATCCGGGACCGTTCGCCCCTGGAATCTCAAGTCCGGTGAGGTCGCCACGATCGTGAATGACCCCAACTCGGCGTATGAGGAAACCCCGTGGCAGGGCAAAGTCCAAGAACTCAACGGTTTCGTCACTGCAGACGGACGCTACGCACTCGACACCAGCCGCACCGGCACGGTAAAGGTCTCCACTGTTGATGGATCCAAACGGAGCCGGCTGACCATCGACTTCGGGCGCCGCTGGGAGAGCTACGGATATCTCCTAGCACCTGACCAGTTGGTCGTCTTGACCATGGACAAACTCGAGTTGGTTTTCGACCCGACTGAGCCCGATCGGACTCACGGCGCCGTCACCGTCTGCGACCTCGTGAAGACCCACTGCCGGGATGCCGCCGAAGTGGTCGGCACCAGAAACGTCGTCTTCCCGACCAACCCCTGATCACGACAAGTGCTGTGCAAGCGTCGGCTATCTTCGGGTCATGCCCCTGGTGGTCAGTGACGACGAGTTCGACGCAATGGTCGATCAGGCTCTGGACTCCATCCCCGAAGAGCTGGCCAAGCTGTGTCAAAACGTCGTGGTGCTCGTCGAGGAATGGCCCAGCAATGGCATACCCATCGACGCCCTGGGCCTGTATCGCGGCGTGGCCCTGCCCGAGCGCCACGCCAACCACACCGGCCTACTGCCCGACCAGATCCTGATCTACCGGCAACCTCTCCTCGGCTTCTGCCGTGACGAGGCCGACCTGCGTGAGCAGATCGAGATCACGATCGTGCACGAGATTGCGCACTACTTCGGGATCGGCCACGACCTGCTCAATGAGCTCGGCTACGGCTGACCTCAGCCTCTCGTCGCGAGCGCCAGCTTGATCAACTTCTTCGCCTCGTTGTTGGCCTTCTGGTACGCCGCCAGGTCGCCGTCGCGCAGCGCCTGATCGGCCTCCGCGAACTTCTCGTCGGCCTGTTGCAGCAGCGTGAAGGCCTCCTTTGGCAACGGCGTATCCGTCCCGGACTCACCATCATCGGACCCCGTCGATGGCGGTGGCGTGACCGTCTGCGGCGGCTCCCCGGTCCGGGCCAGTACGTCGTTGAGCGCCTCCC
>CAZRKI010000115.1:0-2922 GCA_964600765.1 uncultured Marmoricola sp.
CCCTGTTGCGCGAGGCCCTGTTGCCTTCCGCGCTGGTGCTGGGCCACCCCGGTTGCCTCCACCAACTGCTCCAAAGCGATGTAGGCCAGGGAATCAGCGCCAATCGAGTTGCAGATCTCCTCAGTGCTCAACCCGTTGGCGATCAACTCGGCTCGAGTGGCGAAGTCGATGCCATAGAAACAAGGCCACTTGACCGGCGGGCTGGAGATGCGCACATGTACTTCGCGGGCACCGGCCTCCCGCAACATCCGCACCAGGGCGCGCTGGGTGTTGCCCCGCACGATCGAGTCGTCAACCACGACCAGACGCTTGCCCTCGATCACATCGCGCAGCGGATTGAGCTTCAACCGGATGCCGAGTTGCCGGATCGTCTGGCTGGGTTGGATGAAAGTGCGGCCCACATAGGAGTTCTTCACCAAACCAGTGCCATAGGGGATGCCGCTGGCTTCGGCGTATCCAATCGCGGCGGGAGTGCCGGACTCCGGCACCGGGATCACCAGGTCGGCCTCAGCCGGGAAGTCATGGGCCAGGCGGCGGCCGATTTCGACGCGGACGCTGTGCACCCGCTGATCAGAGATCACGGTGTCAGGGCGGGCCAGGTAGACAAACTCGAACAGGCAACCCTTTGGCGCTGGTTCGGCGAAGCGACGACTGCGCAGGCCGTCGTAGTCGATTGAGATCAACTCACCCGGTTCGATCTCGCGGATGAATGAGGCACCCACGATGTCGAGCGCCGCGGTCTCGCTGGCGACCACCCAGCCGCGCTCCAGGCGGCCCAGCACCAGGGGTCGGATGCCCTGGGGATCGCGGGCGGCGTACAGGGTGGTTTCGTCCATCCAGACAAAGGAAAACGCGCCCTTTACCTTGCGCAGCACCTCTACTGCCTTCTCCTCAAGGGAGATGTCGGGGTGGTGCGCCAGGAGTTGGGTGACCAGAGCGGTGTCATTGGTGCTGGTCTCCAGGTTTCGAGCGTGGATGTCGAGCTCGCCGCGCTCGCTGGGCAACTCGTTGACCAGTTCCAACAGTTCGCGGGTGTTGATCAGGTTGCCGTTATGGGCCAGCGCGATCGAACCATCAGCGGTGGGCCGGAAGGTCGGCTGGGCGTTGTGCCAGGTGCTGGCCCCGGTGGTGGAGTAACGGGCGTGGCCGATCGCGACGTACCCCTGCAGGGTTTCCAGGGTGGATTCGTCGAAGACCTGGGAGACCAGACCCATGTCCTTGTAGACCAGGATCTGACGGCCATTGCTGACTGCGATGCCGGCTGACTCCTGGCCGCGGTGCTGAAGGGCGTAGATGCCGTAGTAGGTCAGCTTGGCGACGTCCTCACCCGGCGCCCATACCCCGAACACCCCGCAGGCGTCCTGGGGTCCGCGGTCCTGTGGGTCGAGATCATGCGTGAGGCGTCCGTCTCCACGACGGCGAGCATGGTGTGGCACCAGGTCAGTCTACGGGGCGATCCGGCCAGATGCGCTCACAGGCAGTCACTGCTCTAGCCAGGGTATGAGGATCAGCGGCCGCGATCAGCCCCTTGCCGACCGAGCGGGCGTCGTACGGCGTGCCGTCACGGTGCGCGCTGGCCCCGCCGGCCTCGTGGAGAAGCAGCGATCCGGGGAGGTGATCCCAGGGATTGGTGTGTCCGTAGACGAGGTAGTCACAATCCCCCTCGATCAGGTGGGGGTAATCGACTCCGCAGCAGATCCAACTGCCGATCAGGGCAGGCAGACCTTCGGGAATTCGCCCTCTCCGTGACCAGATTGAGGTCGCCCCCACGGGTGGTTCTGCGGTTGGGGGACGGTTCACCGGTACGCCGTTGCGGCATACACCGGCACCCAACTCTGCAGTCCAGGACGTCTGGTGCCCGGGCTGCCAGATCCAGGCCCGCTGGGTGGTACCCATCCGTACCTCGCCGACCATGACGGCATGATCTGGGGAACCGTTGACAAAGTTCTTGGTGCCATCGACCGGGTCCACGGTGAAGGCATGATCGGCATCCCGAAAACGGTCCATCAGTGAGGGGTCAACCGAATGTGCCTCCTCACCCAGGACTACCGAGTCCGGATAGACCCGGAGCAGGGCCTGAGTAATCAATTCCTCAGCCTCGTGGTCAGCCACGGTGACCAGGTCTCCGGGACGTTTCTCCTTGATCTGGGTGTCCGCCAACGCCCGGAATCGCGGGGTGATCACCTCGGCGGCCACCCGCTTGAGCAGCTCGAGGACTTCATCTGTGTCCACTCGCAGAGGCTACGGGAATCCATGGGAACCGTGCCATCCTCCCCACCGGCAACGCCCCTTTGGTTCCCCCACAAATGGCAATGTGGGGCGCACGATTGCTCGTCCGCCCCACATTGACCATGATGCTGATCAGTTCAGTTGATTGCGCCTCCTGAGGATCAACAGGCCACCACCGGCAGCGACCAGGAGGACACCCAGCAACCCAACGATCGGGCTGACCTCACTACCCGTTGAAGGGAGCTTGTTGGGAATCCTCGATGGAGGAAACACCTGTGAAGGAACCTCAGGGGTCACCACAGGAGGCTCAACCTGCTGCACCTGGACCAGGCCAGCATCCAGGGTGTTGTTGTACGGGTGCTCCGAATCGATGGTCACCGGAGCGGTCTTGCCGGTCTCCTTGTTTGCATCGGAATCAGCGCTGTCATCATCACCCTGGTTGGGATCAGTGAAGCCCTGGTAACCCGAAGGGGCAACGAACTGCACCAGGTAGGTGCCACAAGCAACCTCATTGAAGTGGTAGCTCCCATCAGCAGCGGTCGTGGTGGAAGCCAGCACAGCACCCTCAACATCAAGCAGATTCACCGTGACATTGCCAACACCGGGCTCACCAGCATCCTGAACACCATTCTTGTTGATGTCCTCCCAAACGAAGTCACCGATCGAACCGAGGCAAGCCGGCTCAACGATTTC
>CAZRKI010000116.1:0-2779 GCA_964600765.1 uncultured Marmoricola sp.
GGCCATCGTTATGGTGGGCGGCCTCATAACCAGCACTTTGTTTACCCTGATGGCCTTGCCTAGCTTTTATGCCTGGGTGGGGAGGTCGGGAGTTGATCTAGCTCGCACTGATGCGAGCTTGCCATAACTTCAATCATCGTTTGGGGCGGTGTGAATCATTGGCCCCATCATGCCTTGGCCGTTCGCCGCGTGTTCAGGTTTACGTCACAATCCAGCAATCCGGCGCCGATTGACAGCAATCACTAGTGATACTCAGTCTGAGGAGTCGAGACAGCATGGCTCCTCAAGTGGTTGAGACTTGAGGAGCTTCGATCGATGATCCCGCCAGGACTCGAACCTGCGACATGCGGCATCCAAGTCTGAAGATCAAGTCTTCGTATACCGCTACATCCAGGTCTGTTGCGCATCCAATTGCCAGAACGCGATACAGAATTGCACCAGCCTCTACACGCCCCACACCTTTTGCTGGGCCTCGATCAGCTCATCCAATCCGACCTGGACGTACCCAAGCGTAGTGCTGATGTTCTTGTGCCGCATCTGGCGTTGGATGGTCTTGATGCCCACGCCAGCCCGATGCATGAGCGTGGCGGCAGTGCGCCTGAGGCTGTGAGGGGTCAGACCAGACACACCGATCACCCCACTGGCCCGATGCATTGCCTTCTTGGTGAACCCCTGGGTATGGGCATGGACGCTGCCCTCATCGTCGATCCAAGGCAGAACCAAGCCCAGACGATGCGGCAGGGCCTTCAAATGGGCCTGAAGGTCCGGGTGGCCGATCTTTCGCGAGCCCAAGGAGTCGGACGTTTATTTGCTAAGTCAGCTACGTCTTCCGCTGAACGACACCGACCACGAGGTTGAGGAAGCGATAATGTTGCTGGCCAAGCTGATGAGCGATGCCCTCAACGAGCCGGAGATCCAGAAGCAGTTGCCGACGAAAAATCCGGATGAAAAGGGCATCGGAAAGTTCGAACGATTTCTGACAGTGCGGGCATATCCACAGGTCCAGCGAGACATCGCCTACCTACGGAAGGTCCAGGAACTTAGGTCGAAACTCACTGCGCACCGTAAGGGTAGTGACTACGAGAAAGTGTTGAGTAAGAACTTCGGGATGGCCCGCGGGCAAGCAGCCATTCGTTCACTATTCGAGGAAGGGATTGAGTTCCTTTCCAGCTTTGAACTGTGGTGCCGGGATCAATCCGAGTAGATGAATACCGCAGGCGGTAGCACCTGATCACGAGGCTCGAAGGACCCACCGGCTTCCGGCATTGGTGGTGCTCGAATTGTGTGCTCCATTTTGGCCCAGTTGTGAATGACGGGGATGGTCCACCGTCCCGAAAGCTCGGCCAGACCACCCGATCTACTGGATCGTCTACGAGAATGGGTGGAAAGACCAGAGTGCCCGGTCGCGTGTGTTGTAGCGCCCACTTCCGAGTCGTCACTGATCGATGGCTGATCCCAGCCGACTCGCCTGCGGATGTTCAGTTTTGCACCACCATCCAGCAATCCCGAACCGATTTGCAGCAATTACGAGCAATGCTCCATCGAGTTCGATCTGATGTAACAAAGCCCCCGAGTGCTTGACACTCAAGGGCTTGTGATTGGTGCGCCCAGCAGGACTCGAACCTGCGACCTGCGGCTTAGAAGGCCGCTGCTCTATCCGGCTGAGCTATGGGCGCTCCTGGACTGGGACCATGGTAGCGGCTGTGGGAGCGGCCGTGATCCTCGGCACAGGCTGGCCCGCGAAGCCGATCCCCTGGGATGATGGGGGCGCGAGGCTGCCCATGGACCCGATGAAGACCGACGCCACCCAACCCGAGCCGTTCCCCTCCAGCTTCTGGAGCGCCAACGTCATCGAACTGTTCGAACGGGCGGCCTACTACTCGATGGCCAGCTTCGTGGTGATCTACCTGGGCAGGCTCGGGCTGGGCGACTACTGGCCCAGCACCCTCAACGGGATCCTGTGGTTCCTGGTCTACTTCCTGCCGATCCTGAGCGGCACCATCGCCGACCAGATCGGCTTCCGGCGGGCCCTGATGCTTGCCTGCCTGCTGCTGGTCTGCGGCTACTTCCTGATGGGCTCCCCGGTGTGGGTGGGCGGCAATGTCCTCGCCGCGCAGGTCGGCAAGGAGGTGACCGCCGGTCCCACCGTGGTCGCCCCGGTGGTGCTGGCCCTGGTCTTCATCGGGGTCGGCGGGTCCTTCGTCAAGCCCTGCATCGCCGGCACCGTGCAGCGCACCCACATGGGCCGGGCCACCCTGGCCTTCGCCATCTTCTACATGGTGATCAACATCGGCAGCATTGTCGGCCGAATCACCGGCTGGTTCGTGCGCACCCGCCTGCAGCAGCTCGAGGCCATTTTCGGCGTGGCCATGGCCGCCGCCGCGGTCGCCTTCATGGCGGTCCTGCTCAGCTACAACGACCCGGCGGGAGGTGCCGACCCTTCCAAGCCGCGGAAGCGCATCCCGGAGATCCTGCTGGGCGTCGTGCAGGTCCTCCGCAGCGGCCGCTTCGTCCTGTTCCTGGTGGTGAGCAGCGGCTTCTACTTCATCTACAACCAGGTCTACAACGTGCTCCCCCTGTACGTGAAGAAGACGGTCGAGCTGTCCCCGGCGATGGACCTCTACACCATGGCCAACCCGATCGTGATCGTCAGCTTCCAGTTGCTGATCACCAAGGCCTTCGGGAAGCTGCCGCCGATCAAGTCGATCGTGGTGGGCACGGTGATCATCGGCCTGTCCATGCTGATCAACCTGGTGCCCCTGCACATGGCCGGCGGCGT
>CAZRKI010000117.1:0-2679 GCA_964600765.1 uncultured Marmoricola sp.
CACTGGAGGCGCCCCTGGATTCCTTCCTGTTGGCGGAACTCCTCGTGGAAGCCGGCCTGCCCGAGGGCGTGGTGAGCATCGTCCCCGGCGATGGCGAAGTGGGGGCCCACCTGGTGGCGCACCCGGGAGTCGACAAGGTGGCTTTCACCGGCTCCACAGCGGTAGGGCGCCAGATCGGCTCGATCTGCGGGCAACAGCTCAAGAGGGTCAGCCTGGAGCTCGGTGGCAAGTCGGCTGCGATCGTGCTCCCTGACGCCAACCTGGATCAGGTGGTTGAAGGGGTCAAGTTCCTGGGGGTGATGAACTCCGGGCAGGCCTGCGTCGCCCAAACCCGGATCCTGGCCCCAACCGGGCGGTACGACGAGGTCGTCGACGCGATCGCGACCGGGATCAGCCAGATGCAGGTTGGTGACCCACTCGACCCAGCCACCGAGATCGGCCCCATGGTCACCCAGAAGCAGCAGCAGCGGGTGGCGTCGTACATCGGGATCGGCGAGCAGGAGGGGGCTCGCATGGTCATCGGCGGGGCTGGTGCACCAGCAGGACTGGATCGGGGTTGGTACGTGCGCCCGACAGTGTTTGCCGATGTGGACAACCAGATGCGGATCGCCCAGGAGGAGATCTTCGGCCCCGTGCTCAGCATCATCAAGTACGACGACGTACCCGACGCAGTCCGGATCGCCAATGACTCCGACTATGGCCTGGCTGGCACGGTTTGGACCACAGACATCGATGCGGGACTGGAGGTGGCCCGCCAGGTGCGCACCGGCACCTACGGCGTGAACACCTACACCATGGATTTCGCAGCTCCGTTTGGTGGGTTCAAGTCATCCGGTCTTGGTCGCGAATTCGGGCCAGAGGGCTTGTCCTCATTCACCGAACTCAAGTCGGTTTATCTCCCACTGCCCGAAGAGGGCTGAACCACGTCAATGATCCAAGCGGGCAAACTCCCCCTCGATCAACTCCAGCAGTGGTTTCTCACTCTTGTGATGCAGCCAGATCTCATAGGCCTGGGCCACCGCTCCGATGACCGAACTCACCAGGGCGCTGGGACGCGGATCGGATTTTTGATCAACTCCCATCCGCTCGGCAACCATGGCGACCAGGGACGCGCGTTCAATCACTCCCAATCTGGTCAGGTCATGCAGGTCCTGAGGAATCTCACGGGCAGCAGCGCGCCACATTCTCAGCTTGTCCTCTGGGAACATTGAGATTCGCTCCACCAGGATCTTCTGCAAGGTCAGTCGACTGTCAGCGTCCTCGGGAGCAGCCTGGAATTGATCCAGGATCCACAACGGACTGTGCGCAGAAGCCCCCAGGACCAGGCTTTCCTTGTTGTGCACCTGGCGAGTGACCTCATCAAGGGGCAGGTCCGCGGCCAGCGCAATGTCAGCCAGGCTCACTTGTTGATAACCCCGCTCGGCGAATAGGCGCATGGCCACATCACCGATCTGATCCCGGATTTTCCGGGATCCCTGCCCAAGGGTCATAGCGTTAGTAAACCACCAAATTGGCGATGAATGCTCCCGGCAACGCCATATCTGCAGTATGGGATTTCAGCTTCACTCATTAACCAAGTCAGGGGCGAATCCGAATGGCAATTCCAGTCGATTGGCCTGCATCAAGTCGGCATCGGAAAGCACCTTCCGAGTGCTGCCATCCGCCACGATCACCCCATCCGCGAGCACCACTGAGCGTTCGCACAATTGCAGTGCGTAGGGCAGGTCATGGGTGACCATCAGCAGGGTCACCTCCAGCGAGGTCAGGATCTCGGCCAGCTCGCGCCTGGAGGCTGGATCCAGATTTGATGATGGCTCATCCAGGACGATGATTTCCGGCTCCATCGCCAGTACGGTCGCCACCGCGACCCGGCGTCGTTGTCCGAAGCTGAGGTGGTGCGACGGACGATCAGCAAAATCGGCCATGCCCACCTGATCGAGTGCGGTCATTACCCGGCATTCCAGCGCCGCACCACGAATCCCCAGATTGGCCGGCCCGAAGGCCACATCCTCACGCACCCGCGGCATGAACAACTGGTCATCGGGATCCTGAAAAACCACCCCTACCCGACGCCTGATCTCCAGCAGGTTCTTCTTGGTGACCGGCAGCCCCGAAATCGTGACCTGTCCCGCGCCGGCCTGCAGGATGCCATTCAGATGCAACACCAAAGTGGTCTTGCCGGCGCCATTCGGCCCCAGCAGCGCCACTCTTTCGCCAGCATGGACATGCAGATCCACGCCGAACAGGGCCTGGTGACCGTCGGGATAGGCATAGGCCAACCCCTGTACGTCGAGCACCGGGATGCTCATGAGCGCGGCAACCGCCCGTCGTACCCTCGGGACAGCATGGCCAGATGCACCCGCTCACCGCGTTCATAGGAACGAATGAACAGGGCCCCGATCGATCGGGCGAGCACCCCCCAGTGTCGGGGGCTGCGAGCGGTGAAACCCCTTGATCGCAGGGCACTCAGTTGGCGGCGCAGATCGTCGGTGACCACGTCCAGGTAACGAATCATGAAACCCATGATCTGCACCATCAGGTTTGGCAACCGTAGTCGCTCCAACCCGCGCAGGATCTCGTGCGGTTCGGTGGTCGCAGCCAGGATGAGTCCGCCCAGTACCCCCAGGGTGCCCTTGGCAATCAGGGTCCAGGCCGACCAGAGACCCGATTGGCTCAGAC
>CAZRKI010000118.1:0-2459 GCA_964600765.1 uncultured Marmoricola sp.
GTCGATGCCGTCATCGACGCTGAGGTCATTCACGCCGGCACCGCCCTGGCCGATGGCCAATTGGTCACCGCAGGTGGGCGAGTGCTTGCCGTCACTGCAATCGGGGCTGACCTGAACCAGGCCCGCGACCGCGCCTATCAAGGGGTCGGGGCAATCTCATTCGACGGTGCGCAGTGGCGTACCGACATCGCCGCGAGGGCGGCAGCAGGGGAGCAGTTGTGAGCATGCAGAACGTTTTGGCCAGCCGCTACGCCGGCGCCGACCTGGCCCAGATCTGGTCGCCAGAGCACAAGATCGTCCTGGAACGCCAGTTGTGGCTGGCCGTGCTGCGAGCCCAGAAAGACCTCGGGATCGAGGTTCCCGATGGGGTGATCGAGGCATATGAACGCGTGATCGACCAGGTTGACCTGGAATCGATCGCGGCCCGCGAGCGGATCACCCGCCATGACGTGAAAGCCCGGATCGAGGAGTTCGCGGCGATCGCCGGCCACGAGCACATTCACAAGGGGATGACCTCGCGCGACCTCACCGAAAACGTGGAACAACTACAGATCAAGCAGTCCCTGGAGTTGATCCGACACCGGGTGGTGGCCACCCTGGCCCGGCTGGGTCGCCTCGCTGCGGAGCATGAGACCACCGTCATGGCTGGGCGCTCCCACAATGTCGCCGCCCAGGCCACCACTCTGGGCAAACGCTTCGCCACGGTGGCCGATGAAATGCTGATTGCCCTGGACCGACTCGACGATCTGCTCGGCCGCTATCCACTGCGGGGCATCAAGGGTCCGATGGGCACCGCCCAGGACATGCTCGACCTACTCGACGGCGATCCCGCTCGGATGGAGCAGTTGGAGGCCCGGGTGGCAGCCCATCTGGGCTTTGAGCATGTGCTCACCTCGGTCGGCCAGGTGTACCCGCGCTCGCTGGACTTCGACGTACTCTCTGCGCTGGTGCAGATCATCGCTGGCCCCTCGAACCTGGCCACCACGATCCGGCTCATGGCCGGTATCGAGCTCGTGACCGAGGGTTTCAAGGAGGGCCAGGTGGGTTCCTCGGCGATGCCGCACAAGATGAACACCCGCTCCTGCGAACGGGTCAACGGACTGGCGGTGATCACCCGCGGCTACCTGTCCATGGTCGGCGAGCTCGCCGGTGACCAGTGGAACGAGGGTGATGTGTCCTGTTCGGTGGTACGCCGGGTGGCGCTGCCCGACGCCTTCTTTGCCACCGATGGGCTATTCCAGACCTTCCTGACCGTGCTCGACGAGTTCGGTGCCTTCCCGGCGGTGATCCAGCGTGAACTGGATCGTTATCTGCCCTTCCTGACCACCACCAAGATCCTGATGGCCGCGGTCCGCAATGGGGTGGGCCGAGAGGAAGGGCATGAGGCAATCAAGGAGCATGCGGTAGCGGTGGCCCTGGAGATGCGTCAGGGACGAGCCGAGAACGACCTGTTCGAGCGACTGGCTGCTGATCCCCGGCTGGGCCTGATGCGCTCGGACATCGATGCTCTGGTGGCGGACCCGATCACCTTCACTGGTGCCGCTCGGGAACAGGTCCAGGCAGTGGTGAGCCGGATCGAACGGGTCGTGGCAGCTGATCCAGCGGGTGCAACTTACGCGCCCGGTGCAATACTTTGACCGTTTTTATACCTATTTGTCGGAATTGATTTAGGCTACTACCAGTTGCGGTTGCTGAGGCTGCCAACTGAGCAGTGTCCCCCTCCAGCCAAGTGACCTGTTCGCCGGTGACCTCGCGCACACCATGCCGCAGCAACCCCGCGTGGGTGGGCCCGTGATTCGGTGCACGGTCCCACCCGCGCCCCTCACTGGGTTGCTTTATAGGCTGGCTGGGTGCTGAATATCCCACCTGCGCCTGAGATTCCGGGAACCACCCACCTCCACTCTGGGAAGGTGCGCGACCTGTACCGGACCGATTCGGGGCAGTTGTTGATGGTGGCCAGCGACCGGATCTCTGCCTTTGACCATGTGCTGGAGACGACCATCCCCGACAAGGGTGCCATCCTGACCCAGATGTCGCTGTGGTGGTTTGAGCAACTTGCCGATCTGGTGCCAAACCACGTGGTTTCGGTTGCGGTGCCCGATCAGGTGGCCGGACGCGCCGTACTGTGTGAGGAACTGGCGATGTTCCCGGTCGAATGCGTGGCCAGGGGCTACCTGACCGGCTCCGGGTTGGTCGACTACCAGGCAACCGGCTCCGTGTGCGGGATCCCGTTGCCTGACGGTCTGGTTGAGGCCAGCCGATTGGTCGAGCCGATCTTCACCCCGGCGACCAAGGCGGATCTTGGCGACCATGACGAGAACGTCAGCTACGACGCAGTGGTGGGCACCGTGGGTGCTGAGGTGGCGAGTCGACTGCGGGAGTTGACCCTGGCCATCTATGCGCGTGCCGAATCCATTGCCCGGGAGCGCGGCATCATCCTGGCCGACACCAAGTTCGAG
>CAZRKI010000119.1:0-2422 GCA_964600765.1 uncultured Marmoricola sp.
CGTGTTAATTAGTGCCGCCTCGGCGTGTTAATTAGTGCCGCCTCGGCGGGATGGTGATCCGCTCCGCGTTCTCCGTACGACGTGCAGGCAGCGGCGCGAACCAGTCCCGGCTCAGCCAGAGCAGCATGATCACGGCTGGGCAGGCCAGTAGTTGGAAGAAGCTGAGCGGGAAGGTCATCAGGCACAAGGGCAGGGTCAGAGCAGCGCTGATCATCAGGCCGCGACGGGCCCACTGCTTCCGCTTCCAGGCAAACCAGGCCAACACCATCGCCAACACGGCCCAGCCGAAGATCAGCAGGTGCACCAACACGTAGACCCACTGCTGGTCTGAGCTGGTGAAGTTGACGTAGCCCATACCGAGCCAACGCATCAGCATCGGTATGAAGGTGTCCGGCATCAACAAGAAGCCAGCCAGCCACATCAGATATGAGTACGGCACCAGGACCGCCGTGCCCCAGGTGAGCAGGCAGGCCAACTTGACCCGCTTGGGCCGTCGCGCGGCCCGCGACACCTCGCCGTAATGTGGGTCGATCCAGGCCGGACCATTGACCGGCCAGGCAGCTGGATGGGTGCCAACCGGGATCTCGGGTTCACTCACGGGCTGGCCCGATCCACCGGTTTGGCGGAGTACCACTCCCGCATTGGTTGGGTCCAGAGCAGGCCGGCTCCGAAACCAAGCAACAAGGCGATCAGGCTGCCGGTGAAGGGGATCATCGCGATCGCTGGGAAGGCCGTCAGGGCGAGGGCAATCCGGGCTGCGTGATGGCGCTGGGGGATGTACCAGGCCAGCACGAAGCTGGCCGCTGCTGATGCGGCGGTGACCATCCACGCTGCCCGGATCAGCAGCGCAAAGTGGGCTGCTGTGAACCCGACCTGCTTGAACACCGGATCGTCGATCGCCTTGGCCAGGGCTTCCTGGGTGGCGATGGAGTGGGAGGAGTTGATCCCATCGAAGGCTGAGACCACCAGGAAGGCTGAAGCGACCACCACTGCCATCATGGCGGTGGTGGCTTGTGGCGGTCGCTTCACCTCATCCATGGCTCCTATTTCACCAGTTGCCTCAAATGTTCTCGGCAGTAGTGCTCAAATTCAGGCCACTTCCGTCCTCATCCAGATCAATCCGGACCCGGTCGTCATCGCCGACCTCTCCAGAGATCAGCAGCCGGGCCAGGGGGTCCCCGATCGAGGTCTGCACCAACCGACGCAGCGGCCGCGCGCCGTACGCCGGATCGAAGCCCTCCTCGGCCAGCCACTTGCGAGCAGCATCGGTGACCGTCAGGGTGATCCGCCTGGCTCCCAGGCGCCTGTCCAGGGCCGCCAGTTGCAGATCCACGATGTGGCCGAGCTCGTCCTTGGTCAGCGCCTCGAACATGACCACTTCATCCAGCCGGTTCAGGAACTCCGGCTTGAAGTGCTGCCGTACGACGGCCAGCACCGCGTCGTGCTTCTTGTCCTGCTCCAGCGTCTGGTCGACCAGGAAGGTCGAGCCCAGGTTGCTGGTCAGGATCAACAGGGTGTTGCGGAAGTCGACCGTGCGCCCCTGGCCATCGGTCAACCGACCGTCGTCGAGGACCTGCAACAGGATGTCGAAGACCTCTGGATGGGCCTTCTCCACCTCATCAAGCAGTACGACGCTGTAGGGCCGCCGCCGAACCGCCTCGGTCAGTTGCCCGCCCTCGTCGTAACCGACATATCCGGGAGGTGCACCGACCAGCCTGGCCACCGAGTGCTTCTCGGAGTACTCGCTCATGTCGATCCGCACGATCGCGCGCTCGTCGTCGTAGAGGAAGTCGGCCAGGGATTTGGCCAGCTCGGTCTTGCCAACACCGGTTGGTCCCAGGAACAGGAAGGAGCCCGTGGGTCGATCCGGGTCGGCGATGCCGGCCCGAGCCCGGCGTACGGCGTCTGAAACCGCCCGCACTGCAGCCTGCTGGCCGATCAGCCGCTCACCGAGGACCTCCTCCATGCGGAGCAACTTCTCGCCCTCACCCTCCAGCAACCGACCGGTTGGGATGCCGGTCCAGGCCTCGACCACATCGGCAATCTCGGCGGCGCCGACCTCCTCGGTGACCATTGGGTCCTCAGGTGTGGAGGTGGCCTCGATGTCACTGAGGTGCTTTTCCAGGGCTGGGATCTGGCCGTAGAGGATCTCCGAGGCAGCGGCCAGATCACCTGCTCGTTGCAGTCGGTCGGCCTCAATGCGCAGTTCATCGATCTGCTTGCGGCCGGCGCCGGCACCCTCCAGAGCCGCCTTCTCCCGCTCCCATCGCTCCTCGAGTTCACGCAGCTCACCCTGCCGCTCGGCCAGGGTCTCGCGCAGCCGGTCCAACCGCTCGACCGAGGCCGCATCTGACTCCTTCTCCAGGGCGAGCTCTTCCATCTTCATCCGGTCCACTGCCCGGCGACGCTGGTCGATCTCTTC
>CAZRKI010000120.1:0-2287 GCA_964600765.1 uncultured Marmoricola sp.
CCCGCCGGATGGGCATCGACCCGTCGGCGTTGAAGCGGGTGGAGGCCGGCGCGGAACTGCCCCCGGACCCGAAGGCGATGGCGCGGGTGTACGGGCTGACGGCCGCGGACCTCGCGGCGGTGGTGCGGCGGACCGGGGGCTGAGCCACCCAGAGCCGGGCCGGAACCCTTTGGGTGCCCAGACGACAACTGAGTTGCCCGTCAGGCACCCAAAACCGGAGGCACGGGGGTTTGGGTGCCGAGACGACAACGGGGGTGCGCGAGAGTGAGTCAGTTGGCCAAGGGAGACATTCGGCCGGCAGCGAGGTGCGGCGGTCACCCACCTCGTTCTTCTGAACGTCGGTCTAACGAACACTTGCTGGCCTGCAGCATATGCGTAATGTCAATGCGTTGAGATGTAGTAGAACCCCGGTCCGCGCCGGTTGGCTCGCGACGGGCGCAGTTCTCCCTCTTGCTCTAGTTCCTTGAGGACACCGCCGACGTTCGTGGGGCTCGCGCCGATGAGTCCGCCTAGCTCAGTAGTGCTGATCCGCCCGCGCAGTTGCGCGTAGGAACGGGCAATCCTTGACCGTGAAGGCAACGTGCGGTGCGTGCCGTGGGCTTGGTCCCTCCTGTCGAGGGCTGCGCGGCCCAGGACAGTCAAACACCACGCAGGTGGTTCATCATCGGGGACACCGGGAACAACTTTGACGACGACCTGGTCGCGAATCGTGGCCGAAGCCAGCCTGGCAATAGACCCCTCAGTCTCTGCCCCATTCAATTGCAGCACTGGCGCGGCTGTCCGCGCATCCAACCAGCCTTCGTCGATGAGGTGTCGAAGCAACATCAGCGTGTTCAGGTCCTCAATGAGCGCAGGGGGCTCGATGCTTGCCAACCAATCGATCCACGCGGCGTCGGCGGTGTCCCCGACCAGCGAAACCCTGACGAACGGACCGCTGATCTCGTGGATCTCTGGGGAACGATGCCCAAGACGCAGCATCTCCTTGACCATGCGGTCGACACCGACACCCTCCCGTTCCGCTACTCGGATCGCGGCAAGCAACTCAGTGAATGCTCGATTCCTGGACTGTGACGGATGGGTGATGATGTTCGCTGACGTCACACCACCGAAGAACCCGCCTGGGCTTGTCACCCGCAGCGTTCGGCCGATGTGCTCCACTGTCGTCGGAGCGATGATCCCCCACTCTCTATGTGCCAATCCGTTCACGACCGCCTCACGCACCGCCTGTTCTGGAAGATCCCTCACCTGGCCCACCGCCACCCCCTTTGGGAGATGACGGACGGAGTTGTTTGCAGAGATGTTAGTGAACACTTCCTGCAGTTCCTCGAGAACTCCTCTGCCGCCTTCATGAACCCGCTGTCGGCTATCACCACCGGCAACGTCTCTCCGGATGTAGTCAAGGGAGGGTTGACGACGACCCACGAAAGCCAGAACTCCTGCGTTGCTCAACAGCCCATCGCCAGTCACCACGTTGAGTCGGCGCAGCAACGCAGGCGTGGGCTGACCCGCCAACTCGATGGCATGTGCTTCCCCACTTTCGCGCAAGAAGCGACGAGCGACCTCGACTGACGCCTCACGAGCCTCCAGCGCTGGCACGTTCGAAGGTTGGGCTGACCAGTCGAAGTTCGTTCGTATCAGTCTCTTGGCGTGCCACGTCGCCGGATCTACCTCGACGCACTTGTCGTCGATACGCCACATCACCCGCCCTCGCCAGCGGATCGGTTCGATGGCCTGGGGCGCCCTGATGACCAACACGCGCACACCGCTGAGCTGTGCGGCGCGAACGTCGATGGTCAGCGTCCGGTCGGTGAGCTCGTAGACACGGTGCCTGAGCCATTCGATGTCGAGAGCGGTCCCGAGCAGGCTGCCATCATCGGCCACCCCCAGGACCAGCGCTGCTCCGCCTGGAGTGTTGGCCGCGCACGCCAGCTCCGCTGCCACCTGTATGGCCGCTTTCTCATTGCGTGGTTGACCAGGTAGGAGATTGCCCGCCTTGTCCCGTCGACCCGCTTCCTCCTTGAGGTCGACGAGTGATGATTCATCGTCATCCCAATCACCAGCAGCCAGAGACGTCAGAACGCGATCGACATCAGTCGCGACAGGGTCTTCTCCGAAACTTATGCTCATGTACGCGCAATCTGCATGTTCATACTTTAGTGCAGTTCTAAATTATGGGCTTCCCTAGCCCGGGCCTTGTGCATAAGTAAATCGCGTTTGTTGACCCCGCTTCGGAGGATGAACATGAAGGCCAACGGCAAGGTCGACCTGACCCTGTCCTACGACGCGC
>CAZRKI010000121.1:0-2224 GCA_964600765.1 uncultured Marmoricola sp.
GCACTACAGGCAGCCTGGAAGGGCGAGATCTGCTCCCCGGTGACCACCGGCAGCGCGGTCTGCCAGACGATCTTTCGGGAGCCATTCTGGTGCTTGAAGAAATCGCTGCTCCACCCCTGATCCTCGCTGTAGAAGACCGGTGGCTTGCGCTCATCATCCTCATCGGTCTCCTCGAGCGGCGGGGGCGCGAGTTGATGATCCGGCGTCCACAGGTCACCCTCCGGATTGGCACTCGGCTTGAGGAACAGCCCGGTCGCCCGGCATCTGGCCTCACCCTCCTGCACCAACTCCGCATCGATCAGCGCGATCCGGGGCCCCTCCCGTACGACGCGGGTGCGGAACTCGCAGGGGATGTCCATCGCCACCGCGCGGAACATGTCCACGTTGTATCGCGCCGGGCGCAGGTCCGCGCGTTCGATGCCGGCCAGCCCCTTCTCCAGGGCCCGGGAGACCGCACCTCCGATCGCCACACCATGCATCTGGTTGTGGCTCCACAAACTGCGGGCCACGTCATTGGCGATCAGCCGGTCACCTTCGGCGGTAAAGAATGCTGGACTCACCCCACCATTCTCCCCGAGGCGAACCACAGGCATCCGCGCGGGTCCACCTCAGCCAACCCGGTTCAGCTGGACCAGGACACCAGCATCGGAGTACTTATGATCGTGAAGTTGGCTGCATCGCCGAACAGGCTGGAGTAGTTCTGCCCCCAGCACCACAGCGAGTCATCCGGCTTGACCCCGCAGGAGTGGGAACTCTGGGCATTGCCTGACAGCAGGTATGACCATCCGGTGGCGCTGGCCACCTGGGTGGGCTGGTAGCGGTCCTGGGTGGTTCCATCACCCAACTGGCCAGCATCATTGCGACCCCAGCACCAGCCCGTCGCGTCAGCCCTGGTGCCACAGAAGTGACTGGTCCCGGCGGCGACCTGATTCCAGTCGTTGGCACCGCTCACGTGGACTGGCTCAACCCGCGGCTGCGTGGTGCCATCGGCCACCTCGCCGGCTTCGTTGGCGCCCCAGCACCACAGCGAGTCATCGGTCTTGATGCCGCAGATGTTGAAGGTGCTCACCACCACCGAGCGCCAACCCAGGTCACTGGGTACGCCGACCGGGGTGTCTGAATATTGCAGGTACGACATCCAGGTCGCTTCCTGGTTTACTCCCGGCGGCACATTGGTTTCCCAACCCCAGCACCACAGCGAGCGGTCGGTCCTGATCCCACAGGTGCCGTACTCCCCGGTGTCCACCGATGCCCATTGGGTGCCGGGAGCCACCGCAGTTGGCACCAGCGGGTTGTTCTCGCCAATGCCGATACCGGCCTGGCCGGCATGGTTCTCACCCCAGCACCACAAGGAGCGGTCGCTCTTGATGGCACAGGTGCTGGCCTCACCGGCATCCACTGCGACCCAGTCGGCGTCGGTGCCGACCTGGGTGGGCACATGTCGTACCTGGGTGGTGCCGTCACCCACGGCTCCGTTGGCATTCCAGCCCCAGCACCACAGGGTGTTGTTGGTCTTGATCGCGCAGGTGGTACCCGCGCCAGACGTAACCGTCAGCCATTCAGCACCACCGACCTGAGTGGCCGGGAAATGACCGTCCTTGTCCTCTGATCCCTGGCCCAGTTCGCCAGCGTTGTTGGAGCCCCAGCACCACAGGGTGTCGTCGGTACGCACCACGCAGGTGTGCGCGGTGCCAGCGCCCACATTCCTGATCTTCGGGCCCGTGGGACCATCAGTCGGGCCATCAGTCGGGCCGTCGGTGGGGCCATCGGTGGGCACATCCGGCTGATTGCAAACACCAGTATTGGCCGTCAACCCACCAGTCATCGGATCCGCGGCATAATTGGCACCAGTCCCCTTGGGCAACTGATGATTAACGAAGGTTTCCTTCCACGGCACCCCACCAGCAGTATTGATCTGCCCAACCTCAGGAGCCGGACCCCAATAGGCATCGTTCTGACAATGAGAGGCAATCGTCGCCTTCAACGGCACATCAGAATCCTTGGCCAGAGTGATCGTCTGGGTCGTCACCACCCGCTGTGGCCATCGCGCTGGGTAAGACGTCGGCTCCCAACCAACCAGGGAGACCGTCACATCATCACAACGCACCCCGGACTCATTGATCGGCGAAAGAGAAATACTGACCTCGGTCTTGTCCCACACATACGCATAGGACACCCCATCCTTGACCGAAACACACTCCCCTGAATCAGGACCAGGCGTCTG
>CAZRKI010000122.1:0-2214 GCA_964600765.1 uncultured Marmoricola sp.
CCAAAAAGTTGACTCTGCGAGAGGATACTGTGCGTCACGAGGAGAGCATCGAATCCGTAGGACCTGCGGTTCACTCTCTGTTGGCTGGACTGACCTGACCGGCTTATTGCCGATTCTCTCGGCACTTGAGTCGCTGCTCTGCCCATGATCCGGGGAACGGTCTACTGGCAAACCTTCTGGAAAGGAATTGAGTTGGATGACTATTCACGGGATGGACATCGAAGAAGCCGAGAGGCTAGCTGACCAGCTCAAGTTTCAGGCGGACGCGATCAACACCATAGTCGGCATTGTAGACACCACTATTAACCTGCTGACTCAGGTCTGGTTTGGCGCAGACCTGCAACGCTTCCACAGCACATGGCAGAGCACCCAACGCGCTCAGGCTCATTCGGCGGAGGTTGACATCGAACACGCCCTCACCACCCTCCGCCGCGAGATCGCACAGCAGCGTACTGCAAGCCGTGGAAGTAGTTCCACCCGAGGGGTAGGGGTCGGGGTAGGTGCCCCCACAACAAGCACCAGTTCCTTTTGTCGTGAACCCAAGCCATCGGAGTTCCTTGAGCTAGCGGGCAGCGCCTACGGCCCACCAGGCCCGGTCGTGGTCAACGGGCACACCTGGACTCCCCTCTCTGCGGCTGAACTTGATGAGCTTGGTGTCACCAGCGACATGCTCAAGGACGAATCCTGTGGCTTCTCAGCAACGATCTACCGAGACGAGGACGGGACTTTGGTCGTCGCATATGCTGGCACCGATCCGAAAACGGGAGCAGACCTTTTAACTGACGCTCAGGGAGCAGCGCCATCCAGCCTGAGCGACCAGACCGAACGCGCCGTGCAACTCGCATTGAGAGTGGACAACGCGTCTGAGGGACCGGTCATATTCACCGGTCACTCCTTGGGGGGTCGGCTCGCAGCGGTGTCGAGCATCACTACGGATCGGTCCGCGGTAACGTTCAATGCTGCTGGGGTCAGTGACTCGGAGTTTTACTATGCTCTGATAGCTGGTCAAAAAGACGGCCACGAATTCCAGAACAAGTTAAAGGCGACATTTGCCATTCCGATCGCGGGTGCCAACCTATTCGAACCACAGTTTCGTGGCTTAACCGATCTTTACTCTGCGGAGCGACGAGAACTCAAAGATCGCGTAACCGCCTACTACGGAACGAATGATCCGCTTACTGTTTCGCAGGAAGTCTTCGGTTTCCCGAACGCAGTCGGCAAACAGATTCCGGTGGACTCTGGCTGGGCTATGTTTAATGAGGCACATTCTATTGACGGTCTCCGTGATGGAATCGACAAGCTATAGCAGTGGTTGTAAGCGCCTGAGACGTTCGTTACCGTCGACTTATCTGGGCTCTGGGTCTCGCGCCCTGCCGCAAAGGTAGACTGGATCCGACACGGATAAGCCGCATGCTTGGCATCATCATTGACCGCGACAGCTAAGCCCACTGCTGCAAAGATCGCGCCAGGTAACCGGGAGACACCGTGGCGCAATTCAACCACTCGAGCCTCGATCTCAGGGTCGGTCTGATTCACACAGACGGTGGCGTCCGTCAGGCTACAGGGCGATATGGTGTGACATCACGGGCAGTCCTTGCTGCATATTTGCTTGGTTGCATCACAGCAAACCCAAGAAGGGCTCTATTCAACCACCCGCTACGCTGCGCGAGGCCAACCTACGTGGGCAGAACAGTTATTCGATCAGCGCAGAGCCAGTCGATCCCTACTAATCAGGAAACCCCGACCAGTGGCGAGGTTGGCACAATACATCCCCGTCTTCTTGCTGGCGCACTGCAGCTCTCGGATCCTGATACTGGCTCCATAGGGCAGCGCCGCACTCTCCTCACCATAGCGATAAGCAGTTGGGTCACCTGACTTGAACCACCATAGTGGCCGACGATTCACGCCCATGTCGCAAGGATCAGTGTTCCCCAGAGCTGCGGACAAACAGATCGCGCCACCGGAGCAGTCATTACTGGCCTCATCACCCGCAAGGAAAACTGAATCTCCCCAATCAGCCTCACAACCGAAACTGGGAATACGCCAGGTGTGCTGTTCAGCCCAGCACGAGACCTGGTCACCATCAATCGCGCAGAACAGGTTGCCGGTAGGACTCACCCAAGCAGCCTCGGTTGCCTGGTCATCGCGGCGGATACTGCCCCCGGATTCCTCACCACCCAGCAGTGTTTGTCCCGGCGTGGGAGGGGACTCGAT
>CAZRKI010000123.1:0-2031 GCA_964600765.1 uncultured Marmoricola sp.
TCGCGCTCGAACTGGGCAAAGGAGAGCAGGACGTTCAGCATCAGCCGCCCCATCGGGGTGGTAGTGTTGAATTGCTGGGTGACAGAAACGAAGGACACCTCGTTGCGTTCGAACACCTCGACCATCTTGGAGAAGTCGGCAAGGCTGCGCGTCAGGCGGTCGATCTTGTAGACCACCACGATGTCGATCTGGCCGCGCTCAATGTCGGCCATCAGGCGTTTTAGCCCGGGACGATCCGTGTTGCCGCCTGAGAAGCCAGGGTCGTCGTAGTCGTCGGCCACCGGAATCCAACCCTCGGATCGCTGGCTGGCGACGTAGGCGTGGCCCGCCTCCTTTTGGGCGTCGATGGAGTTGAACTCCTGGTCAAGCCGTTCATCCGAGGACACCCGACAGTAGACGGCGCAGCGCTTGCGAGCCTTGGTGCTGGCGATCTCGCTCATCGGGCACCTCCCTTGCTCAGGCCAAAGAACAGCGGCCCCGACCAGTGCGCGCCGGTGATGTGGCGGGCCACCGCCGTCAGGCTCTTGAAGGTCTGGCCTTCGTACTCGAACAGTCCGGTGGCCGATACGGTAACGCGATGCTCACGTTCACCCCATTCGCGCAACAGGATCGTCCCAGGCGCGAAATCGAACTCGCGCGGCTTGGCGCGCAGCTTGATCTTGGAATGCTTCGCGCCGATGGATTCGAGCCGTTTCCGTGTCTCGGGTGCGAGACCGCCGAAGGCTTCTTCCTGCAACTTGTAGGCGATGCGGGACTCGACGTGGGTGCGGTTGGGGTATTGGGGACGATCCTGGAAGTACCGATCCCACACCGTCCAGAGCTCCGGCATCGGCAGGGTGGCCAGCTCCGCGATCCGTGCGGCGACGGATGATTGTTTCTCGTTCATCACAACTTCTCCTGTGGATAGGGGGTTGGATGAACGCGCTGGTCGGGCAGGAAGCCAAGGCTTTCTGTTGTCGAATTGGCTCTCTGCTTTGGCTCATCCGCGACGAGGGTATTGCCCCGGATGTCACCAGTGTTCAGGATCGATTCGGCGACATCGAACAGTCGTGCTGTATTGTCGGAATGGGTGCGCATCCAGACTGAACGGCCAATCTCGCCGCCGTCCTGCGCCATGAACGCGGCAATCAGATCGTTGTCGTTGATCTGGTCGGCGACGGTGGTGAGAATCTGCGCGCCACGCGGCGACGCCAGACGCAGGATGCGCAGTGCTTCGCGCTCGGCGGGATCACGGTGGTCTTTGCGCAGATGCCTGACGTGTTCGATCAGTGCGGCGGCAAGGCCGTCAGCGTCTTGTGACCAGTCGAAGCCACGGACAAGCGCCTGGCATTCGGGGAGCCCGCTGAAGGCGTGGAGGACTGCAGCCGGAGCCTTCTCGATCAGGTCAAGCAGGCAGTGCGCGTTGGTCAGGGTCTTTTTGCCCATTCGTGCTCCCTTCGGCCGTTCACATGGCCACAGTCCATTGGCGCAACACCGCCACCGATTGAGTCAGACCCTGCCCCAGCAGAGTGTCGAGGTATTCGTTCGCCGTCTTGGGCGGGTTCTTCAATGAGCGCCGATGATTGGCTGCGGCTTCCAGTACGCCCGCGAGATGCAGATCGAGCAGATCGACGATGAAGTCGTCCGGATGCTGGGCCACGAGGTTGTAGGGCTTGAGCGCGTCCGCCGGGAAGTCCTTCAGGTTGAATGTCACGATCAGGCTGGCCCCGGCGTGGATGGCAGCCGCCGCCACATGGCGGTCATCCGGATCGGGCAGATTGATCGACGGAATCAGGTACTCGAACCCAGTGACCAGACTGTCCCGGACGTGGGCGTTCATCAGCTGGCGCGTGCGGCTGAGCTGGTCTTGGGTCAGATCGGGGCGGCTGGCCATCACATTGCGCGTCCACTCGTCGTGGATCATGTCGCTCCAGCGCGCCCGGTACAGATCTGACAGTGCGAGATGCATCAGCAAGTCGCGCAGCGGTGCCGGATAGAGCACGCAAGCGTCATAGACGACGGTGAAGTGCGAACTCATCCAGTCAGTACCCC
>CAZRKI010000124.1:0-1914 GCA_964600765.1 uncultured Marmoricola sp.
CACCAGGACGTACACCAACTTGTTTTGGCCGGCAGCGGTCCACTCGGTGTCGGTGAAGCGCAGCGCATCGACCAGCGCGATGATCCAGAATACGGTGCCTGCGACCCCGACCAGGAGAAAGATAAGGAGCAATAGGCCTGGAATGGTGGACATGTAGGAACCCTCCCGTTTGATGGTGAAGCTGAATCCTAGCTGGGTTGATGCAGGGCCTCAGATCCAGTCGAAGGTATTGGGGTGTGGGCCGACCCGGCCCTCGGCGCCCCGATCGAGCGCATCGATGGTGGCCATTTGCTGGTCGGTGAGTTCGAAATCCCCGATGGTGGCGTTCTCGACCATCCGTTCGCGGTGCATCGACTTGGGGAAGATGACATCGCCGCGCTGGAGGTGCCAGCGCAACGCCACCTGCGACGCCGTACGCCCAACCTGTGCGCCGATCCCAGCCAGGGTGGCATCGGTGTGTACGGCGCCCTGGGCGAGCGGGCTCCAGGCCTCCACCACGATCCCGTGCCGGGCTGAGGCAGCCCGGGCGGCGGTGTTGGCGAAGTAGGGGTGCACCTCGATCTGGTTGACCACCGGGATCACCCCGGTCGCCTCGATGATGCGCTCCAGATGGGCCGGCTCGAAGTTACTGACCCCGACCGAGCGCACCCGCCCCTCGGCGAGCAGCTCGGTCATCGCCTGCCAGGTGGACACGAAATCGCCGTCATAGCGGGTGGGCAACGGCCAGTGCATCAAAAACAGATCCAGGTAGTCCAGACCCAGGCGATCCATGGACTCGTCGAAAGTACGCCGCACATCCTCCGGACGGTGGGCATCATTGCCGAGCTTCGTGGTGACGTACAACTCCTCGCGCGGCAGGCCCGATGCCGCGATCGCGGCTCCGACACCGGCCTCATTGCCATACATCTGGGCAGTGTCGATGTGGCGATAGCCCACCTCCAGCGCGGTGGCGACCGTGGCCTCCGCTTCATCGGGTGGCACCAGGTAGGTGCCGAAACCAAGTTGCGGGATGGAGCTGCCGTCGTGCAGGGGGATCGCAGAGGTCATGGCTTCAAGATAGTGCGCCCTGGAAATTTGGGTCATCATGAGGAAGCTGGATTTCGCTTCGATCAGAAAGGGCGTCCTGATGCGGGAGAGAAATGTGAGCAAGCGGCTGCTGCGGCTACTGGCGGTCCTGCTGCTGGTGCCGGTGGCTGCCTGCGGTGAGGACACCACCAAACCGGAAACCGCCAAGTCCCCAACCACTGCGACCAGTCCAGCCCCAGCCCCAACCGGAGTGACGGTGATCGCCCGCAAACTACAAGCCCCCTGGTCGATCACCTTCCACCGCGACGTACCGCTGGTCAGTGAGCGCGACAGCGCCCGGATCCTGGAGTTGGCGGCCGATGGGCAGCCGCGGGAGATGGCCCGGATCGACGGCGTACAGGGGGATGGTGAGGGTGGCCTGCTCGGGATCACCGCACATGAGGGCTTCCTGTATGTCTACTCGACTGCGGGCAGTGAGAACCGGATCCAGCGCTACCGGATCACCGGCGAGCCCGGCGGGTTGGGCCTGCAGGACCCCGAGACGCTGGTGAGCGGCATCCCCGCGGCCAGCAACCACAACGGCGGTCGGCTCGCGTTTGGGCCGGACGGGATGCTGTATGCGACCACCGGCGACTCCGGTGAGCAGGACCTCGCCCAGGATCGCGACTCGCTGGCCGGCAAGATCCTGCGGATGACCCCGGAGGGCAAGGCGCCCGCGGACAACCCCTTCCCCGGATCGCTGGTCTACAGCTACGGCCATCGCAATCCGCAGGGGATCGCCTGGGCCAGCGACGGCACGATGTACGCCGCGGAGTTCGGCCAGGACACCTGGGATGAGCTCAACATCATCAAACCCGGCAGCAACTATGGCTGGCCGATCGTGGAGGG
>CAZRKI010000125.1:0-1827 GCA_964600765.1 uncultured Marmoricola sp.
TCGCCCAGTTCATGTATGAGGGCGACAACCCGTTGGCAGAACGACGGGCTGCAGCACTGACCCTGGATCAGGGTCTGCTGGCCGAACTACTCGGCCGCACCGAGTTGCGCGAACTCCTAGATCCCAGCGTGCTGGCCGAGGTCGAGGCGGAACTCCAGCGGTTGGCACCGCAGCGGCAGGTCCGAAGCGCTGAGGGCCTGGTCGATCTGTTGCGCGACCTGGGGCCACTAACCACGGTCGAGGTTCAGGAACGATGTCAGGAACCCGAACTGGCAGCCAGTTGGCTGCTCTCCTTGCAGGAACAGCGGCGCCTGGTCGAAATCCCCATCGCTGGAGCCCAGCACTGGGCAATCGTCGAGGATGTCGCCCGATTGCGGGATGCCCTGGGAGTGCCGACCCCTCCCGGAATACCCAGCGCCTTCACCGAACCGGTGGCTGATCCATTGGGTGACCTGATCGGCCGTTTTGCCCGTACCCACGGGCCTTTCGCCACTAGCGAGGTGGCCACTCGCTTTGGTCTCGGGGTCGCGGTGGTCGATCAGGTCCTGCACCGGTTGGCGGCCACCGATCGGGTGCTTGCCGGCGAGTTCCGCCCGACCGGCTCCGGACTGGAGTGGTGTGACACCGCAGTACTGCGCACCCTGCGACGCCGGTCCCTGGCCCGGTTGCGCAAGGAGGTCGAACCGGTCTCCCCTTCAGCGCTGGGTCGTTTCCTACCTGCCTGGCACCAGATTGGCGGTCGCCTGCGTGGGGTGGATGGAGTCCTGACCACAGTTGAACAGTTGGCCGGCGCCGTCGTACCCGCCTCCGCTCTGGAGTCCCTGATCCTGCCGGCCCGAGTCAGTGACTACCGCCCGGAGATGTTGGATGAGCTCACCGCCAGCGGCGAGGTGTACTGGGCCGGCGCTGGCGAGATCTCCGCCCATGATGGCTGGATCAGCCTCCATCTGGCCGATTCTGCCCCACTTACCCTGCCTGAGATCGTCGGGGCGGAGTCTGATCAGTGGAGTGAGATCCAGCTCCTGTTTGAGGGGGGCGGGGGTTACTTCTTTCGGCAATTGGCGACCGCGATCGGGAGCACCGATGACCAGGCCCTGTCGCGAACCCTTTGGGAGATGACCTGGGCTGGCCTGTTGAGCAATGACACCCTGGCGCCACTACGCGCACTCATCGCAGGACAGGGCGCGCATCGCACCCCGGCCCGACCCGGTCGGCTCCGAGCTGCCCGGGTACGCCGCCCGGCCGCCCCGTCGCGTACTGGCCCGGCCCAGGTGGCCGGGCGCTGGTTCGCCCTTCCACAGCGCGATCCGGACCCAACTCGTCGTGGCCACGCCCAGACCGAGCTGCTGTTGGACCGACATGGAGTACTGACCCGGGGCGCAGTGCTTGCAGAGGGCACGCCAGGAGGATTCGCCGCCACCTATCGGATCGCTGCCGCCATGGAGGAGGCCGGCCGCATTCGCCGGGGATACTTCGTGGAGGGCCTGGGTGCCGCCCAGTTCGGCACCCCTGGAGCCATCGACCGGTTGCGCACCTTCAGCAAGCCAGCCGATGAGCCCGAAGTGCTGGCCCTGGCAGCCACCGATCCGGCCAATCCATACGGTGCGGCACTCCCGTGGCCAACCCGCGAGAGCGGGCATCGACCAGGTCGAAAGGCTGGTGCCATGGTGGTCCTGGTTGCCGGCGAGCCGGCTCTCTACGTCGAACGTGGGGGTCGCTCATTGCTGGTCCTCAACCCTGATCATCCTGACCCAGCCCTTGGCGCCCTGGCCCACGCCGTACGACGTGGCGCCCTGGGGCGGTTGACGATCGAGCGGGTTGATGGGG
>CAZRKI010000126.1:0-1737 GCA_964600765.1 uncultured Marmoricola sp.
GGCGGCAAGCGTCTCCGCGATGTCGGTCCCCTGGCCTACGCCCCCACCATCCTCGAGGGCGTCACCGAGGACATGGAGGTCTACCTCAACGAAACCTTCGGTCCAGTCGTCTCCCTCTACCGGGTCACCTCTGACCAGGACGCCCTCGCCCTGGCCAACAAGGGCAACTACGGACTGTCGGCCAGCGTCTGGTCCCAGGACCAGGTGATGGCCCGTGCTCTGGCCCGCAAACTGCGTGCCGGTTCAGTCAACATCAACGACAGCGCGGCTGCCGCTGCCGGCTCCATCGAGGCCGGCATGGGCGGCATGGGCGACTCCGGTCTCGGTCGTCGTCACGGCGCCGAGGGCATCCGCAAATACACCGAGTCCCAGACCATCGCAACCCAGAGCCTCAAGGTGCCGCTCGGCGTACCCGAGGGCATGGAGATGTCTAAGTTCGTCAAGATGGGCAACCTGCAGCTGAAGCTGCTCAAGAAGCTGGGGCTGAGGTAGTCCGCAGGCCCAACTACTGACTTGGGCCCAAGCCAGCTACCTCAATTAGCACTCGGCAGTGCGGGTGCCGGTGGAGGCAGGAGCACTGGCCGGACTGGGCGTGGTCTGGATATGTGCGCCCTGACCTTGGATTTCTTGGCCTTCTTGTGGCGCTTCCTTTTCTTCTTCTTGACCACATGAACTCCCCCTGCACCGGCATCAGCCTGGATGCTGACCGATGACGAGGCAGTCGCCGTGGACGCAGCGAAACCCGGGCCACTGAAACCAGTCAGCACCAGAATCGCAGAAACCAACAGCACCAACAATCGACGCGTCTTCATGATCGCCCCCTGTGGGATCAGGATCGGCATTGTCGCCTGACCCCACTAAACCACTGACCCACGACCCTGTGAAGAGCCCAGAAAGACGGTTGGGTGCTGGTGTTGTCGCTATGGCGACCACCCCAGCACCCAACCGGAAAAGAATGGCGGTGGCGGCGGGATTTGAACCCGCGGTGGGATCACTCCCACAAACGCTTTCGAGGCGTTCTCCTTAGGCCGCTCGGACACGCCACCGCGGGAGAGATTACCCGACTCCGTTCCCGGTGGCACCATTGCGCTGGGTTTTGAAGAACTCATCCAGCAGTACGACGCATTCCTCGGCGCGCACGCCACCGATCACCTCGGGCCGATGATTGAGCCGCCGATCACGTACGACGTCCCACAGGCTGCCCACGGCGCCGGCCTTGTCGTCGTAGGCGCCGAAGACGATGCGGTCCACTCGGGAGAGCACGGCACCGCCCGCGCACATGGTGCAGGGCTCAAGGGTGACAACCAGGGTGCAATCGACCAAGCGCCACTCGCCCAGGGTGGCAGCGGCTTCGCGCAGGGCCACGATCTCGGCGTGGCCGGTTGGGTCGTGGTCACGTTCGCGCACATTGCAGCCCCGGCCGACCACCACGCCGTAGGCGTCAACGACCACCGCTCCGATGGGTACGTCATCGCCGGCCAGCTTTACCTGTTCCAGCGCCAGGCCCATGAGGTCGTCGTACTCAGTCAAGGCCGGCGAACTCGTCGAATCTCGCGCCGATGCCGATCCGGGCAGCGATCTCGGACAGGATCTCCTCGGGGTAGAGATCGAGGTCGTCGAGCAGTTCGCTCATGTCATCGGCCGACATCCCGAGATCGGCCACGATGCCCAGATCACCTGCAGGCACTGGGTCATCGTCGTCGACAGTGACGTGGGTGCCGATCAGATCGACCGCGC
>CAZRKI010000127.1:0-1621 GCA_964600765.1 uncultured Marmoricola sp.
CCTTGGCGCCCATCACCTCGTGAATCCTCATCATCACTCCTGACCTGGTGGTGGCGCGGCTACCCGTGCCTGAAATTATGAATCTAGCCAGCGGAACCGGATCAGGCAATGGTTTAGTCGGATTTGTCCTCGGGGTGTCGGTTTTCCTCAAGGCGCGCGGTCAGATCATGCAGGGTGGCGCCCCCAGAACCGCTCAGGTCATCATGCTCGGAAACGCTGCCCAGGAAGGCCAGCGCCTGGTCGTGCAGACGCCCATTGGTGGCCAGCACATTGCCGCCAAATGGTCCCGGTTGGCCGTCCAGTGAGGTGAACAGTCCACCGGCCTCGCGCACGATCACGTCGAGGGCAGCCATGTCGTACAACTCCAACTCGGGCTCGGTGGCGATATCCACGGTGCCCTCGGCCAGCAACATGTAGGACCAGAAGTCGCCGTAGGCCCGAGTCCGCCAGACCCGGCTGGTCAGGGCCAGGAAGTCCTCCAGTTGACCGCGCTTGTCCCAGCCATCAAGGGATGAATAACTCAGTGAGGCATCCTCGATCCGGGAGACATCAGAGACATGGCAGGGGGTGGCCCGCAGCAGGGACTTGCCGGTGAAGGCGCCACCGCCCTTCATCGCCCACCAGCGTCGATTCAATTGGGGCGCGGAGACCACCCCGACGACCACCTCGTTGTCGACCATCAGGGAGATCAGCGTGGCCCAGACGGGTACGCCGCGGACGTAGTTCTTGGTGCCATCAATCGGATCGATCACCCACTGGCGGGAACTGTGCCCGGTAACGCCCTCCTCCTCGCCCAATACCGAGTCACGGGGTCTGGTCTTGGCCAGAGTGCGCCGGATCCCCTCCTCGACACTGCGGTCTGCATCAGTGACCGGGGTCAGATCGGGCTTGGACATCACATGCAGGTCAAGGGCCCGGAACCGGGATTGGGACAAGGAGTCCGCATCGTCGGCCAGTACATGGGCCAGGCGCAGGTCGTCGGTGTAGTCAGGTGACACAAGGCCACCCTATTCCCCCGAACTTCCAGCCAGAAGCCGACGCAGGGAATGCACCCGTTCGGCGGTGACTCCGATGGCCTCATCGAGGCCACATTCGGGGGAGTCCGCCAGGTGGGGACAGCCCCTTGGGCAGGTTTCGGTCAGATCCGCCAGATCCGGGAAGGCCCGGATCAGGTGAGTTGTTTGCACATGGGCCAGTCCAAAGGAGCGGATTCCGGGGGTGTCCACGATGGAGCCCCCATCAGGCAGGGGCAGCAGGATGGCGCTGGTGGAGGTATGCCGTCCTCTTCCGGTCACGTCATTGACCTGACCGGTGGCCCGCTCCGCGGTAGGTACCAAAGCGTTGACCAGCGTGGACTTGCCCACTCCGCTGTGTCCGACCAGCACGCTGGTGTGGCCATTCAGGAAGGACTGCAATTGGCTCAGGTCACCCCCACGTTGGGTGACCACCCACGGCACGCCAAGTGGCTCGTAGTGGGCCAGCAACTCATCAGCTGCGGCCAGGTCGGCCTTGGTGAGGCACAACAACGGCTGCATCCCGGCATCGAATGCAGCCACCAGGGCTCGGTCGATCAACCGGGTGCGCGGTTCGGGATTGGCCAGCGCAACCACGATCACCAACT
>CAZRKI010000128.1:0-1594 GCA_964600765.1 uncultured Marmoricola sp.
AATGATTTCGGGGCCTTCTGTCATGTTGACAGCCCTTTCTGTTCGCGGAGCGAAACTCCACCTGACCTACGCACCCATATGGTGAGGGGCCGGTCTTCGATCGAGATCTGCGGACGCAGTGAACTGACTTCCGAAGATCACTACCGAGGACCGGGCCGACGTTGGACATCAGGCGCAGCGGTTCACTCCTGGTTTTCTTTACTTGTTTTCGGTTCTGACCCTATCGGGTCGAAATACAGAACAGGGCGACTCACCGTTGTGAGTCGCCCTGCCATGATCAGCGGCGCAGGCCGAGGCGGGAAACGATCGAACGATAACGCTCGATCTCGGTCTTCTCCAGGTAGTTGAGAAGGCGACGACGCTGGCCGACCAGAAGCAGCAGTCCACGACGGCTGTGGTGGTCATGCTTGTGCTGCTTGAGGTGCTCGGTCAGGTGGCTGATGCGGTGCGACAGCAACGCGATCTGGACCTCGGGGGACCCGGTGTCGCTCTCGTTGGCGCCGTACTCGGCAATGATCTTCTTCTTGGTCTCGGCATCGGTACCGATCGACATACGGTTTCCCCTTCTTGGTCTTGTTGCGCGGCGCGCCCGGGCCTGTTCACCGGGGCACTGGGATCCGCGGCCGTTACACGGCAGAGGTGTTGTCATCAAGACAACCGCAGTAGCTTATCAGCGGGTCCGGCAAGTGCCAAAATGGATCCGGGACAACTACAAAGCAGATCTGTGATCGGTGGGCAATGCCTTCTTGCCAAGTGAGACGATCAACAAGTTGCCACTGAGTTGCCTGAAACCGGGCAGACTTCACCCATGAGTGATTCAGCAAACCTGCAACCAGAAACCCTCGCCGTACATGCCGGTCAGGAGGAGGCAGATTCCGCCACGAACTCGCGGGCGGTGCCGATCTACCAGACCACCAGCTATGTCTTCAACGACACCGAGCACGCGGCCAACCTGTTTGCCCTGGCCGAGCCGGGCAATATCTACACCCGGATCATGAATCCCACCCAGAACGTCTTCGAGGAGCGGATGACCGCCCTTGAGGGAGGCGTGGGCGCCCTGGCCACCGCTTCGGGATCCTCAGCGATCACCTACGCGGTCCTGAACCTGACCTACTCAGGTGACAACATCGTGGCCCTCTCCACTCTGTACGGCGGCACCTACGCGCTGTTCGCCCACACCCTGCCCCAGTTCGGGATCGAGGTGCGCTTCGTGGATCCGGGCAAGCCCGAGGAATTGGCAAAACATATCGATGAGAAGACCAAGCTGGTCTTTGGAGAGACCCTGGGCAATCCGGCCATCAACGTTATTGATCTGGATGCCTGGTCCGAGGCTGCCCATTCACATGGCCTCCCCTTCATCGTGGACAACACCGCCACCACGCCCTACCTGTGCAAGGTATTCGAACACGGAGTTGACGTATCCGTGCATGCCGCCACCAAGTACATCGGCGGGCATGGCACTTCCATCGGTGGTGTGATCGTGGACTCGGGCAACTTCGACTGGGCTGCCCACGCCGAACGATTCCCCGGTCTGACCCAACCCGATGGGGCCTACCACGGTGTGGTTTGGACAGAGGCGGTCGGCAATCTCGCC